>NZ_JAPDKN010000067.1 GCF_026163565.1 Chryseobacterium sp. YIM B08800
CTTAAATTTTAACGGTTTTTATTTGCTTTTTGTCATAGAATGCGTGGTGAAAAAACTCATTTTATTCAAAAAGTTAAACCATTAAAATTGGTTAGGCTTTAAAATAAATATTTTATAAATGTTTATAAATTTTATACACGCAAAGATTTATTTATTCAGCTCAAATTTAAAGATGCAAAGGCAAATAAAATTTGCTTCGCAAAGCTTGAAAACATAATCATTGCATTAACTTAGTAATTCATTCTTTGCGGGCTAAATTTTTTACATAAAAGTATTTATCATTTAGGTAAAAGAGAAATATGAAAAAGTCGATGAAATTATTAATGTGAAACCTTTAAAATCACAATATTATCATTCAGATTAATGGTTTTAATATTATAGCTAAAGTTTTTCAATTTTGTTTTTTCAGTTAAAACTCTTTTTCGTTCTGCTTCTTCCAATTGAAGAAAATCTAATGAAGAAATAACTTCAATCGAATTTTTTTCAGAAACGATAGGAGATTTTTTTTCGAAATAATTTAAGATCAAATAAATTACAACAATCGAAATGTTGATCCCTAAAAGAATTTCTAAATTTTTAATAGGTAAAAGTCCGTCTAACAGTGAAAGTGTGATTGAAACAAACAGGAAAACAATCGTCTGAATAGTAAAGGTTTCCGTTCTGAAACGCAGGATCGAGAAGATGGCAAAAAGACCAAAACCCACGCCGAGGCTATATTCTGCTTTGGTAAAAACCAAACACATAAAAAATGTACAAATGCTGATCAATCCCAAAAGAGGATGTAATCTGATGTTACGGTTTCTATTTGAAAAATAATAAAGAGTGAAGATTGATATGCAAAGTATCGCTAAACGTTCAAAAAGTTCCTGTAGTTCCAAAATTGTGCTTTAATTTCTGACAAATATACAATTTAGAATGAATGGTTTTTAGAAAAAATAATAGTATTGTTTTTAGGCTGAAAACAAAGGTAGCACTCCTACGGAGCGCCACTTTGTAATTCTGTCAATTTATTCTACACAGGTTCTGCTCCGATGGAGCAGGTGACAAAAGACAAACATACCTTCTCAAAGTGTTGAGTAATTATATTGTCTTTAATTATTTCAAAAATTAATTTCTGAATAACTGTCTTACATCTGCAGAATCAAAAGTATAGGTCGCTGAATTTTCAGACTTATCTAGCTTTTTACTAATCGTCAAAGCCCAAAGTACCAATTCTTTACAGAAATTCTTATTTTCCTCGCTGAGTTCAGAAGCGTTTTCTTCTACAACAGTTGTCAATGGCGCAATTTTATTCAGTTTTGCATAGAATTCTTCGTCGGTATCGGTGTAATTGAGTTCCAAATGATTTTTATTAAACCATTTAATCAAATCAGTGTAAGGAGTTTTGATGCCTTCTTTCTCTAATTTTGAAATGCGTGGAAAAATACTTTCAAACTGTATCATTACCGCTTTGTCAATTAATATTTTAGCTACATAATCTGCGCCTTCCTGTTCTCCTTCGTAAACCAATTCTATCTTTCCGGTAATTGAAGGGATAATCGACATGAAATCAAGCAGACGAACGGTAGTTTTATCGGCTCCGGTTTCTATCAGACGTAATTTTGCTGCAGCGACCAAGTTTTCCATTGCGCTGATTGACAAACGAGCACTTACGCCACTTTTTGCATCTACATATTCGCTGTCACGGGCTGCAAAAGCAACTTCTTCCAAAAGATTTTTTGCCAAATCAGGAATTTGAATCTGTGCTTTATCTTGGGCAGAAACCAGAGCTTCCTGTTCGGTAATCTGTTTTGCTAAAGCAATGGTTTTCGGATAATGCGTGAAAATCTGCGATCCGATTCTGTCTTTTAAAGGCGTTACGATGCTTCCACGATTGGTGTAGTCTTCAGGATTTGCCGTAAATACAAACTGAATATCCAAAGGCATTCTCAATTGAAATCCACGAATCTGAATGTCACCTTCTTGCAAGATATTAAATAAAGAAACCTGAATTCTAGCCTGTAAATCGGGCAATTCATTTAAAACAAAAATCGAACGGTTCGCTCTCGGGATCATTCCATAATGTAAAACACGTTCGTCAGAATAGGGTAGTTTTAAAGTTGCTGCTTTAATAGGATCAATATCTCCAATTAAATCGGCAACATTTACATCCGGAGTTGCCAGTTTTTCAAAGAAACGATTCGAACGGTGAACCCAAGAAATTGGAGTTTCATCACCCAATTCAGCGATCAGATCTCTCGCAAATTTTGAAATCGGTTGAAACGGACTATCATTAATTTCAGAACCTTTTACGATCGGCATATATTCATCTAAAAGATTGACCATGCTTCTTGCGATTCTGGTTTTTGCCTGTCCGCGTAAACCTAATAAATTGATATGATGTCCCGCTAAAATTGCCTTTTTCAATTGTGGAACTACAGAATCTTCATAACCCCAAAGTCCTTCAAAAACGGGTTCTTTTGCTTTAATTTTTGCAATTAAATTAGCCTGAATTTCCTGACTAATTGTTTTATCTGTATATCCTGATTTTTTTAATTCTTTGAATGTTGTATCGTTTTTCATTTTTTGTAATGATATTGTTATTAATGGCTGGGTGTTGGATGAATGAAGCTGGAGGTTAAGCTAATTAAGAAATAAAACGATGACTTTATTATTAAATTTTGCCAAATATTTATTTGTAAACTTTATAGACACCCAACATCCAGCTTTATATTCTCTTAATTCTATTCTTCTCGTAATCCTCAAAAATCATTTGTCCTAAACCTGAAAGTCCTGTAAGAAAAGCTTTTCCTTTATTTTGAGCGGTAAATGCATTTACAAACTGCCGTAAATATGGATCTTGGGCAATCATAAAAGTTGTGATTGGGATTTTCAATTTTCTGGCTTGTGCAGCTTTATTGAGACATTCGGAAATGATTTTCTGGTCTAAACCGACACTGTTCATGTAATATTCACCAGTTGGAAGTTTCAGGCAACTTGGTTTTCCGTCGGTAATCATGAAGATCTGTTTGTTGGTATTTCTTTTTCTACGCAGAATATCCATTGCCAATTCTAATCCTGCAACGGTATTGGTGTGATACGGACCGACCTGCAAATAGGGAAGGTCTTTGATTTTTATCGGCCAAGCTTCGTTTCCAAAAACAATAATATCGATGGAATCTTTTGGGTATTTTCTTTTGATCAGTTCTACCAAAGCCATTGCCACTTTTTTGGCAGGCGTAATCCTGTCTTCACCATATAAAATCATCGAGTGACTGATGTCGATCATCAAAACCGTACTCATTTGAGCTTTATGTTTGGTTTCTTCTACAATGAGGTCGTCTTCGGTCATTCGCAAATCTGAAATTCCATTGTTGATTTGTGCGTTTTTCAAGCTTTCAGTCATATTGACGGTAGAAAGATCGTCGCCGTATTGAAAATTTCGGTTTTCACCATCTCGTTCGTCGCCAACTCCTGATTTGTTGGTTTTATGATTTCCAATTCCACTTTTTTTAAGCTTTCCAAAAATCTGGTCTAAAGCATATTCTCGTAAAGCGGCTTCCAGTTTGGCTGTAAGAATATTTTTACCTTTTCCGGTTCCAGAATTTTCATCTTCGGAATCGTCTTCTTTTTTGATGTAGCCTCGCTTTCTTAAGTCTTCTTCAAAATCTTCAAGCGTATATTCGTCGGTGAAAATGTCGTATTCTTTATCGAGCATATCGAGCCACTCAAAAGCTTCCTCAATATCTCCTGAAGTGTGGGTCAACAAATCTTTGAACACATCAAAAACCCTCTCAAAATGTGAAATGTCTTCCGGAATATGTTTGCTGAAGGTAAATCCCTGTTGAAAATTTAAATGTTTATCTGTCATGAGATGAATCTCGTTTTTAGAAAAGACAAGTTAGGGAAATTTTGAAGGAGTGGAATGGTTTTAAAAATAGAAAATATGGATGATAGTGATAGGAATTGCAATTAGTTTCACTTTAATAAATAGTATTATCTGACAATTGCGGATTTCCATACAAATCAAAACTGATTGATCTGTTTAAGCTAAATTTTAAATTAAGCCATGACAAATCTGTATTTACAAATATTTCTCTTATAACTTTTTTACACCTTCTAATTTCTTTCTTATCCTCTAAAAAATCCTTCAAACCAAGTGCGTCTTTCAATTTAGGTTTATCAGAATCCATTACTGAAATCTTTTTTAAATTTCCTTTTTTTGAGAATTCGAGATGGTATGTTTCAAAACAATTTATTTTTTTTGATTTTAAATTGATATTTCGAATAAAGCTTTCTAAATAATGGTCAATTGAATCTTTGTGTGATTTTAAATATTCACGATACGGTTTATATTTTTCTCGAATTTCATTTTGTTTCTTTGTCAATTTATACATCATTCGATATCCATCATATGAGTAACTTTTACCTAGTGGTAAAATATTTTCAAAAGTGCTATAAATTGAATCTAATTTTAATTGGCTTTGAACAAACCGAATGTTTTCGGCAATAATTTTTATTGTTTGTTTTTCTTCGTCTTGTTGCAATGGACAATTGTATTCCTGTTCTTGTATGTTGTTTAATGTTTTAAACTGAAAATTAACTTTATTACAATGCAGATAGTTTCTATTCCAATTTTCAATAAGAGAATCAGTAGGTAAATTATTCTGATCAGATAAAATAAGTTTGTTCATCAATTCTTTTATTTTATCTTCTTCAATGGGTGTTTTTTGGAAAAATTCAACAGTGTTTTTTAATTCATTTCTATCTCTTTTTGAATAATTATATTGCGTCGTTTTATTAATGACAAATCCGAAATATTTATTGTTTTTATTTTTACGTAATTCGATTATTTGTCGAGGAAATAGAATTCTTATAGTAACTAAATCTTCAGAGTCTTTAATTGGTAAAATATTATAAATAATTCTGTTTCTTTCTTCAGAGCTAAACTTTTGATCAAGCTTATCATTTTTTCTAAACTGTAAATCACCATTTAATTTTTGACTTTGAAAAAACAAACTATGAAATATCAAACTGAACAATAGTATTTTGGACATGGTCTTTATTTACATTTACAATTCAAATATAATTAAAAGTTTAAAGAAAAGTTTAAACCATTATCTTTGCACCCACAATTACCACTATGAAAGACTTAATGGGACGCGCAATCTGGGATTATTTTCACAATGAAGATCCTGAAGATCTGCAGACTGAAACTTCAATTTCCGAACTCGATGAGCTTCCGGTAGAATATCTTTTCAGAGGTTTTGAAGAGATGAATAAGATTGAAAAGAAAACTTTAAAACTAGCTGACGGAAAAGTTTTAGATATCGGAGCGGGAGCTGGTTCCCATTCGTTATATCTTCAAAATGAAAGGAATTTAGAGGTTACTGCTTTAGATATTTCGCCAAGATCAATTGAGGTTTGTCAATCAAGAGGAATTCAAAAGGCGGCTGCTCAGAATATGCTTGAATTTTCGGGAGAAACTTTCGATACGATTCTTCTATTAATGAACGGAACCGGAATTTTTCAAAGCTTGAAAGTAATTGATATTTATCTTAAAAAGCTTTATTCATTACTAAATAAAAACGGACAGATCCTTATTGACAGTACCGATATTTTATACATGTTCGATGCAGATGAAGACGGCGGAGTTTATATTCCAACAGAAGGATATTATGGTGAATTGGATTATATCGTTCATTACAAAGGTGAGTCTGAAGATCCCATCAAATGGCTGTATCTTGATTTTAATACTTTGAAAAACGCTGCTGAAAATAACGGTTTTAAAATAGAAAAAGTTATTCAGGATGAAGATTCTTATCTGGCAAAACTGACGAAGAAATAGGTTAAATCAGTACGAATATTTTTTGGAAAAGGTAGCGCTCCTACGGAGCGCGCCATCACAACTTAGCATTTATGCTACAAAGTTTGCTCCTTAGGAGCAAACATTCCGTAAACAAGGTTCTTATAATTCTTTAAAAGTAAAATTTTAGATTTTGTTGTCATTAATTTTTCAAAAATAATATGTATTTATGTTATTGAATTTAAAAATAATATTTGAAATTATTCATCATTTTATTTTAGACTAACTATAAATTAGGATGTCAAGTATATGATTTATAATTGATTGTGTTTTATAGTTTTCAAAAAAATATAGAAAATACTTTTCACGGAATCATTTTTGTATCCTTAATGATAATCACATTTAAATATACAATTATGAATACCAACAGACTTTCACCTGCGCTGGAAAAAGCATTGAGCGACCAGATGAATAAAGAAATTCACGCTTCACACACATTTTTATCGTACGGAATTTGGGCAGATGACAAAGGTTATCAGGGAATTGCCAATTTTTTGTACCGTCATGCTCAGGAAGAGAGAAATCATTCCATAAAATTTATGGAGTACGTTTTAAACAGAGGCGGAAAACCAAAAGTGGAAGCAATTCCGGCTCCGCCTGCAGATCCTGAAACTTTATCGGCTTGTTTCGATGGTGTTTTTAAACATGAAGTAGACAATACAACCTCTATTTACAGGCTTGTAGATTTGGCTTTGGAAGAAAAAGACTGGGCAACATGGAACTTTATGCAATGGTTTGTTCAGGAACAGATTGAAGAGGAAACTTTAGCTTCAAATTTAATAGATAAACTGAAAATTGCGGGTGGCGACAGAGCTACAGACGAATCATTATTTAGCTTAGACAGTGCAATGGCATCTGCTCCTAATGATGTTCCGCTGGCTCAAGAAGCGACAGGGAATAATCCATAAACATAAGTTTACGAAAAAATATTTTAGAAAATCCGTCAGATTATTGGCGGATTTTTTTATTATGAATTTCACCGTAAAATCACTATATTTGCACGCTGAAAGTGAAAGGTAATATCACCTACACTTTAAACCTTAAACTTTGAATCTAACGTTATGAAATGTGGAATCGTAGGCTTACCGAATGTAGGTAAATCAACTCTTTTTAACTGCTTAAGCAATGCTAAAGCGCAGTCTGCCAATTATCCTTTCTGTACTATCGAGCCTAACTTAGGAACGGTTTCTGTACCGGATCAGAGATTATTTGAGCTTGAAAAACTGGTAAATCCTGAAAGAGTTTTGCCTGCTGTTGTAGAGATCGTAGATATTGCTGGTCTTGTAAAAGGAGCGAGTAAAGGAGAAGGTTTAGGAAACAAATTCTTGGCAAACATTCGTGAGTGTGAAGCGATTATTCATGTTTTAAGATGTTTTGATAACGGAAATATTATTCACGTTGAAGGTTCTGTAGATCCTTTGAGAGATAAAGAAATTATCGATATAGAACTTCAGTTAAAAGATATGGAAACAGTGGGTAAAGCTGTTGAAAAAGCGAAGAAGTTCATTAAGTCTGGTAAGAAAGAAGATATTTTGACGTATGAAACGCTTCAAAATCTTCAGAAACATCTTGAAGATGGTAAAAATGCAAGAGAATTTGCAGTGAATGATTTAACAAAATCAATCATTGGTGAGGTTCAACTTTTGACCAATAAACCGGTTCTTTACGTTTGTAATGTTGATGAAAATTCAATCAAAAACGGAAACGAGTGGATCGCAAAAATTGAAGAAATGGCGAAAGGTGAAGGTGCTGAAATTGTTGTTTTAGCAGCTCAGATTGAAGCCGATATCAATGAACTTGAAACTTTCGAAGAAAGAGAAATTTTCTTGGAAGAATTAGGTCTTACAGAACCTGGAGTAAACCGTTTGATCAGAAAAGCTTACGATTTATTGAAGCTTCAGACGTATTTTACAGCAGGGGTAAAAGAAGTAAGAGCTTGGACAATCGGACAAGGTTGGACGGCGCCTCAAGCTGCGGGAGTAATTCACACAGATTTCGAAAAAGGTTTCATCCGTGCGGAAGTAATCAGATACAATGATTATGTAACGTATGGTTCTGAAGCAAAAGTAAAAGAAGCTGGAAAGCTTTCTGTAGAAGGTAAAGAATACATCGTTCAAGACGGTGATGTAATGCACTTCAGATTTAATGTTTAAAAATATTAAAAGTTAGTTATATAGTATTTTAAAATACGCTTCCATGAATTTGGGAGCGTTTTTTTATATATTAGTAAAAACATTTTATGAGATATTTATTTTTATTATTTCTGATTTTTTCGTGTTCAAAAAGCCTTGAGGAAAGATGTTTTGTTCAGGAAGACGAAAAGTATTTTAATACTTATGAAGAGCCTAAAACATTTACTGTAAAAGATATTTTAGAAAATAAACCCGACTATCTTGAAATTATAAATTTGAAAAACTTCAGAAGCTTTAAAAAAGATAGCTTAGAAAGATGTGATATTCGTAATACAAGTGAGAAAGACGAGAAATTCTTTCGGGATCAAAAGACTCTATTTTCAGATTTTGAAGAAAAATTTTTCGGACAATTTCTTTATTCATTTAAGCACACTGAAAACAATGTAAAATATGCTTTGGGTAGAAACGGATTGGGGTATTGGTTTTTAGAAATTAAAAACGACAAACCTTCTGCTTATTTTCTAGGGTTAAGTTTCAGTCATTATCAATTTAATAAATTACAACAGAATCCAATTGTTAAAGATGGTAGTTTTCAACTTGAGGGAAGCTTTGTTAAAATCATAAAAGTTCCAGGATTACCGGGATATGATGATTATTCTGCTATTGAAGATGGGAAGTTATTCAAAATTAAACTGGAAGATTTAAAGAAAGATTCAGATGATGATGGGTATACAGATATTTTTGAGAACTGTTTTGGTTTGAATCCTAACAATAAAGATACCGATGGAGACGGAATTAATGATTTTCAAGACCGTAATCCGCTTTTTAAATCTGAGAAAAATAAATTTACAACTTTATATGAAAATTTGATCGATCAGCCTTTAGATGGGATAAGAGATAATTTAGATAAAATGGATTATTTTATTATGCCTTTTGAAAGTGACTGTGATTATTTTCAAAGAATAAATCTAAAAGCAAAAGTTTTGGTATTTCCGGAAGATAGAGAAAAACAACCTTATTATGTAAGAGTTACAGATGTCTTTAATGGGGGTTATTCTAAAATTAAAAAAGACAAAAGTAATCCCAATGTATTTTATATTTATGAATGGGCAATTGGAGGAACAGCAGATTATCGGGTTGAATTTAAAAATGGAAAATGGGTTTTTGAAAATGTTGGTGGAACGGTTTCATAATATATTTTTATATTTGAATTATACAAATTCCGCATCATGGAAAAACTAGCTCATGCTTCTCTGGAAGATTTTTATCTTGAAATGACTAAAGGATTGGGAAAAGATATGGAAAGCATCTTCCCAAAAGGTCTTCACAAAGATATCGGTCATTTTAATGTGTTTGATATTGCGCAGACCATTGCCAATGTCAAGAAAACTTCTGAAATGCCTTACAACAGGAGAAAATATTATAAAATAAGTTTAATCAGAGGAAGAAACAGGGCAGAATATGCTGATAAAGTAATCTCCATAAAAAAGAATGCTTTGCTTTTTGCAACCCCGAAAGTTCCTTATCATTATGTACCTGAAGATGAGGATCAGTCTGGGAACTTTTGTGTTTTCACAGCGGATTTTTTCACTAAAAATGCTTCGAAAAATATTCTTGAAGATTTGCCATTATTTCAACCGGGTACCATTCCTGTTTTTGAGATTGATGACGAGCTGGCTGATGAAATTGATCTACTGTTTGGAAAAATCAAAAAAGAAATAGATTCTGATTATGAATTTAAATATGATTTGATTCGAAATTATGTTTCAGAACTGATTCATTACGGACAAAAATTACAACCCGCAGAAAAAGTTGGAAATTCGCATAATGCAGCAGTGAGAGTGGTTTCTTTATTTATCGAATTGTTGGAAAGACAGTTTCCGATTGAGTCTTCCAGTCAAAGAATTCAATTGAAAGTAGCTAAAGATTTTGCAGATCGGTTGTCGATTCATGTGAATTATTTAAATAAAAATTTAAAGGAGAAAACAGGAAAGACAACCACTGAATTTATTGCAGACCGATTGATTCAGGAAGCTAAAATATTATTAAAACAAACCAATTGGAATATTTCCGAAATTTCTTACGCTTTAGGTTTTGAAGAGGTGGCTCACTTCTCCAATTTTTTCAAACGTAAAACTTCATTCGCTCCAATGGAATTTCGTGCCTGATTTGAATTTTGCAAATTTCAGATTGATTGGAGTAAACAAATTCGTTTGAAATTGGCTCAACTTTGTACCATCAAAAAATCAAATATGAATAACAGAACAAAAATTGCCCTTGTAACAGGCGGAAGCAGAGGTTTAGGAAAAAACTCAGCTTTAAAAATTGCAGAAAAAGGATTGGATGTAATTATTACTTACAATTCAAATAAAGAAGAAGCGGATAAAACCGTAGCTGAAATTCTGGCTTTAGGAAGAAAAGCCATTGCTTATCAATTGAATACAAAAGACGTAAAATCATTCGATGAATTCGTTAAAAATGTAGGCGACCATTTAGAAGAAAATACGGGAAGCAGAAATATTGATTTTCTTATTAATAATGCCGGAACGGCTTTGTATATGCCGATTGCGAATGTTACTGAGGAACAGTTGGATGATATGGTAGATATTCATTTTAAAGGAGTTTTCTTCCTTACTCAGAAATTTTTACCATTTATGAACGATAATGGCGGAATTATCAATCTTTCTTCAGGTTTAGCGAGATTTGCAATGCCTGGTTCGTCGGTTTACGGTTCTATGAAAGCGGCAATCGATCAACTGAGTAAATATATGGCGAAAGAATTAGGAGCAAGAAAAATTAAAGTCAATGCTGTTGCACCGGGTGCAATTGAAACCGATTTTGGTGGCGGAAGAACAAGAGATGATGAACATGTAAACGCTATGGTTGCTGGTAATACTGCTTTAGGAAGAGCTGGTTTGCCGGATGATATTGGTGGAGTAGTAGCTTTTTTATGCACCGATGATGCAGGTTGGATTACCGCACAAAGAATTGAAGTTTCTGGCGGAATGTTCTTTTAAAAAGTAAGAATTTAGCAGTTTGTCATTCTGACGAAGGAAGAATCTCAGGATTAATATTCAAAATTATCTCTCGCAGATCTAGCAAATCGAGCGGATTTTTATTATCTGCGTAATAAGCTCAATCTGAGAGAGATTTTATTTAAAATTTAAATAAGTTTCTTGGTATTACTCAAGAGCATGGATTAAGTAATAATGTGATTACTCCAGAGGAGCAATACCTGTGTAGGATATTTTTTGCAGAAGGAAATGGACGCTCCGTAGGAGCGCTACCTTTTTTCAATTTTAAATCTTAAAAAAAATCAATTAAAGCTTCGCTAAATTCTCAATCGCTTTTTCCAAAGTTTCATTCTTTTTGGCAAAGCATAATCTAATCACATTTTCATTCAGCTTGTCTTTATAAAATGCTGAAAATGGAATACTTGCCACTTTATGATTAATCGTTAACTCTGTAGCGAAATCAAAATCATTTTTATCTGAAATTTTATTGTATTTCAAAGCCTGAAAATAAGTTCCTTCACAATCGAGAAGTTCAAATGAAGTTTGAGCTAAACTCTGTCTCAGAAAATCTCTTTTTTTCTGAAAAAACTGATTCAGTTGATTATAATGTTCGTCATTTTTCATGTATTCCGCCAACGCCATTTGAAGTGGAGTATTCACACAAAAAACATTAAACTGATGTACCTTTCTAAATTCATCAGTAAGGGCTTTTGGAGCAGCGCAATATCCAATTTTCCAACCTGTGATGTGAAATAACTTCCCGAAAGATGCAACTAAAATACTTCTTTCTTTAAGTTCGGGATATTTGCAAATACTTAAATGTTGATTGCCGTCAAAAACAATATTTTCATAGACTTCATCACTCAAAATTAGAATATTGGTGTCTTTTACAATTTTTATTAATTTCTGAATATCATTTTCCTTTAAGATCTTTCCAGAAGGGTTGTTCGGATTATTCAGAATGATCATTTTTGTTTTTTCTGAAACTAAATTTTTCACTACATTCCAATCGATTTCATAATCCGGAGCTTTCATTTGAAAGCGTTTTACAATTCCTCCGAAAAGCTCTACGGTTGGTTCGTAACAATCGTATGCGGGTTCAAAAATAATCACTTCATCATCTTTTTGTACGAAAGCAGCAATCGCTGTGAAAATTGCCTGAGTTCCGCCTGCTGTAATGGTAACTTCAGTTTCGGGATGATAGATTGCTTGATGACTATTTTCGATTTTTCTTGCAATTTCTTCTTTTAAACCCATGATTCCGCCTAAAGGAGCGTATTGATTGAATCCTTTTTTAATGAAATCATTTGCTAAGTTCAGTAATTCTGAATCTGTTTCAAAATCGGGAAAACCTTGTGAAAGATTAATTGCCTGATGTTGATTGGCCAATTGAGACATTTGGGTAAATATGGTGGTTCCTACATTGGGAAGTTTTGAAGAAGGAAGTTGTATCATTTAAAAATTCTTTATGAATCTAAATTAGGCGAAATTTTCAAATATTGCAGACAAAATCTCAAGAAATATTTGATTGGAATATTTAAAATTAACTAAAAATATTAATAAATTGAAACTGAAAAATTCGGATATTTTTGCTCGATTTTGTACTTTTGTATGTTTGCTGAAATAATATATGTCACAAGAAATACAACCTATCTATTCTGAAGATAATATCAGAACCCTCGATTGGCAGGAACATATTCGTTTGCGCCCCGGTATGTACATCGGGAAGCTTGGCGATGGCTCGTCTGCGGATGACGGTATTTATATTTTACTGAAAGAAATTCTGGATAACTCGATTGATGAATTCAGGATGAAATCGGGTAAAAGAATCGAAATAAAAGTAGATGACGGAAAAGTCATGATTCGTGATTTCGGTCGTGGAATTCCTTTGGGAAAAGTTGTCGATGCAGTTTCAAAAATGAATACCGGAGGTAAATATGACAGTAAGGCCTTCAAAAAATCTGTAGGATTAAACGGTGTCGGTACGAAAGCTGTAAATGCACTTTCAGATTACTTCCGTGTACGTTCTTTCCGTGATGGTAAAATGAAGGTTGCCGAATTTTCCAGAGGTTTAATAACCGAAGAACACGCAGAAAAAGAAACTTCAGACAGAAACGGAACTGAGATTTTGTTTACTCCTGATGCTGAGATTTTCCTTCATTATAAATTCAGAAAAGAGTATATCGAAAGAATGCTCCGCAATTATGCATATCTGAACCCGGGATTAAAAATTATTTTTAATGGCGAAACTTTCTATTCTGAAAATGGTTTGAAAGATTTGTTGGATGAAGAACTTGAAAATGAAACACTTTATCCGATTATTCACCTGAAAGATAATGATATTGAAGTTGCTATTACACATACCGATAAATCACAGACTGAAACGTATTTTTCATTCGTAAACGGACAAAATACAACGCAGGGTGGTACCCATTTAAATGCTTTCAGAGAGGCTTTTGTGAAAACCATACGTGAATTTTTTAATAAAAACTTTGATGCTTCTGATGTAAGAAAATCCATTGTTGCAGCGATTTCAATCAATGTTGAAGAACCAGTTTTTGAATCTCAGACGAAAACAAAATTGGGTTCGAATGATATGGGACCAAACGGACCAACTGTTCGTACGTTTATCATCGATTTCTTAAAAAGTAAGCTAGATAATTTTTTACATAAAAACCCTGAAATTGCTGAAGCAATTCAAAGAAAAATCTTAATTTCCGAAAGAGAAAGAAAAGAGCTTTCCGGAATTCAGAAACTGGCAAGAGAAAGAGCAAAAAAAGTGTCGCTTCACAATAAAAAATTGCGTGACTGCAGACAGCATTACAACGATCAAAAGGCAGAAAGAAAAGCTGAGACACAAATCTTTATTACTGAGGGAGATTCTGCATCCGGATCGATCACAAAATCCAGAGATGTAGAAACTCAGGCTGTGTTTTCATTAAAAGGTAAACCTTTGAACTGCTATGGTTTAACCAAAAAGGTGGTTTACGAAAATGAAGAATTCAACTTACTGCAAGCGGCTTTAAATATTGAAGAAAGTCTTGAAGATTTAAGGTACAATCAAGTAATTATCGCAACCGATGCCGATGTCGACGGAATGCACATCAGACTTCTGATGATTACATTCTTCCTTCAGTTTTTTCCGGATGTGATTAAAAACGGACATTTATTTATTCTTCAGACTCCTTTATTCAGAGTTAGAAATAAAAAAGAGACGAGATATTGTTATTCCGAACAGGAAAGAGTAAAAGCTTTGAATGAATTAGGTAAAAACCCTGAAATTACCCGATTTAAAGGTTTAGGAGAGATTTCACCAGACGAATTCAAACATTTTATTGGAAAAGACATTCGTTTAGAACCTGTAGTGATAGGAAAAGATCAGACAATTGATCAGCTTCTGGAATTCTACATGGGGAAAAATACACCAGACAGACAGGTTTTCATCCTTGAAAATTTAGTCGTAGAAGATCAAGATATTAATAAAAAAGAGATTTTAGATGAAGTGGAGCTTTAAAAAGAAATAATCAGAAAAAACACTAATAATCAACATGAGACTGAGTAACAGGAAAAAAGTACCTGTGTATAATTTTTTCAATATACTATTATTGATGATATTATCGGGCGGGTGCGTCGGTTTTATTTTAGATAAAATAAGATTTGGCATTTTAGATGAAAAAAGTTGTCTTTTAATTATTATCCCTGTTATCTTATTGGTCGTCATTTATTTACATGGAAGACAGATCTTTGAGTATGACAGTGACGGAGAAGCGCTTCATTTCAGAAATAGAAATGTGGTTCCTTTTTTAAATAGACCTTTAAGTGATGAATTTCCAAAATATAAACTGATTAAATTTGAGATGGTCTCCATATTGTTTTTCAGTAGACTTTATGTAACGATTTCGAGCAAAAATAATGGTTCCACAACCTTAAAATATGAAACTTCTTATTTGACGAGAAAAGAAGTTAAAGATTTAAAAGCATCCCTTAACAAAGTAGTAAATGCTAATAAAGAGAAAAGACATTAAGAATAAGTAATGATAGAAGACAACTCTCACGAAGGCGAAAGCTTAAAAAAAGTTTCAGGACTGTACAAAGACTGGTTTCTGGATTATGCATCTTATGTAATTTTAGACAGAGCGATTCCGTCTGTTTATGATGGTTTCAAACCCGTACAGCGTAGAATTATGCATTCTATGCGTGAATTGGAGGACGGGCGTTATAATAAAGTGGCCAATATTGTGGGTAACACAATGAAATATCACCCTCATGGTGATGCCTCTATTACCGATGCAATGGTAGGAATCGGGCAGAGAGAATTGCTGATTGACACTCAGGGAAACTGGGGGAATATTTACACAGGAGATTCTGCTGCAGCTGCAAGATATATCGAAGCAAGATTAACGCCTTTTGCTTTGGAAGTAGTTTTTAATCCCAAAACCACAGAATGGTCTAAATCTTATGATGGTAGAAATAACGAACCGATAGATTTACCTGTGAAATTTCCTTTGCTTCTTGCACAGGGAGTTGAAGGAATCGGAGTTGGGCTTTCCACAAAAATTCTTCCGCATAACTTTAATGAACTGATTAGCGCTTCTATTGCTCATTTGAAAGGCAAGAAATTTGAAATTTTCCCGGATTTTTTAACGGCAGGATATCTTGATGTTTCAGAATACAACGATGGACAAAGAGGCGGAAAAGTAAGAGCCAGAGCGAAAATTTCTCAGGTCGACAAGCATACTCTGATGATTTCTGAGCTTCCTTTTTCTAAAACCACAACAGACTTAATAGATTCTGTTCTAAAAGCAAATGAAAAAGGTAAAATCAAAATCAAAAAAATTGAAGATAATACTTCAGATAAAGTTGAAATCCTGATTTACCTTCACAATGAAGTTTCGCCAGATAAAACGATTGATGCTTTGTATGCATTTACCGATTGTCAGGTTACGATTTCGCCGAATGCTTGTGTAATTGTTGGTGACAAACCAATGTTCCTGAATGTTTCGGAGATTTTAAGAATGAATACCGATCATACAGTTTCTTTATTGAAAAAAGAACTGGAAATCGAACTTCATGAACTGCAGGAAAACTGGCATTTTTCATCATTAGAAAGAATTTTTATCGAGAACAGAATTTACCACGACATTGAAGAGGTGAAAAGCTGGGAAGAAGTTCTGAAAACAATTGATGCAGGTTTAAAACCTCACACTGCCCATCTTTTAAGAGAAGTTACCGAAGAAGATATTTTAAGGTTAACAGAAATCAGAATTAAAAGAATCTCAAGATTCGATTTAGATAAATTTAAAGAAAATATTGCTGCCTTAGAAGGTAAAATAGAGCAGGTAAGATTCCACTTGGCGAATCTTATTGCTTATGCAATTGAGTATTATCAAAATATTCAGAAAAAATACGGGAAAGACAGAGAAAGAAAAACAGAATTAAGAATTTTCGATACTATTGATGCTACAAAAGTTGCCGTTGCCAACGAAAAATTCTATGCAAATTTTGAAGAAGGTTTCATTGGAACTTCTTTGAAAAAAGACCAATATCTGTTTGACTGTTCAGACATCGACGATATCATCACATTCAGAAAAGACGGAAGCATGAAAGTGGTAAAAGTGGAAGCAAAAACTTTCATCGGAAAAGACATTCAGCACGTTGCCATCTGGAAAAAGAACGATAAACGCACGGTTTACAACATGATCTACCGTGAAGGAAGAGACGGACCTTATTATATGAAACGTTTTTCGGTAACTGCAGTTACAAGAAATACAGATTATGCTTTAGGTTCTGATAAAAGAGGTTCAGAAATGCTGTATTTTTCGGCAAATCCGAATGGTGAAGCTGAGGTTGTAACGGTTTTATTAAAGCCCAACCCGAGAATCAGAAAAAATAAAATGGAAATCGATTTTTCTGAACTGGCAATTAAAGGAAGAGATTCTAAAGGAAATTTGGTAACCAAATATTCTGTAAAGAAAGTTGATCTGAAAGAAGAAGGTGTTTCTACTTTAGCACCAAGAAAAATATGGTTTGATGAAACGGTAAGAAGGCTGAATGCAGATGTAAGAGGAACTTTATTGGGGAATTTTAAAGGGGATGATAAAATCTTAACGATTAATGCTCAAGGTGAAGCAAAATTGGTGAGTTTTGATCTTGGAAACCGTTTCGATGACGAATATGTGGTTCTTGAAAAATGGCGACCAAACCAGCCTATAACCTGTATTTATTACGACGGTGAAAAGGATATGTATTTCATCAAAAGGTTCTTGCTGGAAAACAATACCAATCTGCAAACCTTTATGCCTTCCGAACATCCGAAATCTTTTATCGAAAGAATTATTGTGGCCAATAATACAACTGCAGAAATTATTTTTGCAAAAGATAAAGGGAAAGAACGCGATCCGGAAACTGTAAATATCGACGAATTTATTGCCGTAAAAGGAATTAAAGCAATCGGAAATCAGTTTACAAAGTTTAAGGTTAAAAATATCAACATCACAATTCCGGAGCCGGAAGAAGAAGAACCGGAAGTGTACGAAGAACCAGATTTTACTTCATCAAACGATGACGGAGCAATAGGAAATTTGTTTGGAAGTGATGATAACGAAAATACTACAGAATGAATATCATAATATTAGTTATTGCTATTACTGCAATTATCAGTTTTATTGCTTTTAATAATAAAGAGATATTTGAGAAATATAAATTCAATGTTGGAGCTATTCAGCATAGAAAAGAATATATCAGAATACTTTCTGCAGGATTTCTCCATGCAGATATCATGCACTTATTGTTTAATATGATGACTTTATATTTCTTCGGTCCTGTCATTTTAGAAGGATTTGGAAATATAGGATTTCTTATTATTTATTTTGGATCTATTCTTTTAGGAAATATTTTTTCACTATTTATTTACCAAAAACAGCCGTGGTATTCTGCAATTGGAGCGAGTGGTGGTGTTTCAGGGATTTTATTTGCAGCCATTGCAATGATGCCCAATATCGGAATTTACTTCTTTTTCATACCGATTCCAATTCCGGGTTTTATATTTGGGTTATTATATTTCAGTTATTCTGTTTATATGATGCTTAATCCTAAACAATGGGATAATTTGGGACATGCTGCACATTTGGGAGGAGCGTTTTTCGGGCTTGTTTATGCTGTGATTATTCAACCTCAAAGTGCAATTGAAAATTCTTTATTTATAGGAATTATGTCGCTTCCACTGATTTATTTAGGATATGAAATATTTGTCAGAAAAAGAATTAACTAAACTCTTTCAAATCATCTGAAATAAAAAGACTGTTCTCTAATGAAAACAGTCTTTTTTATTGTTTAAAAGTTCTTTATTCAGCCCAGGCAATCGGAATATAAACATTCACATAACCGTCTTGTCCAACTAAAGAGGGTGTCAAGGTTACTGTAGTAGAGCCATAACCAACCCATCCTCCTTGTCCTTGATAAGCAGATATTTCATAAGTTCCTTCCGGAAGATCGTTAAAATATCCCGGTAATTTTGCAAAACCACCAACATAAGTAATATATCCGTCATAAACATCACCTGTATTTACGTCAGTTGCATAAATTCCACCCATGTCATAAGTCCCGTTCATGTAGTTTACTCCGTTTTGAGAAGTACCTATTTTCAACTGATAAGTCTGTTGTTTTTTGCTATTCTCGCTTTTATTGGCGAGATTCATTTCAGAATCCGTAAGAGTTGTTGCATCAGTACTGCAACTGAAAATCGTAAATAAAACTCCGCAAGCAAGCAGAGCGCTTTTCATTGAATTTTTCATAAAAATAATTTTTGTTTGGTGAGGCAAAATTAAGAATATAAAAAATAATAGAGATTTTGATTACAATTAACTTTATATGAATTTTTAAACTTAATCTTATTTAATTCCAAAAATAAAACGGTCGTTTTCGCTCAGATCTTTTATCAATTCAGCTTGTGAAAAATCTTTGTACAATTCTAATGTTTCTGATCCTAATTTCTGATTGATTTCTAAGAAAAGCAAACCATTTTTATTTAAATGTTTTTTAGAATCTTCTGCAATTTTTTTGTAAAAAATCAAAGCATCAGAAGTTGGAGAAAATAATGCCATTGTGGGTTCAAATCCCTTTACAGAATCTGCAATCTCGTTCTCTTCATCAAGTCCAATATAAGGTGGATTTGAAATAATAACATCGAAATTTTGATTTAAATCTAAATTCAAATAATCAGCATGAATAAAATTGATTTCAAGTTGGTGAAAATCTGCATTTTTTTTGGCAACTTCTAAAGCTTTTTCAGAAAGATCAATCGATGTAACTTCCGCTTCCGGGAAATGTTTCTTTAAAACCAAAGGAATAATTCCGCTTCCGGTCCCGATGTCTAAAACTTGGAGATTTGAGATTTGAGATTTGAGATTTGAGATTTTCTGAATCGTAATTTCAAGTAATTCCTCAGTTTCAGGGCGTGGAATAAGCACATTTTCATCCACAAAAATTTTCATTCCATAAAATTCGGTTTCACCTAAGATCTGTAAATAAGGTTTTCCGGTTTTTAATTCTGAAATGATTTGCAGGAATCTGTTTGCGTTTTCATCAGACAATTCTAAATCTGCAGATTGTCTTTGCTGAAAATTATTTAAGCCTAAAATATCTTCAGCAAAGATCTGAAATATAAAAACACTTTCAGGATCTGTATAAACTTCCGAAAGTGAATCTGAAAAATGCTTTTTAAGTTGTGATAGCGTCATTATCTTGTGAAAACGAGTTTGGTATCGGTCGATTTTTCTTCATCAATTCTGTAACCCTCATAGTTGAAAGCTTTCACATCGTTTAATGTTTTTGCATTGTTTTCTGCGCAGAATCTTACGACCAAACCTCTTGCATGCTTTGTGTAAACTACAATTGTTTTCAGTTTTCCGTCTTTTATTTCATAAAAATCAAAATCAATAACCTGATGATTGAGTTTTTTTCTGTCGACAACTTTTATATATTCGTTGCTCGCCAAATTCAGAAGAATTTCATTTTTCTTCATCTCAGAATTAAGCTGTTCGGTTACTTTTTCTGTCCAAAATTGGTAGAGATTCTTATTATTTTCAAATTCAAAATTTCTTCCCATTTCAAGTCGGTACAACATTACTTTGTCTGAAGGTTTCAGCAAACCGTACAAACCGGAAAGCATTCTGTAGTTTTTCTGAAGATAATCAACCGCATTTTTGTCTAAAGTTTTTGCATCCAACCCACGATAGACTTCACCCGTAAAAGCGAACATTGCAGGAGCAGATTCTTTTGCGGTGGGTTTAGATTTCCATTTCTGGTTTCTTTCCCAGTTTTCGTCTGCCAGTTTTGCTGAGATTTCCATTAATTCGGAAAGATATTTTGGCGATTTATGTTTTAAATGAGATTGAATTAATTCTGCTTCTTCGATAAATCTTGGAGTAGAAGTTCTCAATAAATCTGTTGAGTTTTCTACGTTCATTAATTTTGCGGGGGAAGTTATGATTTTCATAAGTAAAGTAAAGATAAATGTTTAGAATCAATAAAATTCATGATCATCATCGAGATAAAGTCTATCAGGAAATGACAGATTATTAGAATTTTAATGTTTGAATATTTTTTATAAAATAAAGCAAATACAATCCCAATAAAAAAGGGGACAACAACTTGGCCAATTGTTCCGTAAGTGCTGTGTAAAATGCCAAATAAAAGTGCAGAAACAATCACGCCCAACATCGGACTGTTGTATATTTTTTCAATTCTTGGCTGGATGTAAGCCCGCATCAGCAATTCTTCGATAACTCCGGCGGTAAGACAGGTGAAAATGATGAGAAAATAATTATTGTTAAATAAAATTTTAAACTCTAAAAGTCTTTTGCTAACTTTTTCTTCGGTCAATAAAATAATAATTGTATTCAGAAAAGCTCCGCCAAATACGCAAATAAAGTATAAAGCGATTACTGCACCTAAATAAAATAAAGGAGAATACTTCTTTTCTTCCCAAACAAAGAATGATCTGTTTTCTATGAAAAAATTATAAACTAAAACCAATATTAAAACCAGCCAAAGCGAAAGTCTGTCATAAAAAAAGAGATCAGCCGTTAAAGTTTTATAATTCAAAAAAGAATTAATTGTCGGGATTGAAAACAGCATTGAAGAGGCAAGCAATACGAAAGTAAGTATTATGCCTAAAGAATATCTTCCGCTAAGACTCATTTTATCAATCGTTCTAAATTTCTCCTTTTCCCTGACGGATTATTTCCGGTTCGCCCGATGTAAGATCTACAATGGTTGAGGCAACGTTGTCCCCATAACCGGAATCTATTACAATATCAACCAAGTGATCGTATTTTTCTGCAATCAGTTCCGGATCTGTAGAATATTCGATAATTTCATCATCATCTCTAATGGAAGTTGATGCAATCGGATGTCCTAATTTTTCAACAATCAACTGCGGAATTGAGTGATCGGGTACACGAATACCAATTGTTTTATGATTTTTATAAGCTAAAGGCAAACTTTTATTTGCTTCCAGAATAAATGTGAACGGACCGGGAAGATGGCTTTTCAAAAATCTAAAAACAGAAGTATCAATCGGTCTTGTAAAGTCTGATAAGTGGCTTAAATCATTACAGATAATCGAGAATTTTGCTTTCTCAAGCTTCTGTTTTTTTATTTGTGCCAGTTTTTCCATGGCTTTAATATCAAAAATATTACAGCCTAAAGCATAAATGGTATCAGACGGGTAAATGATCAGTCCGCCATTGTTCAGGGTTTTAATCACCTCATTGATAAGGTTTTCCTGGGGATTGTCGGGGTAAATTTTCAAAATTTTTGCCATAAACAAATGTACGAATATTTAAATAAATTTTATAAAAATGCTTTATTTAAAAGGATTGCTTGCGGTTTTGAAATATATTCGTATATTTGCAATCCAATATCGCGGGATGGAGCAGTAGGTAGCTCGTCGGGCTCATAACCC
>NZ_JAPDKN010000068.1 GCF_026163565.1 Chryseobacterium sp. YIM B08800
TATAAATAACTTAAAAATAAATATTGCCTAAATGCACTACGGGTTAATTTTTTAATATTTAATTCAAAATTTAAATTGAAATGAAGAATATTGATGACAGTTTTCTGAAAGGAAGAATCAAAAGCCTTAATTACACCATAAAAGGGGCTTATTTGTTATTGAAAACAGAACATTCCATCATTACTCAGTCTCTCATTGGTATTATTTTCATTTTTCTAGGATTTTATTTTGGAATCTCAAAAGTAGAGTGGATGTTTCAGGTTTTGGGCATTGGGCTTATCCTTACAGCAGAAAGTCTTAATACAGCAGTTGAAAAATTATGCGATTTTATCCATCCGGATTATCATAAAAAGATAGGGTTCATAAAAGACATTGCTTCCGGAGCGATGACCTTTGCGGTTACTTCTGTTTTAATTGTACTCATTATTATTTATTATCCATATTTACATGAAAAACTTATTTCGTAGCAGATTTTCTGCGCTGTTCAGTGTTCTGGCTTTGTATATTATTTTATCATTCGTGATAAGAATAATACTTCTTTTATGGTCTGTAGGAGATGCCGACCTGAATTTAGTTTATATATTAAGAGCGTTTTTCACAGGATTTTGTTATGATCTTACTATCGGTTCATTATTTCTGTTTTTGTACGCTGTTTATTTGCTGATTTTCCCAAAAAGATGGATTGGTTCTTTGTTTGACAAAAGCTTTACCTATTTTTATCTCACCTTAATTTTCATAATAATTTACTTTAGTTTGCTCGCAGAAATTCCGTTTTGGGATGAGTTTGGTGTGCGATTTAATTTCATTGCAGTAGATTATCTGATTTATACTTACGAAGTTGTCGAAAACATCAACCAGTCATATCCTTTGCCCATAATTGGAGTTGTTTTAATAGGATTGATAGTTTCTACGTTTGTTTTATTTAAAAAAATAAACATCTTTAAAGAAACTTTTTCAAATAAAATTTCGATTGGTAAACGTTCAGTTTTTGCCGTTCCTGTTTTAGCAATTGCCGTAATATTAGGGTTGGTAATGAAAAACAAACAGGCAGACTTCAGCAACAATCTTGTGATGAATGAAGTGGGGAAAAATGGTGCGTTTTCTTTTGTGACCGCATTCAAATCCAACGAATTGGATTATGAAACCTTTTATCCTAAACTTCCTGAAAAAGAAGCATATTCGATTGTTAAAAATAATCTTTTACAGGAAAATCAAAATTATACATCACCAAAATACGATGATATCTCAAGATTAACTAAAGGAGAACAGGAGCAAAAACCAAATATAATCCTAATTGCCATAGAAAGTTTCAGTGCCGATTTTTTAAGCACTTTTGGAAATAAAGATAATCTTACACCTAATTACGAAAAGCTTGCAAACGAAAGTATTTTCTTCACAAATCTTTATGCAACAGGAACAAGAACGGTTCGCGGAATGGAAGCTTTAACATTATCTGTACCACCAACACCGGGAAACAGTATCGTAAGAAGACCGAATAATCAGAATTTATTCTCCGTTTCTACAATCGTAAAATCAAAAAATTATCAACCTTATTTTATTTATGGTGGGGATGGATATTTTGATAATATGAATAATTTTTTCGGAGGACAGGGCTTTGACATCGTTGACCGAAATAGAGGAAATCCTTTATCAGACGAGATCAAAACGAAGCGTTTTAATATTCCGGACAATGAAGTGAAATTCGAAAATGCATGGGGAATCTGTGACGAAGACCTTTACAGACAATCGATAAAATACGCAGATATAAGCAGTAAAGCCAACAAACCGTTTTTCCAGTTTGTAATGACGACTTCCAATCATAAACCTTATACTTTCCCAGCAGGAAAAATCGATCTTCCGCAAGGTGACAGAAATGCAGCTGTGAAATATACAGATTATGCGTTAGGAAAATTTATTGCCGATGCAAAATCTAAACCTTGGTTCAAAAATACAGTGTTTGTAATTGTTGCAGACCATTGTGCAAGTAGCGCCGGAAAATGGGAAATTAATATTGATAAGCATCATATTCCTGCGATTATTTATAACCTTAATCAACAACCTGAAAAAATTGACCGTCTAACTTCACAGATCGATGTGATGCCGACTTTATTCGGATATCTGGGCTGGAATTACAACACAAGTTTGTACGGAAAAGATATCAATCAAACAAAAATGGGAGATGAGCGTGCTTTCATCGGAAATTACAGAACTTTAGGAATGTTGAAAGGAAATGTCTTTACCCAGATTGACGATAGAAAAAGAGTAAAACAATTTGCTGTTTCAGGTAATGAAAAACAGACTTTATCAGAAATAAAAACAAAAAATCAGGATTTGGCTTCTCAAACAATTTCCTATTATCAGACCGCAAGTGTAAGATTTAAGAATGGAAAGATGAAAGCAAAATAAAATGTAAATAGCTTTTATAATATTTAAAATGTAAAAAGATTGATATTATTATCAATCTTTTGTGTTTTTTATTCCTTTATCCACATCATCAATTTTTTGACTTTGTATTGAATGTTAATGTTTTGAATACAGTTTTTAGAATTTTTGTTCATCCTTAAAGCTGTTATTTTGATTTTTTTTCCAGCAATATTTTGGCAAAATTGATCAAACGGAATTAATTTTTTATCATTGATAACGACAGGGATGTCGTATTTTCCGCAGAGATAATCTTTAAAATCATCCTTGGTTTTATTTTGTGCAGCGACTTGATTTAGTAAAAGTTGGAACTGCTCATTAGAAATTTCAGGTGCTTTTTTCTCAGCAATAACCGAATCTTTTTTGGATTTTGTTTTTGGTGAAACAGGAATATATTGCAGCATATCTACCAAAGGATCTTTCTGCGCACTGCCCATTGGAAGCGAAAAAGCAACATGAGGCTTCTCAAATTCGTAAGATTGAATATCTATTTTTCGTTTTGCTTTTATGGTTTTTGGAGCTACATAAATCGTTTTTACCGCTGTATGTTCTACATCTCCATTAACGATAAGAGTGATTTTTTTATCACCCACAGTTTTAAATTTGTATGATGGATTTTTCCCCAAAGCATCGGTACTTGCAGTTTCTCCAAAGCTCCATTCCCAAGATTCACCATCTTCTTTTTCTGCATCAAAAGACACAAGGTCTCCCACCGTTACTACATTCGGGCTGATAATTTGGGGTAAATAACCTAACTCTTGACTAATGCTGGAAATAGTGATCATTTTTTCATGGATACAACTTCCGTTAATTTTTAAACGAACAATATAATCACCAGCTTTTTTATAAGTATGAAGCGTTCTTTGGCGAGTATCAACAACAGAACCATCACCAAAATCCCACTCCCAAGACTTTGCACCTTCTGTATTATCGTAATATTCTACTACGCGATTGATCATAAATTCATCAGCATGAATAAAAAAATTGGCATTTTCGCAATCTACACGGCGAGAATACTGATAGAGCAAAAAAATAAAGCTTATTAGAGTGAGGATTCCCAGACTGATAAAGACCTTATAGTCCATGTTGGGAAAATGGATGATTTTTTTCTTCATTATCGTTTTGTGTGTTATCTGCAAATATATATAAGAAATTTTAAAAAAAAAGAATATTTTGATATAAAATATTTATTACATTTGTCAAAACACACTTGAATGAAATTTTCACTACATGACGCCCGTCATTTTTTAATTGGCCAACTTTCTCTGTTGTGCCTATTCGGATGTAGCAGTAAAAAGTATATCAAAGAACTCCCATATCAATATTCTTCAGAGCAATATGTAGAATCTACAGACTCTATAAAAGCACAGGTAGATTCTCAGTTTTCTAAAAATAATGACAATGCGGAAATGTTGACAGATGAACAGCTTCGTTTAAAAGAAAAGTATTCTATTATTTTAGAAACCATGCCGAAAGAGATTAATAACTATGCACTTTATGGTTATATTGATAAGTGGATTGGTACACCTTATAAAAAACAATCTTTTGATGAAGGTAAAGGTGTAGATTGTTCTTATTTTGTACAGTCTTTGTATAGCGATATCTACAAAGAAACATTTCCCAAAACGGCTGATGGAATTTTCCGCTCCAAAGCTATTCAATTATTCACAGGCAGAACTTTTTTGAAAGAAGGCGATATCCTTTTTTTTCGATATGATAAATTCAAACCTATTTCTGATGTTGGTATTTACCTGCATAATGATAGAATTTTAGCCTGTACCGAAACCGGGCTCAATATTTATGATTTTAATGATCAGTATTTTCAGCTGAGATACGTTGCAGCCGGAAGATTAAAAGAAAAGGAATAAATTATGGAACATTTAGAACATATTTCACAGCTTATCACCGCTTTTAATCATGATGTAAAAGCAGAAGTTATTATTGGGGATCTTTTAAAAACCGGAGATATTGATCAAGATCAATACCTGATTCAGAAAGACGGTCAGTTTAGCCGTGCCTATCGTTTTGATATTCTCAACTCTGATGTTACGGATTTTGATTATGATAGCACCCAATTTTTAAAACTTAGCATTTCCAGAGACAGTATTTACGATATGTTGCCAGAAGGCATTACTCATCAGTCTAAAAATGATATACCAGAAAAAGGTGTTGACACTATGATTAAAGAGTATAATGCCAGAAAAAAGCAGCAGACAGCAGCAAGAACTTTTTTTCAACCTTTTGAAAATGAATTTTTTAGATATGGCGTAGAAACAGAAACTTTTGAAAGCGATTTTTTGCATGAGCTCAATGCCAGTAAAGCACCGGAAATGTTTTATGATTTTTGGAATATCAGTAAAGATTTTCCACCATTATTGGTTTCAAAATTTATAAAACTATTGCCTTTTGCTTATAAAATAGTAGGGAATATTCCTTTATCTACTCATATTCTTTCTGTTTTGTTGGAAGAACAGGTTATGGTGAATGATAGAGAATATCAAGAATATTCGGATGAAAGTCAGGGGATTTCTTTGGCAGAAAGCAGATTGGGTTTAGACTTTATTACCGGAAACAGCTATGATGATTATTCTAAGCATTTGGATATTAAAATAGGTCCTCTTAAAAATGCTTCGTTCACAGATTTTATTCATGAAGGAAATAAGAAAAAATTTGTAGAGATGTTTTACGAACATTTTTTTCCGATCGAAGTAGAAATAAAAACCATCATTTTACTTCCGGAAGAAAAGCAAAAGTTTGAATTTGATACCAAAACACAACCTATTTTAGGATATAATACCTGTATATGAGCAAGATAAAAAAATATTTCACCAATTTATTTGATCCACAATTGCTGGTCATTGTACTTATTGTAATTGCGGTATGCATTATTCTTTCTATGATATTTTCACAAAAAACGTCTGAGTTTAAACAAAAATATAAATCAAAATTTTACATTTATTTATTTTCGATGGCATTTGTGTATGCTATTATTGCACTGTTGGGTTATAACAAACTTTTCTCTGACGAAAATTTGTACGAATTTATCTTTTATCAAATCTGTTCTTTATTGATAGGAATTGCACATTGTTATGCATACAGAGCTTACTTTCAAAAGTTTGGATTCAAAAAATCAGAAATGGAGTATTTGTTTGCTCTGATTTCGGTTTGCTACGCTTCTGTTCCGTTTTTACTAATTTATTCGTTTCTGAATGGGACTGAGCTGACCTATCTTGTACTGGGGCATTTTATCGTATTTTTTATTCCTACTTTCCTTAATGATACATTTAACCGTGCAATGGCAATTCCGCCAAAAGTATATCTTACATGGCAGTTTCCGGAGAATTATAAAAAAGTAGCCGGTGTAAGCGATGAAGAAATGAGAGACCTTGTCGTTTTTTCTTTCTTGATGGATAAAGACAAAAATGCTACAAAATATAGTATTTATAGGGGGAAAGGTCCTACGAGAATAGATTTTGGGAGGTTGTTTTACAACTTCGTATTAGATTATAACAACCGACATCCGGGAGACCAGATACAGCTAGAAGACGAAAATGGGTTTTTCAGTTGGGTGTTCTTTTTACAACCCAAATGGAATGAATCTACTAAATATATCGACCCTAATCTAACGCTTTATATGAACGGTATTGAAGAAAACAGTGTCATCTTCTGTATGAGAACCGAGCAAGTATTAGGAAACGAAAACCATGAAAAAAAAACTGATTTTGAATACAGTTTAGACCAAGATAACGAACGTGTAAAAAACGATTAAAACACAAACACAATGATAGAAAAACTTAACCATTTCCCAGTTAACTGGATTGACGGGATGAAAATCAACAAAACTCATTTCAATGATATGCAGGATTTCGTAAGCGATTCTGCGAGAGATGCTATAGGAGTGCATACTTCTATGATCAATTATGGACTGTTACCTGTTAATGATTCCATTAAAATGAATTTGATCATTGATAATCATCAGTTATTGAGAATTAAAGTAGAAAAATGCCACGCAATTACGCCCAACGGAGCCAGAATTGATATTGAGGCTTCAGAAAGTTTAAGCCTTTCCATTCCTTATCCGGAAACGGTTCGCGAGCTGAAAGAAAACGAAAGCACTGTTTTGCTGGCGTGTATTTCTGTTAATCATTTTAAAAGAACGCCTTATGGAGAGCCAGACCCGGAAGAAAATCCGCCGAGATATCCATATACACATCCAGAATATTCTCTTAATCTTATTCCTGAAGATGAACTGAAAAACACCATCGGTTTTGGTGCGAACTATCTTACCATTGGGAAAATTTTGGTGAATTCAGGAGAGTCTAAGATAGATGATAATTATATTCCTCCAAGCACAAGTGTGGCAAGTCATCAGAAATTACAGGATTTGTATACCGAGATCGACCGTTTTTATGGACAAATTGAGCTTTATGCAGTACAGATCGCTCAGAAAATCCATGCTAAAAAACAGACAAACGAATTGGCAACAATGATGGAAATGATGTCTGATAAAACCTTGAATTATTTAGGAATGGAAATCAATAGGCTCCGTTGGATGTCGCCACATACACCGCCAGCAAATATGCTTTTATCGGTAGTTGCGTTGGCTAGAATATTAAAAAATTTCATAGATGCAAGATCTGGTGCGGGTAAAGAAGAACTATTAAATTATTTTGCAGAATGGTGCAATGTAAGTCAGGGGGATTTTGAAATGATATTTTCAGAAACGATCAATACCGATTACAATCACAACCAGATGGATAACGTGATTTCTAAAATTGTAAGGTTTATGAAAACACTCGAAGATTTGTTCTCTATTCTCAGCAGACTAGATTACATCGGTAAAAAACGCGATGGAAGCATCTTTGTTTCAGAAAATACAGACGAAAGAGAAGCTGTTATTCATGCTAAACGAAGCCGTACATTTTTGGCAGATTAGTCTTACCAAGTTTACATCACATCATCATTAACTTATTATCTCATCACACATGGAGGTTCTTAATAAAAAACAACGAAGCAGGGCATATTGGTTCTTCGTATTATTTTTCGTCATTACAGTAGCAATGCTTATTACCGCAGTATTTTTTAATACTTACTTTCCTTTTAAAGAAAACAGTTTGTTAAAAAAAGAAAATGCCAAAATACAGAAGGAAATGGAAACACAGGATAAATTTTCTTTTCAGTTGGAAAAGGTAAAATCTGCCGTGGATTCTATTGGTGTGGCTGGACAAAATGATTTTTTTAACGAAAAACTAGCGCTTTCTATTCTTGCAGATATGTACAAACAATTGCCGAAAGATACTTTGCAAAATAAAAATATGTATAACAATACCATTATAACCTATAAAGATTTGATTGATGCTAAAAAGCAAATCAAACAACTTTCGGGTAATCAGGCTTTAATGGATAGTTTAAGCACGATCAATAAAACTTTGAAAGAAGAGTATGACAAAATGAAAACCGATTTGGAAGTATGCAGACAATTGTATCAGGCTCAATAATAAGCTTATGAATATTTCAAAAATAATATTTTTCTGTTTTTTCTTTTTTGCGATAAATATTTGCGCACAAAAGAAAATTTCAGATTCTGCAGAATTTGTTCAGTTTGATTGTGCCATTACTCAGACCAAGCAAAGATTAGATAAACATTTTTTTGCAAGTACGCCATCGATGGAATTAAGAGTGAATAATGATGATTACACCTATACAACTCTGCAGTTCGGCAAAAGAAAAAATAAAATGTATCTGTATCTGAGGATTTTGGAGGATAATATCTGTCTAAAAAAAGAGAAAAACGTTGATATTCATTTTAAATCCGGAGAAGTTATCACCTTAAAAAACGAGTATCCTATTAATTGTGAATCTTTTTTTGCAAAACAATTAAATAAAAAAGAAATCAAAAAATTATTAGAAAACGAGATTACACAAGTCAAAATATACACTTACAAAAAGAATTTTGAACTGTATGTAAGCACCACTCAGAGTATAAATATTCAGCATTTCTTACAATGTTTGGCAGCTTATAAGATTAAAAAGTCTGATGAGGTGAAAATAAAGAAACAAAAAAAACAAAAAGAATGAGCCCACTTCCGGAACTTAACCTTAATTTAGGCGTAACCAATCATTCAGGTTCCTCTTTTTATGGAGGAAACAACGAAGATAATATTATTGTCCGTACAGATTCTGCATTGAAAAAACATAGCATTACTCTGATAATTTCGGATATAGAAGTTGGAAAAATAGGAATTAAAATTAATAATAAAGAAATAGAAATTCCTACTTACAAATTAACAGTTACAGATGATAAAACGGGTGAAACCAATGCTTATCAAATTACCAGAGATACTTTGAATTTTGTCACATCAAAAACCAAGAAAAGTTTTCTTTCTTTTTTCGGATTCAAACGTTTTGATACAACATCTTTTTTATATGAAAATATTCCTTTCGAACCACAAATAGAATATCTGGAAAAATTTGATATTTCTAAACACAGAAAGCTTTCGCAAGATATTCTTACCTACGAATTTTCTGGAAATGGACAGCGAGTTTTAATATATGCAGGCAATCTTAATACGTTTGAAATTCCGAAAGAAATAACACAATATTTTGTGGTGGTAGATAAAAATAATGGGAAAAGTTTTATTGGCGATATTCTGTATCGTGAAAAATTTTTAAAGCTTACGCCCAAAGTAGAGCTTCACATTATCAAAAGAAAAAAGATTCCTAAAAATTTTGAATACGATGATAAAGGAAATATTAAGAAAATCATTTATCTGTAGACTATTTAGAGCAAAATAAATATCAATAATCATTAACTAATAACCCCAATCATGCAAGGAGTTTACTATAAAATACCATTCAGTTTTGAAAGTCTTACTGAGAAAAAAGATGCCGAAAAGATTTCTTTAGACCATTCTATCAATCAGCATTTATTTCTGCTTGCAACAACGTCTTTTGGTGAATGTAAGTTTGATGAAACGTATGGTTCAGAAATCTGGGAAATGGATTTTGATATTATGAAAACCGATAACAGTCTTAAAGAATTTATTGCAGAAACTCTGAAAAAATCGATTACGATGCATGAAAAAAGGCTGAAACTGGAAGATGTAGAGGTCATAGTGAATGATTATAATCTCGGAACATTGGGAAAACGAAGAATAAAAAAGAGAGTTTCTATTTCTGTGAAAGGACTGATTCTGGAAACCAATCGCCCGTTTATCTTCAATAATTCCTTTTTTGTAGGACCTCTTTCTTACTAAAACACAAAATAAATGATGAATCAAGACCGTATAAAAGACCGCATATTAAGAAGAGCCGCAAGAATGTGGGGGTACAGTGAGCTGGAAGCAGAAACGTCTTTCGACCCTATAGTTAGCTTACTTCTTTCTGCTACTGCAGCAGAATTAGAAAAATTAGGATTTGAATTAGAAAGTTCGCGTTCCAGAATTATCGAACGTGTTTTGGAGGTAATGTTTCCGGAAGAAGTTTCAGGAGTTATTCCTTCACGCACATTGTTGCAGGTAAATCCGTTAGAAAATAGTGCTAAAATATCGTTATACAGCCATTTTTCGACGATTAAAAAACAACAAAATATCTATAATCCGACAGAAACTATTACTAAAGAAATTTATTTTAGTCCAACCGTAGAATCTAAGCTTACCACCGCAAAAATTAAATATATTGCTTACGGAAACACGCTGAATCATATCGAAAGTTTCTTCTTTGAGGACACTATCGGGAAATCTGAAAGACATCTTCCTTCCGGCGAAATTTGGGTTGGAGTTTATTGTCCTAATAAAGAAAATATAGAAGATTTGCAGCTTTTTATTGATATCAATAATGCTTATCAAAAAGAATTGTTTTTCTATTATATGAAGCAGGCGAAAGTGTATTTCAGTGGGAAAGAACTGTCTTTGCAGGAAGGTTATAATGTGGAAAAAAGCAATCTGAACCTAGACCATATTATTACCAAAAACTACTCAGATTTGGAGCAGATTTATAATGATGTTAACCAATATTATTTTTCTAATTTTTTCACACTGAAAGGCAAAATAGATTTTAACGAGATTAGAACTCATGAAGAGTTGTTCTCTCAATATTTTACAGGTCATCATGCAGCGGAAAATAAAGATGTGGTTTGGTTGCAATTCAAATTTTCTGAGGCTATTGTACCTGATATTTTACAAAATGTACGTTTTGCACTCAATTGCATTCCGGCTATTAATACCAAACACGAGACCATGAGTCGTAGGATAAAAGGCAGGCTCAACATTATTCCTATAGAAACTGAGGACGCTTTTCTAGACCTCGATTATGTTTCTGATGACAATGGAAAACGTTTGGATATTAAAAGTTATGAATCTGAAAATGAAGGAATATCGGCTGTTCTAAGGAAAGGTGGTGTCTCCAGATTTGACCAAAGAAACGCATCCGAACTGTTACAATATTTATTAGAACTTATTAAAGATGAGACGGCTGCTTTTGCCGGTATAGGTGGCGATACGGCTAAAGAAACTTTGAGACAAATCAATCAAAATGTAACCTCACTTCACCAGACTGCTAAAGAAAAGAATTTTACACAAACCAATAATCCTTACCTCGTTATTTCATCTGGAAATCAGGAAACTGACGTTCAATGTACGATTTCTTATTGGTCTACAGCTGCAGAAGAAGCTAATAACCTGAAACCGGCGAGTATTTTTACGCTGAAAGGAAACGGAAATGGTGTGCTCAACAATACTTCGGTGATGATTCAAGCTTCTTTTGGAGGACGAAAAAAGCTGTCCTCACAAGATAAAATTTTAGAATATCGCAATGCCTTGCTTACGAGAGGAAGAGTAGTAACCATTGCCGACATCAAAGCTTTTGGGATGAATCATTTCAAAACCTTAGTAACTGGTGTTGATGTTCAAAAAGGAACAAAGAAAGAAGTCTCATTAAAAGGAGGATTCAGCAGAACGATAGATATTTTTTTAATTAAAAATAAAGAACTTACAGAGGGGCTTAATTCTTCAGAATGGGAGTATTTATGCGAAAGTTTTTTGCTTAAATTAAAAAATTCTTCAGCGAATATTTACCCATACAGATTATTTGAAAAATAAATTACATAAACTATTGCTTATTATTAAATTTTTTATAAATTTATCGGATAAAACAAAAACACATTGATGAAATCGCTACTATTCCAAGTAAATGTTATGCTATTCCATAAAAGCTAACTAAGTTTCCAAAAAAGAAGACCTACGAAATCATCTTTGATTGATTGAAATATAATTAACTAAATATATTATTATGCTATCAAACAAAGGAATTGGTGGAAACGAAGTTCCACTAGACGCTAATGAGGCCATTACGGAAATCCCTCAAAACAGAACGATTGTTGCCCAAAAACTGACGGCAGAAGACCCTGTGAAACCAGAACTGGTAGAAGGTCTTACAACGGTAGAAAGAGTTTTTGAACATTACAAACCAGAAATTAAAGTAGATTTTGAAGACGCTGAAGGTGCTATAAAAATGGAAAATCTTAGGTTCAAAAACTTAGGAGATTTCGGTACCAAAGGAATTACAGGACAGAGCAATTTTCTTACCGGCCTGGAAACTGAAAAAGACCAGTATCAGAAAATTGTAAAACAACTGAAAACTAACAAAATCCTGAAAGCTGCTTTGGAAGATCCTGATGCTAAAAAAGCTTTTCAGGACACCTTACAATCTTTAATTAAAGAACTGGAAGAAAATAAATAATCACCAAAAACACAAATTCATGTCAAACAAACAACAAGAACTACAGCCAACAGAAACTCCTGTTTTAGAACAAAAAAGAGGACCTCTTACATTAGATAAATCTATAGAAAAACTAGCTCGTTATGGCGGTTTTGACCTTTTGGAAACATCTATAGAAAATGTGCAAAATATTAATCCCGACAGAAAGGCAAGACGAAAAATCTTCCTTACGGAAAAAGGGAAAGAAAAGGAAAGAGAAACTTTGAAAAAAACATTAGAACTTTGGGCTAGTGTTATTGAAAAAAGTGATGCTCTTATCGATATGGTAGCACATTGCGATGACCAAAGAAAATCTGCAGAAGACCTTCTGTCTAAAAACCTTTCTAAAGCAGTGGGTGCAACCAGAGAATTAGAAACTAATTACAGAACAATTTCCATGTTCTATAAAAATACAGAGTCTGACAAAGTTAAAAATGTAACCGTTGTTAATGCGACTTTGGAACAATTAAAAGACTTAGACAATACCCGTTTTATAGATACCATTCATTCAGAGCTTTCAGATAATTACGATCGTTTAGATTTGAAAAATAATTATGGTTTATTGGTTATTCCGGGATACTTAGGTTCGAATAAAGTTGTAGAAAAATGGGCAAAAATTGCTCACGAAAATAAGGTAATGTTGGTTACTGATTTTGAACATCTAGATGAACCGGATGATGTGATGGAAATGTTTGACCAAGCTTATCTTACAGGCGGTGAGATCTACAGGTCTAATGTATTGATGACCTGTAACTGGTTGGTTGGAAGAGGTCGTTTTGAAGATATTCATGAAGCCGAAGATTTATTCATTCCGCCATCGGGTGCTTTAGCAGGCAAAGTGTATAAAACTTTAATGTCTCAGGTGACTGCGGGTAAAAAATTTGGTGGAATTAACGAAGTAGATGGTGTAAAATTCGATTTGAAAAAGAGTGAAATTGCCAATCTTGAAAATTTGGGATTGATACCAATGGTTAATGAGTACGGAAAAGTGATGGCTTTTTCTGGAAAAACATTATTTAATGGTGATAATTTGGGACTTCAAACGTATTCTGTGGTAAGAGTATTTGATTATGTTACCAAAGTATTAATGGATTTCTTAAACAGAAGAGCTTTCGAAAATTTTACAGCTGTAACGAGAAAAGAGATTATGAATCAAATTGTAAGGTTTTTAGATGCTATTACAGGACCTGGAAAACTGATTGAAAATTTCGAGATCAGAAAGTTTGAGCAAGACCCGGTACAAAAGGACAGAATTCATCTTGATATTCATATGAAACCTTATTTCCCGGCTAAAAATTTCCTTATCAAAATGGATGGACATAAAGGAGATGATGGTAACGAATGGGAGACAGAATACGAACAAAAATAATTTTTATTATATCATTTATATTGTCATCGAGGGATAAATGAAATACTCCTTCGATGATGTTTTAACTTGTTGATATTTAGTTATTTAACATAATAAAATAATTGAAAATAAATGATAAAAAGTATTGTGCGGTTAAAAAATAGTTATACATTTATATCAATATATTCCATATTTGGTTTTTTAAAAAAAATATATTTCAGGTAAAAACATAGTAAGGATATATTCCATTTTTGGTCGTATTAAAATATTAAAACCTTAAAATAATTTATTATGTCATTTAAAGCAAAATTCAAAGTTGCCGGTAAAGAGCGCAACGTGCTTGCAGTAGAATTCGGAATGCTGCAAGAGACCGACCCAACAGGAAGACCATCATCGGTGGCAAGAGGTGGTAAAATTCATTTAACAGTAGAAGGAACGGGCGAGACTGACCTTTTCGAGTGGATGACCAATTCATTTGAAAGAAAAGACGGAAGCATTACTTTTATAAAAAGAGATAGCGATGCCACGTTGAAAGAACTAAAGTTCAAAGAAGCTTATATTGTAAAATATAAAGAAGACTTTGACTCTAAAGGAGAAAATCCTCTTACTGAATCTTTTGTGCTTTCGGCAAAAGAAATCGAGCTAGGCAACGCAAAACACGTTAACGAATGGGTGTAATCTGTCTCTAACAGATTTTCGACACACTAAAAAATCAACCACAATCAATTAAGTTTTTTATGTAAAGAAGTGAATTAGGTTTCACTTCCAGAGAAAAAACACTCTTTTTATAATGGATTTTGTTTTGTTAAAGTTATTGAAAACAAGCTTGTTATATAATTTTAAACAATTTGAAATCTGCCCAAATAAAGAGTATTGAAAACACAAATCATTATTAATTCAATTAAAAATTAAAAAAAATGTCATTTAAAGCAAAACTAAAAGTAGGCGGAAAAGAATATAATGCCCTTAACGTAAGTTATGGATTGTTTCAGGAAACAGACGCTACAGGAAGACCATCAACGGTATCGAGAGGAGGAAAAATTGACCTTATTGTTGAAGGAACCGGTGCAACTGACCTTTTCGAATGGATGACCAACTCTTTCGAGAGAAAGGATGGAAGCGTGGTGTTTTTCAAAAGAGACAGCGAAGCAACTTTGAAGGAACTAAAATTCACAGAAGCCTATTTGGTAAAGCACAAAGAGAAGTTTGATGCTACAGGTGATAATCCTTTAACCGAAAGTTTTACGATCTCTGCAAGAAAGATAGAAATGGGAAGCGGAGCATTTGAAAATGAATGGGTATAACCCAATGAAATAAAAAGTGGGTGATGCCGATAGCAATTGCCCATTTTTATTTTCTTAAGTATAAACCAGAGTAATAAGATGTGATATAAATGATAAGCTCAAAATGTTCTATCACTTATCATTCATCATTAATAATTTATAATTAAACGTATGTCATTTTTATCAAAATTAGAATTAGACGGCAATACTTATAATATATTGGAGTGTAAATACAATTTTACACAGCCAGTTGACGGAACAGGAAAGCCAAAAGGGATGCCCAAAGGCGGAGATATTATCATCAAGATCGAAAGTACAGGAAATCCGGAATTATTGGGCTGGATGTTAGACCATAATCAGGTGAAAAACGGAAAGATTGTCTTCTACCGTAGAGATGCGATGAGCAAGCTTCAGGAACTGAATTTTGAGAAAGCCTATTGTATAGAATTTTCCGAACATTTTAATGCGGATAATAGTCAGCCTTTACAAATAGAAATGCGTCTTATCGCAAAGAAATTCAATATCAATGGAGCAACACATGAGAAACAATGGCGGGATTAAATCAGGAATGTGAAGTATGAAAACTCAAAATAAGAAATGAGTAGTCTTAAAAATGGAAATTTAACTTTTCTAAAAATAATCATGTTCTTCAATTAAAAATCAGGAAAATACTCAAATACTAAGTACATAAGCATTTAACGACCAATAACACAAACAGTATGGAAAACCAAGACTTATCAACTCTTTTTGGAACATCACGTTCTTTCAAAGATTGGCTTCACGACATCACCAATCCATTAGTGTACTGTCTTTTAACGGTAGAAGGAAAAGATTTTTTGGCTAAAAACAGTTATGCCGTCAATCTTCATCAGAAAACCAATGACCACGACAGCTTTAGTATTACTGTTCCGGATGATGCTTTGGATAGTTTTGAAGGTTATGTAATGGAACATTCAAAAAACTTATTGGGAAAATACCTTAGCATTACTTATTGGCGTTTTGGTCAAATTAAACAGACTTTTGCCGGAATTATCGAAAAAATCAGCAATAAAAAAGATGAAGGTGGAGGTTACGGAACACTTTGTATTACAGGTTTTGCGCCCAGTATTTTATTAGAGAATGGTAAAGATTGTCAGAGTTTTGAAGAAAAAACTTTGGAGCAAATCATCAAAGAAGTTACCGAAGAGTACCCGAAAGAGGCCAAAGTGGAAGTGTCTTCTAATTATTTGAATGAATTCAATAAAAATACCCTTCCTTACACCGTTCAGTACAAAGAATCTGACTACGCTTTTATCCAAAGATTAGCAAAAAGACACGGCGAATTTTTCTATTATACAGGTGAAAAACTTGTTTTTGGAAACAAAACGCAACCCATCATCAGATTAGCTGAAAATATAGATCTGATAGATGTAGAGTTCGAAATGAAAATGCAGTCACAAGACTTCAGTTTCATAAGCTATGATGCACAAAGCGGTTCAAAAATAGAAAAAGATAGCAACTCAATAAAAAGTGAATTTAAAGAAAGTCCGTTTCAAAGTGTTGCAATAAATGCTTCGAGAAAAGTATTCAAAAAGAAACCAAAAATGCATTTCAATGCGACAGGAATCAACTCCAGCTCTGACCAAGAACTGGAAGAAGCTGTAAGACTGGAAAAAGAACGAAGAGAAAATCTGATGCGGATTAAAGGCAGAAGCAAAGACCCAGCTCTTAAAATTGGTGGAAGAGCAGAACTCTCAGACATCAATTCTAAAGCAATGGAAACGTATCGCATTATAGAAATAACTCATTTTTATGATGGTGAAGATTATTATAATGAATTTGTAGGCATTCCGGATTTGTTCAATGCGGCACCTTATATTGACACAGAAGCTTTACCAAAAGGAGAGGAGCAACCTGCAAGAGTAATGGACAATAACGACCCGATGGGAATGGGTAGAGTTCGCGTGCAGTTTCCGTGGCAGGAAGATAAAAACCAGGTCACACCTTGGATAAGATTGATTCAGCCTCATTCGGGAGCAGGAAAAGGCTTTCATTTTATTCCTGAAATTGGTGAAGAAGTTTTAGTTGGTCATGAATCTCAAAATGCAGAGAAACCTTTCGTAATGGGAATGCATTACAACGGAAGTGAAACGAGCTCTTATCATACGAGTGGGAATGATAAGAAAGTTATTCATACGAGAAGCGGGACAAAGATTATTCTGAATGATGCAGAAGGAAGTGTTTTCATAGAAGATCCGAGCGGGAATACTTATCTGATGGATGGTGCTGGAAACATTAATGTGAATGCGCCGAAGAATATGACGTTTACGGCGGGAGAGGATATAAATATTAGTGCCGGAAAAAATATGAGCACTACCGTTGGTAATGATCATAAAATAAATATCACTAATAATCATCAGTTTGCATCAAAAAATTATAATCAAACAGTCAATGAAAATAAAACTGTAAATATAACGGGAGATTTAGACGAAACTACTTCTAAAACTACCCACAAAGCTAAAAACGGAGATGTCTTAATACAAAGTGCTGGAGTTGCAAAGGTTTTAGGGAAAATTGATGCAAAAGTAAATAAAGGGTAATGAGCAAAACGATTAATAATGTTAAGTTTTATTTAGGGATTTTTATTTTATCCATTTTAATTGGGATAATAGTTCCGTATATCTGTTTAGCAGTATTTCCTAATGAATTTGGGTATGAAATTATTTTCTTAATCTATATTTCAATAGGTATTATACCAATTTCTTTTATATTATTTATAATAAGTAGTCTTATTTTTAAAAATAAAACACTCTCATTTTTAATCAAAGTGTTCTTTGCTATAACATCCTTATTTTTAATTCCCTGTTGATTCTCCTTAAACTTGCCACTCAATAATTATCTAATGAAAAAATTGACCATATATCTATTATTGATACAAAATATCGGAGTTGTAAAGGATTTAGGAAAAAATTGATGCTAAAGTGAACAAAGGATAAACTATTAATAATATCAAATCTCAAGCGAATACCAATAGTTAATTTTATTATCAAAAAATATGAATGAAAAAGCTAGTACAGGCAAAATATTAATCTTGATAGTATCCATTTTTTTGTTAGCAATAATTCTCTTTGCTTTTAATATATTTTTAATGTTTAAAACTGATTGTGGTGAAACAAAAGGATATGGTGCAATAGTAGGAATTCCGCTTTATTCAGCTATTAGCACGGGACTTTCAATGACAACTTATGTTGCAATGTATTTTTTGTTAAAAAAAATTCTAAAAATTGATTGGCGAATTATAATATTAATAGCTGTTATATTTAGTATTTTAACATCATTGGCATATATGAATTTTTTTATTTGCAATGATTCTTTTTACATACACGATTATATTTGATTAGATTAAAATAACTAAATGAAAAAATACACAATACTATACTTGTTATTAAGTTTAATGTTATCCTGTCAAGACAAAAAAAATGGAAGATAAATTTAAGTGGCAAGAAGGTTATACATCACCTAAAGGTTACCCAACTTATATCTATGAAGGAGGAATGACATCAGAAGATGGTTACGTAGGTTTTCCTGATATGCCAATAATAGAAACATCAGATTGGGGAAGCGGTGGTGGTATGGGAAGCGGAAAAAGACCATCCCACAGTTACTGCACGTAAAATGGCTGTCTTATGCTGAAGGGTGTTTCTATACTATTGAAACGCCTATTGATCAAGAAAAATTGTTTTCATTGGTTAAAAATAGATATAAATCAAAGGCTGTCAGTGGAAGTGGTGAAATCAGGCACGAAATTTATGACGAAATCTGTACCGGTTTTGCACCAGGAGGGGTTGTAATCGTTTGGGCAGTTGGAATTGGAAGGCAAACTGAAATCGGAAGATATCAAGGAAAGAAAGTTACTATTCCTCAATCTGAAATCGAAAGGCTTGATAGCCACGAGATATTGTTGTTCAAGCCAGAATATCGAAAAATGACCATGACTGATGATAGGATTGTTCCGAAAAAAATTCAGGAAACTAATAAAAACAAGCCCATCTCTTTTGGTCTTTGGATACTTATCGCAAAAAATATCAATGGAAGCCTGTTTTTGAATTACAGAATGGTCCTGTTTTGAATTTAAAATCTACTTTGGATATTAGATATTTAAATGGAGAGGTTGGAGATATTTTCAATGAGAAATTTCCCTTACAAGATTATGAGAATAAAGCTATCCCTAGAAGAATTATATTTGATTGGATAGACGATGAAGGCATTGGATATGGTGGAAATTGCAACTTAAATGAAGAATCAGCCCTTGTGGCATTTAAAGAGGTCTATGGAGAGCATCCTGACAGTATAACCGCAGATTTGGATATTAGAGTCAATATGGCGAATACTTTTTTTACCGTAAAACTAAAAGGGACGGCAAAGATATTTTTATTAAAACAGAAAATTTAGAAGTTTTTGAAATAAGAAAGTAAATTATGGGACAAACATTTGTATATAACGCAGGAGCTTCTAGAAGGCGACCTCCATTTGGAGTTTGGGATGTTTTTTGATGGGAAGCTTAATAAAAGAAACACGAAAAAAGGATAAATGATGAAAAAAATAATAACCCAACTCCTTGCCATCCTGCTTTTTACCCAATTAGTATCCTGCCAGGAAAAACAAGAAAAAAACACAAAAATGGAAGAAGAACAATTTAGTTGGGAAGCACAAACTTCTTGCCCACTTGGCTACCCTGTAGAAGTATATAAGGGAGGGATAGGTTTTAAAAGCCTAAATAACGGTCTTTGTACAGGTGTTGCACCATGGGGAACAACTAGCGGAGGTATGGATGACCGTTCAGATTGGATGCCCAGATTCTTAAATGTGACTTGGCTCTCGTTTGCAGAAGATTGTATGTACACAATAGAAACGCCAATAGACCATCAGAAATTATATGATCTTTTTAAAAAAGGTTTTGATACCAAAGAGGTTAGTGGAAGCGGAAAAATAAGACATGAAACTTATGACGGAATCTGTACAGGTCTTGCGCCAGGTGGCATAGTGGTAGTATGGGCGGTTGGCACAGGAAGACAAACAGAAATAGGCAGATATCAGGGGAAGAAAATTGTAATCCCACCATCAGAAATTGCAAAGCTAGATAGCCATGAACATTTGCTATTTGATGCAAAATATAGAAAGGGAATCATGACCAGTGAAGACGTCATCCCCAAAGCAGTACAGGAAGCCAACAAAAACAAACCAATCCCTTTTGGCTTGTGGGATACGTACCGGTTAAAATACCAATGGAAGCCAGTCTTTGAATTGCAGAATGGTTCGGTTCTAAATCCAAAAACGACTTATAATATTAAATATGTAAATGGAGAAGCTGCTGAAATATTTAATGAAAATTTTCCAATAAAAGAATTTGAGCCTAATCCAATTCCGAAATACTTAGACTTTTCTTGGAAAGCTGAAGATGGTAAATATTATGCTGGAAATTGCAATTTAAATGAAGAATCTGCCCTTGCAGCATTTAAAGAGGTCTATGCGGAACATCCCGACAGTATAACCGCAGATTTGAATATCAGAGTCAATATGGCAAATTCTTTTTTTACGGTAAAACTAAAAGGGAACGGCAAAGATATTTTTATTAAAACAGAAAAATTAGAAGTTTTTGAAGCTACAATTTTTAAATAATTATGAGACAGACATTTGTATATAACGCAGGAGCTCCTGTTATTCCAGAAGGCGACCTCCATTTGGAGTTCGGGATGTTCTTTGATGGGACGCTTAATAAAA
>NZ_JAPDKN010000069.1 GCF_026163565.1 Chryseobacterium sp. YIM B08800
TTCTAAAGTGGATTTAGGATCATTTGTTCCTATACCAATATTAGTGGATGTTGAATTTAATGTTGTGCCAATTGTGCTACCTGCAGGAGCGTAAATTTGTGCGGATAATGTAGCTGCAGATGCGAAAAGTAATGTCATTAAGATTTTTTTCATAGTATTAAATTTTATTTTTTATTAATTTTAGATTCTAGTTCTTTAATTCTTTTGTTTTGCTCAATGGTATAAAGAGTTAATTCTTCAATTTTTTGCAAAAGCTTAATCTGAAACTCTCCTACATTTACTCCTTCTTTTTCCATTTGTTTTGCTGAAGCAACTTCAGGTAAGTGTTTTTTCTCTTTGATGTGTT
>NZ_JAPDKN010000007.1 GCF_026163565.1 Chryseobacterium sp. YIM B08800
AATTTATAAATCTGTCTTTCTTAATACAAACTTACCATAGAAGCGACATCCTTTTTTTGGAATGGAGAAACCTCATGGGTTTTCAAAACCTATGAGGTTTAGCTTTGGAGAAAAAAAGATACAGCGGATAGCGGGAAATAGCTTCTAAAAAAACAAAACTCTCCAAAAAGGAAAGTTTTGACTGGTTTTATTGAGTAATATATTCGTAATTATACTTTACGTAATTAGCTCCACTTAGGCTTTTTCCAATGACTTGTGTGGGTAATTGAGCACTATTATATGTAATCTCATACACCAGATTTTGATTTAGCACCCAGTTTCCTGCACTGTCTTTAAAGCTGATTTTTTCTGAAGTGTAATTATTTTTGCTTAATGCATAAGCGCCACCCATCATTATTCTAAAATATTTGTTGGTAAAAGTATACGGATTGAGCTGATTGTCATATAGATATTCATTTTTTGTGAAAAAAGTAATCGTACCACCCAATTCTGAAGTTTCCACTGTAATATTGTCTCCATTGTAAGTATATGAAGAGATACTAGGATTGCTGCAGTTTGCAGTTTGACAAAGGGTAGAGGTCGCTACTTTTCCGTTGCTATAGGTATAATTGATTGTTCGGTTTAAGCTTGTGTCACTGTAAATAGCTTTTACATTTTGAAGCTGATCATTATTATAAGAGTAAAGCGTATAATACTCTAGCGTACCATCGGTCTTATAATAATTGGTTTTTACCGGCTTTCCGGAAGAATCGTATTCGTTGATTGATGATCTTCCATCAGACAAGGTTTTTATCAATTGCCCCTGACTATTATATTCCAAAGTTGAAACTGTGGTTTGAGGACTTGCAGGATTATCGTAATAAACCGTCGTAATTTTACTTAACAATGTTCTTTGTTGTACAGGATCTGTGATTGTCTCATTTTCAACAGTATCGCTACAACTATTAAAAATAAATGCACTTCCCATTAAGCTAAGGAAAATATTTTTTTTCATACTTGAATTTTTATAGGACAAAAGTAACAAAAAATTACAATAATAAAAAATCCCACTATTTTGAATAATGGGATTTGAAATGCTGAGCTTTGCGAAGCATGACTTTTTAGTATCTGTAATACTCTGGTTTGAAAGGCCCTTTCACGTCAACACCGATGTACTCAGCTTGTTCTGGTGAAAGAGTTTCTAATTCTACGCTTAATTTCTTAAGGTGAAGAGCAGCTACTTTTTCATCTAAATGTTTTGGCAACATGTACACTTCGTTTCCGTAAGCTTCAGAATTGTTCCAAAGTTCGATTTGAGCCAAAGTTTGGTTAGAGAAAGAGTTAGACATTACAAAAGATGGGTGACCTGTAGCACAACCAAGGTTTACCAATCTACCTTCAGCAAGAATAATTACTTCTTTACCTTCGATGGTGTAGATGTCAACTTGAGGCTTCACTTCAGATTTTGTAGAACCATAGTTTTCGTTCAACCAAGCCATATCGATTTCGTTATCGAAGTGACCGATGTTACAAATAATCGCTTTATCTTTCATTTTAAGGAAGTGTTCTCCTCTTACGATGTTGAAGTTACCGGTTGTAGTGATGATAATATCTGCGTTATCAACTACAGTATCTAATCTTTTTACTTCGTAACCGTCCATTGCAGCCTGAAGCGCACAAATCGGGTCGATTTCAGTAACCGTAACGATAGAACCAGCTCCTCTGAAAGATGCAGCAGTACCTTTACCTACGTCTCCGTATCCGCAAACTACCACTCTTTTTCCGGCAAGCATTACGTCAGTCGCTCTTCTTACAGCATCTACTGCAGATTCTTTACATCCGTATTTGTTGTCGAATTTAGATTTAGTAACTGAATCATTTACGTTGATTGCAGGCATTACCAAAGTTCCGTTTTTCATTCTTTCGTACAATCTGTGAACACCAGTTGTAGTTTCTTCAGAAAGTCCTTTGATGTCTTTTGTAAATTCTGGGTATTTATCAAAAACCATGTTTGTTAAATCTCCACCGTCATCCAAAATCATGTTCAATGGTTTTCTGTCTTCACCAAAGAAAAGAGTCTGCTCAATACACCAGTCGAATTCTTCTTCGTTAAGACCTTTCCAAGCATAAACCGGAATTCCTGCAGCAGCGATTGCAGCAGCAGCGTGATCTTGTGTAGAGAAAATGTTACAAGAAGACCAAGTAACTTCAGCACCAAGGGCAACCAAAGTTTCGATTAGAACTGCAGTCTGGATCGTCATGTGAAGACATCCTGCGATTCTTGCTCCTTTTAGTGGTTGAGATGGTCCGTATTCTTCACGGATTGACATCAAACCTGGCATTTCTGCTTCTGCAAGGGTAATTTCTTTTCTTCCCCATTCTGCTAAGGAAATGTCCTTAACTTTATAAGGAACGTATTGTGTTGTTGTACTCATATCTTATGAATAATTTAATTTCTAATTATAAAGTGCAAAATTACAACATATAATTTAGATACAAAAACAAGCCTTCAACTTCCTTTTTATGAGATATTACAGAGTTAATTTTATTTATTTTAAATCTAAATAATGTATTTTTGCATAAAATAAATCTCTATTATGAATCATACAAATACTCAGGAAGAAGCTCAAAGACAGGCAAAACCTCTTGCTCCTAAAGTAAAAGAATTGGTAGAAAGAACTAAAAGTATCATTTTGGCAACAGTAGATGCTGAAGGAACGCCTAATTCTAGTTACGCTCCTTTTGTACAGGTAGAAAATACTTTTTATATTTTAGTTTCTTTCATGGCAAAACATACAAAGAATCTTGCTGACGGTAGAAAAACGTCAATCATGTTCATCGAAGATGAGTCTGCTACAAAGCAAATTTATGCAAGAGAAAGATTAACGATTGAAGCTTCTACTTCTCAGGTTGAAAGAGATTCTGAAACCTGGAATACTGTTGTTTCTCAATTAAAAGAAACTCACGGAAAAGTGGTTGACGTAATTTCTGAAATGAAAGATTTTATCTTAATCGGTCTTCATCCAACAAAAGGTTCTTATGTTAATGGTTTCGGAAGTGCTTATTTCGTAGATGAAAATCTTGAGATTATGGAGCACAGAAACGACCAGAATCACCAAGCGAAGTAATTTGCTGGAATCTGGATGCGAGAAGTTTTACTACTAACTGCTTTAGTTTTTTTTAGCTTTAAATAATATTGAATTCACTTGAGTCTTAGGATTTAAGTGAATTTTTTTGTTCATTAAATTTTTTAACGCAAAGATTTATAAGTTTTTTTAAAATTTTTAGGGGAGCAAAGTTTAATCAACAAAGTTGATTTGATAAAGCGAACGTCTATGCGAAAGCTTTATCAGCGACTTGTCGCAATTTTTTTGCTCACTTAAAATAATTAATTAAAAAAATAAAATCTCTGCGTTAAAAAAACAGTAATCTATCTTGAGACTTCCATCATCCAACTTCAACTTCCAACCAAAATTTTTTCACTAATTTTACCCAATAAACAAACCCATGCCTCTTTACCGAGATTTTTCTGATGATACTGCAACCATTCTGGTCTGGAAATATGACGAGAATGATGAACTCAATATTGACGAGCTTTTAGAGCCCGAAAATGCCGAAAAAGTAAAAGATTATCATCCTAAAAAATTGCTGGAAGTTTTAATGGTCAGAAAACTTTTGAAAAGTTTAAAACCTAATTCGAAAATTCTGTACAAAGAAAGAGAGCCATTTTTGTCTCCGAAAGATGCCGAAATTTCTATCACCCATTCTTATCCTTTTGCAGCGATTGCCATTTCTAAAAATAAAATAGGAATTGATATTGAAAAATTTAATCCTAAAATTTTAAGGGTAATAGACAAATTTACGTACGAAAATGAAAGAGGTTTTATTCCTTTTGATACGGAAGTTGTTTTTTATACTATTATTTGGAGCGTGAAGGAAAGCATGTACAAAATTCATCATTCTAAACATTGGTCGCTGAAAAAGCATTACGAAGTAAGACCGTTTGAATTAAAACATCTTCACTCAATAAAATGCAGAGTTCATGATGATCAGATTTCAGACGAACTCAAAGCAAGAGTGGAATTTTTCGATGAATATTGTTTTACGATTGTGGAAGAGTAGAGTTTTCTTCGTTTCTGTACTTTTCGATTACTTTTCGCTGTTCTTTGGCAACATCATAAATCAACTCCAAAACATCGTGGATATTTTTCAGCTCGGTTAAGTGAGAAATTTTGTTAGGATCTCTTGTGTCGAAATGTTCTTTTTCCAGAAGTTCGGTTTTTCTTTTGTGAAGCATATTTTCAATTGAAGAATCTTCGGGTTCAAGACGGCTGTCCATTCTTAAACTTTCGGTGATCTTGTCCCCATTTAATATTGCTGAAACCTGATTCATTTCAGATTCTATTTTTTTACTCCAGCTTTCAGAGTCTATTTCCGGATATTCTTGATCGCTTTTGGCATATTGAGATAATGAAGCCGTATAAGCTGTGATCAAATGTGAAGTTGCCACAAACTGATGTACTACTTCGAGTTTTTTCTGCTGATTTTTTGGATCAGAAATCATTCTCTGGAAATTATCCGAAAGATTGGCTAAAGAAATGATCGCATTTTTACGTTTTACTTTATAGTCTTCTACATTAAAACCATCATTCAAAAACTTAGACATTACGCTGTGAAAATACGTGAGATTAGATTCTGCAGATTTTTTCATTAAATCTAAATTCTGTGTATGTTCCCAAACAGGAAGTACGATATATGAAACAAGAAAAGCGATAATTCCTGCGATGAAAGTATCTACAATTCGGTCTTTAAAAATAACATTTACATTTCCCGGATTTAAGAAATTAAAACTCATAAAAACATAAATTGTCATAAACAAAACCGCCCAAAAATATTTTCCTTTCAATAAACTGAAACATAAAATCATGCTCAATAAAAGAATAGCGAAAAGCACAGCATTAATGTGGATAAAATGCAATAAACCATAAGCAATCACTGCTCCTGCAACCGTTCCGTAGAAACGCAGAAGATTTCTCTGTTTGGTAATAGAATAGGCCGGTTTTAAAATAGCAACAATGGTAATTAAAATCCAATAAGTATGACCAATCTCTACGAACGGAAGCAAAGAAACTAAATATCCCAATAAAAGCGCAATAGTAATTCTTATCGCATGACGAAAATGTGATGAGGTAAGAGAAATATTACTTTTTAAAACCTTAAAATTAATTTTCTCTTCTTTAGGCATAAATTTCTTTAAATCTAAACCTGTAGAAAGACTTTTCGCCAGTTTTACATTCTGAGAAAAAACTTTATAAATCTCATTGATTTCTTTGGTAATTTCGTTGATACGCATCATAATTTGGCGTAGAATCATGAAATTTTCCAAATTCTCAGGAGTCATTTCCTTATTTCTTAATTCGAAATAATGTACATTAAGCTCATGAAAGCGTACTTCAAGATTGAATATTGGTCTTGCTCGTGTGCTACTTTGCAGAGAAATACCAATGTTGGCAATTTCTTCGGAAAGGATATTTAAATAATCATGAATTTTAACTAAAATCTCGGTGTCTTCAAAACTTTCCTGGAGCTTTTTGTAATCGCTTTCAGAGGTCATTAGTTTTTCGTGAAGGTCCATTGAATTCAGAAACATCAGCATCAATAATCTGCTTATTGTTGTAGATTCATTGACGAGAGTTCTTGTTTTAAAAACTGTTTCACGGGTTTCTTCCTGAAGGTTTTTAATTCCAATTTGCTTTGTTATAACTTGTAAACTGAGCTTATCAAAATCAGGGTTTTTTTGGTAATAATTTGCTTTAATTTTAAGAAATTCTGCAAGCTGAAGATAATTTTCACCAATCATCTGACTTGCTAACTTATAGGGCTGAATCGTAGTTACGATAAGGAAAATCAGTAGAAACCAAATGCATCCTGCTGCAAAAATCAGTAAGCTTTTCAGAATATTGGCTCCGGTTAAATGACCATCAATAAAGATGGCTAAAACGACTAAGGCTAATGAACCTACGGCGGCAAGCCTTTGCCCGTAAACTCCGATTAATGAGAAAAACATTCCGAAAACAATGACTTCCAAGAGTACAAGCGGAATAATTCCTTTCACCAGACTCGCAATTGACGCAACAACGACAAAGCAGAAAATAGCAAAGGTTAATGAGTTTCTACGTCTGATAAATGGTCCCGGTTGATCGGTTAATGCTACAAAGCTGGTTCCCAAAGGAAAAAGAAAATATTCTTTGAGCAAACCAAAATAGGAGAGAACTAAACACGGAATCACCGTCGCCAATGTAATTCTTATGGAAGAATATACATATTGGCTGGTTACGATTTTTTTGAGCTCCGTAGAATAGTTCATATTACAAAAATAAGAGTTAAATGTGAATTGGCAGGTTTACTTGGTAAGTGAATTGTGAATTTTTATTTAAATATTTTGTTAAAGCAGACATAAAATGACAGCAAAGTACTCAAACAAAAAAAGCCTCATAAAAATGAGACTTTTTCAAAACTTTTATAGTATGTTTTTTTAATAATCTACATTTGAAGTTTCGTCACCAATGTTCCAAGTTAAACCGAAACGAATAGTGTTATCTAATGCTGTATTAATTTTAGACATATTAATTAAGTAAGATACATCAAGACCGAAAGAACGGTATTTTAAACCGATACCTGCAGTTGCAAACTGTCTTGCTCCCTGTTCTTCGCTTTCATGGAAATAACCTCCTCTAACTGCAAAAGCATTGTCATAAGAATACTCTAATGCACCACTATACATAATTGAATTGGTATTTTTGAAAGATTTTCCGATACCTGCCATTACTCCAACATTAGGAACCTGATAAATTGGCTGTCTTGTATTAGGATCCATACCTACATATTCTGATCCAGGAACCAAGATTTTTGATCCTTCTACAGAAAGACCTACTTTGTTCATGTCATCAAGATACATATCGTAACCCACACCAATTCTAGCCATTGTAGGAAGATAAGATCTAGAAGCCTCATCACCTGTATAGTCTAATTTCGGACCTAAGTTTGTAATTGAGAAACCTCCATTTATTTTACCATCCATATTTCCGAAGCTAGAAAACTTTGGAGATGTATAGTAACCAGAAACGTCTACCGCAAAAGTATTTGCCGGCTTCAGTGTAGTATCTGTGTTGAATCCTCCAGATAAATCTGAACGAATGAATCTACCTGTAACCGCCATAGAGTAAGAATCTGATAATTTCAAAGCATACGCAACGTCGATTGACATTTCGTTTGGTTTTGAAACCCCATTAGATGTTACTGTATTGTCTACACCAAGCTCAGTAAGTTCTACTTCCCCCATATTGAAGTAATAGATACTTGCAGAAATAGTAGATCTTTCTTCCTGACCTAAAAATTTATGGAAAGCACCGTACAATAAAAATACATCATTGGTTAATTTTCCCATATATGGAGTGTAGTTCAAACCTACAGAAGAACTAGTTCTGCTAAAAGGATATTTTGCCGCATTCCAGAATTGTGAAAATGCATCAGGTGAAGTTACCACACCCTGATCTCCCATACCTCCTGATCTTGCATCTGGTGCGATTCTAAGGAATGGAGCTCCGGTTAATACAGGTCTTACCTGACTCAAATCTTGTGCGTAGCTTAAAAAACCAGCACTCAAACCAATCCCTAAAAGCAGTTTAGTAGTTAAATTCATATGTTGTCTTTTATATATTATCAGTTTTTTATTGATATTGTTGATTAATTATTTATTTACTTCAAAAGTACCATTTTTTCTACAGCTGTAGCACTTCCTTTGCATTTTTCTTGATTTTGACTTTTTGCAAATATCTTAAAAATATACGTACCTTTTGCAACTGTGTCACCAAAATCGTCTTTTCCGTCCCACTCAATTGCCTGACGTGGCGTTCTAAAGCCCTGTAGGAACGGTTCTGCAACTACAACATTTGTTAAAGTTCTTACCAATTTTCCTGTAATTGTATAAATTTGAACGTTTACATCTAAAATATCATCACAATTATGTTCAAATTGAACATACGTTTTATTGGTAAATGGGTTTGGCCAGTTCAACGGTCTGTTTATAATTAAATGTTGATCGGCTTCATCTTTAACTTCAAAGTTTAACGTTTCAGTTGTCGAATTATTGTTGATATCCCAAACTTTAAATGTTAATTGATGTTGACCAATCGCCAAGTTTCTGAATGGGTAGGTTACATTTCCTTTTTGATAGTCTGCCAAAGCAGGGTTGATACATCCGTTTCCTTCACCTGAAGAGAAGAAATCATTCAAAACAATGGTGTTAATAATTTGACCGTCTAAATATACGGTAATGTCATGACCAACTCCAGAACCTGTAGAGTTTATTCCTGTATCGTCATTCAAACATGCCAAAAGCATAGGGTTTTGATCTGTAATTCCTCCATTTGCAAAATTGGTATTATTCATATACAATTTTATTTTTGGAGGTTCGTTATCGTTAATTCCGTTAGGATTAATATCTCCCACTTGTACAGGCTGGTTATTAAATACATCAATCGATTTATTATCTGCATATCCTAAGATTCTACCTTCTCCTACAGTATAATTGATGTCTTTAGGTACATAAAACTCTACAGTGAAAACCCCATTTACTGCTGTTCCAGAAGCTTTTACAATAGCACTTCCTTCTTCTTTATAACTTAAAACAGGAGTCATCCCGCCATCATTATTTAAGGTCGTTTTATTTAATTTTTTATCAAAAATATTGATAACAACCCTTCCATTGAAGCTGGTATCTACAACACCGCTTGCATTATTGATATGCCCCGTAATTTTCACAAAATCTAAACCTCTTATTAGTCCCGGAACAGGAGTTGTGATTTGATCAATGGCTAAACGTCTTGCTGGTCTGCTCAATTTCATTGCAGGATCACCAAGTAAGTTTACTTTCAAATGATCAGGATAAGGTCCTCTTGTTTTTTTTGCATTCAAGTGTACATCTCCAAGTGTTTTGAAGTCGTCACTATCAAGATCAAACATTTCATGCGTAAGAATATCTGTAAATTCTATACCGTAGCCTACACCTAGAGCTCGGCTAGAGGTAATCATTGTTGCCGGACCTCCTTGTTTTAGTTTTATAAACTGTTCTCCGGCAGAAAACGTTGAAGGCTCATCCCAAAGTGTAAACTCACAAGTAATGGTTGATACAAAAGGGAAACGGCTATAAACATTAGAAAAATTATTAGAATTCTGAATTTCAGTTGTTGTTAAAACTCTTTCCTGAGCCCATCCGTTAATACCACCATGCCCGAAATAGAACAAGTATAAACTGTTTCCTATATCATTAGAAATTGCCTGATTTACTTGTGGATATCTTTGTCCTCCTGCAGTACTTTGTGCTTGAAAACCATCCAAATAAAGTTTTCTTACATTATATTCTTTTAACAAATTGCTTGCAGGGATTTCAAAAATATCTTTAAGAACATTATCCATAATGTTATGGAAAGGCTGCCCTCCATCTCTGTCATCATCAACTACGAAATCCAATTTCATTTTCCATTCTCCAAAAGGAGTAGATTGTCCGGATAATGAATTATAATAGGCCAATGTTTTATCAACCATATTGGCTGCTTCAGTAGGATTGGCTGCCGGAATTCTACCTACTGGTACATCAGGAAGGTTATTTGTTATTTCTGCTGCAGTTTGTGGCTTGTTCATTACGATATAATCATCTGTAACAAACGAGTTCACAAAATCAGAAGAAGATTCGCTTTGGTAACTTGAAACAACGTTTGAGTTGCCCGAAACTCTGTCTTTATAATCATAAGATGTATCACCCAGTACAAATACATATTTAAGGCTTCCCAGTGGATTATTAAGTTTAGTCACAAAATCTCTTATAGCAGTAAGATCTCTGCTTCCACTACCAAATTCATTGTAAATCTTATCTGTGTCTACAATCTGAACGCTAAAGTTATTTTTAGTCTGATGATAGTTGGCAATTCTCTGAGCCTGACCCATCATTTGAGGCGTTGTAATAATTAAGTAATCTACATTTTGTAATGCTGAAAGGTTTTGATTGGCTATTCTTCCCACAAATTGAGGTGAAAACGCAGCATCGGCTCTGAAAGCTACAAACTCATTATTGAAATTAGGATCAGAAGTAGTGTATCCAAAATTAAAATTTCCACTTCCAGGAGCTTTATTAACTCTTCTGTTGGCATTTGTAATGTCAGTTACATCCCAAACCTGTTCTAAATTTCCTGTATTTGAAATGCTAAAACCATAATTCGTGTTGGTTCCACTCGCTAAAGAAAAATCTCTGAAGTTCATCTGAGATCCGTTGAATCTTAAATCGTCTTTATATTGTATCTCCGCATAATCCAAATAAAAAGATCCATTTGGATTGGTCGAAATATTGGGTGCATAATTGATTGTAACCTGATTTCCTGATAGATTGGAAATAGTTCCGCTGTATCTTACAGGAAAAAAATCAAAATTACTGAATTGATCATTTTGAGGTACAATTTGTGGTGTAGATGGGTTTTGGGTATTGATATTAAATGCAATAGAGTTTTGCTGAGCCCTCCATCCTACAACCTGCGTTCTGTAACGGATAACGTCAGTTCCCTGAATAGCCGAACCTAAGTTGAAAGTTACCGCTTTGTCGGTTGTGAAATTTTGGTCTTCAACCCAAACTCTTCCTACTTTTAGTAAGTTTTTCTGATCATTATTAATCACCTGATAATTATCAAATCTTGAAATAGGTGCTGTTGCAGGAAGATTTAGATCTATGTTTTGTACTCTTTTTCCCGCTCCTTTATCAAAATTAATATAGTAGTAAGAAAAATCTTCGTAGATGTTTTTTACGTTTTCACTTTGATCAGTCAGCCTTGTTTCGGTTCTTTTAAAACCATTTCCATTTGTTTTGTTGTAGAGGTTGTATCCATTTGGTCCTTGAGCATAAAATAGTGCATAATCACCATCATTCCAAACGTTGTCATCTTCACCAACCACCTGAATGGCATTTTCCTGTAAAGCACTGTATTTTGGATCTTGGTTAAACTCAGGAAGCATTACCCCTCCGTTTCCGTAGATTCTGAAATTTTTCGGATTGATATTGGCCGGATTCATTCCATTATCTCTCAAAAACTGAGCAGTTATTTTAAAAATCCCCGATTTATCAACTTTGATTTTATAAAAACCACCACTTGATAAAGGGTTTTGAGTAGTTCCTACTTTACTGGCAGATAAAGGAGCTGATGAATTGCTTTCAGAAATATCGAAAGAAGAAAGTCTTAAAACTTTTCCTTTAACATTTTTGAACAATCCTACCTGTATACTCGCATATCTCTCTCCTTTAGAATAGTAATAACTGATAGTTGAAATGTCAAAATCCTGAAGAAGATCTTTATTCAGTTCAAATAAATCCTTAGCAGAAACAGGTTCCCAAATAAGATTAGAAACACGAAGCTGCTTTTCACCTACTTTTTGTTTATTAAATATAAAAATATTATTTTGGCTGTACGAAAAACCTTCGTTTTTGAAATTTGGAAGATTCTTTTTGGTATCACCATAATCTTGAATTTTGGCTCCGTCCCAATTAATGGGTACTCGCTGAGCCCAAGAGGTTGATACAAAAGCAAATACAAGTAAGAGAGTGATTTTTAGTCTCATGTTGATGTTTGAAATTTCTAAATTACAAAATAAATGAAAATTTTATAATTAATATGTGATACCATAAAATTAATTTGTTAAGATTTTTCAAAAAAATCAAATCTTTATTTGATTTATTGAATAATTTATTTTTTCTTTGTACTTTGAATAATATTTATATCGACTATGAAAAAACTAAAGTTGTTTTCATTAATAGCATTGAGTTCTACACTTGCATTAACTAGCTGTGGTGGTTCTGGGACTTCCGGAGGCGGGGGTACCAAAAAATTTGTCAGTAAGACAGGTTGGAAACCAAACGAAAAACAGGGTTGGTTTTTTGCAGGAAAGCAACAGAAGCAAAAAGGTTGGCCGGGAATGGTATATGTTGAAGGAGGAACTTTTACAATGGGATTAGTGAAAGATGATGTAATGCACGATTGGAATAACTCGCCTCGCAGAATGCAGGTTAGTTCGTTCTTTATCGGTGAAACTGAGATTACTAACTACGAATACCGCGAATACCTTACATGGTTGAAGTATGTATTCCCTCCAAGTGATCCTAGTTATAAAGAAATTTACAACGGTGCTTTACCGGATACTTTGTTATGGGATAATAAATTATCTAGAAATGATCTTAACGAAACTTATTTCAGAGATCAAAACTATGATTATTATCCGGTAGTAGGAGTTTCTTGGACTCAAGCAAACAGATATTGTGAGTGGTTGACAGACAGAGCAAACGAAAAAGCTTTGATGCAAGCAGGTATTATTGCAAAAGATTTGTACATCAACGAATCTAATAACCAAGGTGGAACTGCATTTAATATGGATAAATTCAAATCGAATGATCCGGAAATGCAAGGGTACATCAATCAGCAAAGAATGAATCAAAGAACTGGTATGAAAACTACCAATCAAAGAATTCAGGCTGCAAACGGAGCTCCTAATGCTGCGATGGTTACCAAATTCAGACTTCCTTCAGAAGTTGAATGGGAATTTGCTGCTCTTGGTATGGAAAAAAACAGAGAGTACAACAATTATTTAGAGAAAAAACCTCAGGTAGATCTTCTTAGAGGTACCAAAGGTAAAAATAGAGGAATGATCCTTGAAAACTTCAAGCAAGGAAGAGGAGATTACTCAGGACCTGCAGGATGGAAAAATGACGGTGCTGCTCAGACTTCAGATGTAAGACAGTTCCCTACAAATAATCTTGGTATCTATGGTATGTTCGGAAACGTTGCTGAATGGACAGCAGATGTATACAGACCAATTATTGACGAATCTGGAAGCGACTTCAACTATTACAGAGGAAATATGCCTCAAGCTATCGTAAGAAACGGTGACGGAACTTACAAAATGGTAGAAGAAGGTAATATGAAATATGACACTTTAGCTGACGGAAGATTGGTTTACAAAAACTTACCTGGTCAGTTCGAGAGACAAACTGTTGCAGATTACAGAAATTACTTAGATGGTGACAGACAATCTTCATTAGATTATAGAAATGCAAGCGATTCTGCTGCTTCTTATAATATGTATAATGCTCCAGCTAAGAAATTTATCGTTGATGCAAATGGTAAAGTAGTGTTGCAAAAAGATACTAAAGACAGAACATCAGCTATTTCTAACGACATCAGAGTTGTGAAAGGTGGTTCTTGGCAAGATTCAGCATATTGGTTGGATCCGGGACAAAGAAGATACAAAAATCAGTCAGCTGGTTATGGTTGGATCGGTTTCCGTGTTGCACAAGATGCTAGAGTAAGCGACAAAGCTAGAACGAGAAGATAATATTTATCAAAATACTTAAAAAAAACCTCCCGTATTTTCGGGAGGTTTTTTATTTTTGAACCATGAAATTGCTCTATCATAATTAATACAGAGTTGGCAATTACATATAAAAACATATATTTTTCACATGAATACAGAACAGTTTTATCCTATCTTTTTAAAATCAAAAAAAATAACTATTGACAGTAGAAAAATGGAGAAGAATGATATTTTCTTTGCATTTTCCGGAGATAATTTTGATGCGGCAACTTTAGCTGAAAAAGCTGTTGATTCAGGCGCTTTAGCTGTCATTGTTGAAAATAAAGAGTTTGAAAATGCAGAAAAAAATATTTTTCATGTTCCTTCAACCTTAGAGTTTTTACAAGAGTTGTCTATACATCATAGAAATCAATTGAATATTCCGATTATTGGTCTTACCGGAAGTAATGGGAAAACTACTACGAAAGAGCTTATTCACGCCGTCCTTTCAGAAAAATATAATGTACAGTACACTTTTGGAAATTTAAATAATCATATTGGTGTTCCGTTGACTATCCTTTCCATTAAGCCGGAACATGAAATGGCTGTTATAGAAATGGGAGCCAATCATCAGAAAGAAATAGAGTTACTTTGTACTATTGCACGCCCAGATTACGGATATATAACCAATTTTGGGAAAGCACATTTAGAAGGTTTCGGAGGGTTTGAAGGCGTTATAAAAGGAAAATCTGAGTTGTACGACTATCTTAAAAATACCAATCAAACTGTTTTAATTAATGAAAATGATCCTGTTCAGGTTGAAAAAACTCAGGATTACACACCAAAAATAACCTTTGGAAAAGCAGATTCTGATTATTATTTTGAGGCTTTTTCTGAAAATAATTTTGTCGGTTTACAATACCAAGATCAAAAAGCTTTATCAAAACTGACAGGAGAGTACAATTTTACCAATCTCTGTGCTGCAGCAAGTTTAGGGATGCACTTCGGAATAGATTTTAAACAAATTCAATCGGCTTTAGAATCATATACTCCAACCAATATGAGATCTCAGGTTGTGAAAAAAGATGATAAAACTTTAGTTTTAGATACTTACAACGCAAACCCGAGTTCGATGTCTGCATCACTGCATAATTTTGTTACTTTTGAAGGCTCAAAAACAATCGTTATCGGCGATATGCTTGAGTTAGGTGACGAAAGCGAAAAAGAACATCAGAGTATTCTTAAATTAGCTCAGGAGTTAGGTTTCAACGAAATTATTACTGTTGGAAAACAATTTAAAAACGTCAACAAAAATTCTGCGGCTTTTGAAAGTACAGATGAATTAATTCAATATTTAAAAGACAACAAAATTCAGTCAGAAAATATTCTGCTTAAAGCTTCTAGAGGGATTTCCTTAGAAAAAGCAATCGATTTTATTTAGATTTTGTATCCCAAAATTCATTAATAATCAATTTTATATTTTGAAAAGTGTTTGGAAAAACTTCATTCTCAATCTGAGTGGTGTTTTTCCAGGCAACTTCTGTAATTCCTTCTTCTAACTGAGGTTTTGAAGTGTCTTCACCATCAAAAAACATTTCAAACCAATGAGTGTGTTTCAAAACACGGTCTCCGTTTCTTTCAATGTAAATATGATAGGTTGTATTGATAAAATCTCTGAGCTCTACACTTTGTAGATTGGTTTCTTCCTCAATTTCTCTTATCGCAGATTCTTCACGAGATTCACCTTTTTCCATCTTGCCTTTCGGAAGATCCCATTTCCCTAATCTTCTGATGAAAAGGGTATCTCCGTTTGGCTTATTTACAATTCCTCCTGCAGCCTCAATAATTCTGAAAAGTTTTTTAAATTCTTTCCAGATCTCATCAATCTGTTCGCCATACACATTCAGCTCGGAAGTCGATGTATTCTGCAAAAGATCAAGGGCAATTTCTAAAGTTGTGAAACTTTCGTAATTTAAGACTTTCTCTAAGTTTTCAGGGTTCTTAGATATCAATAATTTTTTTTCGTTCACAAAAACTTTATACATTTGTAAGAATTTAAATACAAAAATAAAAAATGAATTTAGAAGGACGAAAAATTATTGTCAATAAATCATCTAAAGATTTATCTGAGTTGCTGAAATCTCCTGAAAATTATAAAGAATTTATGCCGGATGGTCTTCAAAAGTTTGAAACCAGAGAAGATGGCTTTAAATTCGGACTTCAAGGAATGCCTGAAATTGCACTCAAAATAGATGAAGTTACAGATGAAAAAGCTGTTTTGAAATCGGCTAGCTCAAGTTTAGACTTTGCCCTTACAGCAACTTTGAAGCCTTTGAACGAAAATCAGACTGAAGTACAGATGCTTTTTGAAGGGAAATTTAATCCTTTTATCAAAATGATGGTTGAAAAACCGCTTCAGAATTTCATAAATACTTTGACCGATAAAATAGAAGCTTATAAATAAAACGAAAACCTTCAGAAATGAAGGTTTTTTTATGCGATAATTCCGGAACTGTGATTGTGTGAACTTCCTGTAGCAGAAGCAAGAACATTGTTTTCGTTATTTAACCTGAGAACGCCCATAAAAGCAAAGATTAAAGCTTCTTTAAAATCAATAATCTGTTTTTCGGGAATCATGATTTCCGTATTTGTTTTTTGTTTTATTTTTTCGATCAGAAATTGATTGTAAGTTCCACCTCCTGTAAAAAGTACTTTATTAAACTGATGAATATTGAAGATTTTAGAAATTTGTTCGGCAGCGTGTTCTGTAAAAGTCGCTAAAACATCTAAATTTTCAATCCCTGAAAATAAAGGGAATACATTTGCATTGCACCATTCAATTCCCAACGATTTTGGGTGAGATTGAGCATAGAACTCCAATGAATTCAGCTGTTCTAATAATTGAGGATTAATATTTCCTTTTCTTGCTAAATCACCGTTTTCATCGTAATCTTGACCAAACTCCTGAACTAATTTATTTAAAACAATATTTACCGGAGCAATATCAAAAGCGATTCTATCGTCATTAATTTTAAAAGAGATATTCGAAAATCCACCTAAATTAAGACAGGCATCGTAATCCGAAAACAAAAGTTCGTCACCAATCGGAACCAAAGGCGCTCCGTTTCCGCCTAATAAAACATCCTGAGACCGAAAATCGTAAATGACTGGAATTTGAGTTTGTAATTTTATAGCTCTTCCGTCACCAATCTGAAGGGTAAATTTTCTTTGAGGCTGATGAAAAACAGTGTGACCATGAGAAGCAATCAAATCAATATCTGAAAGCTGATTTTTCATAATGAAATCTTTGGTGATTTCACCTAAATAAAATCCATATTCTGAATGTAGGGTTAATAAATCCTGTGAAGATAAGTGAATAGAATTTCTAAGCTGTTCTTCTAAAACTTTAGGGTAAGGAATCGTTTCAGCTTTGATGATTTCAAATTTCCAAGAAGAATTTTCTTTCCAAAATTTTGCAAAGCAAATATCTAAACCATCTAAACTGGTTCCCGACATTAATCCTATTGCTTTATAAACAGTCATTGTTTAAGGTCTTGGTTGTGCAATTTTAGCTTTGCTTACATCAAGATCCCCGGAATTGTTGAAAAATTTATATTCTGAGAAATCATCTTTAGCAGTCATTCCGTTTGCATGTACCATCGTAGAACCATCTTCCATTGTTGCATAAACAGTATCTCTTGTATAGATTCTGTTTTTTTTCTGATCCCAAAAAACACTTTGCGTAGCAAACCTTTGTCCTTCACTTGTAAGAATTCTTACATCACCTCTTGCTTCGTAGAATTTTTTATAGTCGTACATTTTTGCATATTTTGCAGTAATGTTTCCCGGTTTTTTAGGATTTTTTTTATCGAAAAATTCTATTTTCATTCCTTTTTTGGCAACAGTATACGGGCTGTCGATCAACTCGTATTTCTCAATAATCGGAGCCGTTGCTTTTAGTGTAATAAAACCAGAATCTCTCTGTATAATCTTTGCATTGTGAATAATCTGCGATGGAAAATTTTTTTCGTCACCTCCTTTTGGTTTTGTGAGGTCTTCTTCGCAGGATGTGAATATAAAAAATATAGCACAACTAAAAAGGTATGCTATATTTTTAAAATTTATGTTTGAAATAAAATTCATTCTTAGTTGTAAAGCTGTTTTCTAAACCATCTGTCAGCAAAATTGAAACCAACTTTCAGATTAACAAAATTTTGATTAATCAGATTGTTTTTAAGCGTTCCTCTTTTTCCTAATTCTATACCAATTTCAAGACCGCTCATTCTTGTGATACTGCTGTTTTTGAATGGTAGCATTACCCCTCCCGATATACCAAATTTATTAATGCTGTTTCCTGCAATTTCAAGGCTTCCTTTTTCATAGAAAGCTCCATAACGATAAACAACTCTTGAGAAGTAGCTTCTGAAGTTGTTGTAGTTTGGTAAATACCAACCTCCGGCAGAAATTCTGTAAGAATCTTGGTAATCAAAAGTATTACCGAAATAGTTGATAGATTCTCCTTTTTTATAATCAATCTGCCCTGAAAGGAACCAATGGTTTTCGCTTCCGTATCCTACACCGACAGAAGCCTGAAGAGGAAGTAGGTTGTTTGAGCTTGTATTCTTTTGGTCAATAATTGTTTCCCCACCTTTTACATCAACATCACTGTAATAATAAGTACTATTAATGTAATTAGTCGTCATATTACTTGTATTACCAAATGTAGCAGTTGCACCAATGGTCAATTTACGATCGGTACGTGTATTTATACTTTGATAGCTTGTACCTAATGTAAAGTTGAAGTTTTTAATGCTGTTTTTGGTTTCGTAGCCATTTATCAGTTCTGCAGTAGAAGTTGAAAATTCATTTAAATCATAAAGATTACCAAAATAATAATTGGCTCTTGCTCCTACAGCAAATTGAGAATTTATTTTATAAGATAAAGCTAATTGAGCCGTATTTAAAGTTCCGCTACCTTTGAATTTATTTCCATAAACAGTTCCATCAGCGATCGTTTCAGTATGAAGTACTTCATAGCTCTTAGAACTGTATGGTTGATAAAGGAATCCCATTTTTATTTTTGATGAAATAGGAAAAGCGATAGATATATTAGATAAATACGTAGAATGTTTGGTAGACTTCGTATTATTATAATCAGTTTTGAAGTAATTGTTTTCGTTAGTAGCTTCAAGTTTAATACTCGTTAACTCAAAATTACTGTTATTAGCAGGGTTTCCGAAGTTAAAATTACTGCTGAAATCACTTATAAAAGCAGTTGAGATCCCTCCCATAGAGGAAGTTTCAATCGTATTATCATATTTTACATCACCAATTCCGTAAGTTGCATAAGGCGAGTTGCTCAAACTTTGCGCGTTAAGGAAGTACCCCACTGAAATGAATGATAGTACAAAAATTTTTTTCATTCTAGATTTTTAAAATAATGCGCAAATATCTTAAATATTAATGAATTGTAAAAATTTACTGAGGTTAAAGTTTGTTAAGGCTAATAATATCGTATTTTTTTGAGAAAAGTGAATTCATAATATAAAATGTTATTTACCGATTGCTTTTTTTATTTTTTGAAATTATAAATTTAATTAAAAGAGCTATTAAAGTAATTGATATTATGGCAAAATATATTAGAGTTAATGCACTTTTGGCAACTGAAAAAAAACTTGTTAATTTTGATATTGTTATGCTAATATTTGGATAGCTGTTTAGTAAGATGATTATTCCAAAATTCTCCAAATAATCAAACATACCTGCAAAAATTGGGATTAAACAAAGATAAAATAATGGAGTGTCTTGTTTGTTGAGTTTTGTTATTATGAATACATATAATAAACAATATGTTATACCAAATAAACTAGGATAAATTAAATCTAATGGAATTTGTTTAAATAAATAAGCATCTCTTCCTTCCGTTCCTAATGTGCTAAACAAAAAATTAATGTAATCCTTATTATACCCTTCAGGAATCATATCTAAAATTTTCATCCCATTTGCATAAACCAATACTTTGGGAATTGTTATTGTTAGCATGATTGCGTATACAATATTTGTCAGAATAAAAAGTAATAAAATCTTCTTTTTGCTTAAATTTTTTGTGATGATGTTCTTTATCTTTGATATTTTTTTTTCCTTCATTTTGTGTTTGTTTTTTTTATTTTTTTCATGCTAAAATTACAAAAATATAATTTCGGCTACAAATTATCAGCTTAAAACAAACAATCCTTTTCCGACAAAACTCTTATCTTTGAAACATGAATTGGGAAAACATCGCCGGACAAGAAAACCTTAAAAAACTTCTTCAAGAAAGCATCACCGAAAACAGAGTAAGCCACGCCCAGCTTTTCATAGGAAAAGAAGGCTACGGAACAATGCCTTTGGTTTTAGCTTATGCAAAAGAAATATTGAAAGGTGAGAACGAACATGCTGCTTCAAAAGTAGAACATCTCAATCATTTAGATTTACATTTCAGCTTTCCTGTTTTTACTGATAACAGAAACTCATTAAGTAAAAATAAATTTGAGGAATTCAGAGAAATGATCTTAGATTTTCCTTATGCGAGTTTTGACGATTGGACCGCCGTTCTGGAATCTGAGAACAAACAATTCTTTATTTCTGCAGATGAAATCGATGAGCAAAATCAAAAATTTGCTTTAAAAAGTTTTGAAGGCGGAACCAAAATTCTCATCGTTTGGCGTGCTGATAAAATGAATACAGCGGCATCCAACAAGTTTCTTAAATTTTTGGAAGAACCGCCAGCAAAAACAATTATTCTTTTAACGGCAGAAAGCAGTGACGATATTTTACCAACGATTTTATCAAGAACGCAGCTAATTGAAGTTCCCAGAATCAATGATGAAGATTTGGAAGCTTATTTGAAAAATAAATTTAATGTTTCAACTGAAAAAGGGAAGGAGGTTGTGCATCAGTCACAAGGAAACCTCAATGATGCCGTAAAATTTTTAAGTTCTCAAGATAAAAATCCTGAGTTTGAGAAACTTTTTGTTCAGTGGGTTCGTGATGCCTTTATGGTGAAAAAGAAACCGGAATATCTTAAAAATATCATTATTTGGGCAAAAGAAATTGCAGGTTGGAACAGAGAAAAGCAAAAAAACTTTCTCAACTATGCCTCAGAAATTTTCAGATTGGCTTTGTTGCAAAATTATCAGTCGGAAGAATTAGTGTATAAAAAGATTGATGCCAATGGTTTCAACTGGACAGGTTTTTCAAAATTCATCAGTGGGGCAAATATTATTAACATTTTAGAAGAAATAAATACAGCCGATTTACATTTAACAAGAAACGGAAATCCTAAAATTGTATGGACAGATTTAGGAATTAAATTATCAAGATATATTCATAAAAATACATAATTGCTTTGTAATAGAGTATTATAGACGTTTTCAAGAAATTGAAAGCGTTTTTTTATTAACATAATTGAACGGTTTTCCTTAAAGAAAATTAAAAATAAATTAAAAAATCAATCAATCGTTTGATTTTAACAAAAAAGCGTTGTACATTTGCACCCGAAAATTACTAAAGATGATTTCAAAAGAAGAAAATATATTATTCGCTGCAGAAAAACTATTTGCGGAAAATGGTTTTCAGGGAACTTCTACTAGAGAGATTTCTAAAGCTGCCAATGTAAATATTTCAATGATTTCTTATTATTTCGGTTCTAAAGAAAAGCTTTATGAGAAATTGGTGGAGTACAGAATGAATGAAGGACAGTTTTTTTCTAAAGACCTTTTAGAAAGAACAGACATCAATGAATGGGAAAAGATTGAAAGAATTGTAGATCAGTTTGCAGGAAGAGTAAGACATCACAAATGCTTTTACAGAATAATGCAGAGAGAGCAGCTTCATACAGAAAACCCTCAGATTGTGGAATTTTTAAAGGAAACAAAAATGAGTTTCATTTCCATGTATTCTAAAATTCTGGAAAGCGGAATCCAAAAAGGAATTTTTACCAAAAACCCACCCATCTATTTATTACATTCTACGGTAAGCGGAACATTGTTTTACGCATCAAATGCCAAAGGAATGTATAAAGAATTTCTTAATAATACTGAAGATGAGGAGGCTTTTGAGGAAAAATATTATTCAGAACTCAAAGAACATATTAAATATATACTAAAAGACCTTTTAGGTTATGAAGAGAATAAATAACTCAGCTATTGTACTGTCCCTTTTCGTAGGAATGATGTACACCAATGCTCAGGAGAAAAAACAGTTAAGTCTTGATGAGGCGGTACAGTTGGGAATCCAGAACAGTAAAAATTTAAAAATAGATGCTGCCAAAATAGAAGAAGCTACAGCCGATCTTTTGGAAGCAAAAAACAGACAGCTTCCGGAGTTGAAAGTTTCGGGGAGTTATATGTATCTTCCGATAAAACCAAACATCGATCTGAAACTTCCCGGAGTTTCTGCAGCAGGCGGACCGGAAGTACATCAGGTTGCCTATGGTTCGGCAAATCTTAGCGTACCTATTTACAGCGGTGGAAGAATAAAATACGGAATTCAGTCCGCAAAATATTTGGTGGAAGCATCAAAATTGAGTACCGAAAATGATAAAATTGCAATTGCCTATAACGTTGCTCAGGCTTATAATAATTTGTTTAAAGCCAACCAATCGATTAAAGTTTTAGAAGAAAATCTTACCGCTTCTCAAAAAAGAGACGAAACTTTTCTTAAGCTTGAAAATAACGGAGTGATTGCTAGAAACGACCGTTTAAAAGCAAACCTACAGACTTCAAATATAGAACTGCAATTATTAGAAGCTAAAAACAATTACAACATTGCCAATATCAATATGGATTTGCTTCTTGGTCTTCCGGAAACTACGGAGATCGAAGTTGATCAAAACTATTTAGACGAATCTGATGATGTAAAACCTGTTGATTTTTATCTGAATGAAGCGAGAGAAAACCGTAAAGATCTTCAAGCTTTAGATCAGCAAAGAAAAGCTGCAGAATTGGGAACGAAATCTGCAAAAGCTGAAAACCTTCCTTCTATTGCATTTACAGGAGGTTATGTAGCGGCAGATATTCCGAAATTTTTAACGATTTACAATGCCGTAAATGTTGGAGTAGGAATTTCTTACAACTTATCAAATCTTTGGAAAGAAAATTCAGCTTTGAAGCAATCAAAAGCCAGAGAAATGCAATTGTCTGCAACCAACGAACTGTTGAATGACAATATTAAATTAGATGTCAACAGAGAATATCAAAATTCAGATTATTCTAAAAAAAGAATTACAGTTTTCGAAAAAGCAGCGGTACAAGCTAACGAAAATTACAGAATTACAAAAAATAAATATGATAACGGTCTTGCAACGATGACTGAATTATTGGATGCTGATGCAGCTCAGATTGCTGCAAACGTAGGCGTTATTAATGCAAAAGCAGATGCTGCATTGGCTTACAGAAAACTATTGCAGACTACAGGAACTTTAACAATTAAATAAAAACAGAACAATATCCAAAATGGAAAATAACAATACTCAAGCAACTGAACCAAAAAAGAAAAAAAGTTTAGTTTTCCCAATAATATTAGCGGTAGTAGTAATCGGTGGCGGAATTTTCGGTTACAGATCTTACACGTATGGTCAGTTTCACGAAGAAACGGATGATGCTCAGATCGCTTCTAACATGAATCCTGTAATTTCTAAAATCTCAGGATATGTAGCAGAAGTAAAAGTAAAAGACAATCAGTTTGTAAAAAAAGGTGATACACTGGTTATTTTAGATAATAAAGATCAGAAAATGGCTTTAGAACAAGCTCAGGCAGCTTTGTCAACTGCACAAAGCAATATTTCTTCTGCAAAGTCTTCTACTAATGCAACTTCAAAGAATATAAATAGCTCTCAGGCTGCTGTAGCAACAGCAAATGCACAAATTGAAGCAGCAAAAGTAAACGTTTGGAAAACTTCTCAGGATTTAAAAAGATATTCAGTTCTTGTAAAAGATCACTCGATTACAGAACAGCAGTACGAACAGGCTCTAGCTGCAAAACAGTCTGCAGATAAACAATTGCAGGTTTTAGTAGATACAAGAAATCAGATTGCACAACAAACAGGAATCGCTTCTTCTCAAACGGAAGCTAGTTCTCAACAGATTTCAGTTGCAGGATCGGTTGCGAAGCAAAGAGAAGTAGATGTGGAAAGTGCAAAATTAAATCTTTCCTATACAGTAATTACAGCTCCGGAAGATGGTTTTGTTGGGAAAGTTCCTATCCAGACAGGTCAGTTTTTACAGGCAGGTGCACAGTTATTTAGCTTGGTTAAAAATGATCAGAAATGGGTAATTGCCAATTTTAAAGAAACTCAGGTTGCTAAAATGGTTGAAGGACAAAAAGTGAAAATAGAAATTGATGCTTTTCCTGATATAGAATTTGAAGGAGTAGTAAGCTCTTTCTCTCCGGCAACAGGATCTACATTCTCTATTTTGCCTCCGGATAACGCAAGCGGAAACTTTGTAAAAGTTGTACAAAGACTTCCTATAAAAATCGATTTTGTAAAACTTGATCCAAACATTGCAAAAAGATTAAGAACAGGGATGAATGTGAAAGCAGAGGTTTCTTTAAAATAATATTGAAAAAGTTAGTTAAGTGAATTGTCAGTTTTGCGGAAGCAAGTCAATTATGAATGTTGAAGAATTAGATGCACGAAGATTGATGAAGGTTTTGATGATGACTGATGACAGATTGGAAATGAAGTAGTAAAGTTGGCCATGAAGTTGATAAACTATTGACAATTCACTTTTTATAATTCTTAAAGATGAGGAGTAATGATTTTAAGCTTTAGAAATGTTTTATTCTCAAGCTAAATCTTAACCTCAACGTTCTTTAAAACACATTAAAAAATCAATGCAAGATTCATTAGTAGAATATGGAGCCCGAAGAGTAATCATCACGATTACAGCGATTCTTTGTGCTTTGCTAGAAATTGTGGATTCCACGATTGTAAATGTTGCCCTCAACGAAATGAAGGGAAACATGGGTGCCACACTTTCTGAAGTGGGTTGGGTAATCACAGCATATGCTATTGGTAACGTAATCATTGTACCTATGACGAGCTGGCTTTCACAGCAGTTCGGAAGAAGAAATTATTTCGCAGCTTCCATTATTATATTTACTGTATTTTCATTTTTATGCGGAAATGCCGAAAATATTTGGGAACTGGTGTTCTTCAGATTATGTCAGGGAATTGGCGGTGGAGCATTGCTCGTAACCTCGCAAACCATTATTACCGAATCTTATCCTGTTGAAAAACGTAGTATGGCGCAGGCAATTTACGGTTTGGGAGTAATTATTGGTCCTACTTTAGGTCCGCCTTTGGGAGGTTATATCGTTGATAATTACAGTTGGCCGTATATTTTTTACATCAATATTCCAATCGGGATTGCAGCGACGTTAATGACTTTACAGTTTGTAAAAAGCCCGAAATTCTCCGAAAAAAGAAAAGCTTCAGACGTCGACTGGCTCGGAATTGCTTTATTGGCAGTAACCGTAGGATCTCTGCAGTTTATTTTGGAAAGAGGCCATGAAGAAGACTGGTTTGAAAGCGGAATGATTGTAACCTTCACCACAACAGCTGTTTTAGGATTTATATTATTCCTCTGGCGAGAGCTCACCTTTAAATATCCGATTGTGGAGCTCCGGGTTTTAAAGAACGGAAATCTGAGGATCGGAACCGTGATGTCCTTCGTATTAGGATTCGGTTTATATGGTTCAACGTTTATCGTTCCTTTATATACGCAGAGTATTTTGGGTTGGACGGCGCTTCAGTCAGGAGCATTAATGATTCCGGCGGCGCTTACAACAGCTTTCATGATGCCGATTATCGGAAGATTGCTTTCAAAAGGTGCAAAACAGCAGATTTTGGTTTCCCTGGGATTATTTATCTTCTTTGTTTACAGTTTCTGGGGATACAAAATTCTGACACCAGATACGAGTAAAGAAGCCTTTTTCTGGATGCTGATTGTACGAGGAATGGGACTTGGTTTATTGTTTATTCCAATCACATCTTTATCATTAAGCACATTGAAAGGTCAGGAAATTGGGCAGGGAGCAGCTTTTACAGGAATGATGAGACAGCTTGGTGGTTCTTTTGGAATTGCAGCGATTACAACATTTATTGCAAACGCCAGTCAGAAATACAGGCTGAATTTAATTTCGCATTTAGATGGAGACAGCTTTGATGTTCAACAGCGATTGGCCGGTCTAAAAGCTAATTTTATAGCTAAAGGGATGACTCCTGATGCAGCGATGAATGCCGCTTACAAAGTTTTGGATATGACTGTCACCAAACAGGCAACCGTTTTATCTTACATGGATGTTTTCCTTTATCTTGGGGTAGCATTCCTGATCTGTATTCCGTTTATTCTATTTATCAGAGAACGGAAAAGCAAAGAAAAAATAGATTTGAGTGAAGCAATGCACTAAAATATAAACTAAAACCTCTGAAAATCTCAGAGGTTTTTTTATTCCAAGATCATATTCTGCTGTATCGCCATATTCACCAACTCAGCCGAATTTTTAGCACCAAATTTCTGAAGTATATTTTTACGGTGGGTATCAACAGTTAAAGGGCTTAAAAAAAGTTCATCAGCGATCTCATTGCTTGTTTTTCCTTTGGCTAAAAACTGTAGAATCTGTTTTTCGCGTTTTGTTAAGCGTGGAGTAGTGGTTAATTCCTGTGGTGAAGGTTTACTGATGATGTTTTTGGTTTCGTTACAGAAAACAATATTGCCGGAAAGTGCGCCGTGAAAACATTCCATCAATTCTTCCAGAGAAACATTTTTCAACAAATAACCGCTGGCTCCGTTTTGTATACACTGCATGATAATGCTTCTTTCAGAACGATTGCTGAACATAATGACCGACGTATTCGGAGAAATTTTTTTAATTTCTTCACATAACTGAATTCCGCTGATGTCGGGCAGAGAAATATCGAGAAGAATAATATCCACTTCATTAGATGTAATAAACTGAATGACCTCACCACCGTTGGTAAACGTTTTTGCAATATGAAAAAAAGGCTTGTCAGATAACATGATCTTCAGCCCTTCGATAACGATAGGATGGTCATCTACAATGACGATGTTGATTTTATGAGATTGCATGGGTGTTGAGTTCTATATTAATTGCCGTTCCTTCATCATCAGAATTGATTTCCATTTTTCCTTTTAAATAATCTACTCGGGTTTTGAGATTATGAAGTCCCATACTTTTGGTTGGTGAAGGATCTTGTGAAAAACCTTTGCCATCATCTTCAATGGTAATTAAAAATACTTCTTTCGATTGAGAGCATTGTAGCAGAATGTTTTCAGCTTCGGAATGTTTTACGGCATTAGCCAGAATTTCCTGTACGATCCTGAAAATATTGATCTGTACCGCCAAAGGAAGATTGGTATTAATATCAATAGGCTGAAAGTCAATATGTAAATCTTTTCTGGTGTAGAATTCAGCCAAGTCTTTTAAAGCGGTTTCTAAACCAAATTTCAAAAGAGATTCGGGCATCAGATTTCTGGCAATATTTCTAAGCTCGGTCACCGAATGATCCAATTGATTTAAAATTCCGTTGAAGTTTTGTTTTTTTTCTTGTTCTAAATTTTGTGAAGCCCACGCTGAAAAATTTATTTTCACTCCGGCAAGCATTCCTCCAAGTCCGTCGTGAAGGTCTTTTCCCACTCTTTCTCTTTCTTTTTCCTCACCTTCAAGAATTGCTTTTGTTATTTTCAATTCTTCCTGTTGTGCGATTTCTTTCAACTTCTGAGAATGGTTAATCTCTTTTTCTTTGGCTAATTTTTTAGTGTAGAAATAAATCGAAATAATTAAAATAAGAAGGAATAATGATGCAAAAATCAATAACCATAAATACTGATTTTTCTTATTGATCTCCAGTTCTTTTTGTGCTTTTTCGGTATTCAGGTTGGCAATTTCTTTTTGCTTTTCTGCAGTTCTGAATTTTGTTTCCAATGTATTGAGCTCGAGCTTTACATTTTCAGAGCTTAAGCTGTCGTTTAATTTTGAATATTTCTTTTCCCAGACCAAAGCTTCTTTCAGATTTCCCATTTGTTCATTAAGGCTCGAAAGCTGGTTGTAAAAAGCTTTTCTGTTGTTGGCATCAATGATGAGTGTCTTTTCGGATAAGATATTTTCCAGAACATTTTTCGCTTCATTCAGTTTATTCTGTTTCCTTAAAATATCATATTTATTCATGTAAAACATTTGCGTTAACAGATTTTGGTTAGACTTTTTAGCATAAATCAAACCTTTTTCAATCATTGGAAGTGCTTCTTCATTTTTCTGTTTAGTAATAAAGTAAAGCGTTTTTCCATAATAGAAAGAAGCATTGGAAGAAGATTCCGGATAAGGCTGAATAAGTTTTTCTGCTTTGTCTAAATATTTTTTGGCTTCATCACCTTTTGCCTGATAACAAAAATTGCTTGCGGTGTTGAGGTATGCAAAAAACAATTCCGGAGAATGAGGTGCATTTTTTTCTAATATTTTAATTGCTTTTGTATTGTATTCAAAGGCTTTTGGAAATTCGGCGTTATAGGTAAGAATGATAGCAAGCTGAGAATAGAATTGTCCTAAAGTTTTATGATTCTTATATTTTTCAATCTGAGGAATGCATTTTTCAACCAAAATTTTCACCAAAAAAGGGTAGCCTTCTTTGTTTTTCTGGGTAACGCCATAGTTGTACCACGATGAAGCGATATAAAAATCCGCTTCTTCGGTTTTAATTTTAGAAAATTCCTGTATGGCTTTTTGAAATGAGGCTGCTGCTTTATCTTTATTGCTTTCTAAAAAATGCCAACCTTCATAATAATGATATTTTGCTGTATTTAAAGGTGTTTTTGCACTTAAAGCTTTCCCTTTTTCTAAATAGTTTTTACTTAAAAGAGAGTCTGTATTTCTGTAAAAGTTGGATAATAAGAAATATGAATTCGCTTTCGCATTGTTGTCAACCTTGCTGTTTACAACAGTTTTCAGACTGTCTGAATAGCTTTTCTCATTCAGTGGAATGAGTTGCTGCGATTGTACATAAGTAAATAAAAATATACAAATAGTGATGAGGTGGTTCTTCATTATATCAATTTCATTATTGAAAATAAAACTCCACAATTTAGTGAAAAATTAAGAACTGAAAAATACCTAAAATTAGGTAGAATATTTTCCTTAATTCTAAGGATTGACTGCCTTTTCAGACAGTCATAGCTTTGCAGGTACTAAATCAGAAAGATTACAAATAAAAATTAACAGTAATATTTAACAAGAGAAATTATGAAAAAAATGAAATTGAAAAAAGTATTGAAAGGCTCATTTGTAATGGTGATGGTGGCGTTGGTTCTTGGCTTTGTAACATCGTGCAGCAATGATGACGACGACAATATTCCCGGAACCAACAAAACGCATAAAGTAGTTTTCAAAGCAGAAGCATCTGCAGGAAGCAATATTGAGATCGCTGTTTACGGTATTGATGGAAATCCTACTACTGCAACCAGTTTAAGCGGAACAACATGGTCAAGCCCGGAAATCACTACTGAAGCAGGAGCAATGAGCGCAAATGTTGCTGTAAATGCGGTAGGAGCGAGTGCTTCATCTACTTTGAAGGTTCAGATCTGGGTAGATGGTGAACTTAAAAAAGAAGGAACTTCAAGCGGACAGTATTTATCAGCTTCAGCAAGTCACACATTCTAAATATAAACTAATGATGAAAAAAAGTCCGGTTCAGTTCTGAATCGGACTTTTTTTGACAGAATAAATCATTATCCTTTCTATGGAAATTAACGAAGTCGGTTTATGAAAATAGAATTGAAAAATATCTAAAATAGGGTAGGATATTTTTTTTAAATTTGAGGATTGACAGTATTTTTGAATCTATATTATCTTTGCTACTGCTAAATCAAGAGATTCTGAGTACTATTAACAAAATAAATTTATGAAAAAAATAAAATTGAGCTGTGTATGTAAAGGATTATTTGTCGCTGTAATGACAGTAATGGTTTTGAGTTTTGTTGAATCTTGTCGCAAAGATGATGATGCTTCTGAAGATGTTAAAACTCAAAAAATAATTTTCAAGGCAGAAGGTTCATCCGGAGTTAATATCAGTAAAGCCGTTTACGGAATCGACGGAAACCCTATCACTGTAACTGGTTTGAGCGGAACAACATGGAGTAGCCCGGAACTCACTGCAGAAGGCGTAGTTTATAATACCAATGTTGTGGTAAATGCAACAGGAGTTGATGCTGCATCTACTTTGAAAGTCCAGATTTGGGTAGATGGTCAGCTTAAAAAAGAAAGTGTCTCGAGCGGAATGACCTTATCGGCTTCTACAAGTTATACATTTTAAAAACTATCCACTTTTATAAAAAAATAATCCGCCTCAAAAAATGAGTCGGATTATTTTCTTTATCTTAATTTTCTTAATTTAAATAAACTTTGTTTATTCTATTTTTAACATTAAGGTTTTTAGTTCATTAAGCTAAATGATGTTAAGAAATCAATATATTGATTTTGATTAAGTTTTTAAGCTAATGGTCTTAATTTCTTAATGTTAAAGAATTAATATTAAATTTAAATAGGTTCTACGATTAAATCACTTTTACAATAAAATAACTTTTCTTTCCTTTTTGCAGTAATAAGAATTTGCCGTCAATCAAATCTGTTTCGTTTGCCGTATAAACGTCGTTTACTTTTTCTTTGTTTACGGAAATTGAATTTCCTTTCAATTCTCTTGTAGCCTCACTTTTAGATTTCAGGAAACCTGATTTTTCTGAAAGTAAATCAACAATGTTAATTCCTAAAACATCCGCTTTAGCCACTTCTTTCTGAGGAACTCCGTCAAAAATTTCTAAGAAAATTTCTTCATCGAGACTGACTAAATCTTCTGCAGTAGATTTTCCAAACAGAATTTCTGAAGCTTTTAAAGCTCTTTCGTATTCTTCTCTTCCATGAACCCAAACGGTAACTTCTTCAGCCAGTTTTTTCTGAAGTTTTCTTTCGTGAGGAGCTGTTTTATGTTCTTCAATTAAAGCTTCAATTTCTTCTTTTCCTAAAAAAGTATAGAATTTAATGAATCTTTCAGCATCATCATCGGTTGCATTCAACCAAAATTGATAGAATTTATAAGGTGAAGTTTTCTTTTTATCTAACCAATAATTTTCTCCGCTTTCAGATTTTCCAAATTTAGAACCGTCAGCTTTTGTAATCAAAGGAACTGTTAAAGCAAATGCTTCTCCCTGAGCTTTTCTACGGATCAATTCTGTACCTGTTGTGATATTTCCCCATTGGTCAGAACCTCCCATCTGAAGTTTTACACCATTATTCTGATATAAATGTAGAAAATCAAAACCTTGGATTAATTGATAAGTGAATTCTGTAAAACTCATTCCGTCAACACCAGCTTCTCCTGAAAGTCTTTTCTTTACAGAATCTTTTGCCATCATGTAGTTGACCGTGATGTTTTTTCCAACATTTTTAGCAAAATCAAGGAAAGAAATATTTTTCATCCAGTCGTAATTGTTGACCAATTCGGCTTTGTTGGTTTCATTTCCATCAAAATTTAAAAATCTGGAAAGTTGGTTTTGCAAACAGTCAACATAATGTAAAAGCGTTGCTTCATCCAAAAGATTTCTCTCTGCAGATTTACCTGAAGGGTCACCAATCATTCCTGTTGCGCCACCTACCAAAGCGATAGGTTTATGACCATGCTGCTGAAAATGAGCCAGAATTTTAATCTGAATAAGACTTCCGATATGTAAAGAATCTGCAGTAGGATCAAAACCGATATAGGCAGTTGTCATTTCCTTATTCAGTTGTTCATCTGTTCCGGGCATCATATCGGCAAAAAGACCGCGCCATTTCAGTTCTTCAATAAAAGAGTTCATTATTTTTTTCAGTTTAAAATTTAATACGCAAAGATAAGAAAATCACTTGAGTTTCGGGTTTCGAGTTTCGTGTTCAATGTTGTCAGTTTTAAAAGAGAGAATTTCTTTTATTCAAAATCAAATCTTAAACATTGAACTTTAAACCTTGAATATTGAATTTTAAATAAAATTCAATTATATTTGTTAATAATGAAAGACGAGCAATTATTTCCTCTCATCCAAAAAGCAAAGGAAAAAGACCAGAAAGCACAAACTAAACTGATCAATGTTTTTTGGTTGGATGTTTTTTCTTTTGTGATGAAGAAGGTGCATGACGAAAATGATGCAGATGAAATTACGGTAAATGTTTTTTCAAAAGTTTTATCGAAATTGGATTTGTACGATCCTCATTTTCAGTTTAAAACCTGGATTTTGACCATTGCTCAAAATACAATTATTGATTTTTGGCGTAGAAAAAGTCGTGAAAATCAAGATCCTACCGAAAATCTGGATGAAGTAAAAAATCATTATGCAAAATCTCCGGAAGAGTTGATGATTTCTGAGGAAGAACAAAAGAAAATCATCAAAACAATTGAATCTTTAGATGCCAATTATCAGGATATTATCAGATTGAGATTTTTTGAAGAAAAAAGCATTAAAGAAATCGCCGAAGAGCTTGGAATCTCTGTTGCCAACACGAAAGTTCGTGTAATGAGAGCGAAAAAAGTTTTAGCTGAGTTGTTGAAAAATAATGAATTTGAGGATAATTAGTTTTATCAACTAATATTTTGTGCCGCGAATACACGAATTATTTGTTATAAGTTGCAGTGAAATTATTTCATTCGTGGCAAAGAATAAAATATTCACTCATTAGTAATTGTATTCGAGGTAAAATAAATTATCATTTCCATCAATTTGCATCGTAGATGAAGTCGATAAAAAAATCACTAACTTTGACCCTCAATTTGAGAGATAAATGGAGAATTTAGTTCAAGATACTACCGTTCAAAAACCAAAATGGATTCGTGTAAAACTTCCTACCGGAAAGAATTACAGAGAATTGAGAACTTTGGTTGATAAATATAAATTAAATACAATTTGCCAAAGTGGAAGCTGCCCAAATATGGGTGAATGCTGGGGAGAAGGAACGGCAACTTTCATGATTTTAGGAAATATCTGTACAAGAAGTTGTGGATTTTGCGGTGTAAAAACCGGAAAACCAATGGATGTAAACTGGGATGAACCTGAAAAAGTAGCCCGTTCAATTAAATTAATGAAGATCAAACACGCTGTTTTAACTTCTGTTGACCGTGACGATTTAAAAGATATGGGTTCTATTCTTTGGGGTGAAACTGTAAATGCAGTAAGAAGAATTTCTCCGGGAACGACAATGGAAACTTTGATACCGGATTTTCAAGGTCTTACAAAACACTTAGACAGATTGGTAGATGTTGCACCGGAAGTAATTTCTCACAACATGGAAACGGTAAAACGTTTGACAAGAGAAGTGAGAATTCAGGCGAAATATGAAAGAAGTCTTGAAGTTTTAAGATACTTAAAAGAAGCCGGACAAAACAGAACAAAAACTGGATTAATGCTTGGTTTAGGTGAAGAGAAAGATGAGGTTTTCCAAACGATTGAAGACATCAGAAATGCGAATGTTGACGTTATTACAATGGGACAATACTTACAGCCTACAAAAAAACATCTCCCAGTAAAGAAATTTATCACGCCTGAAGAGTTTGATGAATACGGAGATTTTGCAAGAAGTTTAGGTTTCAGACACGTTGAAAGTTCGCCTTTGGTGAGAAGTTCTTACCACGCAGAAAAACATATTCATTAAAATATAAATCGCTTCAATTTTTGAGGCGATTTTTTTGATTCAAAGATTGTTTAAGTTGATTTAATTATAGTGATGATATAAAATTTATATCAAACCTTTCAACATTTTCTTTCCAATTATAATTACTTTTGTGCTTTTAAAAGAAGCAATGGAAATATTGCTTTAAATAATTATTGATTAATGATGTTTGATAAAAGAATTTTGCCTTTGGCAATCGGTGGTTTGGCAATCGGAACTACAGAATTTACAATTATGGGATTGCTTCCCGATATTGCAAAAACACTACAGATTACCATTCCACAAGCTGGTCATTTAATTGCGGCGTATGCTTTAGGAGTTGTAATTGGAGCACCTATTTTGATCGGATATTCCGTAAAATTTCCCCCTAAAAAAGTATTGCTTGCTTTGATGGTGATTTTCACAATTTTCAATGCATTATCTGCTATTGCACCCGATTATAATTCGATGCTGATTATCAGATTTATGTCTGGTTTGCCACACGGTGCATTCTTCGGAGTAGGAACTGTGGTTGCATCAAGAATGGCAGGAAAAGGGAAGGAAGCATTATACATTTCATTAATGTTTACTGGATTAACGGTTGCCAATTTGGCGATGGTTCCTTTGGTAACTTACATCGGACATGAATTTCACTGGCGTTGGTATTTTGCAATTGTTGCTGTGATTGGGATTGCCACTTTATTAGCTTTAAAACTTTGGCTTCCTGCAATGGAAAAAAAGGAAGATAGTCATTTCTTGGAAGAATTAAAATTTTTGAAAGGGAAACAATCGTGGTTGGTTTTAATGATTACGGCAATTGGTTTTGGCGGATTATTTACTTGGTTTAGCTACATTACCCCTTTAATGACGGTGGTTTCAAAAATTGAAAGTGGCTATATGGCTTATGTGATGATTCTTGCAGGTGCAGGAATGGTTGTTGGAAATTTAGCAGGAGGTTTTCTTTCAGACAGATTAGGTCCGGAAAAAACCTGTTCGTTATTATTGTTTTTAATGATGACTTCATTGGCTGGAGTATTTTTCCTTTCTCAATATCAAAGTATTTCGTTGGTGTTAACCTTTATTTGCGGAGCTTTATCAATGTCGGTTGCAGCACCAATTAATATCATGATGATGAAAGCAGCTCCAAAAAGTGAAATGATGGCTGCTGCTTTTATGCAGGCTGCATTTAATATTGCAAATGCAATGGGTGCTTTCTTGGGCGGAATTCCTTTAGAACACGGTTTGTCTTACAATTATCCTTCGCTTGTAGGAGTTGGGATGACCGTGATTGGGTTAATTATTAGTATTGTTTATTTTTATCTGTACCGTTCATCAGATGGAGAAGAAAAAGAAATAGCGGTAGAATGTGCTACCTGTGACCAATAAAAAAAGAGAAGCAATTGCTTCTCTTTTTTGTTAATTATTTATGAACTTCATTTCCGTTTTGACACCAATACAAAGCATTGTAGAGATTTTCTTTTGGAAAAGATTTAAATTCTCCGGGCATCAAAACACTAAAAATATCTGTAAAATTCTGAACTCCTTCCTCATCTGTTACAATGGCAGCTCTGTTCCATTTCGTAATATTTTTTATACCTAAAAGAGCATCCTGAAGCCAGGCTCCCATCGTAAAATTGCTTAAATCGGTATCCAGATAAAGGAGGTAATTTAATTCATCAAATTGTTCTACTTTATTCTTCACGTAAGGAATGACAAGATTCTCAAAATCTTCTTTGGTTACTTCACCAGTTGCATTGAAAGCTGCTACATTTTCCGGAGCATCATTAAGTATTGTTATCATAATTTATATTTTAAGTGGTTTTGGTGATTTTATTTTATCAATAATTAAACCATAATTAATGAATAGGTACATTTAAGGCTCAATTATTGCTGAGATTTTGAAAATAAAACTATGGACTTGAAATCTAACGAACCTTTCTGGCTTTTAAAAAATGGTTTAATATCTTCCTATCCTTCCCTGAAATCTGATGAAGAATGCGATGTTCTTATTATTGGCGGCGGAATTACAGGAAGTCTTATTGCTCACCAAATGATAAAAGACGGATACCAAACTATTTTAATTGATAAACGTGAAATATGTAACGGAAGCACTTCAGCGACAACCTCAATGTTGCAGTATGAAATTGATACTCCGCTGTACGAATTGATTGAAATGATTGGTGAAAAAGGTGCGGTAGAAAGTTACAAAGCTTGTTCGAAATCTATAGATGATCTGGAAAAACTGACAAAAGAAATAAAAGCCCGATCTGGTTTTAAGAGAAAGCAGTCTTTATATTTTGCGTCGAAAAAGAAAGATGCGATTTGGCTGGAAAAGGAATATGAAGCCCGAAGAAAAGCCGGATTTGATGTGACATGGCTCGGAAGCGAAGATATTGAGGAAAAGTTCGGATTTCAAAATACATATGGTGGAATTTTATCTAAACAAGGCGCAAGTATTGATGCGTTTAAATTTGCTCACGAATTGCTGAGATTTAACGTCAATAAAGGCTTAAAAGTTTTTGATAAAACAGAAATGAAATCGGTGAAATATTTACGAGATCATAATTTGGCATTAACGATGGATGGTTTTAATATTAAAGCGAAAAAAATCATTTATTGTGTAGGTTATGAAAGTTCAACAATGATAAAAGAACATTTCGTAGATCTTAAAAGTACCTTTGCCATAGTTTCTGAAATTGATACCGATAAATTTAAAAATATAGAACACACTCTCGTTTGGAATACCGATAATCCCTACATTTATATGCGATCTACAGACGACGAAAGACTACTAATCGGTGGTGGAGACGAAGATTTTTCTAATCCCGAAAAACGCGACTCTTTATTAAATAAAAAAGAAAAAGAAATTCTGAAAAATCTAAAAAGAATAAAACCTGATTATCATTTTTACACCGATTTTGTGTGGGCAGGAACTTTTGGTGAAACAAAAGATGGACTTCCATACATCGGAGCTCATGAAGGTTTTAAAAACTCGTATTTTGTTTTAGGATTTGGTGGAAACGGAATTACTTTTTCTGTTACCGGAATGGAAATGGCGTCTGCTTTTATGAAAAATGAAACACATCCGCTTTCTGAATATTTTAAATTTGGAAGATAATTTTAAAATGATTTAAAAGTTTCAAGCTCGGCAAAACCGAGCTCGAAACAAAATAAACAATACTAACGTTCACATCATTGTTTCACGGAACTGGTGTTTGAGACTAATTCCTTTCCTAATTTTAAAAAACTGATAAAAAAACGTAATATTTTTGTTGATAGGATTTTATCCTATCCTTTACTAAGTCGTCCCTTTGGGACTTCCGAACATCAATAAATAAAAAATAATTTCAAACCCGAATCTTGTACCCCGCATCTCGGAACTCGAATCCCAAAACTAAAAACTATATCCGTTCTTTTTTGCCAATTCTACAATAGATTTTTCAATAGCTTTTCCCAAATCATCACCTTCAGAATTTCCACGTTTTTTGGTTTCTATATCGATAAACTCCTGTCTTTTTTTCGCTAAAACTTCAATTTCTTTTTGAATTTTATCTCGGTCCTCAGATTTCTGAGCCACAATTTTTTGAATTTCATCTTTACTTTTTCCTTTTAATTCAGAAGGTAATTCCTCCTCTTTTATTGATGAAATGTAGCTTTTGTCTTTTTCAACTTTATCTACCAAATCCCAATGGTCATTTTTGTAAGCATTTTTCTTCGATTTACTTACTGCTCTTTCAACAGCATTCGAAGCCGATTGCATTTCTGCATTTGAATCTTGAGTAGTTTGCTTGTTTTTCATTTCAGAACCACGTCGTCCGTAAGAGATGTAAGTGTCATTCAATTTAGAATTGTACTGCGAAATTTTCACATCATAAGGCGTTTCAATGTAGATTACTTTTTGGTCGCTGTCGATATTAAAATATTTTCCGTCTCCTAAAGTTGCTCCGTTTTGCCAATGCGACTGAATACCTTCTTCACGGCTTCCACAGAAGATCGTATTCATGTAAATGTTTTTGGTTTTAGCTTTAGAAATAACATCTTTATAACTGATTCTTCCTTGGTCAAAAGGTTCATTTCCGGCGATGTAAATCAGTTTCATGCTTTTCTCGTTTCCGTCCCATTTCAAATTAGCTGATGCATCACGAATGACAGCTCCGCAATATTCATTTCCGCCATTGGTTCTGAGAGCGAAAAGTTTTTCTGAAACCAAATCCAGATCTTGCGTCAACGGAGTAACTTGTCTGATGTAATTTTCATCTTTTAAACCATCATTTCCGTATTCATAAAGAGCAATTTCTACTTGTGGCGCTTGTCCGTTATATTTCAAAGTTGTCAACGTATTGACGATATTCCAGAGTCTTGATTTTGCCTGATCTATTAAACCATCCATACTGTTGGAAGTATCCAAAAGCAAAGCAACCTGAATTTTATTGTCTTTTGAAACCGAAATTTGCGGTTGATTTGAAATGTTGCTTTCTACAATTTCTCTCTCGTTGGCTTTGCTGCTACAACGATTGTCTGAAATTTTACCTGCACTCAAAAAAGCGAATACGCTTGCTGTTACTGTTAAAACTTTTAAAGTGTTCATATTGTATGTTTTTAATGATTTTTTATTTTGTTATGAGTTACGAGTTACGAGTTACGAGTTGTGGGATGCGGGATGCGATAAAACAACTTACTTCTTTCGGGTTACTGGGGTTAATTATTTGAGTCATGAACATTGAGTTTCAAATTGTTTAACCCGTATCTAAAACCTCGAATCATAAATCTCGTATCACGCATCTCGAACCTCGTAACTACCTACTGTAATACTGAATTTGCATTTCCTTCGGATATTTTACTTCATAAGAGAAATTGATTTTTTCTGAAGCTCCGCTGTTGATTTTTCTGTTCCAAAGAATACTTCCTGTTTTGTCATCAAAATTTCCGTCTCCAATGTTTAAAGTTTTCACTGTGATTTTCTGATTTTCACTTAATGGAATTTGGTCTAAAACTTCCAGTTCGATATTTTCTTTCGTGTTATTTCTGATGAATATTTCGTAAGATTCTGTTTCCCATTTATTAGAGTTGAAGGATTTTTGAGCCGTTTTATCTTCAAGTTTGGTACGTTTTGCCACAATTCTTTCATCAACACCAAGAGAAATCGGGAATTCATCTTTCACATAATTGCTTGTGATATTGGCTTTTCCGATATAGTTATCTTCAAAATAAATATTCGCTTCACCTGAAATAAGATTTAAATTTTGCCAGTTTTTCACAAAAGCCATCAAGAAAACCTGATTGTTTAGTTTTGGAACCGTATGATATTTATAATTAGCTTCGACATTTTTCTTATCTAAAATCACATATTGTTCTTTTTCCTGACTTACGATGGTTTGATTGTAATTCAATTCATACAAAACATTCATCTGATTATCCGAAACTGTCGCAACAGGAATCTGACTTGGTGCAGCAATTTCTGCTCTCATCTGATAAGAATTCGACATTTCTGCTTTCGCTTTTTGCATATAACCTACTTTTACATCCTCATTATTGTAAGCCGTATATTCTGCGACGTACAATGGCGATAAAATGGGTCTGTTTTGGTTGTAGGAAGGTCTGTAAGTAGACACGAAAAGTTTCACATTGTTCCAGTCTTGTCCTGTTTTCTGGTAGATTTTTCCTTTGTAGACAATTTCTAAAGGCTTTTTAGTTGACAAAGCTCTCAAATCGTAAGAAGGAACCCAACCTGCATTTGAAACGATATAACTTAGTCCAAGATTCAGATTCATTTCATTTTCGGCAAGAATTTCAAGAATTAATTCTTTTCTGTTTTGCGTTTTATGAGTCTGTTCTTCAGAAAATTGCTTGTTGATTTTAGCAATGCTTTCATCAAGCGTAGTTTTTTGTTCAGTCAGAAGAAAAACCTGATTATCGATTTCCAGCATTCTTTTTCTGTAAAATTCAGTCAGTTTTATCAACTGTTCTTGCGGAGTCGATTTATCGTTGGTTGAAACTTTAAGATTATCATTAATGATATTTTGTTCGCCCGTCAGATTTTTAATTTGAATATTCAATAAATTAACCTGTCTCTGAATTTTTTTTCTTTCATCATCCAGTTTTTTTTCGACATCGGTCAATTCATCATTTTTTAGATAATTGCTTTGCGGAGTGATTGATAAAAGGGTAGTGTTTTTTTCAAGATTGATTTTATATGTATTTTCATCCAAATCATTGGGAAGGTTAATAATTTTCACAGTATTTCTTCCTTTTTGAAGCGTAACGTTTGTACTTCCGAAAACTTTCGCGCCTTGCAAAAATACAGTCGCTTGTTTTACGTCGATCTCTTTTTTTATTTCCTGAGATTTAAAAAACGAAACCATAAAAATGAGTATTAAAATAGAGTGTCGCATTGTTTATTGTTTTAAAGTTCTACAGTAAAATTACTTTGATTAGACACCGAAAATCTGAAGACTTGGTGAACTGAGGTTTTCACTTGGTGGAAGTTTTTTAAACAAAAAAAGACAGCCATTTCTGACTGTCTCTTAAAAAACTAAAGAATTTCGTATTTTGTTTTGATGCTGTATTTCAGCTTGATATTTTCGATGTTGTCGAACGAATAATCCATACTTTGGTCGGCTGCTTCCAACTGTACATTCGCCATTTTGCTTCTGTAAGCAACGGGCATAATAGAATCGCTCATGTAATCTTCAATTTCTGTAATCTCAATTGCGTCTCCCGTCTTTTTGTTGATGCTTCCCAAAAGATAATCTGCTTTCTCTTTCGCCGCTTTTAGTGCATTGATTTTAACCGTTTTTCTGAAATCTGCAATCTTTGTGTTTTTAATTTCAGCAATATTCAGATTGCTTACCCATTTTTGGTTTAAATCTTCGAAAAGCTTACTCACATTGGTTTTCGCATTTACTTTAAATTGAAAACTCTTGGTAAACTTCGTTGTTTTCGAATATAAATTCTGGTACATCGATTTAAATTTAATGTCTTCATTTTTTACACCGTTGTTTTTCAGTGTTTCAAATAAAAGTTTTTCACTGTCTGCCAATTGATTTTTGTTATCGGCTTTTATACCGATGCTAAAGATGATCTCATCCGGTTCTACTTCCATTTCGGCAACTCCCGTTACTTCAATTGCATTTTTCTTTACTTCCTGCGCATTCATCAAACTTCCTGCTGCAAAGATTCCTACTAATAAAAGGTGTTTAAATTTCATATTGTTTATTTTAAATTTCTAAAGTAAAATTACCACGATTTGAAACTGAAATTTTGGAAACTTGGTGAACTGAGCTTTTCACTTGGTGGAAGAAAGCTCAATCAACCAAAAAATGAAATCTATCCTGCAGTGCATTCATTTTATTGTGTTGAATAGCTTTAGCATGAATCTTTTGATGATCAAAAGAAAAAATAATGGTGTTGTCTTTCTTATTTCTCACAAAAAAATGTTTGGAGATGCGATATTGTTCATCTTGAAGGATAATTTGATTATCAAAAGAAATATCATAATGAAAAGAAGTCATCTTTTCCGAAGATTTTTCCATTAAAATCAGATATTGGTCTTTATGAAAGAATAAATATTGATAAGGACTTTTGGAAGAAGTTACTTGATAAACTCCCGTTAAATTGAATGAATTATCTTTATTTTCTGCATCAAAATCATTATTGAAATATGGTATTCCGATTTTTATAAATATAGTTCCTAAAATCAGAATTTTAATAAAGGTTTTATATGGTAAAAATGAAGTTTGGTCAAAAAAAGTTTTTTTCGGTAGACTAATGATCTTCAAAATAAATTCCCATCCGCTTTTTCTGACCAAAAACAAGCTCATTAAAAGTAAAATCAGTGAAAATAATTTTACAGAAATATCAAAACTGATATTGATGATCAATATTTGACTAAAACTAATGATCGCCAATAATGATCCTAAAAACCGACTGCGTTTGAATAACAACAAAGCTCCTGAAAAAAATTCAATTGAACCCATGATGATATTATAAATTTTAGACGTTCCAATCGTACTCCAGAATAAAATATCTTTGTCTAAATTTCCGAATCTTGTAAACAGAATATTCGGTTCAGGTGTGGGAAATTGAGCTTTAAAAATTTTATCAACACCGTATTTTATAAGAATAACAGAAATGTAAATTACGCAGACATATTCTGTTATTAATAAGAAATGTTTCGTCCATTTTTTCTTTATCACAAAACTAAAAATTAACGATGTAAGAAGTAAAACAATAATTAAAACTAACATCGAATAACTATCTGAACTGTAATCTATTCTGCTATTCTTTTTATTGAAGAAAAATTCTAAAATAAAACCAGTAAAATCTCCAAAAATAAAATCCGTAATTTTTAACTGGAAATCGTTTAAAAAACTCAACGGGAAAAATAGAATGAACTGCAGAAAAAAAAAACCGCAAAAAACAGTAACCTTTCTAAAAAATATTGATTTAAATTTCACAAAAATACTTTTAACTATTTTTTCTATAAATAAAAACTGACGCAAACACAGCGATACTTAAAACCAATAAATACAATATTTCCTCTTTTGATTTAAAACTCTTTAGTTCGGCAGTTTTAATTACTTTTTTAGAGGTAATAGGTTTGTATTCTTTCGTTTTCTTGTCGTATTTTAGAAAAACAGTACTATCAATATCATTTTGAAAGTTGTACTCACTTTTAAGTACTTTTTTTACATTATCGATATTGTCATCAGAAAAAACAGGATGGTTGTAAACGGTATCTCTTCCAGGTTTCCATTTTTCAGGATTTGCATTTCCCCTAATTTTACAGTAGTTCGAGGTAACAATTACGCTTTTTTTATCATCAATGATAATGACGCTATCCAATTTTGAATTGGTTACAAACCTTTGTGGAGCCATTCCAAGATTAGAATAATTAGTGTTAAAACTATTTTCCACAATACTTTTTTCAAAATATTCCATATTTCCGCTGTGGCTTTTGTAGGATATTAATTTGGTCTGAGAAAAAAACTGACAACTTGAAAATACCAAAGCAAAATGAACTAAATAGGATAAATTTTTCATGAGAATTAAGTTTAAATTATATCACAAACTTAATCGTGTTTTCATAGTAATTTAAAGTCAACTTGGTGAATCTTGCTTTTCACTTGGTGAATAGTTTTTGGGTAAACTATATATATGTATATCTTTGTTTTATGAAATTTATAAAGCTTTTTGCGTTTGTTTTTGTGCTGTTTTCTGTGGGTAATCTTTATTCGCAAAGTAAAGAAACGCAGGAAGTTGTAGCCGAAACCTCAAAACTGAAAAAAGCCGTTGATACAAAAAACGAATCTGCAGAAGCCGAATCTTACTACAATATTGGTGAAACATTCTTTAACAACAGGAATTTTTCTAAAAGTGAAGAGTATTTTCTAAAATCTAAAAATATTTACGAAAAGCTGAATGACAAGCAAAATCTGGAAAAAGTAATCCGAAAACTGGCGCAATCTCAGGAAAATCAAAATAAGCTGAAATCTGCGCAAAGTAATTACCAAAAGGCCTCAAAAATTGGATATTCTAAGTCAAAAAGGAGTTTGAATGCGAATGATGCTTCAAGACTTTCTTCTCCCACTCCGGAAAATAAAGCTGATGCTATTTTGAGCAATATTCAGATCAATGAAAAAGAAAATAATAAAGAAGATCTTGCTGCAAGTTACAGCCAAATGGCAGATGTGAATATTGAAAATAAAAATATTCCGAAAGCTGAAGAAAACCTGAATACGGCTTATCAAATTTCAAAAGAACAGGCGCCACAACAGGCTTTGGCAATTAATCAAAAATTGACCGATTTTTATGTCGACAATAAAGATTTTGACAAAGCGATAGAAGCAAAAAAATCTGTTTTAAAAGAAAATTTTGTAAAAGAAAATTCTCAGAAAAAAGTAGAGCAGATTCAGGAATTGGCAGAAATATATATTAAAAAAAATGATCCGAAAGAAGCAATTGTGTTATTTAAAAATGCTTATGATATTGCTTTACAGAAAGGTCACACTCTTGAAGCACAGAAAAGCGTAAAAAAACTCGACAGTCTTTACAATATTTCTGAAAACACTCGTGCTTCCATACAACTTTATCGTGATTTTCTTGGAAAACTACCAGATTTGGTGTCCAAAGACAGAAGTTTGGTTGATAATAAAATTCTTGAAGATACCGAACAAAGAATTTCGCAGCTTATGAAAGAGAAAGAGCTGAAAGACGAGTTGATTCGCAAGAAAAATATTTTTAATTACAGCTTAATCGGTGCTTTAATTTTGTTGATAGGTTTAATAATTTTCATTTTCAGAACCTTAAAAAAAGTTCAGATCAAAAACAAAAAAATTGCATTGCAATCGTTGCGTCGTGAGATGAATCCGCATTTTATTTTCAACAGTTTAAATTCTGTCAATCATTTTATTGCAACCAATAATGAGCTTGAAGCCAATCAATATTTAACCAAATTTTCAAAATTAATGCGTGGCGTAATGGAAAATTCAAGTGAAGATTTTATTCCGTTTCAGCAGGAATTAGATTTGCTCCAAAATTATCTTGCTTTAGAAAAAACGCGTTTTGCCGATAAATTTGATTACGAAATTAAAGTTGATGAAAGTTTAAATACTCAAAGTTTAAAAGTTCCGGGAATGTTGATACAGCCTTTTTTGGAAAACGCGGTTTGGCATGGCTTGAGGTATAGAACAACAAAGGGGTTTCTAAAATTAAACTTTGAAAAATCTGGTGAAAACTTAAAAATCATCATCGAAGACAACGGAATAGGAATTGAAGAAAGTAAAAAACAGAAAACCGAACACCAAAAATCCCGAAAAGGTCGCGGAATGAAAAATACACTAGAAAGAATTGCTTTGCTGAATGATTTGTATAAACAAAACATTGAATGTAAAATCATTGATAAAAAAGAAGAACCGGGTGTTTTTGTTGAAGTTTCATTCAAATTAATAAACAGCTAACCTCAACTTAATTTTAATCTAAAAAGATGAAAATAAAATCAGTAATCGTAGACGACGAAAAAATTGCAAGAGAAGTTCTGAGGAATTATCTCACAAAATACTGTCCGCAAATTGAGATTTTAGGAGAGGCAGAAAACATCAAAGAAGCCGTACCTTTAATTGCCGAAAAGCAACCTCAACTTGTTTTTCTCGATGTCGAGATGCCATTTGGAAATGCATTTGACGTTTTGGAAGCGACCAAAGAATTTTCCTACGAAACTATTTTTATCACAGCATTCTCGCAATATTCCCTGCAGGCTTTAAACAAATCTGCGAGTTATTATATTTTAAAACCAATAGACATTCAGGAATTGATCTTGGCAGTGAATAAAGTCGCAGAAAGTATTGAAAAGAAGGACGAACTCAACCGAAACAAAATTCTTCTCGAAAATTTAAAATTAAAACCAGAAAAACAACAGCTGATTCTCCCGACTTTACAAGGTTTTGATGTCGTAAAAACGGAAGATATTGTAAGACTTCAGGCAGATGGAAATTTCACGCAGGTATATCTTACAGACGGTTCAAAAAAAATGGTTTGCAGATTTTTAAAGCACTTTGATGACTTGCTTGAAAATCCTTTCGTAAGAGTTCACCGATCACACATTATCAATACCCTTTTTGTAAAATCTTATCATAAAAGCGGCACGGCAACTTTATCAGACAATTCTGAGATTGAAGTTTCTGGAAGCTTTAAAGACCAGTTTTTAAAGGTTTTTTCATAAAATTTTTAAAATCAAAAGTTGCTTAAACCATTAAGAAGATTTTAGGAGTTAAGTTTAATTAAGAAAAATCAAATAGATTTTTATATGAATCACTTCTTACAGCGAAGCTCAACTTAATTACTCTCAACTTCTTAATAAACCTTAACGGTTAAAAAAGAATTATTCAAGGATGAAATTTTTTAAAATTGAAATTATCATCCAATGTTCAAATTTGATTAAGGCATCATTTTTGAATTTTTCATCATACACAAAATCTAGTATTATGAAAACCTTACACAAAATAGCCATTCCCGTTTCTTTAGGTATTATAGGATTTTTAATGTTCAATTCCTGTTCGGTAGGTATTCCAAAAGGCGCAACAGCGATCAAAAATTTTAATTCAGAAAAATACCTTGGAAGATGGTACGAAATTGCCCGTTTCGACTATAAATTTGAGAAAAATATGGATAATGTGACAGCCAATTATTCACTCAATCCAGACGGAACAATCAAAGTGCAAAACCGAGGCTACGATTATGTAAAAAAAGAATGGAAAGAATCTATTGGAGAAGCAAGATTCGTAAACGATCAATCTGAAGCGAGACTGAAAGTTTCCTTTTTTAAACCGATTTGGGCAGGTTATAATGTGATTGATATTGATGATGATTATCAAAATGCTCTGGTCGTAGGAAACAGCACAAAATACATCTGGATTTTATCCCGAAACAAAGAAATTCCAAATAGCATCAAAGAAAGATTTTTAGTAAAAGCCCAGAAATTAGGTTATAATACGGATGATCTAATTTGGGTAAAGCATGATTAGTTATTGCGAAAATCGAATCGATGGATCGATTTTAACAGAATTGAAAAATTCAAACGTAACGGGTTTTTAAAACCCGTTACGTTTTTTAGTGCAAAACTTTTAATTCAAATTCCTATACTCTTTCCATTCTTGAAAACGATGATCGATAATCTGCTTCATCAGGTCATAATTTTCGTAGGTATCTTCAATATGATAAAAAGTTTCATATTCAAAATCATTTTCTTCGGCTAAGGTGTCAAAAATGTTGATATAATCGGTGGCAAAAGAACTGAATTTATCAGCAAAATCGGTTTCGTCAGCATAATAATCTTTGGCAAAACTGTTACCCAGATCATTCAGATCATATTCAGAAAATTTTCCGTCCATTGATTCGATGACAAAATCTGCTCCGGTGATTTCTCTTCTTTTTAATTTTTCGATTTCTTCTCCAGCATCTTCTTTAAATTCTTCCGAAACTAAATCATTGTTAATACACCAGTTCAAGAACATTCCGGTGTGAGTAGCGCTGTTTTTTTCGGGAATCCCTTCTGGGAAATCTTCGCTATAATGCCATGAAGCATCATCATATTTAGTCATATCCTATATTGTAGTTGTATAAAATAAATTTCTTTTTACCACAAAAGCATCAAAAGAAATATTTGAAAATAGAATTACAAAAGTTTACAAAATGTAAGATCGGTTTTGTTAGCTTTTGAAAATCTGAAATTTGAGCAACATCTTTTGCCTCTTTTGCGGTTAAAAAATATCACCCAATAAATCAAAGATATAAAAAATCATTTTCTTTTGTTCACTACAGAGATTTTCACGTCATTTGTATGGAATTTATTCAAAATTAAACGCATGCAAAACGCAGTCCTTATTACCATTGGTGACGAAATTCTTTCAGGAAATACAGTTGATACCAATTCAAATTTTATTGCTACCGAACTTAAAAATATAGGAATCAAAGTTTCTCAGATTATTACCATTTCAGACGAAATAGAAACCATAAAAAGCACATTAAAATCAGCTTTTGAAATGGGCGATTTAGTGATTACTACAGGAGGTTTGGGCCCAACAAGAGATGATAAGACTAAAAAAGCTTTAGCTGAATTTTTTGATGATGAAATTGCTTTGGATGAAGCTACTTTCGAACATCTTAAAGCCTACATGGAAAGACGCGGACGAATAGAAATTTTAGAAAGAAACCGCGAACAGGCTTTTGTGCCTACAAAATCTACAGTTTTTCAAAATCATTTCGGAACGGCACCTTGTATGATGATGGAAAAAGATGGAAAAGTTTCTTTCAGTTTACCCGGCGTTCCTTACGAAGTAAAACCTTTGATAAAAGACCAGATTATTCCTTATTTAAAAGATAAATTTAATCTTAATCATATTTCTACAAGAATTGTTTCCGTTGTTGGAATTCCCGAAAGTATTTTAGCTGATCAGATTGAAAACTGGGAGCTAGCTTTGCCGGAAAACCTTGCCTTGTCTTATCTTCCTGTTGGAACGAGAGTGAAACTGAGATTGACAGCAACTGGAGCAGATGAAAATATGCTTCAGGCTCAACTGGAAAATGAAATTCAAAAATTATTTCCGATTATCGGAGAAAATATCATTGCAACTTCTGAAGATAAAATAGAGAAAATTTTAGGTGAAATTTTAAGCGAAAGAAAATTAACTATTTCAACGGCTGAAAGTTGTACAGGCGGAGAATTGTCTATTTTAATTACATCAAACCCGGGAAGTTCCAAATATTTTATTGGTGGAGTAGTAACTTATGCAACGCAGAAAAAGATAGATATTCTTGGCGTTTCAGAAGGGATTATTGAACGTTTTACGGTGGTAAGCGAAGAAGTTGCACGCGAAATGGCAGAAGGTTGCCAAAATTTATTCAAAACAGATATTTCTCTTTCTACAACAGGTGTTGCAGGTCCCGGAAAAGGGGAAGACGGGAAAGAAGTAGGATTGGTTTATTACACGATAAAAGTGAAAAATCAATCTCAAACTTTTAAATTGTATATGCCACATTTAGACAGACAAGATTTTATTTATTTTGTTTCTCAGAAGATCATTCAGGATTTGGTGGGGATTTTAATTAATCAATAAATATGATCTTTGATGAAAACTTTTAAAATGCTGAATTTTTTCTATTATGTACTTTTGCCTTGATGCAAAAGTACCAAAAAATCAAGACTGAAAACTCTACTAAACTTTCGAATAATTTTCTAAAATTTCCAAAACTCGCACGGTAACATTATTGGTTTTTCTTAGCAAAATATATCCCGTGCTCAAACAGTGGTAATTTCTTAACGAAAATTTTTCAAAAGTTCTTAACGTCTCCGTTTTCTAAGTCTTAGTAATCCCAAAAAAACTCTGCGAATTTTCGTTTAAAAATATCTCACATTATTTTTCGAAAAACCAATTCACAAAATAAATTAACTTTACCGTAACAAAATTTAAATTAAATATACCTATTGTGTAAATTATTATTACAATGAAAAAATTAACACTTTCTTTGTTTTTATTAGCTGGAGTTTGTTCACAAAATACATTGAGCGCTCAGACTAAATCTACCAAAACAATTACTACTGATAAAGGTTTAGACATCAGTTTGATGGATAAATCTGTTCGTCCGCAAGATGATTTTTACAATTACGTGAGCGGAACCTGGATGAAAACTGCTAAAATTCCTTCAGATAAACCAACTTGGGGAAGTTTCAACAAATTGGCAGATGATACCGACAACAATTCAATGACGATCTTAAACTCTCTTCTGAAAGATAAATTCGCAGAAGGAAGTGAAGGTAAGAAAATCCAGGATTTGTACGCTTCTTACATGAATATGACTAAGAGAAATGCAGACGGAATCAAGCCTATTCAGGAAAACATCAGCAAAATTGATGCAATTAAAAACCTTACAGATTTACAGAATTATTTAGCTTCTGTAACCAAAGAAGGAGAAAATAATTTCTACGGATGGGGTGTTTATGCAGATCTTAAAGATTCTAATATGAATGCGGTTTACCTTGGTGACGCTTCATTAGGAATGGGTAGAGATTACTATCAGAAAGTAGATGCAAAAAATACTGAAGCTCTTGCAGAATACGAAAAGTATGTAGCTTCTATGCTGAAAGAATTGGGTTACAAAAATGCTGATGCAGCTGCAAAAGGAATTGTAGACTACGAAAAAAGCATTGCAAAACATTTATTGACAAATGAGCAAAGCCGTGACAATACGCTTCAGTATAATCCGAAAACAATGGCTGAACTGAAAGCTTTGGTTAAAAATGTAGATCTTCCTGCTTATCTTAAAAAAGTTGGTGTAAATACAGACAAAGTAATCATCGGTGAATTAGGATATTACAAAAACTTCGATCAATTGGTAAATGAAAAAAATCTTTCTGTTATCAAAGATTATTTGAAATTCCACATGATTAGCGGAAGTGCTTCTTATTTAAGTGAAAAATTAGGCGATATGAAATTCGCTTTCTACGGTAAGTATTTAAGAGGTCAGCAAGAGCAGAGAGCATTAAACAAAAGAGGGTATGAGTTGATCAACGGTTCTTTAGGAGAGGCTTTCGGTAAATTATATGTAGAGAAATATTTCCCGGCTTCAGCAAAAGCTCAGATGGTTGAGTTGATCGATTACCTAAAGAAAAGTTTTGCTGTTCACATCAACGGTTTAACGTGGATGTCTGCAACAACAAAGGAAAAAGCAATGGCTAAATTGAATAAATTTACAGTAAAAGTTGCTTATCCTGATACATGGAAAGATTATTCTAAATTGGTAATTACTCCTGAATCTAAAGGCGGAAATTTATATCAAAATCTTCAAAATATTGGTGAATGGCAGTATAATAAAGATTTAGCAAAAATCGGAAAACCGGTTGATAAAACAGAATGGGGAATGACTCCACAAACTGTAAACGCTTATTACAACCCGGTATATAACGAGATCGTTTTCCCTGCTGCTATTCTTCAGCCTCCTTTCTTCAATCCTCAAGCTGATGCTGCGGTAAATTTTGGTGGAATCGGTGCGGTTATCGGTCACGAAATGAGCCATGGATTTGATGATTCAGGTGCACAATTTGATGCAGAAGGTAATTTAGTTGACTGGTGGACTCCAGAAGACAAAGCCAACTTCGAAAAAGCAACTAAAGCTTTAGCTTCTCAATATGATAAATACGAGCCTGTAAAAGGAACTTTCGTAAACGGTACATTTACAAACGGTGAAAACATTGCAGATTTAGGGGGTGTAAACATTGCTTACGATGCATTGCAAATGTATTTAAAAGACAAAGGAAACCCTGGATCAATAAGCGGTTATACTCAAGATCAGAGATTCTTCTTAAGCTGGGCAACCGTTTGGAGAACTTTATCAAGTGAAAAATATATGGTAAATCAAGTAAAAACAGATCCGCACTCTCCTGGATATTTCAGAAGTTTCGGTCCGTTAACAAACGTCGATGCTTTCTACAAAGCATTTGATGTGAAACCTGGTGATAAACTTTACAAAAAACCAGAAGACAGAATTAAAATCTGGTAATCAGTATTTAAAATATTCAAAACCGTTCAGAAATGAGCGGTTTTTTTATTTGACTAACAACTTAGATGCTGTGGATTTTTTGATGAAAATAATATAATCAAAATCTTCTGAAACATTCCCTGATTTGAAATCTTTTTTATGTCTCGCAGCTCCTATTGTACGGTAATCAATTTTGTTTAAAAGTTTCTTTGCAAGCTTATTATTTTCTTTTTTTATGTTTTTTAAATCTAAAATAAAGACAGGTACTTCAAAAGAGTTTAACAGTTCTTCTAATGAATTTTTAGAATTTTTCTCTAAATAATTAGGCTTAATATCATCATCATTCAGGTCAACTACAGAATGAAAACCTTCGTAGAAAAATGTTCCGCAATTCACATAGTCATCCTTTAATTTCTCTTTTAGAAATTTTCCTGTTTCTTCATCCGTTTTCTTTAGATGTGAATTATGTGCCCACAAAACAAAAGTCGATTCTGGATACTTATTTATAAGCCACAAAATATTATCTGTCATATATCGATTTCTATCCAAATAGGTATTATTAAGATGTTGGTCTAAAAGAGTGATATGTTGTAAAAACCAAGACTTATCTTCTTCATCCGATATATTTGAAGAAAGTGCTTTTATCTTATTCAGCTCTTTTAAAGCTTCACTTTTAATATTTTTCTTTTCTGAAAGCTGATTTCTTTCAAGCTTGCTGAAATCGTTGAGGCTTTTAAATAAAGCAATTAAATCATCATCCGGAATTTTATATTTACTCATCAATATTTTAAGCTGAACAGCCGAACCTGTATAAGTGGTATTGTCAAATCCTGTAAACCGTATTTTTTGAGTATGTTTATCATTGTATTTTTTCATCCATTCTACCATACTTAGAATTTCATCGGTCTGATAAATCCACGATTTAATATTCATCAGATATTCTTTACCTGTTTTATTACCATCGATAATATATTTATTAAGTAAAATAGAATTCGGCATGGATGCTTCTATAGAAAAAACTCCGCCATTATTTTTCTGTAAAATATATCGGGTTAATTTATCTTTTACCTTAAAAATTTCACTTGATCCATGCGATGCTTCTCCTAAACCAACAATTTTAGCATTCGAAAAGAATTTATTAAAAACTAAAGAATCTTCTTTAAAGCCAATTTCTGGTTCATAAGATTGTAAGGGATAAACAAATTTTCTCAGATATTCTTTTTCATCATTATTAATTGTAGAGTTTTGAGAAGATTGTGAATAAATAGATTGTATTGTGAATGTGATTACTAATAAAACTAATTTTTTCAATGCAAATGTTTTTTTAATTCTAATTATTTGTAAATGTACTCATTTATCTCTTCTTGTTGATTAATTGTTCAGAGTAAGATTTAACATAAATGCTTATATTTGATCAAACTGTTTTACACATCAAAATTATTTTAATGAAAAAGCTAAATATTGCAGTACTTGCGTTTTCCGGTATTGTATTCTTAAACTCTTGTGGAACCACCAAAAATACAGCAGCAACCGTAGAAAAAGCTCCCACAAATATCGTTGTTGAGAATTCTTCACTCACTATTTATCCTGAAAATGGAATTAATTTATCTTATATGGATAAAACCGTTCGTCCGCAGGATGATTTCTTCAGTTACGTAAACGGAAATTGGGTAAAAGAAACTCAGATTCCTTCTGATAAAGCAAGTTGGGGCTCTTTCAATGCATTGAGAGAAAATGTAGATGATGCTTCGCTTGATATTTTAAATAAAATTTTAACCGAAAAATATGCAGAAGGTTCTGAAGGACAAAAAATTCAGAATCTTTATGCATCTTTTATGGATGTTGAAAAAAGAAATGCTGCAGGAATTGCTCCCATCAAGTCTGATTTAGCTAAAATTGATGCCATTAAAAATGTAAACGATCTTCAGAAATATCTTTTAGAGGCAACTAAATTGGGCGACAATTCATTCTACGGTTGGAGAGTAAGCGCAGATATGAAAAACTCTAAAATGAATGCAGTTTATCTTGGCGGTCCGGATCTTGGCTTAGGAAGAGATTATTACCAAAAAGTAAACGAAGCCAACACAAAAACTTTAGCAGAATATCAAAATTATGTAGCTAAATTGTTTGTCGTTTTAGGATATAAAAACTCTGATGTTGCTGCAAAAAATGTAGTTGATTTCGAAAAACAATTGGCTAATTATCTATTGACTTTAGAGCAAAACAGAGATGCCAATTTAAGATACAATCCTAAAAATGTCACTGAGCTTTCCGGTTTGGTGAAAAATGTAAATCTTGCTCAATATCTGAAAGATGCAGGAGTAAATACCGATAAAGCAATCGTTGGTGAACTTAAATATTACCAAAATATGGATCAGTTTATTAATCAGAAAAATCTTCCGTTGTTGAAAGATTATTTGAAATATCATATTATCAATGGTAATGCAAGTAATTTGGGAGATAATTTAGATAACATCCGTTTTGATTTTTACTCTAAATATCTTCAGGGACAGAAAGAGCAGAGAGCGATGAACAAAAGAGGTTTGGCGCTTGTAAACGGAGTTTTGGGTGAAGCTTTCGGTAAATTATACGTAGATCAATATTTCAGTCCGGAATCTAAACAGCAGATGGAAATGTATATTGATTACATTTTAAAATCATTTAAAAAACATATCAATGATATGGATTGGATGTCTCCGGAAACCAAAGTAAAAGCTCAGGAAAAACTGTCTAAATTCACAGTAAAAATCGCTTATCCGGACCAATGGAAAGATTATTCTAAATTAAAAGTAGAATCTCCGGCTCAAGGAGCAACTTTATATTCAAACTTACAGAATGTTTCGGCTTGGCAATACCAAAAAAGCTTAGAAAAAGTAGGAAAACCTGTTGATAAAACAGAGTGGGGAATGTCTCCACAAACCGTAAATGCATATTATAGCGGTTCAAATAACGAAATTGTTTTCCCGGCTGCAATTCTTCAGCCACCATTTTACAATCCAAAAGCTGATGCTGCGGTAAATTTCGGTGGGATTGGAGCGGTTATCGGTCACGAAATTTCACACGGTTTCGATGACAGTGGTTCAAGATTCGATGGAGATGGAAACTTAAATAACTGGTGGACTGATCAGGATCGTAAAAACTTCGATGCAAAAGTAGGACAATTAGCAGCTCAATACAACGCTTACGAACCTGTAAAAGGAAGTTTTGTAAACGGAAAATTTACAAGCGGAGAAAATATCGGTGATTTAGGTGGAGTGGCGGTTGCTTATGATGCACTTCAAATGTATTTAAAAGATAAAGGAAATCCGGGATTAATCAGCGGATTTAATCAGGATCAAAGATTTTTCATGAGTTGGGCAACAGTTTGGAGAACCAAATCTACTGACCAGTATATGATGAATCAGGTAAAAACAGATCCGCATTCACCGGGATATTTCAGAGCTTTTGGACCTTTGGTAAATCAGGATTCTTTTATGAAAGCATTCGATATAAAACTAGGGGATAAATTGTATAAAGCTCCGGCGGAGAGAATTAAAATCTGGTAATTTTACGACTATAATCTACTGTTAAAACGCATCATTTCGGTGCGTTTTTTTATTTATTTTTCCTAGATTGGTGACACCAAAACATATTAATAATCATTCGATTATCATGGTTGAATTGATTTATTTTAATAAAAATCTTCACAAAATTTTGTATGTTATAGTTTTTTTATAAATTTAAACAATGGATTGGTCAAAAATTTGCTAATCCAAACCAAAATCAACAATCTCAAAATAATAATAATATGGCAATGTTTAATTATGGTGTTGGCGGAAACGAAGTCAAAGTCGACGCTAATGAAGCTATTCAGGAAATCCAGGAGAACAAATCTCTTATCGTAAGCCAGCTTACAACCGACGAATCTTATGTTCCCGAAATTGTTACAGGATTAAAAACCGTAGATGATGTTTTCAGACATTTTCAGCCTTCTGTCGCTGTACAGCACGAAACAGAGGAGGGAAGCGTGGTAGAAGAAGAATTCCGTTTTCAGAATCTTGCAGACTTTACTCCCAAAAATCTTGTTCAGAAATCAGATTACCTTCAGAAGCTCAGCATGGAGCAGGAGCAGTACAATAAAATCGTACGTCAGCTGAAAACCAATAAGATTCTTCGCAATATGTTGGAAAATGAGCAGACCAGAGCTGCTTTTATTGAAGCATTAAAAGATGTTGCACAAGAACTTGAAAAATAATCTAAAGTACCTACACAAATATTATGGATAGTAAATTACAGGCTGCAGAAGGCCAACAACATAATCAACAGCAGCAGGCTGGAAGACCGAAAGGAAATCCGCTTGAAGAATTAAATAAAATCGGAGGTTTTGGCTTTATAGAATCTGTTGTAGACGGAATTGCCAATATGAACCCAACCAGAAAAGCAAGAAAAGAAATTTTCTTGAATGATGGTAATAAAACCGATGAAAGAAAAGAGCTTTTACAGAAAATTAATCTGTGGGTAGAGCTTTTAAATAGTAATGATTCTGCCGAAAAAATGGCAGATACCTGCAAAAATAAAGCACAGGCAGCAGATCAGAATTTAAAAGTAAATCTTAAAAATTCTCTTGATGCTGTTCGTCAATTAGAAACTTCTTACAGAACTGTAGCTCAGTTTTATAAAAATACAGAATTAGACAAAGTAGATAACGTAAGCATTGTTAATGCAAGTTTAGATCAGGTTTCAGATTTAGATAATCCTATTTTTATTGATGCCATTGCAGAAGAGTTTAAAAACTATTACGACCGTTTAGATTTAAGAGATAACTATTCTATTTTAGCAATTCCGGGATATTTGGGATCAAATAAAGTCGTTGAAAAATGGGCTAAAATTTGTAACGAAAACAAAGTTATGATGGTTACCGATTTTGCCAATCTTGATAAACCGGATGACGTAGTAGATTTATTCCACTCTGCAAATCTTACAGGTGGCGAATTGCACAGAAGTAATGTAATTATGACGTGTAACTGGTTAGTTGGTCGTGGCAGAGCAGAAGAAGTAGGTGAAGAAGAAAACGTGGAACTTCCACCGTCAACTTCATTGGCAGGAAAAATTCACAAAACATTGATGTCACAAGTTGCTGCCGGTAAAAAACATGGTAACATCAACGAAGTAGACGCTGTGAAATTTGAATTGAAAAAAAGTGAAATTTCTCAGTTAGAAAAAATGGGATTAGTTCCTATGGTCAACGAATACGGAAAAATCATGGCATTCTCTGCGAAAACATTGTTTACCGGAGATAACATCGGTCTTCAGACGTACTCTGTAGTTCGTGTATTCGATTACGTGACTAAAGTTTTACTTGATTTCTTAAACAGAAGAGCATTCGAAAACTGGAATGCAAGAAACGAAGACGATTTGAGAAAACAGATTGTAAGTTTCTTAGACGGTATCAAAGGAGCTGATAAATTAATCGAGAAATTCAAAATTGTCCGTTTCGAGCAGGATAAAGTAAATAAAGACAGAGTTTGGCTAGATATCAGACTGACTCCTTATTTCCCTACAAAAAGTTTTGTGATCAAGCTTGACGGTCATAAAGGCGATGACGGTAACGAGTGGGATGCAGAATATATCCAGGATTAAATCTCCTAATATTTAACATAGAAACCGGTGCGTCAAAAACATCGGTTTTTTATTTCTAATTATTTTTAAAAACGGTTTAATGAAAAATTTTACGTTTTACATTTTATTAGCTTTTCTGTTTTTTTCTGTTTTTAGTTGTGAAAAAGAATATCAACGACCTCGAAAATATGAGATTGATCTTTTTAAAAATGAAAAAAGAGATACTGCCCAAGCTTATGTAATGTCCGAAGATGAAGCTTACGGAATCAGTGATATGGTTGTGGCAAGTTCAGACATTTCTGTTACCGACAGTTCTTCAGGTCGAGGTAAAGCAATTTACATCTACAGTATCAATTCGGGAGATTTGTTATTCAGTAAAAGAGATTCTGTAATTTCGTATCCTTATCGGTTTCTTTCGAATCAGAAATTAAATCTTAAAAAAGAAAAAAATGATTCGGTGTATGTTTTTTTAGAAAAGCTTAAAGGGTATAAATCTATTGCAGAGACGAAACAAATCAAATATCAATGGTTGAAAGGTGCACCTGTTTATCTTCTTGATAACGCAAAAAAATAATTTTATCTTTGCCTCACTAAATGAATTGGTTTTTTGGAAAAGAATAAAAAAAACTCAAACTTTCTTCACATCGGGAATAAGCTGTTAAAGTGGTATGATAAAAATGCGAGAGATTTACCGTTCAGAAAAACCAAAGATCCTTATAAAATTTGGATTTGTGAGATTGTTTTTCAGCAAACCAGAATTGCTCAGGGTTTAAATCATTACAATAATTTCATCGAAAGATTTCCCGATGTGAAAACCTTGGCAGAATCTCCTGAAGATGAGGTTTTATTGTATTGGAAAGGTTTGGGATATTATTCCCGTGCCATCAATATTCATAAAGCTTCGCAACAAATTATTCACGATTACAACGGAATTTTCCCTTCCGATTATGAAGAAATTTTAAAGCTAAAAGGAATCGGGAAATATACTGCTGCTGCAGTTTCAAGTATTTGTTTCGGTGGAAAAATGCCTGCCGTTGACGGAAATTTCTACAGAGTTTTAAGTCGAATTTTTGCCGATGATTTTGATATTTCAAATTCGAGAGCTTTCAATTATTTTTCAGAATTATCAGCTTTAATTATGCCTGAAAATGTGGGCGATTTTAATCAGGCAATGATGGATTTAGGCTCGGAAATTTGCAAACCAAAAAATCCTTTATGTGGAGAATGTCCTGTAAATGATGATTGCCTGGCTTTTTCATTAAATAAAACTTCAGAATTTCCTGTTAAAACAAAAAAAGTAAAAGCACAAGATTTACAATTACAATATTATTTCGTTCACCGAAACGGACAGTTTTTAATTCAGCAAAGAAAAGACGATTTTATCTGGAAGAAACTATTTGAATTTCCACTGGTGATTTCTGATGAATTAAATCCATTTATTAAAAGTATAAAAACCGTCAATCATAAACTCACCCATAAAAATTTAAGCATAGAAATTTTTAATGTTGAGGTTGATTCTGAAACAGCTTGGGAAAGTTTTATTGCTCAAAACAATTACATTGTAACCGACGTTGAAGATTCTCATGAAAGATCATTTCCAAAACCTTTGGAGAACTATATTCAAAATTATGATACGGCTTACAGAATTATTTGATAAGCTGGATGTTGGGTGTTGGAAGCTGGAAGTTTAAATTATTGAGAATAGAGATTCTTCACTTCACTGCGTTCCGTTCTTAATGACACAAATATCCAGCTTCATTTATTGAAAAATAAGCTTTGAGGCCTTTGTTGAGTGAAACGCCTTTGCGCACGAAAAATATGCAGTATGAGATAAAAAAACTTTGTGTTCTTTGCGTTTAAAATAAAATCTACAAAAATTAGCACAGAATTAAATTTAATAAGCTCCAATTTCAAAACTCATTGAAATGCTGAAATTTGTCTCCCAAAATCTAAATCTAATTTGTATTTTTGCAAAATGATTAAAAAAGTCATTTTTATTTTTGTTTCGATGTTAATAATTTCGTGCGGAAAAGAGAGTACTCCAAAACCTTATGGCGAGTTGAGATTAGAATATCCTGCACCAAAATATCATAAATTTGAACCTAATTGCCTGTATTCTTTTGAAGTTTCAGATTATGCCAAAATTTATGATGCAAAGAAACCTTGTTGGTATTATCTGAACTATCCTAAAATGAAGGCGAAGATTTTCCTAACATACTACCCGATCAACAACGATTTTGCTCAGCAGATTATGGAAACCGAAAAAATGGTTTACAAACATACTGTGAAAGCAAGTTCTATCGATACAAAATCCTTTGAATATCCTGAGAAAAAAGTTTACGGAAATTTTTATGAATTGAAAGGTCAGGCTGCATCCAATTTGCAGTTTTACGCAACCGATAGTACAAAACATTTCGTGACAGGATATTTATACTTCAATTCAAGACCAAAACCAGATTCTTTAGCTCCCGCAGTAGATTATATCAAAAAAGATATGATGCATTTGCTGGATACTTTTGAATGGAAAAAATAAACTTTAAAATATAAAAAATACATATGACATCGGTAGATTGCATATGACCTTTAAAAATAAATAAAAAATACATATGAAACTTTTAGTCGTAGGAAGCGTGGCATTTGATGCAATTGAGACGCCGTTTGGGAAAACAGATAAAATTTTAGGTGGAGCAGCTACTTATATCGGGATTACATCTTCTATTTTGGGAGTAAAATCTGGAATTGTATCTGTGGTTGGAGGAGATTTCCCACAAGAATATCTTGATATGTTTACCAATAGAGAAGTAAATATTGAAGGAATTGAAATTGTAAAAGAAGGGAAAACGTTTTTCTGGGCAGGAAAATATCATAATGATTTAAATACAAGAGACACTTTAGCGACAGAAGTGAATGTATTGGAAAACTTTGATCCAAAAATTCCAGATTCTATGCAGGATGCAGAGATTTTGTTATTAGGAAATCTTCACCCCGGAGTTCAGCTTTCAGTTCTTGAAAAAATGAATCAACGTCCTAAATTGGTTATTTTAGATACAATGAATTTCTGGATGGATTCTGCAATGGATGTTTTGAAAGATATGATTGCTAAAACTGACGTAATCAGCATCAACGACGAAGAAGCAAGACAGCTTTCAGGAGAATATTCTTTAGTAAAAACAGCTAAAAAAATCCATACAATGGGACCTGAATATGTGATTATCAAAAAAGGAGAGCATGGTGCTTTACTTTTCCATGATAATAAAATATTCGCAATTCCTGCGCTTCCTTTGGAAGAAGTTTTCGATCCGACTGGAGCGGGTGATACTTTTGCAGGTGGTTTTGCAGCGTATCTTGCTAAAAAAGGTAAATTCGATTTCGAAACAATGAAGTCTGCATTAATTGTAGGTTCTGCAATGGCATCTTTCACAGTAGAAAAATTCGGAACTGAAAGAATTGAGGAAGTAAACGAAGCTGATATTTCTAACAGATTGAAACAATTTAAAGAATTGACAACTTTTAATGTCGAATTGCAGTAAATCATCTCTTTTTAAGAAATATTTATAATAAAAAATTGAGTGCAATTCATTAAGAATTCTAAATTTGCAACTTGTTTAAAATAGTATAATGATAAATAAACTAAAAATCACTTTCCTTTTGGGAGTTTTCACGATGTTGTTCTCAGGAAACATCAACGCTCAGCTAAAGAAAGGACAGTTGGTAGACGGTATTGCGGCAGTAATTGGTGATGAGATCGTTTTGGAATCTGATGTTGAAGAGCAGATGAATTACGGAAAACAACAGGGTGCCTCAACAACCGACAAATGTGAGTTTTTGGAAAACTTAATCAATAATAAACTTCTGGTTTACGAAGCAAAAAGAGATACTTTGATTGATAACCGTTCTGCGGCAATTAAAGATCAGGCAAATGCAAAGTACAACCAATTGCTTTCTCAATTTCCAGACGAAAAGTCAATGCTTGCTGCTTATAAGTTCAGAAATCAGTTTGAGATGAAAAATGCCATCGAAAAAATTGATACTGATCAATATTACGGGCAGGCAAAATATCAGAGAATTACAGAAAAAGCAGACGTTACTCCAAATGAAGTAACCGATTTTTTCAATATGTATAAATCTCAGCTTCCCGAAATAAAAGATGAAGTTTCTCTTTCTCAGATTATGATGTATCCTAAATTAACGGAAGCTCATAAGGAAGAGTTGATTAGCAAGCTTAAGAAAATTAAAGCAGATATTTTAGCAGGAGAAAGTTTTGAAAGCCAAGCCAGAATTTATTCTGAAGACCAGGGAACCGCTCCCAATGGAGGTTTGATGAAAAATATCTTTAAAGGACAAATGGTAAAGCCTTTCGAAGCTGCAGCATTAAATCTACAGGAAGGTGAAATTTCAGATCCTATTGAATCTGAGTTTGGATACCATATTATTCAATTGGTGAAGAAGTCTGGTAAAGCTTACGACGCAAGACATATTCTTTTAATGGCTACTCCTACAGATGCTGAGATTACTACTGCAAAACAAAAACTTGACAGTATCAGAGGATTAATCTTGACAGAGAAAATGAGTTTTAAAGATGCTGCATTTAAATTTTCAGATGATAAAAGAACAAAATTCAATGCTGGTGTTATTACCGGAGGAGATGGTTCTAGTAAAATCGAAAGAGAAAGTGTTCCGGGAGTAATCAGCTATGAGCTTGCCGGTCTTAATAAAAATGACATGACAACTGCTTTTGATGATGAAGATGAAAGAAAAAGAAAAGTGGTAAAGATCATTAAGGTGGAAGATGTTATTCCTGCTCACCAGATCACTCTTGAAACAGATTACGACAGAATCAAGCAGATGGCTCTTAACAAGAAAAAAAGTGAAATGATTGAGAAGTTTGTCAATTCTAAACTTCCAACAACATTTATTTCGATAGACGGTCGATATGATACCTGCGATTTTAAAGGGAACTGGAAAAAAGAATCTCTTAGAAAATAATACATTAACCTTCAGAACTTTCTGAAGGTTTTTTTATGAAAATATATCTTAGATGTATCATAGAATCTACGTTTTTAGTATTTTTACCTTATGAGTAATTTTATAGATTTCAACTCCGCTAAAAAGCTTCATGAAATGAACGAAAATAAAAACAGAATCACAGAACTTTTTAATATTCAGTATCCCATTATTCAGGCCGGTATGATTTGGCATTCTGGCTGGAGATTGGCTTCAGCAGTTTCAAACTGTGGCGGATTGGGCTTAATTGGTTCAGCAAGTATGTATCCCGATATTCTGCGTGAAAATATTCAGAAATGCAAGAAAGCTACCGATAAGCCTTTTGGAGTAAATGTCGCTTTGCTTTATCCCAATTTAGAAGAAATCATCAATATTATTCTGGAAGAAGGTGTGAAAATAGTTTTCACTTCTGCCGGAAGTCCTAAAACATATACCGAAACTCTTCAAAAGGAAGGTTTAAAAGTAGCGCATGTAGTTTCTTCGACCAAGTTTGCGGTTAAATGTGAAGAAGCAGGAGTAGATGCGATTGTAGCAGAAGGCTTTGAAGCAGGAGGTCACAATGGTAGAGATGAAACAACGACTTTTTGTTTAATCCCAAATGTAAAAAAACATATTTCTAAACCATTAATTGCAGCAGGTGGAATTGCTTTGGGTTCTCAAATGAAAGCTGCAATGATTTTAGGAGCAGACGGAGTTCAGATTGGAAGCCGTTTTGCAGCAACACAAGAAGCAAGTGCTCACGAAAACTGGAAAAAGAAAATTACAGAACTGAATGAAGGCGATACGCTTCTTACTTTAAAAGAATTGGCGCCCGTAAGAATGGTTAAAAACAAATTCTTCAATGAATTGGAGGAAATTTATAATGTAGGAAGAAATGCCGAAGCTTTGGTCGCTTCTTTAGGGAGAGCAAGAGCAAAGAAAGGAATGTTTGAAGGTGATATGGAAGAAGGCGAACTGGAAATCGGTCAGGTTTCAGCTTTAATTGACGAAGTTCTTCCTGTGGAAACAGTTTTTGCCAATCTTTTAAAAGAATTTAACGAAACAAAAAATCCTAGTTTATAAATAATGATTGATGAGGTAATCGATGTAAAGGGGAAAAACTTATTTATAAAATTTAATAACACATTCAAAAATAAACCAACCATTGTTTTTTTGCATGATTCTTTAGGCTCAGTTCAGCTTTGGAGAGATTTTCCTGAAAAATTGGCGAAAGCGATCCAATGTAATGTTTTACTATATGACCGTTTAGGATACGGAAAATCATTTCCAATGATTACTCATGAAAGAGAAAATAATTACATGGAATTGGAAGCAGATATATTAAATGATTTGCTTTCTGAATTGAATATTAACGATGCCATTCTTTTCGGTCACAGCGATGGTGGAACGATTGCTTTAATTACAGCATCAAAATATCCTGAAAAAGTAAAAGCTGTCATTTGTGAAGCCGGACATATATTTGTTGAAGATATCACTATAAAAGGCGTTGAAGAAGCGTTAAATGCTTACAGCACCACAAACCTACCTCAACGCCTTGAAAAATATCACGGTGATAAAGTAGAAACCATTGTAAAAGCCTGGACTGAAATTTGGCTCAGCGACAATTTCAGAAGCTGGAATATTGAGTATTTATTGAAAAACATAAAAAGTCCGCTATTATTTATTCAGGGAGAAGCAGATGAATACGGAACTTTAAACCAAGTTGAAAAAACTGTTTCGCAGGTTAAAGGAACTTCTGAGAAATTCATCATTCCGAACATCGGACATACACCACACAGAGAATCTCCGGAAATAGTTTTAAATAAATCAATTGAATTTATAAATTCAGTAATCCATTAATTCGCTTAAAAAATTCCCCTCCTTTGGAGGGGTGGCGAAAATTCAAAGAATTTTTGACGGGGTGGTTAAAAAAGACACCACTAATATATACACTTTCAATAATATCAATAGGAGCGGGCTTTAGCCCGCTTAATTTTTAAATGAGAAAATGGCTTTATCCAAAATCTATAAACTTTTCAATTCAAATTCTATATTCTCTCTCGCCTGAGTTTCATATTTATTCCTAAAAAATTCAGTTTTATAAATACTTTCCAGCTCCAAAAAATGTTGTAAAACCTTTTTTCTTCCCGGCTTATAAAGAAAATCCGGATAAATAGAATATTCTTTTCTGATCTGTTTTGTATATTCTGAATAAGCTTCATTGCTTTTTCCAAGAATTGATAGATCAGCATCCAAAAGAAAATTAGTGTCTTTATTTTCAGATTTTTGATGAGATTTTGTAGCTACAATCTGCTCGTAAACTTGTTGAATGTCATTATTATTTACACCCAAACTTTCAAGTCTTTCTTTTGCAACATCTGCACTTTTTTCCTCATTTAATTTCGAAGTCGCATCATAAATTACATCATGATAAAAAATAGAAAATGAAATATTATCAAATTTTTCAATCTGATTTCTTACAACATCAATTTCCTCGAACATATTTTCTAAATGTTGAAGATTATGATAATGCCTGCTTTTCTCGGAATAATTGTTCTCTATTTCATTCCAAAATTTTTCAATTAAAACCTTATCTTCAGTAAAGTTCAGACAAAGCGTTTCAAATCTATCTTTTAAAATCATAAATCCAAATTCAATTAAATAAAAAAGGAACTTAAAAAAGTTCCTTCTGTTTTGTTATAAACTTGCTTTCAAATCAGCCCAGCCTCCGCCGTTGTAGCCATCTTTTAAACCTTGAGAATTAAGATATTCTAGAGCTTTTCCGCTTCTGTTTCCGCTTCTGCAGAACAAAACGACAGGCTTTTCGATAGATAAGATTTCTTCTTTTCTGTCTTCAACTTCTCCCAAAGGAATATTGGTTGCTCCTTCTATATTTCCGTCCATTTCAAGCTCCATTGGCTCACGAACGTCGATTAATGCATAATTTCCTGACTGTAATACATCTGCTAATGACATAATGTTTAAAATTTTTGAGTTAAAATTACAATTTAGATGAATAAAGATTTTCATCCCTCCAAACTCCAACAAATTTATAAAATAATCTTAGTTTTGCAATGCGAAATCTATGAATTCAACTGCTGAAAAATATTCTCAATTAATCAAGTCTAAAGCTAAAAGTTTTGGGTTTCAGAATTGTGGAATTTCCAAAGCTGATTTCTTGGAAGAAGATGCACGTCATTTAGAAAAATGGCTTAAAAATAATTTCCATGGCGAAATGAAATATATGGAAAATCATTTCGATAAAAGATTAGATCCAAGATTGTTGGTAGAAGGTTCAAAATCGGTGATTTCGCTTTCTTACAACTATTTTCCTGAAGAAAAAATTTCCGCATTAGAGAATTTTAAAATTTCAAAATATGCGTATGCTGAGGATTATCATGAAGTGGTAAAAGAAATTCTTCGTGATCTAGTTTCTGAATTGCAGGAGGAGATTGGAGATTTTGGTTTTCGTGTTTTTGTAGATTCGGCTCCGGTTTTGGAAAGAAGCTGGGCAAAAAAATCAGGAATTGGCTGGGTTGGAAAAAATGCTAATTTAATTACGAAACAAAGCGGTTCGTTCTATTTTTTAGCGGAAATTATTTGTGATTTAGATTTAATTTCTGATAACGAAACGACCGATCACTGCGGAAGTTGCAGAAAATGTATCGATGCCTGTCCGACTGATGCGATTGTTTCAGAGAAAATTGTTGATGGAAGCAAATGCATTTCGTATGCAACAATTGAATTAAAAACTGAAATTCCGGATTATTTTAAAGATAAAATGGAAGACTGGATGTTTGGTTGTGATATTTGTCAGGATGTCTGTCCGTGGAACCGTTTTTCGGCGCCGAATCTTCAGGCTAAATTTAAACCAAATGAAGCTTTGAAAAATTTCAAAAAAGGAGAATGGAAAGAATTAACCCAAGAAATATTCTCTGAAATATTCCGGAAATCACCTGTAAAGCGTACAAAATTTGCTGGGTTAAAAAGAAATATTGAGTTTTTGAATCAGTCTTCAAAAGAATTATAGTAAAATATAAAGGTGAAAAAACCTCTTTGGAAATTGTACTCTCCAAAAATAATGAGTTTATTGTATCATTCCTTAAAACTTTAGTTTTAAAGAAATAAAAGATTTCAATTCGTAAAGGTTTAAAAAGTCCTTTCTACAAAAGAAAAAATGACTTTCAAAAAGAGAATGTCTTTAAGAAAATCAACGTTTTTTCTGGGTTCTTTTAGGAGCTGTTTTTACTCTTACTTTAAATCTTTTCTGGGATTTCGTATTTTTAAGCATATTTGTGAATGTTTGTTAGCTAAATTTAATTAATTTTTCAATTAAAATAAATACTTTTAGGAAAAAAATTAGATTAAATTTTATTAAACTCCAATATCTATAAACATGAATGTGAAAATTATACTGATCTATTTATTGAAAACTCTCGGGTTTATCCTCGGAATCGTAGTTCTATACGCAGTTCTTGGTTATTTACTTCCTTTTATCAAAATTTCGGCAAAAGATGATGGTGAGCAAAAAGAAATTCCGATTTACATCTATACCAACGGTGTTCATACCGATATTGTAATGCCCGTTAAAAATGAATTACACGATTGGAGTACAAAAATTCCGTTTGCAAACACAACCTCGAAAAAAACAGATTACAATTATGTAGGAATCGGGTGGGGCGACAAAGGTTTTTATCTGGATACACCAACATGGGCAGACCTGAAATTTTCTACAGCCGTGAAAGCCGCCTTTTGGATGAGCGAATCTGCAATGCACACTTCATTCTATCATGCAATGATCGAAGCAGCTGATTGCAAAAAAATAATGATCAGTAAAAAGCAGTATTTAGAATTAGTGAAATTTATCGACGCCAAATTTGACACAGATACAAACGGAAATTATATATTAATTCCCACTAAAGCTGTGTACAGTGATAATGATGCGTTTTATGATGCGAAAGGAAGGTATAGCTTCCTAAATACGTGCAATACTTGGGCAAATGATGCATTGAAAGCTGCAGGACAAAAAGCTGCGTGGTGGACTCCAACAGATTATGGTATTTTCTTACATTATAAATAAATCTTGTGAAAATATTTCATTTAATTTTCCTGCTTATTATTCTTTCGTCTTGCCAAAACGATTCGAAAAAGCTTGTTGGTAACACTGTTTCAGAAAATAGAAATGTTGTTGAAAGTAAAAAGCCAGAATTAGATTTAATAAAAACAAAAAAGAAAGCGGAAGAAGCTCTCGCATTTTGCAAAAGCAAAAAAATGAATACTGATCTCTGTATTTTAATTGATATGAGTATGCATTCGGGACTTAACCGTTTTATAATTTGGGACTTTAAAGAGCAGAAAATTTCGAATAAATATTTGGTAGGTCATGGTTGCGGAAACAATACTTGGAGCAGTGATGAATCAAAAGACAATCCAGAATTTAGCAATGAAGACGGAAGTCATCTTTCGGCTTTGGGAAAATACCAATTGGGAGAAAGAGGAAAAAGCGATTGGGGAATTCATGTAAAATATTTAATGCACGGTTTAGAAGAAACAAATAACAATGCTTTAAAAAGATTCATTGTTTTTCATTCTTGGGGTTTGATGAGTGACGTGGAAGTTTATCCGAAAGGTTCTCCGGAAGGATGGGGTTGCCCTACGATTTCCAATAATGCGATGAAGGAATTAGACCCGATTATTCAAAATTCTAAAAAACCTTTACTGATGTGGATTTATAATGAATGATTTATAAATTATTGAAGTGCAATTTTTTAACTGTTAATATTAATTTGGTTCGTTTTTCTGGTATTTAAAAAAGGATAATTAGGTAAGTAAATCGTAAACATTATTTAATTTACTCGTAAAATTCTTGTAATCTAATCAGGTTACTTTTGCGATTAAAACTGTGAGATATTATCTTTTACTGCTTATTCCATGTGCTTTCATTTTTTCTGTGATGTCTTTTAACTCTGTAGATCAGGGCGTGAAAAATGACAATAAATTTATAAACAGAGGTTTACGTGAGTTTAAAATTGAGTTAGAATATTTAAAAAATGATGTAGATCTTTATTCACAAGAAAAAATTTCCTTAGAAAAGCTTCAGCAAACCTTACGAAATACAAGAAATTCATTTAAAGAAATAGAATTTTTCGTAGCTTATTATTATCCTGAATTTACCAAAACTCACCTTAATGCAGCGCCGCTTTTTCATATAGAAGCTGCCGGAACTTCCGCTTATACTTTGCCTCCCGAAGGTTTACAGGTTTTAGATGAACTTATTTTTTCTGACGAGGCCAATGCGCAAAAAGAAGAAATAAGCACAATTACCAATTTTCTGTACAACAGCTATGCAAACTTTTATTTAAGTACTTTGAATAACGGATTAAGCTCAGGAAATAATAAAACATTGCCTTTGCGAATTGAACTTATTAGAATTTACAGTTTAGGGGTGACAGGTTTTGATACTCCGGGTTCGCTTAATATTTCCGAGGAAGCGGCTCATGCTTTAAAGGGAATGAGTGAATACATCAATGATGAAGCTTATTTTAAAAATTTTAAAATAGAAAAAGCCAATTTACTTATTCAAAAGGCAATTACTTATCTTGGCAAGAATACCGATTTTGAGACTTTCGACAGAATAGAGTTTTATAAACAATTTGTTCAGCCTTTATATGCAGAATTAGGAAGTTGGGATGGCAATCCTGATGATCTCAAAAACTTTTCGGGCTGGAATGTTTCAAATAAAGATTTTTTTAAGGCAGATTTTTTTGATCCTTATTTTTATACCATTTTAAAACCTTCTGAAGATTCTGAAGAATTGAAAAATTTAGGTGAAAAGATCTTCTATGACCAAAGCTTCAGTTCGAATGGAGCGATGAGTTGCGCAAGTTGTCACCTACCAGAAAATGCATACACCGATCTAAAACAGAGATCGGCAAGCAATGTAGAGGGAAAAACAGTTTTAAGAAATTCTCCTTCTTTGTATAATGCAGTTTTTGCAAAAAGGTTTTTTTATGATATGAGAGCTTTTTATCTTGAGCAGCAGGCGGAACATGTGATCTATAATCAGGATGAATTTAATACCGATTATCAAAAAATTGTACAAAAACTGAATGGCAATAAAGAGTATAAAAAAGAGTTTAAGAAAGTTTTTAAAGACGAAAAAATTAATAAACAAAATTTTTCGAAAGCGCTAAGTTCTTTTGTGGCATCCTTGTATTCGTTTGAAAGTGATTTTGATTGTTTTATGAGAAACGAAAAAGAAATTTCTGAAGATGCTAAAAAAGGGTACAATCTATTCATGGGGAAAGCCAATTGTGCGACTTGTCATTTTGCGCCACATTTTTCAGGTCTCGTACCACCTTTCTTTAATGAAAATGAATCTGAAGTTTTAGGAGTGACCAAACTGCCAATTTCCAATTTGCCTGTAGAACTAGATGGCGACAGAGGAAGAATAAATTCTAATGTGAAAAAAGAAAATTCATGGATCTATGAAAATTCATTCAAAACCATGACCGTGAGGAACATTGCCTTAACAAAACCTTACTTTCACAACGGAGCTTTTAATACACTTGAAGAAGTGATTGAATTTTATAATGAAGGAGGTGGCGAAGGTTTAGGGTTGCCAATGAAAAATCAAACGCTTCCTGCAGACAAACTTGATCTGACGGAATCGGAAAAAAAGCAACTCATCAGTTTTCTAAATACTTTAACAGACATCAGCAAGGCTAAAAAATTAGTGAAATAGAGCTTCGGTTTTACATGAATTTTAAATTTAATAATAAGTTAAAGTTCGTAACATTTACTTTTAGTTTTCTTAATATTCATCGGGGTTTAATTAAAGATAGCGTAACGCAATGCCGAGACAAAAAAAATAGTTTTGCATTGTAAATGAAATTTTAATAAAAGTGAAAAGAAAACTACTTAGTATCGCAGCTTTGGCATTGATGACGACATCGATGATCCAGGCACAGACTACAATTTTTGCATTGCAAAGTGCATGGAAGTATAACGACGCAGATGTTGCATTGCCCGCAACCTGGAAAAGCTCCAATTATGATGTTTCAAACTGGGCTGTAGGAAACGGACCATTAGGATATGGTGACCCTGTTACTACTTCTTTTGTTTCAGGTGTAGATACCGCTTATCTTATCAAAGATTTTACCGTGAATTTGGCAGATCTTTCTAATACGATGGAATTTGGTGTGAGAAGAGATGATGGAATCATTGTTTATCTAAACGGTGAAGAGGTAATAAGAGACAATATGCCTGCTGGTGTTGTTAGTCATAGTACTTTCTCAAGTACAACGATTGACGGAGCTGCAGAAACTGCTATTAACTTATTCTCTATTCCGAAAAACAAGTTTGTACAAGGAACGAATAGAATTTCAATTGAATTGCACAATAGAAGTGCAACAAGCTCAGATCTAACTATCGATGCATATCTTAAAACGACTGCAACTGTTACCCCACCAGTTACCAACTGTACAGGAACGCATATCAGCTGTTTTACTTCAATTGTTCCGACAACACAAACTTCAAAATTAATTATTCCTGCAGAACACAAATATCAGCTGATCTTAAAAGAAGGAGATAATTATACTGAAGGTGGCGGATTGGTTGGTGGTCTTAATGACTTTACAGCGTATGTTGCTAAAAATAACAGCAGTACCGACGGATACCTTTCTGTAAACCATGAAACCAATCCAGGAGGTGTTACCATGGCAGAAGTTAACTATAATACTTCAACCAAACTTTGGCAGTTAACAAAATCAAGAGCGGTAAGCTTTTCGGCGTCAAGTCTGGTACAGACCATCAGAAACTGTTCTGGAGGAATTACGCCTTGGGGGACTGTGGTAACAGCTGAAGAATCTGTTACTTCAAACGATACAAATGCTGATGGATATAAAGATTACGGCTGGTTGGTAGAGATCGACCCTGCAACAGCACAGGTGATGTCTCATAACCAAGCGGGAACTAAGGATAAACTTTGGCAGATGGGAATCATGAATCATGAGAATGTAGTGATTAATGATGCAGGAACTGTTGCTTATTATGGGGAAGATGGCGGAACTCACATGGTGTATAAATATGTGATGGATACTCCGAATAATCTGGCTTCGGGGAATTTATATGTTTTAAAACTTGATCAGGGATTAAGCGGCGGAAACCCTGTTGTTACTACAGGACAGTGGATTCAGATTCCAAATAAATCTCAGGCAGACCAAAATAATACAGCTTCTTTGGCTCAGTCTGCTGGAGGTACTTCGTTTAATGGAGTAGAAGATGTTGAGATAAGCCCACTAGACGGTAAAATTTATTTTACAGCAAAAGGTTTAGACAAAGTGTACAGAATGACAGATAACGGAATGACGCTTTCAAACGTAGAAACTTTCGTTGGAGGTGCATCAACTACTTATTCATTCAATACGGCTCAAGGAGTAAAAACTGAAGCTTGGGGAGACGGAAACGATAACCTTACTTTTGATGAGCTTGGAAACCTTTGGGTACTTCAGGATGGTGGTAAAAACTACATTTGGGTGATTGGCCCAGATCATACACAGGCAAATCCTAATGTAAGATTATTTGCATCAATGCCTGCAGGATCAGAGCCTACTGGTCTTACTTTCACACCGGATAAGAAATTTGGTTTCTTCTCAATCCAACATCCGAATTCTACGATTTCTACCGATGTAGATGCTACAGGAAATACAATAGATTACAGAGGGAAATCTGCTACAGTAGTTGTTGCTTTACAGCAATTTTTAGGAACTTCTGGAAGTTTGGGTACGGTAGAAGTTGTTAATGAAAATGATGTAACGGTTGCTCCGAATCCTACATCAGGAATTGTAAAAATCAATTCTCCGAAAGCACTGAAAAATCTTGAAATTACTGCGTACAGCATTGACGGAAAAGTTGTGTATAAAAAGAAAGTTACTGGTTCTACCACAAGTTTAGATCTAGATTTCACAAATGAACTTCAGGCATCAAGAGTTTTAATATTAAATATTGAAGCAGACGGATTCCAGAAGACAACTAAGATTCTTAAAAAATAGTTTTAATACTTTATAATGGTCGTCGGAGTTTTTTCGGCGACCTTTTTTTGTTTATGAAAAAATATATTTGCCTTTTATCATTTTTGTGTATTGCTAATATAAAAGCACAGATCGATCCTGTAAAATATCCTACCTACACAAATATGGAGGCTGCTTTGAAGTCTGATAAAACAGTTTATAGCTTAAGTTTCAGAGATAAAGGTTTGTTTAATTTACCGCCTGACATTAAGAAAATGGATTCTGTTTTTTTTCTGAATATGATGGGAAATAATTTTGAGAAGCTAGATGATGTGCTTTTTTCACTTTCACAACTTGAAATTCTTAATATCAACGAAAACAGCATTAAATATATTCCGGATGAGATTAGCAAACTTAAAAAGCTGACTACATTTTCTATGAATCTTAACCAGTTGACAGAGCTTAATCCTGAGTTTGCCAAACTCCAAAACCTTAAAGTAGTACAGCTCGATGCGAATAATCTGAGCGTTTTCCCAAAAGCTCTAACGGAAATTTCCGGACTTGAAGAAATCAATTTGCACAGTAACCAGATCAGTATGGTTTCTGATGTTGATAAAATAAAAAATCTTAAGTTTCTGAATCTTTCATCCAATCAGATCAATGATCTTAATGAAACCGGATTTCCGAATAAGCTCAAATATCTTGAGCTGCAAAAAAATATGTTACTTACACTCTCAAAAAACATTCTGACTTTAAAAAATCTTGAGTTTTTGAATGTAGGAGAGAATAAAATATCCGAAATTTCGCCTCAAATAAAACATTTAAAGAATATCATCAGTCTTAATTTGGCAAATAACAAGTTAACATCATTACCGAAAGAAATTACTGATTTAAAAAACTTAAAAACACTTATTCTTACGGGCAATCCTATGAGTACAGCTCAAGTTGAGGATTTGAAAAAACAAATGCCGAATACTCAGATTTATTTTTAATTATCTTCTTAAAAATTTAAAACTAAAATTTATTATTCCTAAAAAATAAAAACCTCTGAAAAATATTTCAGAGGTTTTTTGTACCCATAACCGAAGAGATATCGAAACATTTGGTTGGTGATTTGGAAAGAATTGCAGAATTAAATAATCCTGTCATGTGACCTTGACGAGCGTATCTTCAAACACTGTTATCGATGATTTGATTCTTTTGAGCCAAATTAAAAACGAATTAAAAATATTAAATTTTAATGCAATTTAATTTCAAAAATTATATTGACGCAAAGTTGGAATTGTTTGTCTTCTGTATGATTTACTTGTCGGTCGCAAAAATGTCAAATTGTTTAATCTCTGAAAAGAATTCAAATTAAAATTTTAACCTTTGCTTCTTTTGGCCTATAGTTGTTTTATAGAGACATTATTTTATAAATAAAAATAATTTATAGGCCTTTCTGTTTTTTTCAGGTCTAAATTTAAATATTCTGCAACAACTCCAACGACTTCATCATATCAATTCCCTTTCCCAAAACAGGTTTAAACAAATCTCCCTTCTCTTTAATTCTCCCCAAAGCATTATGAATATTGAAATCCGTTGGTTTTAATGCTTTTTTTAATTCATTCCATTCTAAAGGCATCGAAACGGAAGCCCCTTCTTTCGGACGAACGCTGTAAACACTCGCCAAAGTCTGTCCGGTTCGGTTTTGAAGATAATCGAGGTAGATTTTCTTGTCGTCTCTTTTTTGTAAACTTCTTTCTAATGTCGTGAGTTTTGGCAGTTTTTCATTCACCTGCTTCATCAAAATATAAGCAAACTCTTTCACCTGGTCAAAGTCATATTTTCCACCCATCGGAATATAAACGTGAATTCCTGTACTTCCAGAAGTTTTACAATACCCTTTAATGTTTATGGATTGTAATACTTCATTCACTTGCAGAGACGTTTCAATAACATCATCAAAAGTATTTTTCTTTGAAGGATCAAGGTCTAAAACCAAAAAATCAGGATGCTCCAAATCTGGAAGCGAGGAATTCCAAGGATTGAGATCGATACAGCCTAAATTATTAAGATAAGCCAAGGTTGCCTTGTCATTGCAGTAAATATAATCGATGTATTTGTCGTTGGATTCCGAATAAACCTCTGTTGTTTTAATCCAATCCGGAATGCTATCACCTGCATCTTTCTGATAAAATCCCTGTTCTTCAATGCCATTGGGAAAGCGGTTTAAAGAAAGCGGACGGTTTTTTAGATGGGGTAAAATATATTCCGCAACCGACTGATAATAATCGACCAAGTCACCTTTGGTAATGCCGTCTTTCGGAAAATAAATTTTATCCTGATTGGTCAGTTTTACGGTATGTTTATTCAATGTAATTTCTTTCTCTTTTTCAGAAATTTCTGATTTTTTTGATGAGGTTTTTGCTTTCATTTCTTTAGGTTTTTCGTTTACATCTTCAGGATTTTTATCTTCACGAATCGTTACAAACACAGGATGTCGGAACATTCCGTCTTTGGTAATTTCAGAATATTTTATTTCGCAGACCAATTCAGGTTTTGTCCATGTTACCGGCATATTAGTTTTAGGAATGGTTTCAAACGGTGAAGTTTTTGTCGTTAATTTTTTTAATCTTGAATGAATTTGATGAATCAATTCTTTATTAAATCCGGTTCCGGTATGTCCGGCGTAAATCAATTTTCCATCACTATATTTCCCTAAAATCAAGGCTCCAAAACCTTCTCTTGAACCGCGGGGTTTGGTAAATCCACAAATAATAGCTTCTTCTGTGGTGGTGAATTTTATTTTCAGCCAATCGGAACTTCGGTGATTTTCAATATAAAGACTGTCAGCTTTTTTGGCAATCATTCCTTCCAAGTTCATTTTTTTCATTTGATTAAAAAATTCAATGCCTTTTTCGGGAATATGATCGCAATATTTAATGACGTCTGTTTCAATCAACGCTTCTTTTAAAAGCTCTTTTCGTTGAGTTAAAGGAATGTTTTCAGTTGAATGACCATTCAGCCACAAAATATCAAAAACCTGATAAACTAAGGCTAAATTTGGGTTGTCTCCAATCTGCTGTAATAACTGGAAATTCGGTCTTCCGTTTTCGTCGTAAGCAACAATTTCACCATCTAAAATCATTTTATGCTTTTGATTTTCGAAATCCTGCGAAATTTTTTCGAATTTGGATAAAAAAGAAATTCCGTTTCGGGAATAGAAAAGTGGCTGTTTTTTTCTGAGATCGGCAACAGCTCGATAACCGTCCCATTTTATTTCAAAGATCCAATCCTCATCGTCGAATGCTTTTTCATGAGGTTTTGCGAGCATCGGTTTAATGAAATTCTTTAATTTTTTTTCGTCAACTAAAGAATTAAATCGTTGGAATTTAGGTTTTGTTTCCGAAGTTATGATTTCTTTTTGCTGCTTTTTAGGCTTTTTTTTTCCTCTAAAAATTTTGTAACCTGAGAATTTTTGGCTGTGTTTTCTTCGGCATCGTAATGTTCTTCTGCAAATTTATCATTATGTTTAATGAGAAGCCATGCATTATTTTCTGCATTTTTCATTTTAACTAAAGCGAACTCTCCTTTTAATTTTTTTCCGTATAAAACGAATTTTAACGAACCGGCTTTTAATTCTTTCAGCAATTCCTTTTCATCAGAAAGTTGACTCGTTTCATCCAAAGGTTCATAAGTTCCGCTGTCCCAGACTTCCACTTGTCCGGCTCCGTAATTTCCTTCGGGAATATTTCCTTCAAAATCTTTATAATCGTAAGGATGATCTTCAACTTCCATCGCCAAACGTTTGTCTTTCGGGTCTAAAGAAGGACCTTTCGGAACTGCCCAGCTTTTCAGAACGCCTTCCATTTCTAATCTGAAATCATAATGAAGTCGCGACGCCGCGTGCCTTTGAATTACAAAAATAAGCTTGTCTTTGCTTTTTTTTGTTTTCCCTTTCGGTTCACTCGTTTCGTCGAATTTCCTTTTTGCGTTATAATCTTTGAGAGCCATTACGATGCGTTTTTGGATTTAGAAGTTTGTAAACTGGCTTTTAACTGAGCCATCAAATCAATCACTTTGCCTTCTTTAGCAGGTTCTGCTTTTCTAGCTTTTACGCCTTTTCCTTTCGCTTTTTGCTTAATAATTTTCATTAAAGATTCGGAATAGGTGTCTTTATACATTTCAGGATCAAATTCCTGCGAAAGCTGTTCTATTAAACTTACCGCCATTTTCAGTTCGGCTGGTTTCGGAGCTTTTTTAGAGGGTATTTTTAAATCTTTATAATCCCGAATTTCCTGAGCAAATCGTAATCTGTTTAAAACCAAAACATCATCATTATAAGGTCGAATCATTCCGATGGCTTCACTTTCACGGAGAACAAAAGTTCCGACACCGACCATTTTTGTTTTAGCTAAAGCATTTAACAGCAATTGGTATGCGTTTTCACCATTTTTTTGCGGTTCGAGAAAGTAAGGATTTTCAAAATAAACGGAATCGACTTCCACTTCTTTTACAAACTGATCAATGGAAAGAATTTTAGATTTTTCAGGACTTGCAGCCTCGTAATCTTCATCATCAAGAATGATGTATTTATCGTCCATGAGATAACCTTTAACAATGTTTTCCCATTTCACTTCTTTGCCTGTTTTTTCGTTGACTCTTTTAAATTTAATATTCGAAAAATCGGATTTATCAAGCATATCCAAATCCAATTTGCTGGTTTCTGTGACGGAATAAATCTTTACAGGAATATTGACTAAACCAAAGCCAATGGCGCCGTTCCAAATTGCTTTCATTGTACTTTATTTTGAATAAAACGTACAATGATTGTGCCGTGTGAAAAAGATCGATTGTAATGTCTTAATATTGAGCATGTAATATACTAGGTAGGTGTTGTTTTGGCATTGAATAAGGCAAGTGATGGGTTTTTATTTTCTTTGATTTGCGGTATTTAGGAGTAATTACACTTAAATAATTTAATTAGTGAGCGCTGTTCGTAGTTAGAATCTAATTTTCACGTACCATATTTTGATAATACGTTATTTAATGGTCTTATAGTTGCTGAACTTTCATTATCAATTTATCACACCAAATACTTTATTAATGAAAAAGCAGACTACAAAAAGTAATGAAATGGGTGAGGATGTGTCAAAGGCCCATATCAATTCAAGAGAATCTTCATTACAACAAAAAGAAAATCAAAGGGATTCAGTATTGACAGATCCAGTCACAAAATATCCTAAACCACCTTTTAAAAGGCAGTTTCAGCCATTTCCAGGATTAGCAGGTAAGATGGATCCAGTTCCTGATCATGGTGAAAAAAGTTATATAGGCTCTGGCAGGTTGAAAGGAAGAAAAGCTTTAATTACTGGTGGAGATTCGGGTATCGGAAGAGCAGCTGCTATAGCATATGCTAGGGAAGGAGCTGATGTAGCAATAAACTATCTTCCTGAAGAAGAAGCTGATGCTAAGGAGGTAATCGCTCTCATAAAAAAAGCAGGCTGCAAAGCTATTGCTATTCCGGGAGATATAAGAGATGAAAGTTTCTGTAAAACATTAGTATCTAAGGCGGTTAAGGAATTGAACGGTATTGATATCTTGGTAAATAATGCTGGTCATCAAAAAACTCATGAATCCATAATGGATATAAGTACTGAAGAATTTGACAGGACTATGAAAACCAATCTTTATGCACCGTTTTGGATCATAAAGGCCGCATTACCACATCTCGAAGCAGGATCATGTATCATAGGTCTGTCATCAGTACAGGCCTATGATCCTTCTGAGGATCTATATGATTATGCACAAACAAAGGCAGCGACCACAAGCTATATCAAATCATTAGCCAAGCAATTGGGATCAAAAGGAATCCGTGTGAATGGTGTCGCTCCAGGACCCGTTTGGACTGCTCTTGAGATCAGCGGAGGACAAACACAAGAGAAAATTGAAAAATTTGGTGAAGATACGGCATTCGGCAGACCGGGACAGCCTGCTGAGCTTGCTTCGATCTTTGTTCAGCTTGCTGATAACAGTGCCAGCTTTACAACTGGGCATATATATGGTGCAGCAGGTGGTAATGGACAACCCTAAAAAATAAATGTATTTACTCAATAGAAAGTGTTTAAAGGAGCACTTTCTATTGTCAAATATATAGTTACATTAATTATTTTTAGAGAATTTTCTTTTTCATCACTATAGTTATACTTATCTCCATGTCACAGAAGAAATGCATCTTTTGTAGTACATGCGACACAAACCCCTTATAAAAATAGATATCGATGTGATCATGATCATACTAAACTGAACTAATTTTTTCGAAATTGGCAGCTCACATAAAAGCTTTGATTGGGCAGTAAGAATTTTATTTATCTAAACTATTTAACTCTAAAAGTTCGGTCACTAGCCAAATATTTTGAGAAGTAATTCAAAAACGATCATTAAAGACATAATCTTTATTAAGTATGCTTCAATATTAATAATAATTTTCACCTATAGTTTATAAAATGAAAAAGAATTTTTTTGACAGATTTGCAGATTGGGCTGCCTGTTTTGCAGGAAGTCCGGGTGCTTTTATCGGGGCAAGTATTTTGGTTATTATCTGGGCAGCTACAGGACCGGTATTTAAATTTTCTGAAGTATGGCAAATGGTTATTAACACAGGAACCACCATCGTTACATTTCTCATGGTTTTTCTAATCCAAAAAGCACAGAATAAAGATTCTAAGGCCATCCAGATAAAGCTTAACGAATTGATTTCAGCTCATGAAAAAGCCAACAATCGAATTGTAGATATTGAAGATTTAACAGAAGATGAACTGGATGAACTTCACAAACTATATGAGAAGTTTGGCAAGTTCCCTAAAAATCACGAAAACAGAAAGTAGTTGGAATTTAAGATTGGACTAATTTTAATTAAGAACCTCGAAAGTCATTATCTTTTTTGAAGAAATGAATAATGAAGGAATGCTCGAAAGAACATTCCTTTTTATCTATAGAATTAAACTGTAATATAATTGTCGCCATTGTATAATGATGCCTACATAAAGATTAATACATAATTTTTCGGTTTGTAATTCGGACTATTTTCTCTCGCTCCATCTTTTTTATAGCTCTTATAGTTGTTTCAACGCATAATCCTGTTAAAGAAGCTAATTGTTGCCTTGTGATGGGAACTTCATAAGTAAATGGAGTTTTATTTTCGTGTTCATGCTTCATGAGCTCCAATACTTCCTTAATCCTTTCAACAGCGCTCGGAGAAGATATTTTTTGCATGAGAATAAATTTACGGTAGAGGTGCTTTGATAAGGATTTGCAGAGTTCTAAATAATGACTTGGATGTTGGTCTAAGTAATGTGTGAAGGTACTTGCACATAATTTGATAATAGTACAATTCGAAATAGCTACAGCATTTACGGGATATGTCTGTTCTATATATAACATATAATCTCCTACGGGATCTTTTGAACTGAGTATATTTTGAATAAATTCTTTACCTGAACTATTATAGTTATTTAGTTTAACATCACCATTAATAATCTGAAAATAAAATTTGGGATTTGAGCCTTCACGAAATATATAATCTCCCGGATTATAATTTTGTTCTACAGCTCCGATGGAGCGTAGAAGTTCTTCTTTAAAAAACATACTTTTAATTTTTGTGGTTAGTGATAAGAATGGATGTAAATTCCCAATGTAGGATCATCAGCGTAATACGAGTATCGTAATTTTGCTGCATGTTACAGTATGTTTTTAAAGCAACAGTCTAACTTAGGATTGACAGAAAATCATGAAGTGGATCGCGCCTTTTTAATAAATATTCATCAGACGATTTTCCATACGAAAGTTGCTAAAGCTCCATAATTTGTTAGGAGATAATATAATTCATCAGCAATTAATATGTAGCAAATATAATGCAAACACTATTTAAACGATATGCTTTGAATCATACTCTGGTATATTTTATCTGTTTTGCAATCATAAAGTTAATTAATTGTAAAATATAAAATATATTAATAGTGGGACTTATGGACTTATTTTAAGCATTATATTATAAATACGTTAATTAAATCATAATTATTTGATTTTAGATCGTATTAGGATTATTTACATGTTATAATTTATCATTATATAATTGCCATTAGCTTAAAATAAAAAGTATGGAAATCGATAACAGAGTAGGATATAGCTGTTACATATGGATACCATTATTTCTTCGAAAGATTCCTCTATCCAATACGAATTATCACGAATAGGTTTTAGTAAAATATTTTACTGTTAATCAATTTTAATACATGATCACTTTCCATTTTCTTAATAGTTCTAATTACAGTTTCAATTCGTAAACCAGTGATGGCAGCCATCTGTTTTCGGGTCAAATAAACCTCGAATGAATATTTTTCTTTGTTATTGCTGTAGCTTTTAAAGTAGTCAAGAATTCCCAAAAGCCTCACCTCCGGTCTCAATGATAAATTATGCTGCATCATGACAAATTTTTGGTACAATCGTTCGGATATAAACTTGTTGATATCTAAAGATACATTCGGATGATCAGCAAGCAATTTAAAGAAGTTGTCTTTTGGAATGGTAATAATTTCACAAGGAGTTAATGTTATCGCATTGACAGGATATTTTTCGGTAATAAAAAGAAGTAATTCACAAACGCTTTGTCCTGAAAACAAAATACTTTGAATAATCTCTTTCCCGTCTTCATCGTAATGATTTAATTTAACTCTTCCCTCTGTTATTTGATAGTAGCGTTTTGGAGTATCACCTTCCTGAAATATTGTATCATGGGCTTTAAACTGTGTCGTTTCTGCACCATATAACTGCAAAAGATTTTGATCGATAATCATAATAATGTGGTGTTGAAGTTAATAGAATATCAAAAATTAAATATTCCTGATTATACTAGATCTTTTAATAGTAAATAGTACAATTCTTATCTAAAGATAATACAAAAACCAGCAACCTAAAATCTATTGATTGCACTGGTTAAATAAATTTTTTAAATACATATAGGTAAAATTGTTCGTTTGACAGATTGACATTTTGTACTCATATTTCGTACGTATGATTTAGGTCATACATGTGAAGTGTCCTTTACCATTACCTTTGGATGCTAGTTAATTGCACACTTATCAGTGATATATGTCACTTTTTTTTAATTCTGCAATTTAATTGGTACAAGTTTAATACCCCCTAATAATTTTTTCAATATGCTGGTTGATGAAGATTTACTCTTTCATTATGGAGGACAATTAGTGAAATTCACCAAAAATGATATGATATTTAGAGAATCAGAAATACCAAAATTTTATTATCAGATAAAATATGGCAATGTAAAAATCAACAATTATCATCAGGAAGGAAAAGAATTTATCCATAGTTTACCTTCAACCGGGCACTGTCTTGGAGAAACTTTTATATTTTCCGAAAGACCTTATCCCGTCAATGCAGTAGCGATGAATGATGTAGCCGTTATTAAAGTTGGAATAGCCAGATTCTTTGATCTGATTCATAGTGATAAAAGCATATTATTTAAACTTTATCAATATACCTCTGAAAGAATGCACTACCGTTATGTGATGTTAAATAATTTATCATCCACAAACACTTTCAGTAAAATAATCTGTGTGATGGATTGTTTGAAGCAATATCATAATGTGACAGAACAATACGCTTATCAAATACCTTACACCCGTCTTGAAATTGCCTCACTTACAGGATTGAGAATAGAAACTGTGATAAGAGTATTAAAAAAGATGGAACGTGAAAATATTGTAAAAAATATTGGTGGAAAAATATTTTATTAGTCCTTTCAGTCATACCTATTTTTCCTATTGCTGGTTTGCCTGTTATTTTATCATTCGATGCTAGCTGATGATTGGAATAAATTTAATCAGACCAATAGTTTAAAAAGCATATTCTTCTATACCAGGAAGGCAATTAATATTTAAGGATTTATAATTTTTTCATAGGTATTACTACAATAAATTATTGCTATATGACTTAAGTCATAGGGTAGATTTTTATGGATTTGTAATTTTGAAATACACCATAAAATAAAGATTATATGAACACCAATTACAAAAATACTGACACAGATTAACCTGTGCTGCTTACTTTTTTATCATATGTTATAGAAAGTTAAAGTAATGCACTCTATTTTCTAATAGGTGCGGCGCGGCCCAATTAGTTAATTCTCTTTTTTTACAAAAGAAACTTTATTCAGAATATAAATCATCCTGAGACAATCTGCTGTATCGCATTACCTGATACAGTACATTAAATACTAAATCAACATCACCTACATCAAATCGTAAAACAAGAAATATGGAAAATGAAAATTTAGGATCAAACCAGAAGCGTGATCAACTTCAAGACCATGCAACGGATAACAGCAACGAAAAACTGACCACTAATCAGGGATTAAAGATCAATAACAATCAGGACTCTCTGAAAGCCGGCGAAAGAGGACCTTCTCTTCTTGAAGATTTTATTCTCAGAGAAAAAATTACTCATTTTGATCACGAACGAATTCCCGAAAGAGTAGTTCATGCAAGAGGTTCCGGTGCTCACGGTGTTTTTAAATTAAATAAAAGTCTGGCAAAATATACGAAAGCTAAATTTTTAAACAATATAGAGGAAGAGACTCCTGTATTTGTGCGTTTTTCTACCGTTGCCGGAAGTAGAGGAAGTACAGATCTGGCTCGGGATGTAAGAGGGTTTGCTGTAAAATTTTATACGGAAGAAGGCGTTTATGACTTGGTAGGTAATAATATGCCTGTATTTTTTATTCAGGACGCTATAAAATTTCCAGATCTAGTTCATGCTGTAAAACCTGAGCCTGATAATGAGATTCCACAAGCTGCTTCAGCTCACAACACTTTTTGGGATTTCATTTCATTAATGCCAGAGAGTACCCATATGATCATGTGGTTGATGAGTGATCGTGCGATTCCGAGAAGCTTCCGTATGATGGAAGGTTTTGGTGTTCATTCATTTAAATTTATCAATGAACAGCGCGATGTACACTTTGTGAAATTCCATTTTAAACCCAAATTGGGAGTCCATTCGGTGGCTTGGCCCGAAGCACAGAAGATTTCAGGAAATGACCCTGACTTTCATCGACGTGACCTTTGGGAGGCCATTGAGAACGGAGCTTTCCCTGAGTGGAATTTGGGGGTGCAGGTAGTTCCTGAAAAAGATGAACACAAATTTGATTTTGATCTCCTTGATCCTACAAAAATTATCCCGGAAGAGCTTGTTCCTGTGGAACTTGTAGGGACTCTAACATTAAACAGAAATCCGGATAATTTCTTTGCAGAAACAGAACAGGTAGCATTTCATCCCGGTCATATTGTTCCCGGCATAGATTTTACAAATGATCCTCTTTTACAGGGAAGACTTTTCTCATACACCGATACTCAGCTTACCAGATTAGGCTCTCCGAATTTTCATGAAATTCCGATCAACAGGTCCATTACAACCATTCACAATAATCAGCGTGACGGACACATGCGTCAGCAGATCGTTAAAGGAAAAGTAAGTTACGAACCCAATTCAATGGGTGGGGGGTGTCCGTTTCAGGCTATGATGAAAGAAGGAGGTTTTGTCTCCCAGGAGGAGCGGGTAGAAGGACATAAAGTAAGGGCAAGAAGCTCCAGCTTTGTAGACCATTATTCTCAGGCAAAATTATTTTACAACAGTCAGTCTGCTTTTGAAAAAACGCATCTGCAAAACGCATTGGTTTTTGAGCTTTCAAAAGTAACGCTTCCTGTCATCAGAGAACGAATGGTTGGTCAGCTAGCTTTTGTAAACAAAGATTTGGCACAGGAGGTGGCATCCAGATTAGGTGTTGAGGTTAAAATTCTCGATCAGCCCAATCAAAGTATTCCTGCAGATGCCGATCCAGCAAGTCTCCAAAGTGCGGAAATTGAACCTTCCTTAAAATTTTCAGAAGCACTGAGTATGGCCAATACCGTTAAAGATACCATTGAGAGTCGTATAATTGGCTTTATGATGACTGATGGGTTTGATGCTGCTTCTACCGATCATTTAATAGAAAAATTAGAAGGGCAGGGTGCAGTTGTACAATATATTGCTGATTCCGTAGCACCGGTAAAATCTTCGGACGGCCAAACGTACATTCCGGATTATTCATTATCTACGACTTCAAGTGTTTGTTTTGATGCCCTGTATATCTGTGGCGGTGCAAAATCTGCAGAAGGCTTTGTAAAGCCTGGAAATAAAAATATGACGGTTGATTTTATCAATGAAGCATTCCGTCACTGTAAAGCCATTTACTTTGGATATGATACTGAAGTAATCAAAAACCTTACAGATATAGTATCGATCAAACATGATGATCCTGGAGTAATTTCTGCTAAGGATGCTGATTCTGATGATTTATTTATTAAGGCGATAGCTAATCACAGGGTATGGCAGTTTGAAAAAGAAAGAAACGGATTAGTATAAAAAATGAGTAGAAACTACTTGACATTCATATCAACACCAACAAATTAAAATATTATGAAAAAGACAATTCTAATCATTGTAGCCATTGCTGCAATAACGGCGTGTAACAAAAAAGAAACCACTACTGTTGATCATTCAGCTGATCACAGCGAAATGTCTGCTCCCGTGGATTCGGGTGCAATGCCTGGAGATTCTCTTTCAACTTCCCAAACGTCTTCTGAAGCAACATCATTAAATGATCAGGATCGAAAATTTGCTGATGCAGCAGCAAAAGGAGGAATGATGGAAGTGATGGCGGGAAAACTTGCATCTCAAAATGCGACCAACTCAGCGGTTAAAAAACTGGGTGAAATGATGGTAAAAGATCACACTAAAGCCAACGAAGAATTACAACAATGGGCCTCTAAAACTGCTTACACTCTGCCTACCGGTTTAGATGCAGACCAACAAAAGACATACGATGATCTGAAGGCAAAAAAGGGAGTTGATTTTGATCGTATGTATACCGATATGATGGTTAAGGATCATGAAAAAACAATAGCTGATTTCAAGAAAGAAGCTGCTGACGGTTCCGAATCCTCTATGAAAAATTTTGCCACTAAAACGCTTCCCACTTTAGATCATCATTTAATGGAATCTAAAAAAGCAAAAGATGCTGTAAAATAATGTCGAATAAATATCCGGTAATCTGCCTTGAAAGGGTTATCGGATATTATTCGAAGGACGTTATATTATTTCTGAAAATCTGATGCTGACGGTTCGATGGTTTAATTTATTTATTTATTTATTTATAGCCCAGAAAATTAATGTTTATAAAGACAGTGTTTAATCATTAATGCCGGCTGCATTTTATTACTGGAATAATCTACTGGCTTCAAAACCTATCATCATGAGAAATTCCAAATTACCCAATGCTACAGCAGTGCTAGTGCTCGGAATTTCTTCTGTAGCCTTATGCTGTTGTTACGGAATCCCGGGAATACTTACCGGAGGCATCGCTTTTTTTCTTTACAGAAAAGATAAAAAAGTATACGATAAAAATAAAGGAGGTTACTCCAATTTCGACAATTTAAAAACAGGAAGAATGCTAAGCATTCTTGGGATGAGTCTAAGTTCCCTTTGCCTCATTTATTTATTGTTGGTACACTATCTTTAGTTGTTCAGGGAGGGGGATATCCTCTACCATTGCTGAGGTATAAAAAACTTTACCCAGATCTTGCGTCAGTCATTTTAATCAGCTTACAATTTGAAATGGCCAACGTATCAGCTTTTTAGGGTCTAATGACCACATGATAACGAATAAACACCAAACCATAAAATATAACAATATGAAAGCAGCAGTTTTTCATTCGCCGGGTAACATTACCTGCGATACCGTCGATGATCCAAAGATTGAAGATCAAAATGATATTATTCTTCGTGTAACCTCTACCGCAATCTGTGGCAGTGATCTTCACATGTATTCGGGAGGAATTCCTCAGCCACGTCCTATGGTAATGGGACATGAGTTTATGGGAATTGTGGAGGAAGTAGGAAAAAACATCAATCACCTACAAGCGGGTGACAGAGTTGTTGTGCCATTTCCGATTGCATGCGGAGGGTGTTATTTCTGCCAGCATGATTTACCATCAGGCTGTGAAAACTCCAATATAGAAAATTATGGTCCCGAAGGAGGTTTGGTTACTGAAAAAGGAGGTGGAATGTTTGGTTATACCGATCTGTATGGTGGGTATAATGGCGGGCAGGCACAATATGTAAGAGTTCCTTATGCTAATTTCGGGCCTAGAAAGGTTTCTGATTCATTGACCGATGAACAGGTGCTTTTTCTTACCGATATTTTTCCTACAGGGTATACCGGCGTAATGTGGGCGGACCTTAAAGGTGGAGAAACGGTAGCCATTTTCGGTGCAGGCCCTGTGGGATCAATGGCCGTAAAAAGTGCTATTCTTCATCATGCAAAAAAAGTAATTGTTATTGATACCCTTCAATATAGACTGGATCAGATAAAAAATCTTACAGGATGCGAAACCATTCTTTGGGAAGACGCTAAACAGACTGTTGACGAAATCAGAAGCATGACCAATGGCAGAGGTGCCGATTTATGTATAGATGCTGTAGGCTTTGAACCAGACAGAAATCTGATGGATAGAGCAAAGGCAGTTGTCAATTTTGAAAAAGGTTCTATCAAAGTGCTGGAGGCGTGTATGAGTGGAGTAAGACGTGGAGGTTTTGTTTCCATATTAGGAGTCTATCCCATGAATTATGACAATTTTAGGGTAGGTCAGCTTTTTGATAAAGGCATTACGCTTAAAGCGGGGCAATCTCCGGTTCATGCGATCATTGATAAATTAATGAAATATGTGGAAACCGGGCAGGTAAAACTCGATGATATCATAACGCACCGCCTTTCCCTTGATGAGGTGGCAAAAGGATATGAAATATTTGATAAAAAGCAGGACGGATGTGTAAAAGTCGTGCTTGATCCTTGGAGATAAGTAAATCTCTATAGTATTAGGAGAGACGTATTCTTAATTAATTAAAATGTATTCTCATGGAATTTAAACAGTCTTTGTTGGATTATATCGGCGGGGCACTGAAATCTGCCCATGAAACAGTTTCTGTGGCAGAAAGTGTTACTGCTGGCTGCCTGCAGTTTTCATTTTCGCAGATCAAAGATGCCTCTGGATTTTTTAAAGGCGGGGTAACCGCCTATACTCTTGAGGAAAAAGTAAAACTTTTGAAAGTTGATGAGCAGGAAGCGATAAAGTGTGATTGTGTTTCTAAGGAAGTTGCCGATGAAATGGCGTTGAATGTTAGTTCATTATTCAATACGGACTGGGGGATATCTGTCACCGGATATGCAACTCCTGTGAAAGAATCTGATCAAAAAATTTTCGCGCATTTTTCATTCGCCTACAAAAATGAAATCATTTTATCCAAAAAACTGGAACTGCACCATAAAACAAATGCTTCAACAGCCCAGCTGTATTACGCGGAATTTATTCTCGGATGCTTTAAATGTGAACTCAATCAAATGATTATTTTAAAATAAACAATATGGAAATCAAAAATCAATATGTACTGATCACCGGCGCAACCAGTGGAATCGGATATGAACTGGCGAAATTATTCGCAAAAAATGGCTACTATCTGGTTATTGTATCGCGCAGTCATGATCAACTGCTTGAAAAAGCCAATGAATTTAAAAAATATGGTGTTAAGGTGGTAACCCAGGCAAAAAATCTCTTTAAAGAAGATGATGTTTTTTCTATGTATGCCGAACTTAGACTCAACGATATTAGCCCGGAAATATTGGTGAATGATGCAGGACAGGGCTTCTATGGAAAATTTGAAGATACAGATATACATAGGGAATTGGATATTGTCAGGCTCAATATAAATGCAGTTCTGATTTTAACCAAACTTTTCCTAAAGGATCGTATCAGCAAAGGATCAGGAAAAATACTGAATCTGGCTTCAATCGCTAGTAAAGCACCCGGTCCATGGCAATCAGTTTATCATGGAAGTAAAGCTTTTATCTTATCATGGTCTGAGGCGATTCGTGAAGAGTTAAAAGATACCGGAATTACGGTTACGGCACTTCTTCCAGGACCGACCGATACAGATTTCTTCAACAAAGCCCAGATGAACAGAAGTAAAATTATGGAAGATAAAGAGAGTTTCAGCACTCCGGAAGAAGTGGCTAAGGATGGCTATGATGCTCTGATGAATGGAGAGGATAAAATAATCTCGGGGTTGAAAAATAAATTAACGGTAGCCATGTCTAATCTGGCAAGCGATAGTATGGCAGCATATCGTATGGGAAAAATGCAGGAACCACAGGATGTATAAATTTTAATAGTATGGAGAGGCTGCAATTGGAGAATAAATCAGTGCTCATTACAGGAGCAGACAGCGGAATAGGTAAAGCAATTGCCTTATTATTTGCCAAAGAAGGTGCGGATATTTCGTTTATCTATTATAAAGACGACAAAGATGCAGAGAAAACAAAATTGGAAATTGAAGCTCTAGGAAGGCGTGCTATATGTTTTGGCGGAGATATCAATGATATAGATTTTTGTAAAGTAACCGTCTCAAAAACAGTTGCTGAGTTTGGGAAAATTGATAGTTTGGTAAATAATGCAGGAACACAAATTCCTGCAGATAATATTATTGACCTTACAGAAGAAAACATCAGAAAGACATTTAATTCCAATATCATTGGAATGATTTTACTTACCAAGGAAGTTTTTCCCCATTTAAAAAAAGGGAGTTCCATTGTTAATACGACCTCCGCAGTGGCTTATATGGGGCATGAAGAATTATTAGATTATTCAGCTACAAAAGGGGCAATTGTTTCTTTTACGAGATCGCTGGCATTACAGGCGAAACCTAAAGGAATTCGGGTCAATGCAGTAGCACCTGGACCGGTAGCGACACCCCTTACTAAGAAAACTTTTAGTGAAGAAGAAGACGATCAAAGCAAGCCTCCACTGGAAAGAAATGCTAATACGGATGAGATTGCTTCAAGTTATCTGTTTTTAGCTACCGATGCTTCAGCACAGATGACGGGGCAGGTTCTCCATCCGAACGGTGGACTCATTGTCAACGGTTAAATTATGGGTTATGAACGGAGTAATGATTCAGTTTTTTCATTGGTACCATTCCGGGAATTTATGGAATGAGTTTTCAGAAAAGGCGGGTTATTTAAAACAGCTTGGTTTTACTGCGGTATGGTTTCCTCCTGCAACAAAGTGCTTTCTCGGTAAGGAAGGCCGGGGTTATGACGTATATGATCTATATGATTTAGGGGAATTTGACCAGAAAGGTAGTATTGCAACCAGATACGGAACTAAGGAAGAATATCTTAAAGCAATTGAAGCAGCACATGAGGAAGGTATGAGTGTATATGCCGATATTGTTCTTAATCACAGAATGGGTGGAGACGAACCAGAAAATATCTTTGTCCAACAGGTTGAGGAGGATAATCGTATTAAGACTATAGAACAACCTTTTGAAGCATCAGCAATGACAAAATTTACTTTTTCTGCCCGGAATGGGATGTATTCAGATTTTAACTGGGATCATCGTTGTTTTAGTGGAATAGACTGCATTAAGAGAAATGGAGAAGAGGTACTGGGTATCTTTAAGATTATAAATGAATACGGCACGGAATGGAACCCTTCAGTGAGTCATCAGCTCGGAAATTATGATTATCTCATGGGCGCCGATGTAGAATACAGAAACCCAGATGTTGTTCAGGAGATGAAAAACTGGATCAAATGGTATCTTGAAAGTACCAAAGTCGACGGGGTAAGGTTGGATGCCTTAAAGCATATTTCTTCAGAATTTTTAAAAGAGTGGATTACTTATATTAAAACAGAAATTAATTCTGGCTATTATATTTTGGGGGAGTTTTGGAAAGAAGAGGCCGGAAAAATAAATTATTTCTCTGATGAAATGAGTAATTTAATTTCATGTTTCGATGTGCCCCTACACTATAATTTTTTCAAAGCATCTGAAGAAGGAGATCAGTACGACCTGCGTCAGATTCTTGATAATTCTTTGTTACAACAGATGCCTGTTTTTACCGTTTCTTTTGTTGAAAATCATGATACACAAAAACTTCAGGCGTTGGAGTCCACTGTTAAAGAATGGTTTAAACCAATAGCTTATTCCATCATTTTGTTATCTGAAAAAGCCTATCCATGTGTCTTTTATCCTGACCTTTTCGGAGCCAAGTATTCGGATATGAAAGACGGTAAAGAAATACATGTTGAAATCCGTAAAGTTGAGACCCTACCAAAATTAATGGAGGCAAGACAACAATTTGGATACGGTTCACAAGTCAATTTTTTTGATGATCCCAATTGTATTGCATTCATGCGTATGGGTGATAAAAAGAATAAAGGCTGTCTGGTCATTATTTCAAATAATGGAAAAGCCTGCAAAGAAATAATGTGGGGTGAAGAATATTCAAATGCTGTATTCTATGATTTTTTGCAACAAAGACAAGAAGAAATTGTGGTGGATAACAATGGTAAAGGAATCTTTAAAGTAAATGCAAGGTCAGTAAGCGTTTGGGTTAAAAAATAAATCTTCACTGATGCAAAACCCTATTTTAAAAATAAATTCAATCAAATAAAATCAGGTATCAATGAATAAACATAATTTCTTTTACCGCAACAGTTTAAGTATTGTTCTTTTTATATTGATGTTTGTCTGCCTATACGGGCAGGTCATGACGGGTTGGAAAACTGAAAACAAAGAATTGGCTGAAAAAGGGCAGCATCTTTTAAGTATCGGAGAATATCTACACAGCGGCCATTTTGTTCAGGCCACTTTTGAAAACTGGGAAAGTGAATTTTTACAAATGATGCTGTATGTTGTTCTGACTGTTTTTCTCAGACAGAAGGGGGCAAGTGAATCAAAGTCTTTGGATGAAAAAGAAGATGTTGATAAAGAACCTCGACCTCATTCCAATGCACCATGGCCGGTTAAACAGGGTGGTGTATGGCTTATTCTCTATAAACATTCACTATCAATTGCTTTTGGTTTTCTTTTTCTTATCAGTTTTACCTGTCATTTTTATGGAAGCTATGAAGAATACAGTGGTGAGCAGATTGCTAAAGAACTGCCTGTGATGCCAATTCAGGAATATTTGTATGATGCCCGTTTTTGGTTTGAGTCGTTTCAAAACTGGCAGAGTGAGTTTTTAGCAGTTGCTTCGCTGGTTATCCTTTCAATTTGGCTCAGAGAAAAAGGTTCTCCGGAATCAAAGCCAGTTGATATGCCGCATAATGAAAATTAAATGTTTAGTTACACAAAAAAAATACGAAATGAAGCCACAATTGATCACAGGGGTACCCCTGCAAGAAAAAGGAAGTTTTCACGATACGGAAAGTATTCGTTTAGCTAAAGATTTTGAAGATATAGTTGATTTGTATAAGACTTTAAAAGATCGTCTTTTGTCTGTAAATTACTGGAATTATTATGCTAGTGGAGTTGGTGCGGATTTTAAACTGCACGATAAAAACGGGAATTTAAAAAAGAGGTTACCTGAAAAAGGAGATTTCATTAGGATTGATATTCCAGGGCCGGGCAATTTTGAAGCAAGAGGATTTGATTGGGTCGAGATAACAGATATGTATGAAAATTTATCTGCTAATGATGAAATTTTGGAGCAACTGCTTATTGAGTGTAAACCATCGGGGATACCGGGTGAAATAAATACGCACACTGCACACTTTTATACGGGAGATGCAAGCTCTACCTTTATTGTATCACGAGGGAAAGACTTTATAAAAGCAGGTATTTACGGACGTAACGAGACACCGAATATGGATGCTCAGATCGCAGACAAAGCAAGGAATTTAGCTATTGCCCTTGGAGGAATGGTGGGAATTTCAAAAATTCAATGGAAAATTTTGACAGATGGATTAGTTGAGTTTCGATCCTGGTGATATATAGATTTTGAAATCATATTAATTCTTTTAAAGAAAGGAATAATTACTATCTAAAAAAAAATGTTAGAGGGATTCTATTCTTTCTTACCATATAAATAACTAAAGAGTAAAATTTAATAAAATTTATGAATCGATTATGATCATTGTCATAGGATTTGCCTTCCTGGGCTTGTAGCTTTGATATACCAAATTAAAATAATGTTGTTATATGAAAGCAATAATCTCTTTAGCTCTTCTTCTCGGGCTTTTGACAATCAGTTGTAAAAAAGAAGTACAAATAGCACCACCAATTACTGTTGATTCATCTGCTACAGATTCAATGAATATAAATTCCACTCGGCCAGACACAACGGGTACTACATCAAGAAATCCAAATGATAGTGTTGCCACTATCAAGATGAAGGATTCAGCTGGCGTGAGCTCTAAATAGGGACACGTATCATTTAACTTATTACAGAATAATAGAATAACTAAAAGTATTATTCAATCATGTTTCACACTGTTTCTACGGTGTGCGGGAATTGTATTGTCTAAACATTAAAAATAAACCGACTGTAGTCTGATACTAGTCAAGGACTGCGGTACATCACTAAATATTAATTTCAAAAAGTAAAATTTATGAACACTAGAAATTCAAACAACAGAAGTTCAGGCAGAAATTCATCAGATGATGACCAATCAATGCTTGAGGAAGCGTACCAATTAGGTTATGAGCATGGTTATAACGATGGAAGTGAGGATGAGGAGTACGATGATGATTTCTCAGATTTTGAAGACTATTTCGATGAGGAAGGAGGGTATGATGACGAAGATTATGATGACGATTATGACGACGACGACGACGATGATGATTATGATGACGACGACGATGACGACGATGACGACGACGACGATAATAGGGGCAGAGGTTCAAGAGGCGGAAGCAGAGGAAATAGAGGAGGTGGTCAAAACAGGGATAGTCAGGGAAGATTTAGTTCTGGTAGCAGAGGAAGTTCTGGCAGTAGCTCTCGTGGAGGATCCCGTTCAGGTTCTGGATCAAGGTCAGGAGGAAGCGGAAGATCTTCAGGATCCGGATCTGGGTCAGGATCAAGATCAAATTCAGGATCAGGAAGATCAGGATCAAACAGTGGAGGAAGCTCAAGAAACTCCAATTCAAGATCGGGCGGAAACAGTGGTTCAGGAAGAGGGCGTAGTTCAAGCTCCGGTTCAGGAAATAGCCGTGGATCAAACTCCGGTTCAGGAAGCGGTCGTGGCTCTAATTCTAACTCCGGGTCAGGAGGTAGCAACAGAGGTTCTAATTCAGGAGGGGGAACATCAAAAAGAGGTTTTGCTTCAATGAGTAAATCTGAACGTACAAGAATAGCCAGAATGGGAGGTCAGGCTTCTCATGGTGGTGGAAGATCTTCAGGATCCGGCAGATCAGGATTCGGAGGCAGACGTAATTCATAATTCTTTTTAGGCTGTCTCTGTGAAAAAGGGGCAGCCTTTTAACCTTTTAAATCCCATTATCTTATGGCAACTAAAACAACAGAAAATACGACAACCGGTGCTGCTGACAAAAAAATGACAGTAGAGAATGCTACAGTAAAAGAAAGTGATATGAAAAATGCTCCGCTGCATAAATTTTTTGTAGATGCACTAAAAGACATTTATTACGCTGAGCATAAATTAGTAGATGCGTTACAGACTATGCATGACGCAGCAACAACCGAAGAGCTTAAAGATGCTTTTGAGGATCATCAGTTACAGACTAAAAAGCATATAAGCCGCTTGGAGAAAGTTTTTAAACTCATTAATGAGAGTCCGGAGCAGAAAAAATGTGAAGCAATGGATGGATTGATTAAGGAGGGCGAAGAAATCATTAAATCTACGGAAGAAGGCACGATGACAAGAGATGCAGCTCTGATAATCGCGGCGCAGAAGGTAGAACATTACGAGATCGCGAGCTATGGAGGCCTAACGCAACTTGCTATTACTATGGGACATGATAAGGCTGCTGAGCTATTAGAAAAAACACTGCAGGAGGAGGAAGATACAGATTACAACCTCACGGAGATTGCAGAGACTAACATTAATTTTGATGCCCAGCAGGAAGATTAAACATATAAAATTTAAACAAGCCATACACTATCAGCTGTATGGCTTGTTTTCAATAATATAAAGTAGCCTTCATTTAAAGAATAAACACTACCCTGAGTTAGTTAATACATTTATGAGATACAGATCAATTTTAAGTTCGTAAAATCTATATTATAAAGTATCATGGAATTTAACAAGATCCTTTTGGAACAAATCAATGAAGAATTTATGAGTTGTGATCAAACCATTTCCATTGCAGAAAGTGTTACCGCTGGTGCGATGCAGCTTGCGTTTTCGGAAATGACTAATTCAAAATTATTTTATAAAGGCGGTATCACGGTACATACTCCTGATAAAATAGTGAAGCTTTTGAAGGTCGAGGCTTCTGAGATCAAAAATTCTAATTGTGTATCCAGCCTTATTGCTGACAGGTTGGGACTGTATGCATCCACAATGTTTGAAAGTGATTGGTGTATTGCTACATCCGGATACTGTACACCGGAAAGACATTCGGTATTTGAAATTTATGTCTATTACTCGATTCTGTATAAAAGACAGGTTGTTTTTTCAGATAAAATAGAGTTCAATAATTATAAAAATAAACTTAGCCCTCTTTCTGTAAAGTTATATTACACGGAAGAGATTTTACGAAAATTTCTAAGCCAGTTGAAACTGACCCTTATCCTAAACAGTAGAGAAACTAACGACAGATCAACATTATAAAAAGAAGAAATAAGTATAAGATCCAAGCCTGACTTTTAACTTACACCCTTTGCAAGACAGTCTTCAATTTTAAAGAATATGGTCTTAGAAAGTTCAATCCCTATCAATTTATTTTAAAATTGTATTTTAAATGGACCTTCAAAATAGGTTTCATACGTATCCAGGAGGTTTCCTTCCTGATCATAAACTCCAAGTTTTAGATTTTGTTTTGACAGTGTTATCTGTTTTTCGGGAAAGCTTATGTTAATGGTTCCTTTCACAATTTTGTCACGTTCGACTATTATTTTACTGGAAGCGCTGAAGGTAATTTCACCATTTGCTGGTTCTAATATTCGAATACTAACTACTTTTTTGTCATTTGTTTTATTTAGAAAAGTAAAGTTATAAGTATTGGTAATTTTTCCGTCGCGCACGAAAAAGGTACTTCCTGCGGGTTTAATAAATTTGGCTTCCATATCGGCACGGTTGTAAAGAAGATATCCCAATAAAAATTGTAAAGCAACTAAAAGAATAACAAAACCTTTCATTCGTGCATTAAATTTAACAGGCTTACCGGTCTCTATTTCCTTTTCTGAAGCATATCGTATTAGTCCTCTTGGTAATCCTACCTTATCCATTACTTCGTCACACGCATCAATGCAAGCTGTACAGTTGACACATTCAAGCTGCTGACCATCTCTGATATCAATCCCTGTGGGGCAGACCACAACACATTGATAACAATCAATACAGTCGCCTTTTCCCGCAGCTCTCCTGTCTTCACCCTTTCTCCATTTTGCTCTGTTCTCCCCTCTGTTAAAATCATAGAAAACATTGATCGTTTCTTTATCTATCAGTACTGCCTGTAATCTTCCGTAAGGGCAAACCAATGTGCATACCTGTTCCCTAAACCATGCAAAAACAAAATAAAATGCAGCCGATAGGAGAATCATAACTATGAAATTGGTCGGATGTTCAAAAGGCCCCTCCTGAACAATCCTGAAAACCTCCTTATATCCCACAATATACATAAACATAAAATGGGTAAAAATCAAAGAAAGTAAAATAAAGATAGACCATTTCAAGCTTCTTTTCCCTATTTTTTCAGCATTCCACTCCTGACGGTCAAGCTTCATCTGTCTGTTTCTATCACCTTCTATAGCATATTCAATTTTTCTGAAAACGTTTTCCAGAAAGATCGTCTGAGGACAGATCCATCCACAGAATATTCTCCCAAATGCAATTGTAAATATAATAATGCATATTAATGATACGATTGCGCCCAAAGTGAGTATGAAAAAATCTTGAGGGTAAAAGGGCTGACCGGCAATAAAAATCTGACGGTTAAAAACATCAAATTGTAATGAGGGATTACCATTTATCGTGATAAATGGGAGTGCAAAATAAAATAGCAGTAAACAATAGGCTACTAAATTTCTGTAATTGGTATATCTGCCTTTAGGCTTTTTGGGAAATACCCACTTTCTTTTACCGGATTGTTCCATTGTACCAATGGAATCCCTGTAAGTTTCCGGCTCTAATACCTGTCCCTCGCCGCCTTTAAAATCTGATATATTATGATCTTTCATGTGCTGTTTTTTATTTGATTTCGGCTGAAATAAATGTTCACCAGTGTTGAGGTAATTGTCAGCTATTGAATTTCATTATCAATTTTTTTTAAATCCGACATTGCAGGTCCGTTGAGCAATTTGCCTTCAATATCAAAACGTGATCCGTGGCACGGACAGTCCCACGAAACTTCGGAAGGATTCCATGCAACATTACAGCCCGTATGGGGACATATGGGGCTTAGCAGATGTAATTCATTTTGATCATCGCGATAGGCCGCATACGTATTGCCGTCATGCTTGATTATTCTTCCCTCACCACTGCTTATCTCATTGAGTTCAGTAATTTTATCTGCCGAAAATTTATCTTTTACAAAATGCATAGAAGCATTGACCACTTCATCGAGAATATTTCCTGCGCTAGCTATAGGCTTGATACGTGCCGGAGACAGGAGTTTGGCTAACTCTGTTATTTTATTCTCCATTAAATCGGGAATAATCAGTGAGCTCATCGATCCGAAAGTCATTCCATTGCCTGTGAAACCTGTAGAAATATAAATATTGTCTTCGCCCGGCATTTTTCCAATATAGGGTAAGCCATCTGCAGACTGATAATATTGAGATGACCATTTTGCCGTAACTTCTTTATACTTAAAATTGTTATCTACATATTCCATGAGATCTTCAAAATGTTTTTCGGTATCATTTTCATCACCGGTTTTATGGTCGAAACCTCCCACAATTAGGAAGTAATTATTGTCTGATTTATGATAACGGGCATAGTGATATGGATCATAAAGATCGGCAGTCTGCGCCATGGATTTTACAGGGTTGGCAAGCTTCAGGGTAACTGCATAGCTTCTATAAGGAGCCAAAAGAACACTGAAACGGTTGTTTCCTGGGGGAATATGGGTAGCCCAAACTAAATTTTTTGCCGTGAATATTGTTTGATCGTTGGTTGTAACCGTAACGATTCCGTCTTTATTTTTTAAATCTGTAACTTGTGCTCCTGTGACAATTGCTCCGCCTTGTTTAATGTATTCTTTGAGTAACTTATTGATATATCTGAGTGGGTGAAATTGTGCCTGACCTTTAATTTCAATGGCTTTTTCAAATTTCAGGGTAAATGGAATGCTGTAAACCTGTTGAGTATCTATTCCTACTTGATGATGGGCTTCTAAGATATCATCCAATTTTTTTGATTGCTTTCCATCAGTACTGAAAAGATAATAATTACATTCGTTAAAGTCACAAGAGATATGGTATTGCAGAATATTATGTTTGATATACCGCACTGTTTCTTTTGCGGAATTGGCCAGTAATACCGCTGAGCTTTCTCCAAAATTTTTAATGATTTCGTCGTAAGATGAATCAAAAAAATTATTGATATGTGCAGTGGTTCCACCGGTTGTTCCAAATCCAGGATTTTCTTTTTCAATGAGAAGACAATTACGACCTCTATTCTGAAGTTCCTTTGCTAAAGTCACTCCTGTTATTCCTGCACCAACAATGATGGTGTCAAAATCATTTGCTGTATAAGTCTGTAACGCTTCTTGCTCTATGTTATACTGCCATAAGCTTTTATTATTACCGTCTCTGTTCATAATAATTTTTTTAGTGATTGGTGTAAAAGAAAAGTGCCGGCATACTTTTAATGAACCGACACCCAGGTGTAAATAATTATCTTTTTTTAGTAAAGGCTCCATAAATGATCAGAACAAGAATGGCTCCTAGAACAGAGATTCCTATAGTTCCCAGATCCCAGGGATTTCCATCATCCCCAATTCCGAGTACCCCTGCAATAAAACCTCCTACCAATGCGCCCACTATTCCAAGAATAATGGTTATAATCCATCCTCCGCCTTGATTTCCAGGCATTAAAAACTTGGCGATTGCCCCTACTATTAATCCAAAAAGGATCCATGCTAAAATTCCCATAGTATATTTTTTTGTGATAGTAATGTGGTTTGTGTTAGCAGGCAGAGAACCAAATGTATACCAATCAGATCCATCAACAGCAGCGGAAAATTAATAATTATTATACTATGATTATGGTCATAATCGCTGCTAATTGTATCGCTTTTTCTGGAACACCTATAAAAGGAGAAGTCACTTTTTAATATCTGTTTATTGTTTATAAAAACTCTCGTATATGTTAATAATTTTTTATTTTAATATCATTTATTTTTATATTATATATAAATAAGTGATTATATGTTTGAAATCATGAATTTTTAGTGCAGATATGTGTATGTTTGGTATTCTTTATTTCTAATAAAATAGTTCTAATTTTTAATCTTAATTATATAAATTAAAAAAAATATAAAGGCTCAAAATATCCTCTCTTAAACTAATCTCCAAAACCAATCAATTGCTAAAAATTAATAACAAAAAGATCGCTAATTTCTCCTTTGGAATTATTGCGATATTATTACTGGCTAATATATGTTTAATAATCTATTGCTGTATTTTTAAATGGTACACAAATCTGTTAATTTTTTGTACGGCTTTTATATTGCTTTCCATGATTCTTGGACGGGTTAAAGTCTTAGAGATAGAAAGTTCTGGTATGGTTTTTAGTATTAAAAGTTATCGTCCTTACTGCATAAGGCGAGTTTTACCAATCATAGAATTCCCTCTTCGATCACTAAATTATTTTTCGTTAAATGGGGATCTTTTGTTGATTAGTTTACAGAGAGCAAACGGCAAAGTTAGTAAATTACGGATAAGGCTATACCTGTTTAAAAGTAAAGATTTTCATGCTCTTAAAAATCATCTCGAACAGCATATGAAGAATCATTTTTCTTAAATTAGATGAATAAGTGAGTTTTTATTGTGAAAAATAAAAAACTAAGCCTTCTAAAAATACTGCCCATTTTCAATAGATTTGAATTATAATAATATTTTATCATTTAAAGTAAATGTTATAATAATTACTATAAATTTATTAATATAGCTTTTGCTATTTCTTTAGTGCCGATAAGATGCTCCAATGAAATAGTGTTTTGCCGCAGTATTCTGTATTCCATAATTAATTCCGATATCTAATTTAAAGTCTTTGACAACTTCCATTTGAATTGCAGCATTAATAAAATTGGAAAGCTCATGGGCTTTAAAATTATAGGTGTAATAAGTTTCAGCTATCCAGTCTATTCCTTTTGATAATGGATGACTAATTGTCAATGTTTGCAGGAATTCAGTATGCATTTCCGGTTGATCCAGATCCTTTAATCGATCAACTTCCAGCTGTAGACCAAATTTCCATTTTCCAGGTAACTTATAGGACATAGGTACAATGAGTCCACCTTCCAGGCAGCTCTCTTCATCATATTTTGAAGTAGGCAATTTGACGTAGGGAAGGATTGCCAGAGCAAAGTCACCATGGTCGTTTCCTATTATATTCTGTTTAATCCTGAATGTTATATCACCTATTCCGTCAGTTTTTACTACATAATTTGAAATTAGGTCTGTTTCCTTTTGCCGGCCGTAGGTTTGGAAACCAATCTGTATGGCTGTGCTTCCTGTAATTCCAATTTTTAAGTTGGCCTGATTGATTAGTAATGTGCTTGTTTTCAGCATGTCTGACTTTTCTTTTATCAGCCTTATTACATCCGTTTCATATTGAATATGGCCTGCATCGATTGTGTAGGGAGATTCGGTAACATCCGGACGGTCAGTTTCCATTTCTCTCATATGCTCTTTTGGTACAGGATGAAAAAGTGAATAGTTCAGATGCTTTTGCTGTGCAAGGCACACTGCTGGCAGACATACAGCACTAAACGTTAACTTTAAAAAAAAGTAAAAACTATTCATGGTTTTTATTTTAAGTTTTCGAAACTAAATCGTCGAATCTTTCACCGTTTTATCAGGAGTTTTTTCAGCAGTTACTATATTTTTCGAATCTTCTTTGGATACTATTTGCGGGCTCCATTTTGCATGTTTTGAAGGTTTAAGTTGATGCCCCATTTTTTTAGCGTAGACCTTAGTGAATTCTGCACCAAAGAAAATAATCTGACAGGTGTAATTAATCCACAACAAGAGTAAAATAACAGTCCCGGCAGTACCAAATGCAGAACTTGGATTGAACGTTTCAAAATAAAAAGTGAGGATATACTTTCCAAGTGTAAACAGTGCAGCTGTTACTGCAGCTCCAACCCACACTGATTTCCATTGTAACTCAACATCCGGCAGAATTTTGAACATGGCTGCGAAAAGAAATAGTGTAACCAGAAAGCCTACAACAATATTAATAATATTCACCAAAACCAGGGTTTCCAACCCGAAACGGTGGATAACCCAATCGTTAGCAAGACCGATGAAAGAACTTAGCAGCAAGGTAATGAGCATAAGAAATGCAATGACAATAATCATCCCCAGAGAATTCGCGCGGTCGAGAAGATATTTTTCCCAAGCCTTTTTAGGAGTTGCTACGATATCCCACAGCTTATTGAGGGATTTTTGAAATTGGAAGAAAAGTGAAGTTGCCCCAAAAACAAGCGTAACGATTCCAATGATTTTCATAACGATGTTCTTTTTATCCACCATGCCGGCTACGACCATTTCTTCAAGACTCTTACCAACATCTTTCCCCATCATGCTCCCGATAAGTTTAGTGATTTCTCCCCGTACCGCTTCTTCACCAAAGAATATACCCGTAAGCCATATCACTATGATTAAGAGCCCAGGAATCGAAAAAATGGCGGTATAGGCTAAGCTGGCAGCCTCGGTTCCCAGATCCCGTGCACTCCAGTCCTTGTATGTCCCTTTAAGTATTTCCCAAAAATTATTAATTGCTTTCATGATGTATAGTATTACCGGTAAAATCAGGTATATAATTTTTACTTACCAATGTGAAACTAACAGAATCAAAACGTTATTACATGGATTTCACTTCCGATTCTTTAATCTGTGAAAATTATGATAGAGTTTCTTAGATACGAAACAGGTTAATCATCTTTCTTTTTATAATGTTCAATGTTATTGAATTGATGGTAAGAAATGCGCAGCTGTCTCAACTGTTCCGCAATTATCTTTGAACTTTCGCTACAAAGATCACCGCTTTTCAATGCATTATCGTATGCTTCAATGGCATGTTTTTCACCAAAAACTACATTCTCCAAGGTTTCTTTATCACTATTACTTGTCGGTATGGAATTTTTAATATCGATCCAAGTCCGGTGTAGACTACCAGCCAGTGATGATGTTTCTTCATCAGGATTTCCACCTCTTTCAGTAATGAGATTAATAATTTCATTCTTCATTATTTTTGACTGAGAGATCATTTTATCATATTCACCCTTTAGATCAGAATAGCTCTCCCAAACTTTTCCTTCTACGCTTTCAAAACCTTTAATTCTGTCATTGGTAATATGAAGTAATTCATTAAGTGCTGAAATTGTTTTATTATTTTCCATACTGAATATTTTTGAATGATTAAACAATAAATATGCCTATGCAATTTGTTTTGTGGTATTTTAAGGCTTTATTTTTATAAAATTCGCAAGCGGACAATGTGTGAATCCATTAGATCTGGGATTTAATTATTTGAACAGCAGTTCATTAATTATTATCATACATAAAAAGTGTTATTTTTAAAAACACAGTAGTAAAATGTTAATAATCATTTGCTGTATACTGAAGTATTTATAAGTCTTATTCCGATATTTTACATGGCATAAAAATTACCCGTGCTCGCAGGGGTAATGAGTCTTACTTAATTTTATCATAGATAAATTTGGTAACTATTGCACCGAAAATATAGTATCCGACGGTCATGAATTTCTTTTTATTATTCTCTGCTACAGGATGATCATTCAAACCCATTTTTTGAGGAAGAACAATGGCTCCTATTCCGGCTGCAATTCCGCTTGCGAAATTATGATTTGTTGCTGTGGTTCCATAGTAAATAGCGTTGCTCACAATGTCACCAGCTAAAGTTGCTGCATACAATTTATCAGGATCAGAAATTTCAAGTGCTGTAGAATCGGTTACTTTTTTTAACGCCTCTTCGCCCACCTCATTGATATGGGGTACGTTGTCAAAATTTTTTCTGACGATTTCGTGGAGTAGGTTAAGTGCGATGGCTCCGCCTAAACCTGCTAACATTTTCTTAAGCATAATATGTATTTTAAAAGTTAATTTTTATTATTCTGACCATTTTTGCCCGGTTGCAAAATCATTCTTATAGAAGGATTATTGGTAATAAATAATCTGAACCATTCCATAGCCAGTCTTACTCTGTTTCTAAAACCCGTCAATGGAATGATATGTATAAAAAGCCAGGTAAGCCATGCGAAAAAACCTGTATAAGAAAATTTAGGCAAATCAACCACGGCTTTGTATTTTGAAATAATGGCCATGCTTCCTTTGTCTTTATACACAAAAGACTGTAAAGGTTTCTGATTATGGAGTTTTATAAAATTTTTAGCGGCTAATTTTGCTTGTTGAATAGCAACCTGAGCAAGCTGAGGATGTCCTTTCGGATAATTTTTATCCGTTAACTGCAAACAGATATCTCCTAATGCCCAGACATTATTAAACCCTAAAACTCTGTTGTATTCATCAACTAATAATCTTCTTCCTTTACCTATACTCGTTTCGGGAATACCCAATACTTCACGACCGATTACCCCGGAGGTCCAGATGAGAGTTTCTGTTTTTATTTTTCTTCCGTCGGATAGTATAACATTTCCCTCAATGTAATCTTTTACTGAAACGTTCAGAAGAATATTGACGCCGAGTCTTTTTAAATTATCATATGCGGTTTTTTTTGCAGCATCACTCATAGGAGCCAACAATGAGGGGAGCGCATCGATCAGATAAAGATGGGAGAGGTTAAGTTCAATTTCAGGATATTCCTTTTCTGCGACAAAAGCACCCATCTCTGCAATCATCCCTGCCAGTTCAACTCCGGTAGGTCCACCCCCTGCAATCACGATATTCTGTAATCTTTCTGCTTTATTCTCATCTTGATTTCTTGAAGCTTTTTCAAGGTTCAGCAGTAAGTGGTTTTTAATATATAAGGCTTCATTAATAGTTTTCATAGGTAGTGCACACTCTTGTACATGATCTAGCCCAAAAAAATTAGTTTCGGTTCCCAGCGCAAAAATCGCATGATCATATGCTATTGAACCGGTATCGGTCTCAATGATCTGAAGTTCTGTATTAATGGATATAAAACTTCCCATATGATACTGAACATTTGTGTAATCTGAGAATAACTTTCTGAATGGATAGCTGATATGTGAAGGTTCAATAAATGCAGTAGCTACCTGATAAATTAACGGAGGAAAGAAATGGTAATTATTTCGGTCAACCAATGTAATGATGAAATCATTAGATTTAGCAATAGTTTTGATGAAATTAATACCTGCAAAACCTCCTCCTATGACGACAATATGTTTTTTCATAAAAGGATATTTTTGTGATTGGTGTATTAAAATGTATCCAATAATAAGACCAATTATATTAAAAAGTGGATTTGTGGTACTTTTTATAAAAACGGAGATACACAAACATTGATAATCATAATTTAGAATTTATAAACCGATTGATTCTAAATAGCCGCCTTTGCTAAAATCACTATTATTCTTGGATGTAAAAATTTGGATGATTGTAATGTGTTTTAAAAATTGTACATCTGGCATAATACATGTTCTATTTGTTACTGAATCTAAAAAAAGAAAGACATGAGAAAAGAAGAACAATTTCAACAGACTTTATTACGAAAAACAGTTGTAATAACAGGTTCTAGCAGTGGAGTAGGAAGGGCTGCTGCAGAGGCTTTTGCATTGGAAGGGTGCAATATAGTTATCGTAGCCAGAGGACAGAAAGGTATAGATGAAGTGGTTGAGCTTTGCAAAGGAATGGGAGTAGAGGTACTGGGAATTTCCGCCGATACATCCGTTGCTGAAGATATAGAACGAGTAGCAGAAGAGACCTTGTCACGATTTGGCAGGATTGATATTTGGATAAATAATGCAGGGGTAATGGCGAGTGGAAAATTTGAAGAGATTCCAATGGAGATTCACGAACAGGTTATTAAAACTAATCTATTTGGCTATATGCATGGTGCTTACAATGCCATTAAAATTTTCAAAAAACAAAATGAAGGGATATTGATAAATAATGTTTCTATAGGCGGATATATGCCAGCACCTTACAGCTCTGTGTACTCAGCAACGAAGTACGGTATCAAAGGGATGATGGATGGTCTTCAAGGTGAGATTTCAAATTATGCAGACATTCATATCTGTAATTTGTACCCTCAACTTCAAAAATCTACCGGGAATCTTCATTCTGCAAAATATTCGGGGTTCAAGATGAGTATACCTCCCATTGCTTCAGATCCAAGGGATACTGCTGCAAAAATGGTTGAATTAGCCAGGAAACCGAAAAAAGATTTATTTCCTGATTTCAGATCTTATGCAATTACATCAATTTACAGGCTTTTTCCCAAATTAGTAATCAATACAGCATCAGCTGGTGTACGTTTAATGATGAAAGTAAAGAATGGTCCTGAAGTATCGGGGAATATACTTGAGCCTTCTCAAGATCCACACAAAATATACGGTACACCCCCTTTGAATACTTCCAAAAGCGTTAAAGTAGCTATATTAGTGGGAATTGTGGCCGGCTTTGCCGTAATAGGATTAAAAAAAGGTTTTGTTAATAAAAAAAGTTAAAAGTATTGAATAATCATATCTTTAAATTTTACAGAAATCAACTTAAGGAAATATAAGAAATCATGCTTTATTGTAAATAGCGAAAGATAAAAAAGCATTACCTCAATGTTCAATCTAATAATTTACACATTTATTATAGTGGATGCTACAAATGATTCAAGTCATAATTTTTAGTCAGGATTGTCAGTAATTTACTGTATAAAATAAATTTATATGAAATATAACGAGGCAATACAATATAAAAATGAGGCTGTAAAAAATGCGGATCAATCTGTTCTGGAAAACTATTATATTATTGTTGTTCCAGCTAATACTGAAGAAAGTACTAAATATATTGAAGAGTATTCGAAACAGCCCGGTAAATTCAAAGATGAGAGTTGTAAGAAGTATTGTTCAAATGGAGAATATGTAGTGGTTAGTTTTAAGAAAAAAATTGAATCATAAATTACAATAGTTGATAATTATTTCTTCAAAACATCTTTTGCCTTGGCAATCCTATTTCATGTTCCTGTGGATAAGGCTTCCGCCAGGTCATACTGATATCTTCATGCAGATTACGCTGAGCTTCCAATGATTTTTCTTTATCCATAGAATATCTTGGATCCGGAATAAAAGGCATTTTCGCCATTTTATGAATGGTAATGGTAGGGAAGTGAAAGTCGACCTCTACTGTTCCCAATAAGAGATAGCAGCCACCCCCCTGAAAAGGATATTCTTCAAGGCAGTTTGGAAAATGAGCGGTATCAAAATATTCTCCTTCCGCATCAATCCAGGTTCCGAAATACATCGTCCCTTTTTTGGTGGGAACATGCTTTCTTGAAATGAGATAAGCGAGCATTTTAATTTGTTTTTTATGAAACCCTATAAGATCTTTGGCCATTACACTGCCTCTGTATCGGGTTTGTAGCAAATCAAAAGGACTGAAAGAAACGGGAAAACCTAATATTTCTATTTCATCAAAAGCATCCTCAAATGGGTTTCTTTCTATAGAAGGAAGCTGATAATCTTTCTGAGGCTCCTCAAGTAAAGTCAGATGCCTAAAGGAAGCCTTATGAGTTCCCAGAAGAAATCTTGATTCAATCAGCAGTTCATGTTTTTGTTTTCCGGTAAAGCGGAATGCGCCAATAAAGATTAAAATTTGCAATGTTTCAATACCAATAGGAATTCTCTTAATAAAATCTTCCAGGGAAGTATAATTTCCATTTTGAGCTCTTTCTTCAGGAATCAGCTGTGCTAATCTCGTTTGCAGTCTTTCAATATGCATCAATCCCAAATAAACATCCGAACCATAAACCGTCGTCTGGTACTGGCTTAAATTAACACAGGCATTATGAATAGAAGCTCCTGACATTCTGGCTTCATGAATATATACCTCAGTTCTGTAAAACCCTCCGCCGTTATTAATGGCAGAGACCATAAATTCGATAGGATAATAGACCTTGAGAAATAAACTCTGATAACTTTCCACAGCATAAGAAGCAGAATGTGCTTTACAGAATGAGTATCCTGCAAAAGATTCGATCTGCCGGTATACTTCCATGGATAACTGTTCACGGTGTCCTAATCTTTTACAGGATTCAAAGAAGTTATCTTTTACTTTCTGTAAAGCTGATAAAGAACGGCCTTTACCGCTCATTGCTCTTCTCAACACATCACCATCAGGAGCGGATAAGCCTCCGAAATGCAGGGCAATTTTAATAACATCTTCCTGATATACCATAATACCATAGGTTTCTCCCAGTTCCTTTTCAAAAACCTCATGGAAATACTCAAATTTTGTAGGATGGTTATGCCTGAAAATATATTCCCGCATCATTCCGCTTTGAGCCACGCCGGGTCTAATAATGGAAGAGGCAGCGACCAGTACTTTATAGTTGTCGCATTTCAATCTTCGGAGTAATCCCCTCATGGCAGGAGATTCAATATAAAAACAGCCAATCGTTTTTCCGGAACTTAAGAATTCATTGCATTTGGCTTCGTCTTTTGACAGAGAAGTGTCCCGGATATCAATATCAATTCCTCTTTTTTCCTTAATCAGCTGTACAGTGTCATCTATAGTTCCTAATCCTCTTTGTGAGAGAATATCAAATTTTTCAAGGCCAATCTCTTCAGCAGTGTACATATCGAACTGTACGATCGGAAAACCTTTAGGAGGCATTTCGAATGCTGAATAATTGGTGATAGGTTCTTCTGATATCAGAATCCCACAGGAATGCATGCTTCTCTGATTAGGAAACTTTTCTAAAAGCTTTCCGTAGTAATGAACCTGTCTGGATATCGAATTAATATCATGTTCCTGGATGGGTTTTGTTGCCAGTGTATCCAATTCCTCTTTCGGAAGACCAAATACTTTTCCTACTTCCCGGAAAATAGAACGGTATTTAAATTCAACATTGGTTCCACAGAAGGCAACATGGTTCTTACCATATTTATCAAAAATATATTCAAGGATAATATCCCTGGTCTGCCAACTCCAGTCTATGTCAAAATCCGGAGGCGTTTTACGGTTGAGGTTTAGAAACCGTTCAAAATATAGATCCAGCTCCAGAGGACATATGTCAGTAATTCCGATGCAGTAACTGACTATTGAATTGGCACCGCTGCCTCTTCCTACATGCATAAACCCCATTCGGTTACTGTATTGGATAATATCCCAGGTGATGAGAAAATAAGCACAGAAATTAAGCTGGTCAATAACCCCCAATTCTTTATCCACTCTTGCTTTCGCCTGTAGATTATCCTCGGAATATCTTTTAGAAAGTCCCTGATATGCTAACTTTTTTAAAAGCTTAGAATCATTTTCTTTGCTGTCTGTGAAATGCTTTTTGTTTTTAGGTGTTGAAAAATCAAAATCAAAATGACAGCTATTGACAATATACTTTGTGTTTTCAATAATCTGTGGCTCATGGTAAAATTGAGCGAGAAGCTCTTTTTTATCAGTAAACATTTCGTTGTCTTTACAGTAATCAGCTTCTGTAAGCTTACTGATCAATGTATTGTGATCGATAGCCCTTACTATTTTATGAAGCTCATATTCTTCAGGGGTGGTAAAGGTAACCGGATGAAGAATAACCATTTTATGAATGAACTGTTTTAATTCCGGTTTAATCAAAAGATTTAACTCGTTCTGTCTGATGCCTATAAATTCATGATCTGCTAATTTTTCAGGAATATTCTCCAGTGGGTAAATAACAAAAGTATCTGTAAAATCAGGATTTGCTTTGGGAATTTCAATGCCTTCACAGTTATATGCGGTTAAAAGCCTGTTGACTTCTGCAATGCTTTTTTGATTTTTGGCCAGGCAGATATAATACAGTTCATCCTGAACCCGTATTTCCACTCCGACGATCGGTTTGATATTATGATCCTGACAAAGTTTGTAGAAATCATAGATCCCGGTAATGGTATTGATATCCGTAAGAGCCAGGGTTTTAATATTAAAATGTACAGCCTGCTTAACCAGTTCTTTAATAGAAATGGTTCCATACCGAAGGCTATGATAAGAATGACAATTCAGAAACATGTTGTACTTATTTTAATAAACCTGAGGCTCTTCCTACACTTGAAGTTCCAAACCTGTTCTTGATTTTATCCATCGTTTGGTACAAGGAGATCAGTTCTTCCGTATCTTCAAAAAGATCCATTTGATGACATCCGTGAACCAGTCCGGTAAACTTTACGCCGACCAATCTTATTCTCATACGTCTGGTATATACTTTTTTAAAGAGTTCCAAAACATACCTGAGCAGGGTGTGATCAGCTGAAGTATAGGGTATCCTACATTGTTTGGTTTCCGTATCAAAATTGGCATAGCGGAGTTTTACCACCACGACTGATACCAGCCATTTCTCTGCCCGGAGCTGATAACAGAGCTTTTCAACCATTCCTGAGAGTATACTTTGAATACCTTGAATATCGATGCTATCCTGGGCAAAAGTATCTTCTGTAGAAATAGATTTTCTTTCCGAATAAGGGATCACAGGATTTTCGTCAATTCCGTGTGCTTTTTTCCAGAGTTCATTTCCATTTTTACCAATCAGCTGCTGAAGAACGTCAACAGGCATTTCTGAAAGCGTTTGTATCGTTCTGATCCCCAATCTTGACAGCAGCTGAAAGGTAACATCGCCAACCATAGGGATCTTCTTAACCGAAAGTGGGTTCAAGAATGATTGAATGTCATGCTGTTTGACTTCAAACCTTCCGGTTGGTTTTGATTCCCCGGTTCCGATTTTGGATACGGTTTTATTGGCAGACAACGCAAAACTTATAGGTAATCCTGTATTTTTCTGTACGCTTTCTGCGATTTCATATGTCCACTTATAGCATCCGAAAAACTGATCCATTCCGGATAAATCCAAATAAAATTCATCGATACTTACCTTTTCCACAACAGGAACTTTTTCCTGGATAATTTCCGTTACCATATGAGACATATTGGAATACATTTCCATATCTCCCTTAATGACTTTAGCTTCGGGGCACAACCGTAAAGCCATTTTAATCGGCATGGCGCTTCTGACTCCGAAAAAACGGGTTTCATAAGAGCAGGACGCCACTACACCACGGTCTCCACCTCCGATGATCACAGGCTTTTTCTCCAATTCGGAGTTTTTCAGCCTTTCACAGGAAACAAAGAACGTATCCAAATCCATATGTACAATTGCTCTTTCCATGTGACAAAATTAGTTACGTTTTGAAACAAATTTTGTATTTTTGTTGTCTAAAATTGTAACAATGTCAAAATTCTCTGATAACATCGTGTTTTTGAGAGGAAAGAAAAATATGACTCAGCAAGAGCTGGCAGATCTATTAATTCTTACCCGATCCAGATATGTCGCCTATGAATATGGCAGAACAGAACCTCCTATTGAAATATTGCTTAGAATTTCAAAATTCTATAACATAAGCATCGACTTATTGTTGACTGTAGATGTCAGAAAATTTTCTATCGAGGAACTCATGGAGCTTCCTGAGAATAGGATTGTTCTTCCTATAAAGGTTGATCAGGATGGAAACAATCAGATTGAGATTATCCCCCAAAAAGCTTCTATGGGCTACTTGAATGGCTATGGAGATCCGGAATATATAGAAAGTCTGGAGACCATATCATTACCTTTTTTAAAAGGTGGTAAGTTCAGGGCATTTCCAGCTGACGGAGATTCAATGCCCCCCTATAAGAACGGAACCTATATCGTAGGAAAATATGTAGAAAATCTTTCGGATTTGAAAACGGACAGAACGTATGTTTTCATTACCACCAATGATGGTATCAGTTACAAAAGGTTTCAGTTTCATGAAGCAGATGGTATATGGGTGAAGGCTGACAATCAATTTTATGAGCCATATAAAATTCCATTGCCTGAAATTAAAGAGATCTGGGAATTTGCCTGTAGTATTAATACCAAAGAATATGAGCCTAATGAATTTGCAGAACATCATATTCAAAATTTTATCACAGAAATTAAAACTGATATCAGACAGATCAAAGAAAAAATGGGAGATAAGAATTGAATTTATTTTGAGTACATGGCATAATCAAAAAACTTCCCCGAAGGGAAGTAAAAACACAAATGATGAAAAAAAATTATTCCGTAAAAACGGAATAAGACAAAGTTAAATGATTTATAGAAAAATTACAATGAGTCAGCTTAGTTTATTTGATGCAGAAGAGTTGTATGAGTTTCCAAAAGACCTTTTGGAATACAGAGAGAGTTTTCTCAGTAGGGAAGAAGCCGATCTGCTTAAAAACAAATTGTTGGAAACGGCTCCCTGGGAACAGCGTACTCAAAAAATGTATGATAAGATGGTGCTTACTCCAAGATTGACCGCTTGGTATGGGGATTCAAAATATAATGATTCTGAAGCAGATAAAAAGCCAACCCATCCATGGACTCCTGAATTGTTTTCATTAAAACAAAGAATTGAAAAGGAATTTGGCTGCCAATTCAATGGGGTTCTGTTAAATCTGTACCGTGATCATAATGACTCCGTTGCCTGGCATCGGGATAAGGAAAGCCGTTATGGGAAACGACCTGTCATCGCATCAATAAGTCTTGGACAAACCAGAAACTTTGATTTCAGAAAAAAAGACCATCATCAAAGTAAATACAGTCTGCCACTTCCTAATGGCTCATTACTGATTATGAAAGGTGATCTTCAGGAAAGTTGGGAGCATCGGATCGCTAAGTCTACTGTTCCAATGAAAGAAAGAATTAATCTCACATTTCGATTCATCCGAATGTTAGGTCAATAATATTTAAATGTATTAACTTCCAACTTAACGTCTTGTTTGCAAAAAGAAAATTCATGTTCTCCGACAGATATAAAATTAAAAACCAACCCTATGTCCATCACATATTACGATTTTAAAAATCTATCAAAGGAATCTCAATATAAACTTGTTAGTGCTGAAGGAGTTGTAATCAGTGAGACTCATAAGAATAAACTAAAGTTTATACTGTATAAATTATCATCCTTTTCGGTTGAAATTGTTTATAATGTTACCAATGAGAAGATAGAAGGTTTAAATGTATTTCAGAATAACGCAGCGTATGAAAAATAGCATCTATAAATTATTACAATAGTTATAACCCAGTTAAAGTCCTGCTGTTTCAAAAAAGAGGATATAATAAAGTTGTCAAAACAATTTATCCATACTTCTCTTTCCATATTTTTTTTAATTGGGTGTATTTTTGGTTTTTCTCTGCTTCTTTCCATTTTTTATAAAAAATATCCGCAGCTTTAGCTTTCTCTGGATCGCCCGTTCCTTTTTCCAACTGCTGATATCCCTTTTCAGCATTGTATTTTTTGCCTCCTTTAAAATTAAAGTACCGCCTTGCCCTTGTAAAGCCCATTTGAAGATATTTTCTTGCCATATCTGCTCCGACAAAGTCATCCTGTTCCAGGTAATCCAAAAATATAGAAAAGATCATTTCTGAGCTTACTTTGGCAATTTCTGTATTTTTGAAACGCCAGTGTTTTCCTATTTCTGACTTATAAGGTTCACAGATCAAAACGCCCTGTTCACCTTTACCAACTTTATATTTCTCAGGATACAGACGGTAGTCTATATCGGGCTTCCAGGCATAGTTGTCCTTATCAAAATTGAGGTATGTTGGTTTGTCGCTGATCATTTAAAGGAAGAAACAAACATGATGCCCTTGACTTGTTATTGTCTGTTATTTAATGAAATCCTTTATGGTCCAATACACTTCCAGTTATTCAATAGCATTATCTTTGTGTGAATTTTGATTTAAAATATGATTATCCATGGAAGGCAATGAAGTGAGTTATCCGGTTTATTCTCCGGCGTCGGTAATAGGGATTTTCAGCAATGCGCTGAAAATTAATGCGATGGTAAACCTCATTTATCTTAAAGGAAGATATTCCTATGGTGCAGGTAAGGCTTATGGTAATTATTATTATGACCAGCTTTTCTCGGAAGGGGATAATGTATCTATTGGAATCCGTATCTCTTCGCTGCTTAGAAGTAAGATCATAAACAATGAAATCTATACTTTGAGAGGATTTATTGAGAAAAGTATCAAGAATTCATCTATTGAGCTCCGTTTTGTGGTCGATGAGATCGTCCAGCAGGAGGAAAAATCGATATCGGAAGATGAACTGGAACGATACGGTCTGATACAAAAAAAGTTGGAGCAGGGATCAAAGAACCTGGAGACAATGGTCAGAAATAAAATGCTAAAAGATGAAAAAATCAGAATTATCAATATTTATGGTAACAATGCCATTGTCCAAAAGGATTTTTACGAAGGGCTGGATGTTTCAGTAAAGTACTTCGATATTTCAGATGATAGCTGCAATATCACTTCCTCAACGGCCATTATCTCAAAACTAAAAGAAATTTCAGCATTGGATTACGATATTGTTGCCTTGGTAAGGGGAGGTGGTGATCGCCAAAGTATGGAAACTTTCAATGACATCAGCCTCTCAGAGGTCTTCATTACGATGGCTCCTATAACCGTAACAGCAATCGGCCATACCGTCGATGAAACATTACTCGATAAACTTGCCGATAAAAGATTTCACCTTCCCCACGATTATGGTGCTGGACTTCATTCCATCACCGAAAAGTTATCACATGAAAGATCCAATTCTAGGGCATTATTGATCGATGAGGTCAAAAAAGATGTGACAAAGCAGTTTTCGGAGCAGGTGGAAACCCTGGAAAAACAATTGAAAAAGAAAAATGAGGAATTTACAGAGGCTCAAAAAACCTATAAAGAACAGATAGAAAACCATAACAAAACTTTTGCGGATCAGCTAAAGGTCAGAAATGAAGAATTTCAAAAGCTTCAGGTATCTTCTACTGAACAGCTGGAGGGTATGCAAAAGAATTTCCAGGAGCAACAGAAACAGCGACAGCAAGAAATGGAAAACTACAAAAAAGAGATGGCAGTTTTATACGAAAAAAATGTTCAATCTTCAATCAATGAAAGAACGGCGTCTTTAAATACCACAGTGGAAACTTTGAGACAGGAAAATGCCAGATTAAATCAAGAAGTTCATAGCAGTAAAAATGATTACGTTAAAATTATCATCGCATTTTTATTGGCACTGGTCATTGGTTTTATGCTTGCAAAAATTCTTTAAAAGAAATAGGAATATGCGCTTTTTACCTAAGCCGAATGATCGGGTAACTTCTTAATGAATACATAGATAATGACGGATTGTCATTATTATTTATTCCCACAGAGTGTAAGTCCCTGCGTTATAAAATCTCCGTAAGAAATTTTTAACCCTTTCCAATTGGGGTCATCCAACCAGATCTCTTCAATCTTACTGATAGACGGATCATTATGTGAAGCGCCTTTTGCAGAACCATTTAGCGCATAGACCTTACCATTATTTGCCCTGCCATAGATCTCTTTGTAACCTGAACAGTAGACCTCTAATTCATTAACGGAAAAAGGCCATTCTCCTATATAGTTCTGTCTGGTAAATGTAAGGGTGTTTCTTGGCTGAGGTGAATTGCAGGAGAAGATCAAAAGAAAGATTGAAAATAGAATAAGATTTTTCATGGAACAGTATATATTTCTGACAAATGTAGAAATGTCAGCATTCAGATTTTTACGGAATTCCGTAAAAATTGAAAATTCCTAAGATCATAAAATATAATAAGTTATTCCGGTTGAATAATTACGAACCTTACGAATGGGAATTCATTTTTAATATGGTCGCGAATACGATGTATGGCCTCTGTGATCTCTTCTGTATCCAAATGATCTTCGAAATCGATGATCAGCATCAGTACTACTTCTTCAGGTGACTGGTATGTAGAGAGTATACTTTTTGTTCTGACGACAGCAGTATCTTTTTCAGCCAGTTTAGCAATCTTTTCTCTTGTTTCAGGTGCTATGCCTTCACCCATCAGAAGGCTCCTGCTTTCCCTGGCCAGAATAAGCGAGACAAAAACCAGTATTAATCCTACGATTACCGATGCCAATCCATCCAATTCAGGAATTTGTAACCAGTGGCTGATCCCCATTAATATCATAACAACAAGCAGACCGGCCACTGCGGCACCATCTTCAAAAACCACAAGAAAGCTTCCCGGATCTTTGCTTTTGATGATCGCATCCCACCATCTCAACCCGTTACGGGTTTTGTTAAATTCTTTTACAGCGATAAACAAAGAGGTACCCTCGAAAATAAGGGAAAGTATCAATACAATATAATTCCAGAATGGATCTTTCATCACCTCTGGTTCCATAATGTGTAAAATTCCCTGATAGATGGATAAAGCACCCCCTAAACCAAATATAAGAATTGAAACCACGAAGGACCAGAAATAGAGCTCCTTGCCGTATCCAAATGGATGAGACTCATCTGCAGGCTTCCTGCTCCTTTTGATTCCGTATAAAAGCAGCAGCTGATTCGCGGTATCTACTGTTGAATGAATTCCTTCGGATATCATGGAAGAACTATTGGTAAATGCCCCTGCAATAAACTTTGTAAGAGCGATCAGTAGGTTAGCGGCAAGTGCACTGTAAATTGATTTGCGATTATTGGCCATTAATGATGGATATTAATAAGAGAACAATAAAATTACTTCAATACATTAAAACAGATAGATTTCCTATGTGAGCTGATGTATTTAAATCATTAATAAAATTATGGCTTTTGTTTCAAAATAAAAAATATCTGATACAGATACTTAGAATTGAATTTTTGAATTAAAACAATTTTATCGCTTCCATTATTATCTTATGGATTAAGATATCGACCATTCTTAAAAGCTATTAAAAAAAATAAGTAAGAATCTTTTCGTTACTACGAAAAAGTAGTGATTTTATATGATTTCTCTTGTTCAATTTTACATCATCAGCAATCATAAAAATCACACTTATGAATATTGAAAGAACAGAATTTATAGCCTGGATGGAGAAAATCATGGAAAGATTTGATCTACTGAAAGAGCAAATGATTAAGAACCAATCCAGATTTATAGAAGTAGACGGAGAGCAGCTTCTGGATAACCAGGATGTTTTACAGCTTTTAAAGATAAGTTCCCGATCATTACAGAGGTATAGGACTGATAAAAAGCTGCCTTACTATACGATCAGCGGAAAGTTATACTATAAACTTTCGGATGTCCATCAATTGATCAGAGAATGTTTAAACTCTTGATCGTAACAAGACATCCACAGCCAAATCATTCACCACTATTCCAATCTTCAGGATTTTTTTAATTGACCTATACCTTGGTTCCATTAAATGAAATACAATGGAAAATGAATTGATAACCCCTCAGGAACCCAATGAACTCAAATCGGCAACAGATACACTCCTTGTCTTGAACATCCATACCAACCAGGTTGAGATGGTCAAAGGAATTGATAAAGATGGGAATCTGCAAAAGGTTCCTCCACAAGAAAAAAAGGATAATGAGCCGCTGATCAGAGTTGATAAACATGGAGATATTTTTTCCAACTTCTTTTCCAATTTTTACCGGCAGCTTAAAAATCCCACGCATTTCAACTTTTTCAAAGTTTCGGAATACGATGCAGTTAATACCGCGCAGGATCTCCAAAAATATGTCGATCAGGCATCTCCTGAAGAAAAAGAAAAGCTGAAAGACTATGAAATTTTATCTCAACACAACAAAAATCCAAAAAATCAAAATACAATGGACAACAACACAGACAATCAGGAATATCGTTTTCAGCCTGAACAGATCGACTGGAAAACGATGGAAAAGTTCGGACTTAATCAGGAGAAGCTTGAAAAAATGAATGCGATGGATTCATTACTCAGAGGTTTTAAAACCAATACATTAATTCCGATAACCATTAATCTAGGAACGGCAGTGAGCAAAATGGATGTTCGATTATCTCTTCAAACAGGAGATACAGGACAGGTTGCCGTTCATCTGCATGGAATCCGAAAAGAGCCCAGTCTCAATAATAAATTCTTAGGGCATCAGTTCAGTGATGAAGATAAAAAGAATCTTAGAGAAACCGGGAATATGGGCAGGGTAGTAGATTTGGTCAATCCTAAAACAGAAGAAATCATTCCATCAGTGATCAGCCGTGACCGTTTAACCAATGAATTGGTTGCCTATCGGGCAGAATACATGAAAATTCCTGATGAAATCAAAGGAATTAGGCTTGATGAACATCAGAAACAAACCCTACTGGAAGGAGGTCCATTGTATCTTGAAGGCATGACCTCTAAAAAAGGTGAACTTTTCGATGCCACTGTACAGTTCAATGCGGATAAGCGGTATGTGGAATTTTTGTTCAACAATAATCAGAATCAACAACAAAGTCAACAGCACAATCATAACCAACAGCAAACTCAACCTACGGATCAGGAAGCACCCAAAGTATTCAGAGGAAAAGAACTGGACGATTCACAGTATGAAAAATTTAAAGCCGGGCAAACCGTGTACGTTGACGGCCTTACCGATGCTAAGGGTAAAGCCTATCAAGGTTATATTACCTTCAACAAAGAAACTTCCAAAACCGACTTTTCATTCACTCATCCTAATAAACTTAAAGATGAGGCAAAACCTACAGAAGATCATAAAACCCAAACTGCGGTTAACACCCAGGGTAAGACCAATGAAGCTACTAAAAATGTGAAGGAGCCTTTAGAATCAAAACAGCAGCAGCCTGTTAATAAACAGCAGGAAGATCAGCAAAAAAAGGTTAGAAAACCAAGAAGACAAAAACTATAATCATCATCTAAATCAATCATATGAAAGCAATCATCGCAGAAAAACCGAGTGTCGCAAGAGAAATCGCACAATTGTTGGGAGCCCATGAAAAGAAAGATGGTTATTTATCCGGTAACGGCTATTGTGTCACCTGGGCATTAGGACATCTGATCGCATTAGGAATGCCGGAGGATTATGGTATAAGAGGCTTTAACAAAGCCTCTTTGCCTATCTTTCCGAACCCTTTTATTCTAGCTCCCAAAAAGCTAAAGAAAGCAAAAGGCTATGAGCCTGATCCTTCAGCTTTAAAACAACTCAACACCATAAAGCAAGTCATCAGTCAATGCAGCAGTATCATTGTAGCAACAGATGCAGGAAGGGAAGGAGAGCTGATCTTCCGCTATATCTATCATTACATACAATGTAACAAACCTTTTGAAAGACTCTGGATAAGCTCTCTTACCGAAAAGGCAATACAGGACGGTTTTAAAAAACTTCAGTCAGGCGATACCTTTGACGGTCTATATCAAGCTGCTAAAGCCAGAAGTGAAGCAGACTGGGTGGTGGGAATTAATGCTACTCAGGCATTAACCATCGCAGGAAACCAAGATGTTTATTCATTAGGCAGAGTGCAGACACCGACCCTTGCTTTAATCTGCCAACGGTTTCTTCAGCATCAAAACTTCACCAAGCAAAAGTACTTTCAAATCCAGCTGAGTCATAGAAAAGAATATACAGACTTCACCAGCCTTTCCCTATTACAATGGGAAGAAAAAAAGCAGGCAGAACAAATCCAAAAATCGATAGAGCGGGAGGGAAGAGCCGTTGTGGAAGATGTATCCATTACAACAGTGCAGGAACAGTCTCCGTTACTTTTCGATCTCACAGAATTACAGAAAGAAGCCAACAGAAAGCTTGGTCTTTCTGCCGATGAGGTTTTACAGATTGCCCAAAGCTTGTATGAAAAGAAATTCATTACCTATCCCAGAACCGGGAGCAAGTATATTCCTGAAGATTTATGGCCTGAAATTCCTGAACTGGTCAGAATCCTCAATGCAACCGATCATTTCAAGGCACCCATATCAACTTTAAAATTCGGAAACTTCAACAGGCGGATTGTGAATGATCTAAAAGTTACCGACCATCACGGATTACTCATAACAACCAAAACACCTTCCGCACTTAGCGCTACGGAAAAAGCCATTTATGATATGATTGCTTACCGCTTATTGGAATCCTTGTCCCATGCCTGCACCAAACAAGTCAGCCACATCACCATCAAAGTTCATCATTATGAATTCCAGATCAAGGGATCCAAAATACTCAACAAAGGCTGGCGAGCCATCAAAGGAATTCTATCTGATAATGAAAATTCCAATAATAAAAATGAAGTCCTTACTGAACTTCCGGAATTCAAAATCGGAGATGAACTGAAGATTTCAAAAACCGACTTACTTGAAAAAACAACCCAGCCTCCCAAACTTTTCACAGAAGCTGACCTTTTATCAGCGATGGAAAATGCTGGTAGATCTATTGAAAACAAAGAAGAACAGAAAGCACTCTCCAATATCGGCATCGGAACACCAGCCACCAGAGCTTCCATTATCGAAACGCTGCTCAGCAGAAACTATATCATCAGGAAAAGCAAAACGTTGCATCCTACAGATAAAGGCCTACAGGTTTACAACCTTGTCAAAGACAAAAAAATAGCCAATGTACAAATGACAGCAGAGTGGGAGATAGCATTAGACAAGATTGAAAAAGGTGATCTCAAAAAAGAACAATTCCTCACCGATATCAAAGACTATACAACAGAGATCACCAAAGAACTATTATCATTAATTATTTCCCAAGAAAATATCCCCGAACTCAAATGCCCCAAATGTCAAAAGCACAATCTTATTATCAAAGACAAAATCATAAAATGTTCAGATGAACAATGCGGTTGGATTCTCTTCAGAACCATATGCGGAGTACAACTCAGTATTAAAGATCTTACTTTACTATTAACTCAAAACAAAACATCCTTAATCAAAAACATGAAAAGTAAAAACGGTAAAAAGTTTGATGCTTTTCTATCATTAAAAGATGATCTCAGTACATCATTCATATTTCAATAAATCAATTTTAATACGACATGATTTGTCGTATTAACGTTTTAGCTTTGTCAATGAGAATTGTGATGAAAAAGTTTCTTGTATAAAAATTACAGTTTAATTATATTTGAAAATATATTATGAACACGACATTAAGCCATAAAAGAATTGCAGTGAAATCTGCAATAACAAAAGAAATCCTAGCTATTTTAAATAGCAAAAGCAACGACCCGCTTAAAACGTTGTCGAGTGGTAGAATTATGGCTAAAGCTTGGGCAAAACAATTTGAAGATGATATTAGGTTAGGTAATGTACAATACTTTATGCAGCGTGTTATCAATTCTTATTGGAATTCAATTATAAAATCCTTTCCTATAGAACTTGGTCAAATTAATATCGTTTCTGTTGAATTTGACAATAGCATTGAGGCTGTCGCCAGTGTAATTGGCCAAGCAGCAGCTGAATTAGATGTTATTAAAGCTTCGTATGAGCTAGGAAACTTATATACCAGCATTCTCCCGGAAAAGTTGAGATCAGATAACGGAGTATTTTATACTCCACCAGCACTTACGGATAGACTATTGAATTCTGTTGAAAAAGCTGGAGTAGATTGGGCATCTTCATCTGTTGCTGATCCGGCATGTGGGGGTGGAGCTTTTTTAGCGCCGATAGCTCTTCGCATAATTTCAGCAATTCATTTTCTGTCACCTGAAGAACAATTACAACATTTGGAACAGAATCTGAAAGGGTATGAAATTGATCCATTTTCTGCATGGCTAACAGAAGTATTTTTACAAGTCGCAGTCAAGGACGTTATGAGCTTAGCTGGGCGTCGTATTAAATCTATAGTAACGATATGTGATACACTTGCATATTTTGCTGATAAAAAGAATAACAGGGAATTTGATGTTATTATCGGGAACCCTCCTTATGGTAAATTGTCATTAACTAAAGAAATTAGAGAAGAATACAGGGAAAGCCTATTTGGACATGCGAATCTTTATGGATTGTTTACTCATTTGGCTATTAAGCTTGTTAAAGCTGATGGAATTGTGGGATATCTAACACCTACCAGTTTTCTTTCTGGTGAATATTTTAAAAATTTGAGAATGTTCATTCGAAAAGAAACAAGTCCTTTAACAATTGACTTTGTTGCTGGAAGAAAAGGAGTATTTGAAGATGTACTTCAAGAAACACTACTGGCAGTCTATAAAAGAAAAAATAAATTATACTTTGAAAGTCTTGGAGTTGAGATTAATGAGATTGCGACTTTACCTAATGGAAAATTAAGGATTTCTTCGGCTGGTAAATATCAATTACCTATCGGCACGAGCTCTCCTTGGATATTACCAAGAGATAATAAGCATGCTAAAATTGTAGCAGCAATGTCAAATATGAAAGATACTCTTAATACTTATGGATATAAAGTAAGTACTGGTCAGTTGGTTTGGAATAGACATAAGAAACAATTGTCAGATAAAAAGAGTAGAAGCTCATTTCCTATAATTTGGGCGGAAGCTGTTTCCAAAGATGGTCATTTTCAGTTGAAATCAGAGAAAAAGAATCATAAAAAATGGTTTAGTTTTAAAGAAGATAATAACTTCTTGTTGACCAAGAAATCATGCGTGCTGCTTCAGCGAACCACTTCGAAAGAACAGGAAAAACGACTAATTACAGCTGTACTTCCTGATGAATTATTTAAAGAATATGAAGCTGTTCTTATTGAAAATCACTTGAATATGATTATTCCAATATCTTCTGATCCTCTGGTCAATCTTAAAACCCTATCAACTTTCTTAAATAGCAAAGTGGTAAATGATGCATTCCGGACAATCAGTGGGAGTGTTGCGGTATCAGCATATGAACTTGAATCATTACCATTACCCGAGCCATCAAAATTAAAACGTTTACAAATACTAATTAACAAAAATGCAAGTCTTGATCTTATTGAGAAGGAATGTACAAAAATTTATACGAAAACTAATCCATGAGTAAACTCCCTCCTTACGTAACAAGAGAATTAATCCACGAACGTCTACCAACAATATTCCCCGAAGGTACCACCAATAGAAATTATATTATAAGAGAGATGGCTGCTAGTACCATTTTTACCATGCTTTATATTGGCGCTGTTGAGGGCGAAGAGACTTTTATTGGACCAGTCCATGTTTATAGAATGACCACCGAACAATCAGCATTAGCTGATGAGGAAAGCCGTAAGGACTATGGACAAAAAGCAATGTCTAAAGGTTTTCAACCTGAAGGTAAGAGGTGGTATGCAGATAACACTAGAGAACCCATTAGAGATGAAACTTTACGGGAGGGACTTATACAGGTGGGAGCTGTTACATCAAAAGCTGGTCTTCCAACTACGTCAAGTCGTCCAAGATATGCTTTACAGAAATGTTTTGCTAAATTGTTTGATCCTGACTTATTAGACGAGGAACTCGATGAAGCAATTAAAGACTGGCAGGAGAAAAACTTATCTGCAGCCGCCAGAGCAAGAATCACTCTTGCCTCAAGAACTGCTGATGAAAATTCTGAACGTGTTTTGGTAACATTTCCGAACGGGGAAGCACGAAATCTCAGTGCGGGTCTTAGTTCAATAATATCAAAGGCTGTGGTGGAAGTGTTTGCTCATAAATTTCTTAAAAAGCCTGCTGTATTATGGTTGAGTACAAGTGATGCTAAAGTTACCTTTGTTGATGATGTAGTAGCCAAAGCTATTGGTCTTGATATTGAAGTGGATAAAAACCTGCCGGATGTTATTTTAGTTGATCTTGGAACTACTGAACCTCTGTTAATTTTTATTGAAGTTGTGGCAACAGATGGCCCTATTTCTGAAAGACGAAAATCTGCCTTATATGAGATAAGTGATAAGGCGGGATTTGATCGTAAACATATAGCATTTGTTACAGCTTATAAAGAAAGGCAGGTACAACCATTTCGTAAGACAATTCCTGATTTAGCCTGGGGTAGTTTTGCCTGGTTTATGTCTGAACCAGATCATTTGATTTTCTTAAGTGATGTAGAGAGGAAATTGTTTGAATTCTAATAGCAGTATTTTATTTATTGACTCCATTTATTTACGGAAACACGTAACTACCGATAATGTATTTTTAATATATTTGGCAATAATGTTATTAATGACAACATTAGAAAAAATTATTAACTATATACAGTAGAATTGTATTCTATTAATTAAATGGCAGACAACAACGATTTACAGCAGGAAGGAGCTTTTCCACAACGGGACCTTCAGATTCATAACATTGGTTCATATACCTTAGATTTAAATGCTAACAACCATACAAGTTTGGAAGTAAATGACAATGAGGTGGATTATATGAATTTTATACATGGTATTGTTCATGAAATTTCAACTAGGGAGGGGAGGCAGTTTATATGTAATAGTATGCATACTGAGGTTATTAATATTGTCAGCCAAATTGTGAATGGTAATATAGATTTCAGTGAAGTAGATGCAATTGCCGACAGATTACTAAGAGTTGAAGTGGAAGCTCAGGAAAAAATTTTGAAATTAGGTAAGCAATTGCACGAAGGGTTGCTTATCATTTCACATATTACTGATAGAGGTATTGAAAAAATAATAATTTGTAAAGCTGAAACGCTTTCCTATATAGAAAGCAAAACCTTTACTCAACAAGATGGATTTCCATTAAAGAAAAAGATTTTTAAATCTGTTCAAATTACTTTTGACAAGGACAAAAATATAGGAGATATTTATGTTAATGATATTAATCCATCAATATCAAAATATTGGAGTGAGAGTTTCTTAGAACTTGCAAAAAAATATGAAGATGAGGAAAATACAAAAAAAGCTTTTACTGTAATTGAATCGAAAATTCTTAATGCTATAAGAAAAGAATCAAATATTGATTTTTGGAACTTAAGAAATACTACAATTCATTATTTTCGTTCAAATGAAGAATTTGTGATGGAAGATTATATTGAAAGATGTTTAAATGGATATGATCCGGAAAAAGAAGGTTTAAATATGGTTCAATATATAGATAAAGCTAGAGAACTTCCTGCAAAATTTGCTTTTGACCCACAATTTAGCTTAGTTAAAAATGCCATAACTGCAAAAATAAAAAGAACTATTACTTTACATGAAAGCATCGATTTGGTTCTCAAAGGAGAAATAAATCCTGGTACCATAGAAAGTGCTCGTAATGATAGACAAGAAAAAGGTATATTTATCAAGACCTCAACGGGCTTCAATGAATTTAGTGGTTAATCTATAAAAGTATGAGATATCATGATTTTTTTAATAGTATTGGAACTCCTAACAAAATTGAAATTTTTGAAGAAGATTTCAATGAATTTACAATAGAGTATTCATATTCGACAATCCGATTGCCTACAGAAGAAACCATCAAAAATATTCTTGCGGAAGTCAAAAACTCGGATATTTGTTCTGTCTATTTATCTATTGATCAAGGTGAACCTATTATAATCAAAGATGATATTAATTTTTCATCAAGTTTCAACGATCTAAATAATTTATTGTCAAGTCATGAAGAGGGAGAAAAAATCAACGTTAAAATCAATATTTATAAGACTTCAACCAATAACCAATTCCACTTTTATTCAAAAGACTGTTTTTTCAATTATATGAAATCATTTGACAGTTTAAGTTTAGCAAACTTTTTCTCCAGTAGTGTTTTTAATCATACTTCAAAGATTTATATATTAATAAATGATTTTGTTGGTACATTAAATAGTAGTAAATTCTTTATTGCTGCGCAATATCAACTAGAAGAAGAAGATTATGATTATCGTGAAAAGAGAATTACTAATATTACTTCTAATAATCATTCATCATTTTTTGGTAAACTAAAGGTTCTTCCAGAAGATTTCATTTTCAACGGTAATGGAGAAATGGAATTGTCAACATTGGAGCGATTTAAAAGGGTAGGCAAAATTCTTGTGATATCATCAATTTTTGATATCACAGATTTAACAAGAGAAAATTTTTACTATAAATTAAATGGCTATAAGTCAATAAGTGAATCAGTAGACGCCGATAATATTAATATTAAAAATTTAGATGATTTTTACAATATATATTTATGGATATATGGTAGCGGCAGTATATTAGATAAAATTGGATTAGCAAGAAACTTAATCTCCTTACATCTAAGAAAGAATTCTACCTTAGAGCTTGAAGGCGATGTATTTGAATCGTTAAAATCCAGCTACAAGATTTATGAAAAACAGAATGTAAAGCAATATATTGAAGTCAGAAATAAAATGTCTGACCAGATATTAGATTATGGCAAGCGAGTAGCAAGTTTTACAGACAACTTTGCAAATGGTTTTCAAAAGTCTGCACTTTCGTTAGTTACATTTTTCTCTTCTTTAATAGTCACGAGAATTCTTGCTACACCAAAAAATAATTCAGATTTTATCATGTACAGTACTTTGATAACTTTGGTTTTTATTGGAATAACGCTGGTTTACATGATAATTTCAAGATATGAGCTGAATGAGCAAGAAAGTAGATTTAAAAAAAGTTACGAAGATTTTAAAAAGAGATATACCGATTTATTAACAGAGGAAGATATCGCACGTATTCTTAATAATGATGAAGAACATAATTCTGATTTATTATATATCAAGAAAAAGAAAAAATGGTATACTACTCTTTGGATTGTAGTGCTTGTTCTAATATTTATTGCTACAATTATATATTACATTTGTGGAAATGCTGCTCAGACTTTACCAGAAAACACTGTTCCTAAGCCGAAATTCATATAAATCCTATTTAACGAGAAGATAAATTTTCCAAATATTCTTAGATAGTTCTAATTTGCTCTTTGCTTTTAGGTAAGTGCGCAATCGTTCAACATCTAGTTTAGAATCTAACATGTATACCTTAGAATTTATACTCAGGATGCCGCCGGACAATCACTGTTGTGAAACTTCTTTCTTACATCATTATATTTCTTCATTTCCTCGAAGTTGAAACGCTGTAAATATTGATTTTAAAATAAGCTCCATCTCTTCGAAATTTGAAGATCCTTCGCATTTTAACTTTTTACGAAATTTTTCTTGTACCAATTTTTTATCTGAAATTTCTCCTTGATATTTATTTTCTTTCTCATTAAATGCTTTCCAATGAATAGGTATATAAGCTTGTTGTTCAATTAAAACATCAGAACCTAAATACATCTCAATACCGCAAGCTAATCCGTTAATATTCATTCTCCTGACACCTGTTGGACCTAAAGTAGGATATCTTTTTGCTAATTTCAAATCTGGAAGTTTCAAAACTTTTATATTACTAGGAATTTGTACTTGCATTAATTTTTTCATTTCCATAAGACCAGTTGTGTCATTATCGAAAAGAACGATTATCGGATGTGTAATATTAACGGCAGAAAATGAGGTTACTAATTTAACTAAAGCTGAAGCATTGCTCTCGACTTTATACTCATCAAAATCTATAAAGTGAAAATAAGAAAATAAATGGGGGTGTAGTTTTTTGATAGAGGCTCCTATAAATTCCACATCTGTCCTGCCTTCGGTTAATACTAGAATTTTCTGAAAATCTATTTTTCTTGCTTCGCTTTCACCAACCCAGCCATTATTTATTACATCTGACAAATCATATTCAACTATAGCATCTTCAGGAGCAACGCTTAAGATGGAATAAAGGTGGCTTTTCAACGACTGCCCCAAAATACCCAATTCTCCAGCAATTAAAGCATCTCTGAAATTTGTATATAGTTGTTCATAATTACAATCATTTGTTCTAATAATATCTGAGATCTCGTGAAGGTATTTTTTATAAGTAATTTTTGATAATGGAAAATCGTATAATCCTTCTTCCATAGCAATTTTCTTTGCCTTAGGAAATTCATTTTTTGCGTTCTCAGTTGTCATTCCAAATATTTCAAGACGTTCTTTACAAACTTTGACTTTTTGTCTATAGCCTTTGAATGTAAAATCATCATCATCATTTAAATAAGTATCTCCCCAAATCAATTCATTTCTTAGAGAGCTCCTTCTCGGCTCAATGATAAAATCTTCTGGAAGAAAAAGGAGATTTATAATCTCATCAAAAAAACTATTTTTAGAAGAAAATATCGGATAATTTGCAATGGTCATTTGTGAATAGGAACCCATGTTTTAATTTTTATTTGTACAATTCTAAAATTGGTAGATTGTATTTTTTAGATATTTTTTTGTCAACGCCATTAATCAAATCCTGACAACGTAAGGATTTTCTTTTATTTATTTTTTATTTTTAATTGTATGTCCGCTTAAAACTAAGTTCCAATTATTTGGAAACTGTTTACTTTTCCACGCAATATCAATGCTTTCAGGTGTTGCTATAGATATATCTTCAATATAGATAACAGCATAAAAATTTTCGAACCTAGAATCGTTGACATAATTTGTTGCATCAATTTTTATTTGGTCCATAAATTCATCAATATTATCATTCGCAGCATCAATATATTTGTATTCTATTGCAGTTTTCAGCTCAGGGATTAATATGTCTGGATTGTATGTTTTAAACTGTTGTACAAATGAGGCTTTGTTTCTTAGTCTACAACTAGGATAATAAAGTCCTAAAATCCATTTAACTTGCTTATATATGTCGCTTTCGTTCTTTATTGGTTTGTTTAAGTTTTTTATTATAAATCCTGTGTTTTGTAATATAGAATACAACTTAAGATTTTCGTCTACTTTTATTTTTGAATAATCGAAAAATGCGAATGGCTCCAAATACCTTCTAAAAAGCTGAGTTAGCACTAATTCATTCTCACCTTCAGGGTTAGTTAATTCGGACTCATGTATGTTTTTTTCAAATTGTTTAGTTAATTCATATTTAAAACTCTGTAACAAAAGTGGCATTTGTCGAATTTCTAAATATGATTGAATAAGAATATATAAATCTTTTAATCTCATTTCAATCCAGGATTTCGTCCAGCCAGGATAATCCTCATCGAAACCACCATGATTATCACCCATCATGATATTGAAATGCTCACTTTCAATTGAAATTAATGTCTTCCTAATATTTTTTTCGATTTTTTCAATTTCCTTTATCTGAAACATATGCTAGTGTTGTGATATTAGAGTTAAAGATTGGGTTTCTTTCCAATCTTAGGTAGTTTAATTTCAGGTTCGTTATATATTTCTCTAATTAAATCATTATAGCTATTTTCCACATTTTCATCCTTAGTTACATCAATATGAATAAACTGTTGCATAAAAGTAGGTATGCTCTCTGACATATTTCCTTTTCTTAATAGAGGAATAAACTTTTCATTTTTAGTCATATTATTATATAACTCCACATTCATAATTGAATATTCATATCCAACACCACCTGTTCGTTTATCCGCCTTTAACTTGTAGTTTGGTGTAAAAATTATTATTACTCTATGGGCTCGCCCTAGATTGTTTTCCACAAAATATTGCAAGTTTGCACCTGGTCTGAGATAAAAGCGATCTAATATTACTTCAACCCCATCGTCCGATAATCTGTTCGCTAATTTAAGTACCCAATCTTTGTGCTCTTCATTATCCCACGAATAAGAAATAAAAACTACAGGTCCTGCCGAAACATTATCTTCTATCTGTTCACTATTCTTCACTTTTTGCAATGGTTGCCCGTTTAAAAGATGTTCAATATACTCAACTTTATGATTTTCAAAAGGTTTTGTAATTTCTAGAATCCTCCTAATAACTTGAAGACTAATATTTTCGTCCAGATCTTTGAGAATATCATAATAAAAAATCTTTCTACTTGTGCTCTTACCTTCTTCGTTTCTCTTTTCAATGTATTGGGGATATGTTGGGAAATAGGGAGAAAAAAATCTTACTGTATTTATGAATCGTGGACCAGAAAAGTAAGTAGAAGTATCGGCTTGATTGTTAATTAATTCAAACAGCCGATTATATATCTCAATAGATAAACTTACTTTTTTTTCTTTATTTTTTTCATGAGACACTCCTTTTTTCATCTGTAACAAATTGAAATCAGATATGATTTGTTTGCAAAAATCATCTTCGGGGTAATTTTTTGCATAATTATATGCTTCTTCTATTGGTTTTCTCTTTGCAATCTCTACGGTAAGTTTTGTATGTTGATCATTAGTAAGAATATAAAATCGGCCATGGTGCAGGATATTTAAAGTAATCAGATGTTCTAAAATGTCATTCTGATTAATGCTATATTTTTCAACTTTTTGAAGGAATTCAGAAACGAAAGTATTAGACGCAAAAGTTAAAAGAGTGTCATTCTTTATATTTTCTCTTTCACTATATAAAAAATCTAGAATTTCCTTCCAATTTTCATTTAATAAATATTTGTATAAGTCTTCTTGGCTAATCATTAGTTTATAGTTTATTTGCAATTGTTTTTAGCTTTGCAACTAATCCAAATATAAGGAATAAATAACCATAGTGAAAATAACGAAAATCTAAATTTAGTAACTTAACTAAAATAACTATTGCCAACACAACCATCTAAAAATTGATCATTATCCTTCAAACTTTTGTACATTATAGTCTGCCAATCAAGCACACCAACACTATTTAAGCAACCTAAATATGTTTCCTCAAGATGATGCCTCAATTCGTCCCTGCTTCTTTGTAAAAGATTTTTTAAATTTAGTTGTCTTGTTCTTAGTTCTCTGTTGGCTTCATTAGCGAATAGTTCATCAATGTTATAAGCATTAAAATGATTTATTGAACGATTAAATTTATTATCATCCCAATGTGCTAACCTGGCAACCTTGTAACTAAAACTTAGTGGTTCTCCGCTTATTAGTTCAGCAACTATCCAAGGGTCTGTATCCACAATGTCAAAGTAGGGATGAAAAGTCTGCGTTTCCTCATTGATAGGATAACTAATCTTCTTTTCAGTATTACAGTCTCTACAAGATGGAACTAAATTCAATGGTGTAACAGAAAGATATGGGTATTCACTTTTGGGCAAATAATGATCAATAGTTTTAACTATTTTAACAGTACAATATGGGCAAATATTAAAAGGTGCAGAAAGGATTAGTCTATCATAAAAAGCTCTAGCATTTTCTCTAGTTAACATTCGATACTCATAGTAATATACTAAAGATTCTTTTGTTAATGTTAAACTTGGAGGAACCCCTCTAGGAATTTCAAAAAGGCTATTGTCTTGTACTTTTGTAATGTACTCATTTTCCAAAAGTGTTAAAGTTAATCTATTTGTATCAATCTGATCCTTCGTTGATTTGTTTACATTGTCACTTATGAAAACATCTAAAATATTGTCAACTGTTTCTGCTGGTTGTGCTATATTTTTCATCTACCTATCTTTATCAAAAAATAAACTTCGTAAAATTGATCTACCTTCTATACCTAATTTTTCATCAATTTCTTTTAGTGCTTTTTCGTAGCTATGATTATCTTTTACTAATTCTTTTAATATTTTATAGAAGCCAGATTCAGTAACTTCTAATCCAAAAACTTCATTGGTTAATACTCCAATATTTTCGCCAAAAGTTTCCAGCTTAGGCCTCTCAAACTTAGAATAATCTCCCATTCTTGAAAGTTTGTAAACACAAGAACTCGGAACCTCTTGTAATACAATGGGAGAATGAGTAGTCATAATACAGACAGCATTTCTATTTATTAATAATTTAGACAATGCTCTAATAAATGATGATAGAAGTGGTGGATGTAAATGGATTTCTGGTTCATCGAAAAATATTAGACTTTTCTCCTGCAATAACTCTACTAGTTTTGTGATGGTAAGCAAGATTATTTTATGCCCCGAACTTAGTTTTGTAAATTTTAAATGTAATTTACTTGGATTATGTGCACTATATTCTTTTTCAATAAATTCTGTTAGATTTTCATTTTTAAAAATAGGATCACTTTCCAACTCTTCAACGATACTTTTCCACCTATGAAATTTTTGAGAGCTAAGAATTAAACCAATACTAGAAATAAAGTCATCGGCAAAATCATTGATGGATAGCTGTCTTTCAATTTCCATTTTTTGTAAACCAATGAAGTGATATTTTATATCATTATTTTCAAGCTTATTATGAAACTCGTAATTATCAAAAGCACTAAAAGTTATACAAATAGCATTAGAAAATTTATCACTTTCATATTGAGTATTAAAAATGAACTTTCCGTCATTAAGATTGATATCGGGTTGTAATACGCTATTAAGCATATTGTTTAGTAGGTAGGATTTTCCTACTCCATTGCTGCCTATGATTATCTGGATATTTGATGGAGGATTTTGTTCTGCAACTATATTGAAGTCTATATTAGAAGTGTGACTATCCCGGAATGAATAACTAAAACTGTAATTGCTTAATCTAGCTCCACCATTAGCAATTCTTTTAAATTGATTCACTATAGTTGAATATGAAATATCTCTCATAAGAGAAATTGCTGTTATTTCTTCCTTTAGAGCTAAAGCTAATTTATCACTATTGAATGCAATATCATGCAAGCCATTTAAAACGAAATACTTGATTTCTTCAGGTAATTCATTTAAGGTTTCGTAGTAAGAGTCTTCAGTTCCTAAAGAAAAATAAACATTTTCAAGTGCTTGAAAACTGTCTTCAATCTTAATCTTTTTTTCAAGTATGCCTGTTTTTTGTCCAACATAAGCAATTCTAACCGCTCCAATTGTACATTTTTCCCCTTTATAGTCAACGTAACTTACACCAAATAATGTATAATATGAAAAATCATTCCAATCATCCCAACTTAAAAGGATTGTGTTTGTTGTGTTGTCAGGATAATTTCCAAATTTATCTGTAACTAAAAATTTCATTTCTGACATTTGAAAGTATCTTAATTGTTATAAACAAATCGTTCTATTTCTTTTAGTTTCTTTAGATCCCTCAATGGGAAAATCCATAAAATATCTATCTGATAAATCCACTGATGTTGTCATGTGAATAAGATTAGAAATGAAGTAAGAATGAGATAATTCCTCGAGTTCGTATAAATTATAAAAATTTGAATTACAGTCAGCATTTGTAGGAGGGTCTAGTTCAGAACCGTCAATCCAATGTCTTATAAAAATATTTCCTCCTAGTGAAAAATGATTAATAATTCCTCGAGATAGCCTTACTGAATCAGCTATGATATTAGAGTTTATCTTTCCTCTATAATCAAATGAAATTAAGCCTCTAAAAATCCTATTTTCATCTGTGCGACATAATGTTGGAAAACGATTTATAAAATTGAAATTTTCCACAATTTTACTTAAGCCATTTTTATCTGTACGACTAGATGATATGTTTGATTTTACTTCAATTATTGCTTTTACAGAATTTGGTGTAACAATTACAAAGCCACCTTCTTCAAATAAAGTAGAATGATTATTATCGTAAATAATTATATCTATTTGTTTTGATAAAATATTTTCGGTTGGTGTAATTTGTTGCGATATAAAGCCTGTGGCTACAGATAAATTGTTAGGCAGTTTTGTTTTTAACAATGACTTTAGCTTTTCCTCTTTGTATCTTCCGTCTTCACCCCAGTGTGCGTCTCCAATCAAATTTCTGACCCTATTTTTTATAATATCTAGCTCTCTATTCAGGGATTTTTGATATTCTAAAGTATTAATCATGGTTTTAAAGTTTGTTTTAATTCAAATATACAAAATTTCATAGGTGAATTTTTTGTTTTACTATAACTACATTAACAAAAAACTAACAAGACAAAAGCATTAAAGATGTACACTATTATTTGTACATTGACTATGGTTGTATTACATATAAGAAATTATAGAACTTCTGAAAAATATAGCAACCTGAAAAGAATAATATTAAGAGAAAGAACTATTATAAAGAAACATAAGAAGGTCTGCAACAATGTTCTGATCGTTACTATGAAGAAATTAGTAATAAAAAAGAATCCTAACTTCTTAGTTAGGATTCTTTTTTATTCTTCAATCTTATATTTCTTAATATCGAAATCAAAGTCAAAAAGTTCCTTGGGACTAATACCAAAAGCTGATGACATTTTCAACATCGTTTCTATAGTTGGATTGCCCTTACCATTTTCAAATTTATTGTAATTGCTTGAATCGAAATTTGAATTCTGTGCAACCTCATCCATTGAGTTATATTTTGTAGCTCGAATCTTCTTCAAATTTTCTGAAAACTCAAGCATAAATAATCTTAAGACTTCTTTGCTATCCATAAATAATGTATTTATGAGCAATTTTGGATTTTTGATTTAAAAATCCATGGTAATATATTACCATGGTATAAATAAAATTGCTATATTTGTAAAATAAGTTACAATAAATGTAACTTTGCGATACTTCAACGAATAATAGAAGCTATTGCTTAGAATCTCGCTTAGAAAACTGGTAATTTACGGAACGAGAGGATAAGTATTAAGCTCACGACCTAGGCGTGGGCTCTCTTATCTGTTCCAAGGTATACCAGTACCCCTAAGCTGATAATGTTGAGTCCCATGCCGTTTTTTTCCAATGCAGTTCGCTTTATCTCTACATAAAAAATCTAAGCCCGCTTCCTAAACATAGTATCAGACTACACGATACAATAGGAATGTACAACCTATTGCGGCTTTAAAAAGCTTACACGGGAACACAGATTTCATTCATATTAAATTCTTTCCGGTGCCTTGCTGTCACTGCTTTTAGAACCTCACCAGTCCTTTTTCATACTGAAGGGCATCAGGAAAGTCTTTATCTAAAAATGAATCAAAAAACTACTCAACTTAAAATCAGAAGAAAGAAAAAAGCCCCTTCCCATAGAGTTTGCAGACCAACGGGAAAGAGCGTAGTTCAGTAATTAATCTTTAAAAATTAAAAACCTTTACAAATCTATGAAAAATTCCTATTACAATATAGGAGGTATTTTCTTTGGGCTCATGTTGACCGCTGTAAGCATTCCTACAACTGCCCAGACACGCACCATTTCGGGTACCATCACCTCATCAGGCAAACCTCTATCAGGAGTCGTAATCTCCCAAGAAGGCAATGATCAGGTAACCATAACCGGGAACAACGGAATCTATACTTTACAGGTTTCAGCAGAAAATACCATCCTATTGTTCAGACACCCTGATTATGCAGAAGAAAAATTTGCACTCACTAATCAGAAAGTCGTTAATATCAGCTTAGAACAAAAAGTAAAGGGAATCGAAGAAGTTATTCTCAACGCTGGCTACTACAAGGTAAAAGACAAAGAAAGAACCGGTAGTATTGCCAAAGTTTCAGCAAAAGATATAGAAAATCAACCTGTCACCAACGTACTGTCTACAGCACAGGGAAGAATGGCAGGAGTCAGTATCACCCAGAATTCAGGAACTCCCGGAGGTGGATTTGATATTCAGATCAGGGGCAGAAATAGTCTTCGGACCCGAAGCAATTCTGTCATTGATGGCAATCAGCCGCTTTATATTATTGATGGTGTTCCGGTGGGTACGGGAATCAGTTCCTCATATGCCGGAAGTATCCTTCCCAATGCAGATATAAATCCGCTGAATAGTATAAATCCTAACGATATTGAAAGTTTCGAGATTCTGAAAGATGCGGACGCTACTGCCATCTATGGCTCACGGGGCGCTAATGGAGTGGTATTGGTAACTACCAAAAAAGGCAAAAAGGGAAATTTAAAACTGACCCTGAACTCTTCATATGGTCTGAGCCATGCCATTTCAAACCTCAAAATGATGAATACTGCTCAGTATCTCGATATGAGAAAGCAGGCATTTGCCAACAGCAATATCTCAGTCTATCCTGCTAATGCCTATGACATCAACGGAACCTGGGATTCCAACCGTTATACCGATTGGAGAAAGGAACTGATTGGTCATTATGCCGCTTTGTCCAATACCCAGCTGTCACTCAGTGGAGGAAGTGAAAATACTAATTTCCTGCTCAGTCTTGGTCATAATGAACAAACTACTGTGTTTGGCAGGGATTTCAGGTACAGAACCAATACCATTTCAGGAAATATCAGCCACAGGTCTGCTAATAGAAAATTCAGTTTTAACTCATCCAATATTTTTACAGCAACAGATAATAACCTAATTAGCTCTGATGCGACAAGGCAGTCGTATATTCTGGCTCCCAATGCACCCGCTCTTTATGATTCGGAAGGTAACCTTAACTGGGAAAACAACACCTTCACGAACCCTGCAGCTGCCTTTGAGAATTCCTATTCCAATAGCAATCTGCAATTCCTTAACAACATCAGTATGGAGTATGAAGCTTTTGAAAATTTTAAGCTCAAACTCAACGGAGGTTTAACCTATCAGACTTTTGAAGAATGGTCACTTCGTCCGAGTACAGCGTATAGTCCTTCTGCTGGAGCAACACCTCTCAATTCCATGTCCTCTAAATCCAATCAGAACAGACTGTCTATGGTGATAGAGCCGCAGATAAGCTGGATGTACAAAACAGGTAACCATAAATTTGATATCTTGGCGGGAGGAACCTATCAGAGAGATGTTTCAGACCGAGGTGAAATTCAGGGATCAGGTTTTGAAAGTAATGCATTTATCTATAATATAGGTGCTGCGATCAATAAAGTAATCCTTGATCAGATCAGTACTGAATACCGGTACGGTGCTTTTTTCGGCAGAATCAACTATCAGTACGATAAAAAATATATTTTCAATCTTACTGGAAGAAGAGACGGCAGCAGCCGATTTGGTCCCAATAATAAATATGCAATGTTCGGTGCTGTTGGGGCAGCATGGTTGTTTTCGGAAGAAGATTTTATGAAGAACATCTCATGGCTCAGTTTTGGAAAGCTGAGAGGGAGTTATGGTTCATCCGGAAGTGATAATATCGGGGATTACCAATACCTCGATACCTTTGCCACTGCTAACCTCATCTATAACGGCAGTACCGGATTGGCTCCAACAAAACTCTATAATCCTGATTTCAGCTGGGAAAGAACCATCAAAACAGAAGCTGCTCTTGAACTAGGATTGTTCAACAACAGGCTTAACCTAAGTGCTGCGTATTACCGAAACCGCTCAGGAAATCAACTGGTGGGCTATCAGCTTTCCTCAGTAACGGGATTCAGCAGTGTATTGGCTAATCTGGATGCCGTTATTCAGAATACAGGATTTGAATTTGAGGCAAGCGGAGAAGTTATCAGTAATGGGAATTTTTCATGGAGAAGTTCATTTAATATAACTATTCCCCGAAACAAGCTGATTTCCTTTCCGGGACTTGAAGGTTCATCCTATGCCAATACCTATGTTATCGGAGAGTCTGTAAACATTGTTAAACTCTATGAGCTTCAGGGGGTAAACCCTAATACTTTGGTCTATGATTTTACCGATTTCAATGGCGACGGAAAGATCGCATCACCGGATGACAGGCAAGTGATCAGAAATCTTGGACAGCAGTTTTACGGAGGACTAAGCAATGAATTACGCTACCGAAACTGGAACTTTTCTTTTTTGTTGCAGTTTGTAAAGCAACAGAGCAGAAACTATAACTCAGCAATGTCTTCACCCGGCATTATGGCGAATCTCCCGGTGGAGGCATTGAATGTATGGTCGCCTTCGAATCCCAACGGACTTTATATGCCATACCGCTCCACGTCTAATTCTTCCCACAGCCTTTTTCAAAATAGTGATGCCAGTGTTTCTGACGCTTCATTTATAAGGCTTAAAAATGTGCAGCTTACCTATAATCTCTCTTTGGACTCAGGTCTTTTCAGGGAAGTAAAGCTTTATTTTCAGGGGCAGAACCTCTTGACCTTAACGAAGTTCTTTGGAATTGATCCCGAGATGACCTCTTTTGGATTCCTGCCTCCTTTGAAAACGTTTTCATTTGGTATTCAGCTTACGCTGTGATGAATCCTTAACGGAAACCAAAGATCGTCATATTATTTAATTCAATACAAAAACAATGAAATCAATATTCAATAGTATAATAATGGCGGTACTCATTTATCTGATGAGTACTGCTGTATCGTGTGAAAAAATTCTTGAAGTGGAATTGCCCGACAACCAAATGTTGTCAGAAACCGTCTTCAGTGATACTCAGACTGCCAATGCAGTATTATCAGGATTGTATGCCGGATTGTGGGAATCATCACCTGTTACGGGTGATCAAAGCGGAAGGCTTCTTGGTCTCTATACTGATGACCTGACCTATTATGCAGTCAGTGCAACGAATGGGCTGCCTGAACTATCCAATAATACACAGATTGATTCCAATCAGTTTGTAAGTTCGTTCTGGAATGCTGCGTATCAGAAAATATATGTCAGCAATTCCATAATTGAAGGGCTTAAAGAAGCGAATCATATTCCGGAAGCTGATAAAGCAAGGATAAAAGGGGAGACTCTGGTCATCCGTTCTTTACTCTTTTTCTACGTTCAACAGGTTTACGGGGATATTCCGTATCCTGTGACAACCAATTATATGATCAATCAGAGCATTTCAAAAACATCTTCTGCGGAAGTACTGATGAGAATTGAATCTGATGTGAAGGAAGCTATTGAACTGCTTTCTGATACGTACCGGAATAATGAACGCATCTATATCAATAAAAAAGCAGCGCAGCTTCTTCTGGGTAAAGTTCAGATGCAGCAGCTGAAATGGATAGAGGCAGAAGCTACGTTGAAAACAGTTGTTCAGAGTCCGCTCTATCAGTTTCAAAATGATATCACGAAAGTCTTTCTTAAAAACGGAAACCATATTATCTGGCAGCTCAGACCTAAGAACAATGGGGATGCGGTAAGGGAAGCAACTATTTATTATTTTGTTAATGTTGCTCCCACCTCTATGGCACTTTCCGCATCTTTAATCAGCTCATTTCAGATTGGAGATCTTAGAAAGCAAAATTGGATGGGAATGGTTACAGTAGGAGGGAACACCTGGTATAGAGCGGAAAAATACAAAGCAAGGTCTGCCAACTCAACAGAAAATTCTATCGTCTTCAGACTGGAAGAAGCCTATTTGCTTTTGGCAGAGGCTCTGACACAGCAAAATAAAATGTCAGAGGCCATACCGTTTATTAACCCAATCAAACAAAGGGCAGGACAGCCATTGCTTGGCAGTTCTGTTACACAACAGCAGCTTCTCGAAGAAATCCTAAATGAAAACAGAAGAGAATTTTTTACAGAAATGGGACATCGGTTTCTTGATTTGAAAAGAGCTGGGAAGCTTAATGAATTGCAGCAGACTAAACCCAACTGGAAAGATAAACATAAAGTATGGCCACTTCCACAACAGGAACTGCTGCTCAATGCCAATCTGAATCCTCAAAATTTAGGGTATTAATGAGAGTATGTTGTTTTATTATTCTGCTGTTTTATATGAGTTGCTATAAAGCGCAGAAAAAGATTAGTGAATTGGACCAGTGGATGTCCCGCTTCTCAACGATGATCGGTCAGATGAAAGTATCCGCTGATCAGCGTTTCGTTTTGCTGACCAAAATGTACGCGAATAGTTCTGATTCAGTTATTGTGTTTGATCGTCAATCAGGAGTAAGCCCATCCGATACCATTTTGAAAAAGAGCAACATTAGTTTTCTGAATAATCATACTGTTTTTGCTTCAGGGCCACGAAGGGCTGAATTCATTGATTTGAAGACAAAAAAAAGAAAAATTTATAGTCGTGTACAGCGATGCAATGTCACCCTGAAGCAATATGTAATATTGGGTACTGATAAAACCCTAAAAATTTATAATTCCCAAGGAAAAGAGCTTTACAATGAGGCCGGAACATTGAACTATACTATTTCAGAGCAGGGACAGGTTTTTAGTCTTGTTGAAAGTGGAGGATCTCATAAAATATTGAAATGGAATGGCAGTGCCATGAAAGTGCTTTATTCTACTGTAAATAAAATTGTTGCGATGGATCTTTTGGAAGCAGACAGATTTATTGTCTTAAAAGAAAAAGCAGATACCAACGGAAAGATTAGAATAGCAATATTAAGAATATCAGACTGTAAGTTGTTTTATAACAGCCAGATCAGTCTCGGAGAAGATCAAAGCGTTAAAGTAACTGAAGCAGGCCGTTCTGAAACTTTTTTAATTGATATTGTTGCAAGGAGAGCTCCTGAAAAAGTACAACAACTTGAAATTTGGTATGGCGGAGACAAGTATCTTCGTAATAAGGACCAAGAATGGACTGAGCATCAATATATCGTATGGAATGTTAAAAACAATCAAGTTCGTTCAATTCCTCATAAAGCAATGCAGGTTTTTATAACGACAGACAATCCACGTTATTTTTGGACCTATAATCTTAGGGAAGATAATGATTACCGGGGATTCAGAAGCCTGAACATATATCGATATGACCTTTTGGAAAACAAATCTGAGCTTGTTTTTGAGAATGCTTCAGAAATGGTGATAGGAAAGGAGGCGCGTTACACCATTGGATTTCTGATGTATAAAAATCAATGGATGGTATACGATCATCTGTTAGAGCAGACGAAAATTATCAATTATAATACAACACTAAGCTATCCGATCTTTATGCCTGATAGCAGCTTGCTCTTTACAGGAGAAGACCAACTGATCAACTATCATCTTGAAACAGGTGTGTTAAAAACAGTATTCAAACAAGAGAACAGCAAAGTCAGCTTTCATGAATACAGTGGAAAAATGATTCATCAGATGGAATCTTTTAAGATAACACAACGAACTATTGAAGTGTCTCAACCGTTGATGTTGCATATCACAAGAGAAGACCATAATGATTCGGGATATTATTCTTATTATAAAGGTACAATCAAAGAAATACTGCCTTACAGTAGCAACAGGATTAAAATGTTTTTGAATAAAGATCAACAAGATCTGATCTATGCGATCGAAGAAAACTACAACCTATCACCACAAATGTACAGCAAAAGCAAGTCATCAGGTCAAAAGAAGGTACTTTATACAACTAACCTTCATGATAAGGAAGCTATAGAACTCAATCAGGATGTTATTTCATATACCAACAGTGAAGGTAAGTATCTGAAAGGAGTTCTATATTATCCCATTACATTTGACAAGACAAAAAAATATCCTTTGGTGGTACAGGTATACAGTATTCAGCATGATGAGTTCAATAAATATCTGTATCCTGCCTGGGGAGCTAGTGGATTCAATATCCGCCTTCTGCTTGAGAACGGTTATATGGTTTTTCAGCCCGATATTGTTTCAGATAGCAGAGGTCCGGGAATTTCGGCACTCGATTGTGTTCATTCCGGACTGGATGCTATTCAAGGAAATGTAAATATTGACTTCAGACGTATTGGTTTGACAGGGCATTCATTCGGTGGTTATGAGACCAACTTTATCGCTACCCATTCAGCAAGGTTCACAACCTATGTCTCGGGGGCGGGGCTTAGCGACATTATGAATACTTACTTTTCATTTAATGAACTGTTTAAAATAGCAGACTATTCAAGATTTGAAACCGGACAGTTTTCAATGGGAGTTCCTTTTTCTGAAGACAAGGATCTGTATTATAGAAATAATCCCATCAATTTTATGGAGAAAGTCAATTCACCGGTATTGCTGTGGGCAGGTAAGAAAGATACGAATATTCCACCAACGCAAACCTTGAGTTTTTATATGGGATTATTAAGAAACAGAAAAAAGGTGGTGGCACTGATGTATGCAGATCAGGAACACACATTCAAGAAAGATTCCGAAGACATCAAGGATCTTAATAGTAAAATCATGGAGTGGTGGGACTATCACCTGAAAGGTAGGAAAGATATAGGATGGATTGATAAAGAAATGAAAAGGGACGCTGAATAGCGCCCCTACCTTTGTAATTAATAAAGCACTAAGGAATTTTATAAAGCGGTGTTCCACACATCGTGTCTGAACCAATTCTATGCAGTTCAACGCTAGTATCCAATGCCCATTCACAGACATCACCGGAAACGATATTGCTACATTCCTGATCAGCATCCTCACATTGGAACTGACCACCACCCAAGCTAACAATTCTGTAAGCTGGCTCTAAAGCTCGTGTACTCTTCTTTGCCAACATGGTGGCAAAAGCTGACCCTGTTCCCAGTGCTACCAGGATGACAGGAAAAAGAATTTTTTTCATAATAAAAAAATATTTGATTTGCTGCCTACTCTGAAAAACGGTTTTCGGCTTCCCCGTTTTTAAAATGTTTTTTCAGGGGCTGGGTAAGTTTATATTGTACCAGCTGATTTCCAACAATTGCGTACAAATGCTCATCGGTGACTCTAAAATCTGACATGCTGTTATTTTTAATATTGTCGATGTACATACTGCCAATATATTCCTGAGATTCGGTATTATAGATGTCGATAACTTTGCTTTCTTTCCACCTGCCTAAAGATTCATGTCTCCCTCTTAATTGAGCAGGGTTAAATATCAGACCTCTGTATACGATCGCATGTCCATTGACTTTTAATGCAGGTTTAGACATTTTAGACTTTCCATTGGAGAGCGGAGTTACTTTAATCTGTGCGATTTTAGTCGTATCAATAGTTCTCCATCTGTGAATAAGCTGCATTGAATGATTCATTACAAGAAACTGGTTTCTATAACTGTAGATATAGCTGACAGTCGGTGTTATAGGATCGGCTGAAAGATAACCGTCAGAATCGAAAACACCATCCATTTGCTTTTCAAGTAAATCGGGATGTAATGTCACCTGATTTTTACCATTGTTATTGATTAAAATGGTTCCCAGTATTAAGTTCTTGGTTTGAGATGATAGGGTGCGAATGGCAATTTTATTACTGTCAATAATTTCAAGCTGGCTAAAAAATGCATCATTAAAACTGATTACTTTGTTTTGTGTATCACCTAATTTACCTTTGAATATGATGGGTACATTTCCATCGTAGATATAATAATTGTGATCTTTAACTTTAATCTCAATTTTTTTAAATGGATATTTGCTGAGTCCCAGATCAATCTTGGTATTTACAATTTTCTTTAAAAGTGAATCAACTGCTAATATATTTTGAGGGAGGCTTCGGTTAGCTAAATAAAGCTCCTCATTTTTAGCACCAGCAAAATAAAACGAATGATTCTCCAGATCCATACTTTTTATTTTTAAAATAGGATGCATTAGAAACCTTCTAGTAAAATTGTTTTCCTGTTTTATAATGTGTTCTGACTTAAAAAACAAAATAATGACAAGAATACAACTCAAAATATTGTAAATTACTAAGATGAATGCTGTTTTACGGATCGTCTTGCGATTTGCACTTTCGGTGATGAGGACTGCTAAACCTCCCATAATTACACAAAGAATATTAAAAATCAGATGTTCAGTCCATCCCATTTTTTCCAAGATTCCTCCACATGAGCAAGGGACAAAGTCACTGTAATTTAAAATGAGAAATATATAGACTGTAAATGCTGACATTAGGGCAGTGGATAAGTATAATCCGGTTAATCTACTGTTTGGAAAAATTAATAACAATACAATAATTAATTCTGAGATAATAACAGCATAAGAAATAACACCTGCATATGCACTTAGTAATGGAGACTGAGCAATCTGCACTTGAAAATTTTCAAAATCTAGTAATTTACTCACACTTGCATAAACAAACAATAGAATAAAAAAGCAGGCAACAGTTTTGATAAAAATAGTTTTGATGTTTTTCATGGCATGTTATTATTAGGTTTAACAGACCTGAACCAATCTCCATTTGATTTTCCACCCGCAATATTCAGGCATTGGTTCCCCTTTGAAAAGAGTTATGGTAGTTTTGAAATTCCCCATACTTTCCCAGATGCCACTCTTTGGACATGGTAAGCCTGTAACAACTGATATGGAGGTATGAGGAATCATAGTTTTATATCTGGTTTTTAATCCTTCGTAAGCCGCCAATTATCGCCGTCTCTCACCGGAGGATCTTTAGGGTTAGGATTTTCAATCAAATCAGTAGATTTTGCAGAATCCTGTTTCATTGAAAAAACGTCTGCTGAACGTTCTGAATTTTTAATCAGTTTGTTACTGGGGATCATATCTTCATCTCGATGGCTACAGTTTTGCATAAAAACTGCTGCGATCATTATGCTCAAAAATGGGATAAACTTTTTCATGTTGATTATTTTAATTTGGTTATCCCGGCCGGATTATATTAGAATTCTGATGTCAAAATTATCCGGCTTATGAGGTAAAAAAAACTGTTCTGTGGCTCTATTTTAAAATTAACACGTATCAATTTTAAAATTGGAACATTTAGAATTGAGACTTAAGTATTTGATTTTAAATATATTATGTTTGTTTTGTTTTTGCGGGTGTTCAATTCCTTTAATTTTGATTTATTTAAAACATAAATGATTATTTTTGATATGGTGAGGTTCTAAATATCAGCATATGAAAAAGTTTTATTACTTTATCGTCTTATTTTCTGCATTTTCACAATTTTTATTTTCACAACAGGAAAAGGAAAAAACTTTCAGTGAGATTAGAAAACCATATGAAAAAATGGTAATAGATGACATTCATGCAATGTCCTATGTAAAACTGTACATTGAAAAAGCAAAAAATGAGAGTAATTTTTCAAAGTTGATTCAAGGGTATAGAGATGGAAGACAGTTTGACTATCAAAACAAAATGAAGTATGCTGACAGTGCACTTGCTACTAGCTTGCAGCATGGGAGTCAAGATGATATCAGTAAAGAGTATTTAAGCAAGGGAATCATCTATTATTTTTATCAAAAGAAATATAAGTTAGCTTTAAATGAGTACCTTAATGCATATAAATATTCAAAAGGTTCAAAAGATCAGTACCATAGGTACAAAGTCCTCTATCATTTAGGAATTGTAAAAAGTCATTTGGGCTACTATGATGAAGCAATGAATCATTTTCTGGACTGCGCTGCGTTTTACAGGTTAAGGTTAAATGAGAACCATCATGAAAATGAAAAGTTCAACTACGAGAAGGCATATCTGAACTGCTTACATCAATTGACCGTACTCAACAGATATCTCAATAATTTTTCCAAGAGCGACAGTTTAAGTATGTTGGGCTACCGTTTAACTGCCGATGATAGTGATTTTGCTTTAGAAAAAAGTTATTTCCTCAAATGCATAGGAATTTCCAGATATCACAAAAAAGACTATGCAGGTGCTCATACTTATTTACAAAAATCCTTACCCACTATCCTCAACAGAAACGATTTCTCCTGGGCTTCTGTAGTCTATTTTTATATGGGTAGAACTTATGAAGCGCAGAATAATATCGAAAGTGCAGTGAGATGCTATGAAAAGATAGATTCTATTTTCAATAGGCATGATTTTATATTACCTGAGGTATATAAGAGTTATCATTATCTTATTGATCAATATAAGAATAAGGATGTCAATAAACAGCTGTACTATACCAATCAGCTTTTAAAGTCTGACAGTTTAATCAGCAAAGATTTTCCTTATTTATCTTCAAAACTTCATAAAGATTTTGATAGGCGAAAGCTCATTGATGCAAAAGAAGAGATAGAGAAGTCAAGCGGTAAAAAAATTGTAATCGCTCAGATCTTGATTATTTCAGGAAGTCTGCTCCTTGTATTTTTTGTTGTGCGACACAGAAAAGATCAAAAAATTAAAAAACAATATAATCTGCTACAAAAGAGAATGGCGGATGGAACTTATAATATCAAAGATATCATAAAGGAAGACCTGACAGAATTTTCAATAAGAAAAACCTCTCTTACTCCAGAAATGACCACAGAGATTAAAGAAAAGCTTCAGAAGTTTGAGCAGGAAGACCAGTTCAGAAAAAAAGGAATTACACAGAATAGCATTGCCTTAAAGTTAGGAACTAATGCCCATTATCTGTCTGTTTATATCAATGAGCAAAAAGGAATGAATTTTAATAAATATATGGCTGAACTGCGAATCAATTATATTACCAATTTACTCAACACCAATACAAAATATCTAAATTATACCATCGAAGCTTTGGCTGAAGAATGCGGTATCGCTGCACGGCAAAACTTTTCAAATTTGTTTTTCGATATCAACGGTATCCGGCCAACAGACTATATAAGAAATCGAAAAAAGGAGCTGGGTATTAGTTGATTAAGTCTTGCTTTATCGAATTTTTGTAAATTCCTGAAAAAAGGACATGGTAACAAAAACTATTTTTAAAAGAACTTCACAGTTATTGGAAGAGCTGGATGAAAAGATTAACGAAGTCTACGCAGATGGAAATGATATGATCAAAATTTCTGAAAAGGCCTTACTTATCATTGACGAGTCTATAAGGAAATTAAAACTCATGGTTTCCAACCATCATTTTGATCATATTGCCGAAGAAGTACTTTTTTTTAAAAAGCTAAAACCACAGTTTATTTCAAAATTTATTTATTACTCTTCGGTACTGGATATTGAGGCCCATAGGCCTGCTGCAGGAAATAAGACATTAAAAAAATATTATGAGGCAGAGCAGGAGAAGTTAAAAAACTTCTATTTAGAACATTCCGAATTCTACAGCTATTATAAACGTGAGGCGACTTATCTCGACCATAAAATATTTGTCCGTAATTCCTATGATTTGAAAATGAAGCTTTCATCAGGTTTTTATAACTATGATCCCAATTTTACAACATCACACGATCATATGATCGCCAGATTTATTTCCAATCAGCAATTTGATCAGTATGTAAAAAGGCAGATTGAAGGTTCTAATGAAGATACAGCATCAAAACTACTTTCTCCTTTGAGCTGGTCGGGATCAAAGGTCGGTCTTATAGAACTGATCTATGCCCTTTACCAAATGCGTTGTTTTAATGGGGGGAATATAGAATTAAGTGAAGTCATAAAATTTGTAGAAAAGTCATTGGATTGCGATCTTGGCAATTTCCATAAAACGGTCTTTGAAATCCGCACCAGAAAGCAGGGACCTACCAAATTCCTTCAATTGGTTGGTGACAATCTCAACCAGCATTTTATGACTCGTGAAGCTGAATAACAGAAGATCAAATTAAACCTCAAATCGTACTGTATTTGAGGTTTCTATTTTAATCATTTTTGATTAAATACTGCAGATCAGGATCATTCTTTATTCGATCCATCTCATTCGTGATGATGCTAAGAACATCAGTCTTAATTTCTTTGTAATTATCTTGGATCTGTTTGGTCATCGAATCATTGCCCTCCTGATCAATAAAGGATCGAATCAGCGGTATCTCCTGATTGTTTTGCATTTCTTGAGAAAGCTTAACACTATCCACAACAATCTCCGAATGAAAAATCTTCTGCTGAATTCTTTCGTCAAAGTTATCAGATACTGCACCGACAAAAAATCCCTGAGTCAGGGTAGAAATCTTCGAAGCTGGAATTAAACTATCCAATTGGGTAGAGAAGGAGGTAGAGGTATCATTCCTATTGATCGATATACTTTGTCTTTTTTGAAGCACTTTTCCAAAGCGTTCGGATAAGGCTTTTGCTGTTTCCCCAACCACCTGGCCGCTGAAAATATTGCCGACCGTATTCTGAATCACTTTACTTTCCTTGTCTCCATAATCTCTTGTCAGCTGGGAAAAATCCTGAAACCCAAGACATACAGAAACTTTGTTACTTCTGGCAGTAGCAATTAAATTATCCAAACCTCTGAAATAAATAGTGGGAAGCTCGTCAATAATAACAGAACTTTTTAACTGTCCTTTTTTATTGATTAACTTAACAATTCTTGAATTGTATAGTCCCAGAGCAGCAGAATAGATGTTCTGACGATCAGGGTTATTTCCGACGCACAATATTTTAGGTTCATTGGGATTATTGATATCTAAAGAAAAATCGTCGCCGGTCATTACCCAGTACAATTGTGGTGAGATCATTCTAGACAAAGGAATCTTAGCCGATGCGATTTGCCCCTGCAACTGATCCTGTGCACCTCCTTGCCATGCATCCATAAAAGGAGAGAGGTAGTTCTCTAATTCAGAATACGATGTTAATATCGTAAATACCTCCTCATATTTTTTGTTTAGCAGTTCAATAGCGTGTGGAAAAGTACAGTATTTACCGTTTTCATAAATTTTAAGAAACCATATGATTGCCGCTAACAATATAATGGGACTTTCGACAAAGAAATCACCCTGTTTCTGAATCCAACTTCTATTCAGATTCAGCATAATAGTGTAAGCAGCTTCATATGCATCTGAAATATCCGTCATAAAATTAGGATTTAGGGGATTACATCGATGGCTTTTTCTGGGATTGTCAAAATTGATGATATAGAATTTCGGCTTTACTGCATAAGCATTGGAATGATTTAAAAGATGATTGTACGCAATGGTTGATAAATCATCGAATTTAAAATCGTAGATGTACATAGCAAATCCTTTTTCAATATGCTGTCTGATATAGTTATTTACCACGGCAAAGGATTTTCCTGAGCCAGGTGTTCCTAAGACAATGGTCGCACGAAACGGATTGACTACATTAATCCATCCCTGATGCCAGTTTCCCTGATAATAGAATTTTGTGGGAAGATTAACTGAGTATTCATTATAAAGTAATTTAGTTTCCTGCTGAAAACTTTCATTCTCACTGTTAAAAACATCCGTCATTAAGTTATGTTTCAGAAGGCGGCTTGTCCATACTCCCGCCTGCATTAGAAGAATGTATCCGGATCCAGTAGATAGAATATAAAGTACAGGACTAAAACTGCTGGCATATTGTAAAAGGATTGCGTTTAAAAAGAATAAGACAAAACCGATAGAAAAAACAATATTAATTTTTTTCCAAGTGATCTTTTCATTTTTTACTCCCTTTGTTCCGAGGCAACTCAAAGCCAGTAAAACTATTGCGAACAGCTTAGAATAAATAGGTTGCGAAAAAAGGCCTGCTGTCTTATTAAAATTATGAAGTATTTTATTGATGAGTTCCAGTGTCCATTGTTGCTTTACAAAAAATCCGTAACAAAACCAATAGAGGTGCATTAGTACTAGAATAATGCTTACCGCTCGCATAAACGCCATGATTTTGGCAAGTCCTCTCAAATCGTCTTCACCCTGCATATTACATTTTAGAAGCATAAATACAGGATTGCGTATTCTCAAGTATAAATGCGTTGTTGCAAGTATAAATTGTCTGGCTTTGGCTCTCTTAGTATATTAATAAGACAGCTTATGCAATAGAAGGTTATTTTTATCTTCTTTTTCTTTGGCGCTTTTTCATCTGATATGCAAAAATTTGTTCCTCCTGATCCGTATTTGTATCTGACGACAGTAAGCTAGAAAAGAATCCGTCAAAAAGTCCGCTGATGCTATCCGTAAGAAATTGCTCTGTGGAGATTTCCTGAGATAAATTAGAGTGATCATTATGATCAGATTTTTTGTCACGCTTTATTTCTAACTCATTCCACAGTGTATTGAATGAGTTGGCAGATAGTTCTTTACTTAGCTGCGAGCCATTCCAGACTAATTTGGAGTTATGGTCTATGAATGTAATTCCATATATTCTTCCCTGATTATTTTTTTTAATAACTGTAGCAATTCCCTGCTCCAATAGTTGAGACTTAAAAGAAGCTTCCGATTTACTCGTGCTGAGGGCAGTTTCTACCGTTCTTTTAAGAATATGTTTTGAAGGATCATTTTTTATTTTCACTTTAGATTTCTCAATGAGCACCTGAATATTTTCTACTCCTGCATGCTTACCAAAAAGGGATGATTTAAAAGGATTGCTTACTTTTTTTCCATTTTTATCCGTAGAAAAATAGACGATTCCCTTTCTCATCTTTCCATGCAGTTCTCCGCTAACCTCTTCACAGGAAATATTAAATTGAGAGAGTAAAGCCTTATAAGCACCCATACTTTGAAAGCCATAGGTTTTAGGGATATGCCTTATTACGGATGATAATTGTGTTTTGATATTTCCCTTAGTATAATCTACAGGTTTAAAAATAGAGCTTTGATTTAAATTTCTGTTCTCACCAGCGACTTTCAGGTTATATTGTTTTTCCAGTTTTCTGCAGGCTTCCATTGATCGCGGGTGGTCATAGCGATCTGATATTTTCTTCCCATCGATCTGTACACAGGTGGTGACGATATGGATGTGAGTTCTATCAATATCTGTATGTTTAAAAACGACATAGGGTTGTTTGCCATAACCCATTTCCTGCATGTATTGCTGAGCCATTTCTCTATAATCTTTGTTATCAACCTTATCGTTAGGGTCAGGATTAAGGGAAATATGTCTTACCGGTTTTTCAGTTTTGTTATTGGCAATCAAGTAAGGTTCAAAATACTGATGAAAAAATTTAACCGAATAAGGTCGATCCCACAAATCGGGAATCTTATTAGTGAATAAAACCTTTCCATTTTCGTTGTCTACTTTTTGCTGATTGTAGGTAAGCGCACCCCAAAGATTTTCACCTTTTCCAATTTTTGCGATCATTTATCAGAAGTTTTTTGAATATGGTTTTGCTCAAATTCTTTCGTGAGTTCTATCACCTGTTTACAGATTACAGCTAGTTTTTTAGTATGATTTTCCAGTTTAAAGAGATACAGAGAAGCTTTTTTCTCAGTAAAATTTCGATATAAAATTTTTACAATCTGATTATAATTGTTTCCAATAGACTGAAACTGGTAAAAGAATTTAGTGAGTTGAGTATGATAATCCATCGTTGAAACATCCACTTTTATAATTTTTAATTCTCTCTGAAGCAAAATTGTTGTAATAAATTTTGCTTTGTTGCTCATTCCTGAAGCTTCAAATAATTTTAGAAAACCAACATTTTCTTCATCTGTCAATCGAAATACATACCTGTTTTTACTTGGGTTCAGCTTAGGCTTACGCCCTCCTTTATTGTTTCTATTTGTTTCCATATTCTCTAATTTAATGTTAAGAAAATCACGACTTCGGAGTGGTTTTTAAAGCCCCAGCCAGGGCAAGTTGTTTTGAGGCACGAAAAAAGTTATGAGGCACTCAAAACATAACTTGCCCCTTTCGGGTGAAAGGAAATATCTTGAGTAGAATAGATTTTTAACATTATACTATTCAGACACTACCATTTCAAAAAACTCTTCAATCTTCTAAAACAAAGTAAACCACAATCAATTAGAGAAACGGTATAGTAAACAAAGCCAAAGATGGAAGTCTACTGCCAAGAACTACCATTATAAAAGCACTGAAACAGAAATATTTTTCATTTGCATCAGATTGAGGGCGGGACTAAATGCAAATCCGATAGCATTCTATAACTCTGGAAATCCTGCATTCCTGCCTTCAGGAATGTCAGCTTTCGTGATATCATTTTCGACAGATAGAAGTCAGAAATTCAATCTATCAGGATTGCAACACGGATGAGACTCATTCACTAATGCCGGAAGCCAATACAGCTTTCAATGGTCATAGCCAACATTCGTGATGGGGAAATATCATGCTTGAGTTTATGATGGTTTGGAGGCTTGCTGTCCTTCAGTCTTTCAATTTTGGATTAACTAAAATTCAATATAATGAAAACAAAAAAACAACCCACAATTATTGCTTTTTCCACTCAAAAGGGAGGTGTAGGAAAAAGTACGTTTACAACATTAATGGCAAGCATCCTTCATTATCGAAGGGGTTATCAAGTTGCTGTCTTTGATTGTGACTTTCCGCAGTACAGTTTACTCCAAATGAGAGAGCGGGATTTAAAAATGGTGATGCAGAATGAAATTTTAAAAAAAATGGCTCACAAACAATTTACGAGTATTAATAAAAAAGCTTATCCTATTTTTCAGAGTAAAACTGATCAGGTTTTACAAGAAATAGATATGTATGTTGATGGCTCGGAAATAACTCCTGACATTATTTTTTTAGATCTGCCGGGAACTGTGAATACTGCTGGTATTTTAAAAACGTTGACGAATGTCCATTATATTTTTTCTCCTATTACTGCAGATCGTCTCGTATTGGAAAGTACGCTAAGTTTCACCAATGTTCTAACCAATGTATTGATGAAAGAAACTCAAACAGGAATCCGGGCTATCCATCTTTTCTGGAATCAGGTGGATGGAAGAGAGCGGACGTTGCTTTACAAAAATTACGGTAAAGTGATTTCAGATTTAGGGCTGCCGCTTATGGAAACAACCATTACAGACAGTAAAAGATTTCGAAAGGAAGGGGAGACCATTACAAAGGCTGTTTTCCGATCAACTTTACTGCCTGCAGATCCTAAGCTGCTAGCACAATGCAGGCTGGATCAATTTATAAAAGAATTTTTAAGAATTGTAAAACTATAAAAGTATGGATCACGATAATAATAACAATCAAGATCACAATATCGATGAACAATATCTGATGTCCATTATGGCAGGAAGTCCCAAGAAAGAAGTTCCTGTAAAAAATGCAGACCCCCAAAAAGAGAAAGCTGCAACAAAAAATAAGTTGAAGATTCAGAAAAGCAATGATGTAAGTTATATGAAGCAGTTTCTTACGCATCATACAATGACTAAGCGTGGTGATAAAAGTATTTATATCCGTCCTGAATATCACGAACGCCTCTCACGCATTATTCAAATCATTGCCGATGACCAGATTCCTCTGTATGCTTATCTGGATAATATACTGGCTTATCATTTTGAAATGTTTGAAAAGGAAATTACTGATGATTTCAATAACAAATACCGTCCAATCTTTTAATCTATCATCTTATGGAACAAATAATCATCATCGGTTTATTAATCATTCTTGTTTTAGTTCTTGTAGACAAAAAAATTTCAATCAATATTAATGGAAAAGATAATGTTACTAAAGCTAAGAATCTACCATCTATTATGGGAGATACAAAACAAAGAGAAAGACAAGCATCGCCAATCAATACGAATGAGAGACAAAATGAATATATTTTAAAAGCAGAATATATTTTTGAATCAGAAACCAGAGAAGCTGAATTTGATACTATGGGTCAGACTAAAAATCTTGATGATATCCTAGTTAAAAATGATGAACGGGAGCAGGAGAATGAAGATTGGAAATATGAGAACTCTACTGTTGAAAGCGGGTTTGCTACTGGGGTTACCTTCCAGGAATTGAGTACTGCGGGTCAGTTGCTTCAACAGGACGTGCTGAAGCCTGACTTAGAACGACAAGCAGTAGATATAATTCAAAAAATTCAAGGGACCGAGCTTTTTGATCTGTTAGAGAACTCATTAGGAGATGCTTCAAAAAGAATTGCCAGTTTGTTAAACGAGAGTATTTCAAATAATGACAAGGTCGTTACTTCTAAGCATAATAATTCTGCAGATGGTTTTGACATTGGGAAGTTTATATAGACTTCCCAATGTTTTTTTAAGATTATTAGGAAAATGAACAATCAAATTTTTAATGTTATGGATCCAACTGAAAAAAATACCAATGAAGAGACTTATGATTTACGTATCAATAAAGGACAGCTTCCAACCATAATGATTGCAGGACATATATTTTTTGTAGATATCCGTATGGATATGCTGAGACCCAAAGATGATTTTCTATCTACGGGTATCGTCTTTTCGGATATACAGAATTACTATGATGAGGATCAAAACAGCTATACTATACCTTATAATCCCAAGACACATGAATTTCAGGATATAGACTTTAGTATGCATAAAGAATTTCCCAAAGATTTAATCGCTGTAAAATTTCCCATTGAAAATGAGCTCGACAGGATCGGATGGAATAGACATCACGGCTTTGAATTGAGAGAAGGGTTATCAGAGGAGGGCTTTCCTATGCAGTTTGAAGCAAAACAAATTCCGTGGGAAAAAACTTTTCTTGCCGGTGTGATCAAAAATAATTTAAATTCGGGAAAAACCACTGCGAATCATAAAGAAAAGCCGAATAACAATAAATCCAAAGGGAGGAGAATATAAAATCCATTGCAATATAGATTAACGTCAAACTAGAAAAGTTTGACGTTTTTTTATGTTTAGTCCTATGTTCGGTGCCACTAAAAGCCATTCACTTCCCACTGCTGACATTTCCCGAAATGTCTGTTTTTCCAAAGCACATTTGCTCCTGAGTCCTGTAGAGTGCAGTTCTCATTAACAAAAAAATGTTTACAAAATGGAAAAACAGAGAAAAAAACTGATCTATGCAATACTGGCAATTTTGGTTGCTCCGTATGCTTTTTCACAAGGCAACGGCAGTGCTGGGATCAACGAGGCTACGCAGATGGTCACTTCTTATTTTGAACCCGCTACCCAATTAATTTACGCCATTGGTGCAGTAGTAGGATTGATTGGAGGAGCAAAAGTTTACAACAAGTTCAGCAGTGGTGATCCTGACACCAGTAAGACGGCTGCCAGCTGGTTCGGAGCATGTATCTTCTTAATTGTTGCCGCAACAATCCTTCGTTCATTCTTCCTTTAAAATGATGATTATGAATAGTTATCACATCAATAAAGGAATAGGAAGGACGGTAGAATTTAAGGGACTTAAAGCGCAATACCTTTTTATTTTTTCAGGCGGTTTGTTAGGAATACTCGTATCCTTAATGATTATGTATATGGCTGGAGTTAATACGTACCTGTGTTTAATTCTCGGAGGTGTAAGCAGTGGACTTCTTATATGGCAAACCTTTACACTGAATAGAAAATACGGTGAGCACGGTCTGATGAAATTAGGCGCACGCAAGAAGCATCCAAAATACATCATCAGTCGAAAGAATATTTACAGGTATTTGAAAACTAACCGTAAAAGAACAGACCTATGAGAAATTCTTCCAAAGCAGCCACTTTGGAAAGTAAATTTCCATTGCTGGCTATCGAAAATGATTGTATCATTTCAAAGGATGCTGATGTTACGATTTGCTTTAAGGTTATACTCCCTGAGCTGTTTACCGTTGCTTCCACTGAATATGAAGCCATGCATTCCGCTTGGTTCAAGGCCATTAAAACACTCCCGGATTTCACTGTGGTTCATAAGCAGGATTGGTTTATTAAAGAAAACTACAATCCTGATCTTTCAAGAGAAGATCAGAGTTTTCTTTCCAAGTCTTTTGAAAGACATTTCAATGAGAGACCCTTTTTAAATCATTACTGCTATCTCTTTATAACAAAAACCAGTAAGGAGAGAATGCGGATGCAGAGTAACTTTTCATCTCTATGCAAAGGCAAGCTGATTCCAAAAGAGATTAAGGAGAAAGAAGTCATCAATCACTTTTTTGAAGCTGTTGACCAGCTGGAGCGGATAATGAATGACAGTGGTTATATCCATCTGGAAAGGATAACAGAAGATGAGATATCCGGAACTTCCGAAAGGTCAGGACTACTGGAGCAATATCTGACCCTATCCCGTGAAACCCATCCATCATTGCAGGATATCAAGTTAGGATCTGAAGAAATGCGAATCGGTAACAATCGTATTAGCATGCACACCTTATCGGATACAGAAGATCTGCCCGGCACTGTTTCATCACACAGCCGTTATGAGAAGTTAAGCACCGACCGCAGTGACTGTCTTCTATCATTTGCTTCTCCCGTGGGTCTTCTGCTCAGTTGCAATCACATTTATAACCAGTATCTGTTCATTGACAACAGTGATGAGAACCTTCGTCAGTTTGAAAAATCTGCAAGAAATATGCATTCTCTGGCAAGGTATAGCAGAGCCAATCAGATTAATAAGGAATGGATTGAAAAGTATTTGAATGAAGCACATTCTTTCGGGTTACAATCTATCCGCGCTCATTTTAATGTTATGTCATGGTCTGACAATCCTACTGAGCTTAAGCAGTTAAAAAATGATACAGGAAGTGCTTTGGCTTTAATGGAATGTAAACCCCGTCATAATACGACAGATACAGCAACATTATATTGGGCAGGAATTCCGGGCAATGCAGCAGATTTTCCAAGTGAAGAAAGCTTCTACACATTCATCGAACCTGCTGTATGTTTTTTCACAGGGGAAACCAACTATCAGGATTCACCGTCACCATTTGGGATTAAGATGGCTGACCGTCTGACAGGAAAACCGATTCATCTGGATATTTCAGATCTGCCGATGAAGCAGGGGATTATCACCAATAGAAATAAGTTTATTCTTGGACCTTCCGGAAGTGGTAAATCCTTCTTTACGAACCATATGGTACGACAGTATTATGAGCAGGGAGCACATGTCCTTCTTGTAGATACCGGAAATTCCTATCAGGGATTATGTGAACTCATTAAAGGAAAGACAAAAGGTGAGGATGGGGTATATTTTACTTACACCGAAGACAATCCCATTGCTTTCAATCCATTTTACACCGATGACGGAATCTTTGACATCGAAAAAAGGGAGAGTATCAAAACCTTGATTCTGACACTTTGGAAAAGAGATGATGAACCACCGACCCGTTCAGAAGAAGTGGCCCTGTCCAATGCAGTCAGCGGATATATTGAAAGGATTAAAATCAATGACCAGCATCCTTCTTTCAATGGATTCTATGAATACGTTAAAGATGACTATCAGAAAGTACTGGAGCATAAGAAAGTCAGGGAAAAAGACTTTGATATTGCCAACTTTCTCAACGTGCTAGAACCTTATTACAGAGGAGGGGAGTATGACTATCTGCTCAATTCAGAGAAGCAGTTGGATTTATTATCCAAGCGTTTCATTGTCTTCGAAATCGATGCCATTAAAGATCATAAAATTCTGTTTCCTATTGTGACCATTATCATAATGGAAGTCTTCATCAATAAGATGCGAAGGCTCAAAGGAATCAGAAAACTGATCCTCATCGAAGAAGCCTGGAAAGCCATTGCCAAAGAAGGTATGGCAGAGTACATCAAATACCTTTTCAAGACGGTAAGGAAATTTTTCGGAGAAGCCATTGTGGTGACTCAGGAAGTCGATGATATTATTCAGTCACCGATTGTTAAGGAAAGTATCATCAACAATTCGGATTGTAAGATTCTTCTTGACCAAAGGAAGTACATGAACAAGTTTGATGATATCCAGGCGATGCTGGGATTGACTGACAAAGAAAAATCTCAGGTTCTTTCTATCAATATGAACAATGACCCCCGAAGGCTTTACAAAGAAGTCTGGATTGGATTAGGAGGAACTCACTCTGCGGTCTATGCAACTGAAGTATCTACAGAAGAATATCTGGCCTATACTACAGAAGAAACGGAAAAGATGGAAGTGATGAATCTTGCATCGGAACTTGACGGCAATGTGGAACATGCCATCAAGCGGATTTCTCTCAAGAGAATCAAATCGAATACGAAAGACAATTAAATCATTTAAAATTTTACAACAATGAAAAATTTATTCATCAAAACGATGATGGTGGCATTCTTCGCTACCATCACCTATGCAAAAGCACAATTTGTAGTGACCGATCCAGCCAATCTGGCATCTGGAATTTTAAACTCAGCCAATGAAATTGTACAGACTTCATCGACGGTATCCAATGTCGTAAAAAACTTCAATGAAGTTAAAAAGGTGTATGAACAAGGAAAGGAATATTATGACCAGTTGAAAGCTATCAATAATCTGGTAAAAGATGCCAGAAAGGTTCAGCAGACTGTTCTTTTGGTGGGAGATGTTTCGGAGATGTATGTAAACAATTTCGGTAAAATGCTGAATGACCCCAACTTCAATGCGCAGGAATTAGCTTCCATTGCCAATGGTTATTCGGCACTTCTTACTGAGAGTACGGAGCTATTGAAAGAACTGAAGGAGATCATCACTTCTAACGGGCTTTCTCTGAATGATAAAGAAAGGATGGATGTAGTTGACCGGGTATATAAAGAGGTCAAAGCGTATCATAATCTGGTAAGATACTATACCAATAAGAATATTTCGGTTAGTTATCTGAGAGCCAAAAAACAGAACAATACCCAAAGGGTATTAGATCTTTACGGAACCTCCAATCAAAAATACTGGTAAGATGGAACCAAGCAACTTACACGAAGTCCTGCGTTCCGTTTACGAAGAAATGATGCCGATGTGTGCTGATATGGCGGCAGTGGCCAAAGGCGTCGCTGGTTTAGGAGCCTTGTTCTATGTGGCATTAAAAGTCTGGCAGTCATTGAGCCGTGCGGAGCCTATTGATTTGTTTCCTATGCTGAGACCTTTTGCCATAGGTATCTGCATCATGTTTTTCTCGACATTGGTGTTAGGAAGTCTGAATGGTGTGATGAGTCCTATTGTTCAGGGAAGTCATTCAATGCTGGAAAATCAGATATTGGATATGAATGAACTGCAGCAGAAAAAAGATCTTTTGGAACGGGAAGCGATGCTAAGGAATCCGGAGATGGCTTATCTTATTTCAAACGAAGAATTTGACAAAAAGCTGGAGGAGCTCGGATGGTCACCATCGGATTTGGTCACTATGTCCGGAATGTATATTGAAAGAGAAATGTTTGCCATCAAGAAAGATATCAGAGATGGTTTCCGGGAGTTTCTTGAAATATTGTTTCAATCGGCAGCCTTAGTTATTGATACCATCAGAACCTTCTTTCTGATAGTCCTTTCAATCTTGGGACCAATAGCATTTGCGATTTCCGTCTGGGATGGATTTCAGAGCACTTTAAGTCAATGGCTGACAAGATATATTAGTGTTTACCTATGGTTACCTGTTGCTGATATTTTCAGTGCCATTCTTGCCAAAATACAAACCTTGATCTTAGAACGGGATATCGAAATGCTCGCAGATCCAACCTTCATTCCTGATACCTCAAATACCGTTTACATCATCTATATGGTGATTGGGATCATAGGGTATTTTACGGTGCCAACAGTGACTGGTTGGGTAATTCAGGCAGGAGGAGCAGGCAATTTTATGCGTAATGTGAACCAGACAGCTACGAAATCAGGCAATGTTGCAGGAGCGGCAGTAGGTTCAGCAACAGGAAATATTTCGGGAAGATTATTAAAATAAAAAATACAGTTCTATGGAATTTAAAACTTTAAGAAATATTGAGAGCAGCTTTAAGCAGATCCGCTTGTTTACGTTCGTTTTTGCTATGTTGTGTTTTGGAGTAGTAGGGGTCGTGGTATTCAAATCCTATCAGTTCGCTGAAGAACAACGTGAGAAAATCTATGTGCTGGACAATGGTAAATCTTTAATGGTTGCCCTTTCTCAGGATATGTCGATTAACAGACCTGTTGAAGCAAGAGAGCATGTGAGACGATTTCATGAATTGTTCTTCACGATAGCACCTGATAAGAATGCTATTGAAAGCAATATAAAAAGGGCTTTTAATTTGGCTGATCAATCCGCATTCAATTACTATAGAGACCTTCAGGAAAAAGGTTACTATAACAGAATCATTTCAGGTAATATTCAGCAGAGAATTGAGGTGGACAGTGTCGTTGCCAACTTTGAAAGTTACCCTTATGACGTAAAGACGTACGCAAGACAATTTATTATCAGATCCAGCAATCTTACCATCAGAAATTTAGTTACCAACTGTTCACTGGTTAATTCGGTAAGGTCTGACAGCAATCCTCAGGGGTTTACCATTGAAAAATTCAACGTGCTTGAAAATAGAGATGTTGAAACTGTTGAACGCTAAAATAACTGCAATGAAAAAACTAAGAGATACAATAGAAAATTATGTTGTAAAGGTTGAAAGGCGTTGGAAAGTTCTTCCAGTAGAGCGACAAAAATTTCTAACCAAGGTTTTCTTTGGAAGTTATGTTTTGCTGACAATTATTGTCATTATCAGTGTTTTTATTTCTACAAATCAAAGAAGTAATACCATGTCTATCAATCATATTGATGGTATTTATAAGAAATCTATCGAAAAAGATTCTGGACAGAATGATGCAGTAGAACCACTCATTAAAAAATAGAATATGAAAGACTCAGAGAAAATTAAAGTGACCGAAAATGATCTCTCACAAAATTCCAACGGAGTGAGTGACCCTCCCAAAGCGCAGTGGGAAAGACTGAAGAAGCCTATCATCTATTTTTTGATGGCTGCCGTATGTGCGTCATGCTTTTACCTCATTTTTAAACCAAAAGCCAACAATATTAATATTGAAGAGAGTGGTTTTAATGCTGCCATTCCGCAGGCAAAAGAAGGACAGTTGCAGTCTGATAAGCAAAAAGCTTATGAGCAGCAGTTGTTAGAGCAAAAGAACGAAGAGAAAAGAAATGCTGTAACTACCTTATCCGATTATTGGAATGACCAAAGCGATTCAAATTCTAATAACAATCCATCAAGTGTAGCGGCTAGAACAAGTATTCTTCAGCAATCAGATCAGAATGCTCTGAACAGCTATCGCAATTCCCAACAAACCTTGAGTTCATTTTATGGTCGGGATGATCAGGAAGTCAATAATTTGAGGAAAGAAATTTCAAGATTAAAGAATGAAGCGATGCAAAATAATGCTGTTCCTGTTGGCTTAGGAATAAATGATCAGCTAGAACTCATGGAAAAATCATATCAGATGGCAGCTAAGTACCTTCCAACGACTTCAAAACAGGAAGATCGGGCACCAAAAGAAAAGGTGGAAATACCAACTGAAAAGAAGATTAAATTGACTTCAGCAAAACCAGCACATCCCACTATTGTTTCTTCATTGTACAGAGAACCATCTGATAGTGCCTTTATTGCAGGTTTAAATCAGAATAGATTTTATGACAGTCAAAATGATGCAGAGAAATTAGTTCAAGGAAAAAACGCAATAAGGGGTGTGGTCTATGAAACTAAGACTTTGGTAAACGAAAGTACAGTATCCATTAGGATTTCAGAAGCGATGCAACTCGGACGAACCGAAATACCAGCAGGCAGTTTGCTAATTGCGGTAAGTAAATTTCAGGGCGGGCGGCTTCAGTTAAAAATATCCTCCATTCAGTATAAGGCTAATGTCTATCCTGTAGAAATCAATGTTCATGACAATGATGGACAATTGGGTTTATATGTTCCTTATTCACCGGAACGAGATGCGGTAAGCGATATTGTAGCTAACATGAGCCAGACTTCCGGTACCAATATTATGATGACCCAATCAGCAGGACAACAGATTGCCGCTGATCTTAGCAGGGGAGTCGTACAGGGATTGTCAGGCTATTTTCAAAAAAGAGTCAGACAATTGAAAGTTACTGTAAAAGCGGGCCATCAGGTATTACTCTTACCCAAAAATAACTAATCAAAAAATTAAAAAATGAATACACAAAAGAGCCATTATATTCTCATTATGCTATTACTTCTATTGGCAAGCAAGATATTTGGTCAGGATTCTGTGACAACTTATATTTCCCTGGAACAGGCAAAATTGGAACCTTTCAAAATGCAGGTCGCCTACAGTAAAACAAGCCACGTGATTTTTCCATCACCGATACGATATGTTGATCTGGGGAGTGAACTTTTAGTTGCCAATAAGGCAGAGCCTATCGGAAATGTTCTTCGGATTAAATCGGCTGTAAGAGATTTTGAAGAGGAAACCAATTTTTCGGTCATTACTGAAGATGGAAAATTTTACAATTTTGATGTGTCTTACAGTTCTTATCCGGAAATACTCAGCTATGATTTAGTAAAACTTCAAAGGGGTATTGAACGGCAATATACTACTGATGTATTGTTTGAGGACCTTAAAGGAAGCTCCACTACTCTGACAGAGCTTATTATGGAAAATCTCTACAAGAAAAGCAACAGAACCACTAAACATATTGTTTCAAAAAGTTATGGAATTGAGTTTTCGGTCAGGGCACTCCACGTTAATGAAAACAAATTTTATTTCACATTGCAGATTGAGAATCAAAGTAATGTGGCATATAGTATTGAATGGATCAACTTTAAAATTGTTGATAAGAAAAATTTAAAACGAACGGTTGTTCAGGATAAGGTATTAGAAAAGGTTCGAACCTATTTCCCGCAAATGACAGCAGCTGATCATTCAAACATAAAAGGGGTTTATCTGCTGGATCAGTTTACTCTTTTAAAAGATCAGGTGCTGGAAATCGAAATTCTGGAGAAGAACGGGGGAAGACATCAGAAGATACATCTTGAAAATTCAGATCTGATTCGTGCAAGATTGATAAAGAGTTTAACCATAAAAACAAAGTAAGATGAACAAAATTTTTTTAGCAGTCATCTTAACGATTGTATTGAACAGCAAAACATTTGCTCAACAAATGATTCCTGGACAGACAGGTGTTGAATTTTCTTATTCAGTGTTTCCAAAATCTCCTGAAAATCAAAATTATGCGCTAAGTGCGGGGCTTGTTTCTTACCTAGGGAATGGTAATTACTTTTTTGGACTGGCAGAATATAGCATAAAGTATTATGAATACACCAATTATAATATTCCGATAGATACGTTCCTGCTGGGCGGTGGTTACAGTTTTTATGTATGGGGAGACTTCACACGCACAATCAATCTTAATCTTGGAATCGGAGGTCTTGCGGGTTACGAACAGGTTAACAGGGGCAATGAATTGCTATATGACGGTTCAATGTTAACAGCAACAGATAATTTTATTTATGGAGCAAATGGTAAGCTATCCATTGAAAGTTATGTGACGGATCACTTGGTTTTTCTGGTCAATGGACAACTGAGGTTTTTGAAAAATAGTCAAATGGCTCAGTTTCATTCTCTGCTGGGTATTGGAATAAGATATAATTTTTAAAATATTTACAATGAAAAATATAATTAATAATAAAACAGGAATACTATTTAAATTTTTCATCATGGTAGTTATGATTGGATTGTTTGTACAATCATGTGAAAAAAATGATTTAGAAATTCAACAGAATTTTCCTTTTGAGGTAGAGGTAATGCCTGTTCAGAAATACATTGCTAAAGGTGAAACTGTAGAAATCAGATGTCGTATTATTCCAAATGGAAATTATACAGGAACCACTTATTCAATACGATATTTTCAGTCCGAAGGGCAGGGAAGTCTTCGTTTATTTAACGATCCATCCTTTGTTCCTAATGATTTCTATCCGTTAACTGAAAAGGAATTCAGGTTGTACTATACTTCTGAATCTACAGTTTCCCAAAGTTTTGATATTTGGATAGCAGATAATGCGGGTAATAGACAGAAAGTTAATTTTCAGTTTAACCCTCAAAGTACAGGAACTTTATAAAAAAATCATCATTTAAAATCCAGACTATTTCTTCAGGAATAGCCTTTCTTGTAATCTGAGTTTATGTAGATAAACTAACATTTGCCTGTAACTTTTTGAGAAAATGTAAGCACCTATATTTTTCTCAATAGGGTTACTCCTGACATTTGCGAAAAGACGTTTCTGACCCCAAGGAAGGAATTGTCTTTTCGCCGAATTTTAAGTAAGCGACAATTCATGATTGTCGCTTACTTTAGGTAGTAATAATTTTTGATTCAAAAATGCCCCTCATCGGCAAATGACATGTAATCAGTTGAGGTTAAAATGCAATGATCGAGTAATTTAATATTTAGAAATTCTGAGGCATTTTTTATATTCTGAGTTATTTTTAAATCTTCATTTGAAGGATTTAAATTTCCTGATGGGTGATTATGTGCTAAGATTACGGCAGATGCATTGCATAATAGTGCGGCTTGCATAATAATTCTTACATCAACAATTGTTGAAGAAATACCTGATTCAGATATTTTCTTAATACCTAAAACTTTATTTGCCTGATTTAAATATAATGCAAAAAATGATTCCCTATAGTCTATTTCATCAATATCAAAGTATTGACGAAATACATCAACTGCATCACGTGAACAACTTATTAATTTCTCTGAATTGCCTTTTCGTGAATAACTCAATTTTATTTCATTGACAATATTAAAATCCATGTGAGTGCTCTTGTACGGCAGAGACTTGAATTTCCCGTACTTATTATATTTTGTTTTGTTCTCAATCTTTTATGCGTTCTTTCTCTGAAAGCCTTTCAGGCTTCGTTTAATATTTTTCAAAAGAAAAACCGGAAAAAAGAAAGCAGATATGAAGTGTTGACAAAGAAAAATGACCAAAAGGAAACGGAATAATTGGAGGGTACCTTTAGGGAGCAAACCGTTTATGCCGTAGTCTTTTGGTGGGAAAAGCGCTGGCTGGCAACAATACCTTAGCTGCCTTTTTACCGGTTTATTATGAAAAAATGATCTGATTCATCACATTGAAATCTTATTTAATGCACAGTACAACTTGTGAGAAGTATTGATGTATTCTTTGGTTGAAATCGTTTTGGATTACGCCAATGACAGCCAATGACAGCCAATCCCGGCAACTTTCTTTTAATACTGCTAATTAGCTTTATATCGCACAAAATGTTAGTGCTGTGGAGTCCAGAGATAATTTTAATTTTTTAGATATGAGTCAATTACCATCCAATCTTTTTATTTCAATAAAGCAGTTAATCGAAAATGCTAAACGCAGTATTGTTCGAAATATCAATACCGCTATAGTATTGACTTACTTTGAAATAGGTAAGGTGATCATTGAGAATGAGCAGGACGGAAAGGATAGAGCAGAGTATGCAAAAGAAACCTTGAAAAATCTAAGTCAACAATTGACAAAAGAATTCGGCAGAGGTTACTCAGTAGATAATTTGCAGTGGATGAGAAAGTTTTATTTAACGTATCAAAATAGAATTTCTGAAAAATACGAAACAGTGTCTCGTAATTCTTTTTTTTCATTATCATGGTCTCACTACATTCAATTAATGAAGATTGAAAACTCAGATGAGAGAAATTTTTATGAAATAGAGGCGAGTCAGAATAACTGGAGTGTTAGAGAGCTTACAAGACAGTTTAATTCAGCTATATATGAAAGGTTAGCATTAAGCAGAAATGAGGAAGAAGTGAAGAAGTTAGCTCAGAAAGGACAGATCATAGAAAAGCCGACCGATGTTCTAAAAAGTCACTATGTTTTGGAATTCTTAGATCTAAAAAAAGATAATCGCTATTCCGAAAGTGATTTGGAAACTGGGATCATCAATAAATTAGAGCATTTTATGCTGGAGTTAGGAAAAGGCTTTCTCTTTGAAGGGCGGCAACGCAGATTTACATTCGAAGGCGACAGTTTCTTTGTGGATTTAGTGTTTTACAATCGTTTATTGAAGTGTTTCGTGCTTTTTGATCTAAAAATTGGAAAGCTGAGCCATCAGGATATCGGGCAAATGCAGATGTATGTCAATTATTACGACAGAAAAGTAAAGCTGGAAGAAGAGAATCCTACTATCGGAATTATTCTCTGCAAGGAAGAAAACAAAACAGTCATCGAGTTTACACTTCCAGAAAACAACAATACAATATTTGCAAAAGAGTATAAGGCTATCCTTCCAAGTAAGGAGGAACTTAAAAAGCAAATTGGATAATCGAGTTCATAAGCTCTTGGATTCAATTTAGGCTAAAAAGTATTTTATATGGCTTGTACGGAAAAAACGGTATTACTGTTTTTTTAATATTTTTTTGCTACTTGGCAATTAAGGTGTCATTATTAAGAAATGATGTATTATCGCTTAATATAGTTTCATAGTCCCTGCCTCCAAAATTTTACAAAGTAAAATTAGATTTTATACCTTATAATTTTAACATTCAACTGATTATTTGTATTTTAGTTGCATCTAAGAAAGATGAATTTCTTCGCAACCATTCTTGTTGCCACTTTAAAAATAATAAACAAAATTGTAAATTCTGTTGCTAATGCTCACTTACAGGAGAGAGCCTTTGCTACTGCATTTGTGTAGAACAATGCTTTGAGAGGCTGTATCTTTTGAGTAAACGTTAAAAGTGCGAGATAAACTATAATTTTTCTTTTAAGATCAATTTGCACTTCTAAGCCAAGTGTTGCAAGTAAATGCCTCAATTCATTATGATTGATTATGCCGAATATTTTTATTCAAAAGATATCGGTCATGGAAAGGAAAGTTGAAGTTAAAAATATAAGGATTGATGATATTATCAAAATATTTAAAGAAGAGGAGAGAGTTGAGCTAACAATTGCGGAAGCGGAACAGATTGTAGAATTTCTAAAAATGCTATCAACAATCGTATTAAAGCGTTTTTTGGATGAATAATATTTTAATACTGTAGAAATGAAAAGAGCCGATTTATATATCCGTGTGTCAACTGACGAGCAGGCAGATAAAGGCTATTCGCAAAGAGATCAGGAGGAGCGATTAAAGCGTTACTGTGAAAACAATAATATTAAAGTAGGTCAAATAATCTATGAAGATTATTCTGCTAAGACTTTTAACAGGCCAGAGTGGATCAAACTACTGGATACGCTAAAGAGAAAAAGCTCAAAAACGAACGTGCTGCTCTTTACAAAATGGGATCGCTTCAGCAGGAACGCTGGCGATGCCTATCAGATGATTAATATACTTAGGAAAATTAATGTTGAACCGCAGGCCATTGAGCAGCCTCTAGATCTTTCAATTCCTGAAAATAAAATGATGCTGGCCATATATCTTGCCGCGCCAGAAGTTGAAAATGACAGGCGCGCTTTGAATACTTATTATGGAATGCGCCGTGCAAAAAAAGAAGGCAGATTAATGGGAAGGGCACCTTACGGCTATGTTAATAGAATTACGGAGAATGGAAAAAAGTATGTAATTCAACAGGAACCGGAAGCTTCTAATATGAGATGGGCATTTAATGAAATGTCCAAAGGCGTGTATTCAGCGAGCCAGATAATGGACATGATGAACAGAAAAAATGGAAAGCCAGTTAAGATAAGTGCCTTTCTTGCAAGTTTACGCAATACCGCATATTGCGGGAAAATTTACGTGGAACAATTCAATGAAGAGGAGGCTCATTTTGTTAAGAGTATTCATGAACCTTTAATCAGTGAAGAACTATTCGAAAAAGTTCAGAGTATAATGGATGGAAATGTGAATCCAGCCAGACCTAATGTAAAAGTACTGTCTGACGATAATTTGCCATTAAGAGGTTTCCTTGTGTGTCCAGAATGTGGTCATTTGATTACAGGCAGTGCCTCTACGGGACGTTCCGGAAATAAATATTATTACTATCATTGCCAGTCCCCGTGTTCATACCGTTACAAATCTGAGATTATTAATTCTAAATTTTTAGAGATATTGCAGTCATTAGAAATGCGCGCATCTATAAAAAATTATTTGAAAAAGGTGTTGAGGCAAAATTTTGAAAAATTAATCAATAATCCCCAAAGAGAAAGGAAAGCAATTCTATTAGAAATAGATCGTTTAAACAGCAGATTGAAACAGGCAAGAAATAAACTGATGGAGGAGGTAATTGATGATGAAGATTATCTTGAAATTAAGACCGACTGTAAAGGACAAATTGAAAAGCTTGAATCTAAATTAACTAAAGAAAAAGATAATAAGAAAATAGATTTTCAAAAACTACTAGACCAAGCATTATCGAACTTAGTAGACCTTGCGAAAGTCTATATTGACGGGGATATCGACGTAAAACGTAAAATCATTGGTTCGATATTCCCTGAAAAACTGCAATTTTTTAAAAATCATTATCGAACCACTCAAGCTAATGTTTTAGTCTCTTACATATATCAGATAAACAATGAGTTAGGGACGAAAAAAAACCGGAAAGAAAGTGAATTATCACCTCTTTCCGGTCTTGTACCCAGGACCGGGATCGAACCGGTACTCCTAAGAACTGGTGTTTGAGACCAGCGCGTCTACCAATTCCGCCACCTGGGCTTGATGTTTACTCCAAACGTTGTTGTTTGTTTCAAATTGGTGTGCAAATATAGGAACTTTTTTCAATGTTCAAAAGCTTTTTGAAGAAAAATTTTAAAAATTTATTTCCAAACCATCGTAGGCAAGATGCATTCCGTCGGGAAGTAGCTTATCTTCAATATCATGCAACCCAAAATGATGACTGATATGAGTTAGAAATAATTTTTTAGGTTTTAGCTCATGATACAAATTAATAACATCCGCCAATACAAAATGGGCGGGATGGGGGTCAAATTTTCGGATACAGTTTAGAATAAGTATATCTAAATCTTGTAGCTTTTCTTTTTCTGAATCAGAAATAAAGTTGGCATCGGTGATATATGCTAACTTTTTAAACTTATATCCTAAAATAGAAATCTTGTAATGTATTACTTCGATAGGAGTAATTTCTGTATCTAAGACAGTAAAACTTTCATGATTTATTTCGTGCAAATCAAAAGCGGGAGCTCCGGGATAACGAATGTCTGCAAAAGCATAAGGAAATCGGTTTTTAACTTCCTGTCCAACTCTTGAGAGACAATAAATAGGCATGTTTTTACCGCTTTTAAAAATTAGCGGGCGCATATCGTCCAAACCGATCACGTGATCATTATGCTCATGAGTAAGTAATGTAATGTCGATGTGATTTTCTTTGTTGATAAGCATTTGCTGCCGAAAATCGGGTCCGCAATCAATCAGTATTTTCCTGTTCTCATCGGTAGTAATCATCGCTGAAGCCCGAAAACGAGTATCTTTTGGATTTTGAGAAGTACATACCTCACAAGTGCAGCCTATAACGGGAACGCCTTGGGAAGTTCCGGTTCCTAAAAATTTCAACTTCATTTTCTTTTGAGGTTGTTTTAATTTTGGTAAATTTACGAAAAATTTAATGTCCTAATGTATCAGAAATTAACTCCTAAACAAAAAGCATTAACAATTAATCTAGATCCTACTATTTATGGTACTTTCGCAGAGATTGGAGCAGGGCAGGAAACTGTACGACACTTTTTTAGAGCAGGAGGCGCTTCCGGTACAATTGCTAAGGCAATGTCGGCTTACGACAAAGATTTTAGTGATGCGATTTACGGAAAAGAAGTAAAAAACAGGTATGTTACCCAAAACAGACTTAGAAAAATGCTTCGCTACGAAGTTTCACTAATTGAAGAAAGGATTTCTAGGGATACTAACCCTGGAAGAAAATATTTTTCTTATGCAAATACGGTAACAACCATCAATTTTGACAAAACGGTAAAAGGTCACGGCTGGGTCGGGATTCGTTTTCAGGTGAAAGAAAATGAAGATTATAATGAGATTGTCATTCACGTAAAATTCAAAGAGAATGATGCTACTTTGCAGCAGGAAACACTAGGGAATCTTGGTGTAAACCTTATTTACGGAGCATATAATTATTACGATAACCCAAGAAGGTTGATAGAGTCTCTTTATGATGAGGTTTCTACAGACAATCTTGAGATTGATATGATTGATTTCAGCGGTCCGGCTTTTGCGTATGTTGACAATAGATTGATGTCTTTGCAGCTGGTGAAAAATAATATGACAGATGCTGTAATCTTCAATTCTCAAGGGAATAACATGCTTCCTGCAGATATTTTATATAAGAAAAACATTTTTGCGGTAAGAGGAAGTTTCAGACCGGTTACCAAAGTAAATATAGACATGATTCGCAACGGAATGGAAATGTTCCTGAAAGATGCTATTTGTACACAGGAGGAAACTGAGGTTCTTATTGAAATCACCATTTCAAACCTTCGCGCAGACGGAGATATTGATGAAAGAGATTTTCTTGATCGTGTAGATGTTTTAGGTAAATTAGGATATACGGTTATCATTTCAAACTTCTCAGAATATTACAGACTTATCGATTATTTCTCTCATTATACCAATGGTGATATTGGCGTAACGATGGGGGTAAATAACTTATTGATGGTATTTGACGAGAAATATTACAAAGATCTTTCGGGAGGTATTTTGGAAGCTTTTGGTAAGTTTTTCAGAAACGGAATGAGAGTTTATCTGTATCCGTACAAAGATCCTGAAACTCATGAATTGTTAGATTCTTCAACGTTAAAAGTAGAAGAAAATCTAAAAGAATTATACAAATATTTCAAACTTAATAATCGTATTGTAGATATTACTACCTATAATCCTGAGTTTTTGGAAATATATTCAAGAGAAATTCTAAGAAAAATCGCATGCAATATCAGCGGTTGGGAAAATCAGCTTCCGGATGGCGTTGCAGAAATGATAAAAGAAAGAGGAATGTTCGGGTTTAAGAATGAGCTTTCTCTGAAACAATTTTCATAAAAAATATTACTATGTCTGAGTTAAAAAAAAGACTTTCGTCGATTCTTGAAAGTCCAAAACATAATACCGAAGAGAAGCTTCAAAAAGTTTGTCATTTATTAGACCAAGAAATTTCTTATTTCAACTGGACTGGTTTTTACTTTAAAAACGGAGATAAAGACGAACTTAAATTAGGACCTTACGTAGGAGCAGAAACCGATCATACGATTATTCCTTACGGAAAAGGTATTTGCGGACAGGTGGCTGTTTCCAACGAAACATTTATCGTTCCCGACGTGCATTTGCAGGATAATTATTTAAGCTGTTCAATCGATACAAAAGCTGAAATTGTAGTTCCTATTTTTAAAAATGGAGAAAACATTGGTCAGATCGATATCGATTCTCATACCATCGATCCTTTTACAAAAGAAGATTTAGAATTATTGGAATGGCTTTGTAATGAAGTTTCAAAGATTTTGTAATCTTATCTCAACATAAATTTTTGTCGGAGTTTTTTTATTTAAAACGTGATCAATATAATGACAAACTCATTTTTATTTAATCATTAAATTCAGCAATCAATTCTTTAAAATAATTCTCGCACTTCGCAATATGTGTTCCGTACCACGAAAAAGCTTCACCATCCACAATCATAATTTTTTTATCAGGATAAACCTTTTTTAGTTCGGCAATATGTTTTTCTTTAAATGGAAAAGGCTCGGAAGACAACATGATAAAATCTGCTTCAGCTAAATCTTCTGTCTGGATTTCCGGATAACGGGTTTGATTTTTAAATATATTTTCAAAACCAACTTCACTTAAAATATGATGAATAAAAGTGTCAGAACCAACCGTCATGTAAGGATTATTCCAAATAATATAAGCCACTTTTATTGTTGAATTTATTTTGGTCTGATTGAGAATTTCGTAGATCTTTAGATTGAAAACTTGTGCTCTTTCTTCTTTATTAAATAGTAATCCAAGGTTTTTCAGCAGGTAATAATTATCTTCGATCGTCTCTGTATTGTAAACATTTACTTTGAAATCCTTCATTAAAATTTCAACCTGTTCCTTAACGTTTTCTTCTTTATTAGCTAAAATTAAATCAGGTTTGAAGCTTTTAATTTTCTCAATATTAAGATTTTTTGTCCCACCGATAATTTCTACATTTTTTACTTTTTCTGAGGGATGAATGCAGAATTTTGTTCTTCCTACAATTTCATTTTCTGTTAAACCTAAATCAAATAAAGCTTCTGTAATAGAAGGAACTAAAGATACAACTCTCATAAAATTTAAGACTTTGCCTAAAATTACAAAAGTTTTCCGGTTAAGAAAAGTCCGGCAACCGAGAAGTAAATAATTAATCCGGTAACATCTACCAAAGTAGCAACAAACGGAGCAGAAGAAGTTGCAGGATCGAGTTTTAGTTTTTTAAGAATAAAAGGAACCATAGAACCCGAAAGTGTTCCCCACAAAACGATCATTACTAAAGAAACTCCAACGCTCAAGCCTACAAAAGCCCAATGAATTCCGTAATCGAAAAAACCGACTTTATGCCAAATCATTATTCTAAGAAAACCTATGATACCTAAGATTCCTCCCAATAAAAGTCCGGTGAAAATTTCTTTTTTCATTACATACCACCAGTCTTTTAAACCGATTTCTTGTAACGCCATTGCACGAATAATCAGAGTTGCAGCCTGAGAACCAGAATTTCCTCCACTGGAAATAATTAACGGAACAAATAATGCCAAAACAACGGCTTTCTGAATTTCATCTTCAAAGAAACCCATCGCAGAAGCGGTCAGCATTTCAGAGAAAAATAAAATAACCAACCACATTCCTCTTTTTTTGATCATTTCGATCAGAGAAGTTTGGGTATAAGGTAAATCTAAAGCTTCAAGTCCCCCGAATTTCTGAATATCTTCGGTGTTTTGTGATTCAATTTGATCTAAAATATCGTCAATCGTTACAATTCCAACCAAAACTCCGGCTTCGGTAATAATGGGAAGTGCGGTTCTGTCATATTTTTCAAAATATGTAACGGCGTCTTCTTTTGATGTTGTTGTTTTAATGGCAACAAATTGATTGTCTGTCAGTTCGGAAACTAAAGTGTCTTCTTCCACCAACAATAAACTTCCTAAAGCTAAATCATCAATAAGGTGATTTCTTTCATCAACTACATATAGATGATTGATGGTTTCTACCCGTTTACCAACTTTTTTAATTTGCTGAAGACATCTTTTTACCGTCCATTCTTTTCGGATCTGAATGTAATAAGGAGTCATCAGACGCGCAATAGAATCTGAATTGTAACCAAGAAGTTTCAAGGCAATTCTTCTTTCCTGCGGATTAAGATGATTGATAGAATATTTGATCAGTTCATCCGGAAAATCCTCAAACAGAGCCGTTCTGTCATCGGGAGTCATGGCATTCAGGATTTCTGAAACATCATCACTTCCAATACTTCGAATGGTTTCCTCTTGAAAATCAGGATCTAAATGCGAAAAAACATCGGCTTTGTACTGCTTCGGAACTTTCAAAAAAGCGAGTAGCCTTTCATCAGCGGGAAGTTCACTGAGTCTTTCGGCAATATCGGCTGGATTAAATGTAAGTTCGTGTGTAGAATTCAAAACCTGAAATTTTTGATATGCAAAAATAACTCAAATTTTTAGAATGAGAGAATGATGCACCAAATTTAAGGTTTATTTAAAGTTTAGAAACCGGCTTCTGCAGAAGGTTTTATCTTTCTTAATTCCTTAAGAATGTTTTTCATGGCGCCGTTGGTTCCTATTTTTATTGAATTTTCGGTAGAGCCTAAAAGACGCATGTTTTTTCGGTAAGTATCGTATTCTGAAGATGTAATTAGATTTCCTTCTGCATCAAAAAGTTTCATGCTTACGACAACCTGGTTAGAGAAAACATATTTTCCCAATCCTACTTTGAAATATTTTACTTTAGGAACAATCACAAAGTCGGCATCGTTGTTTTTGCTGTATTCGGTAATTGTTTTAGAATCAATGCTGTCAAAAGAAACCTGAACTTCAGATCTCAGCATTTTGTTTTTACGGAAAGCACTGATGTTATCCGAAACTGCACTGAAGAATGCAAGATTGGTGGGTTCTTTTATTTCTTCAATATCGGGTTCTACTTCAGGATTGAAATATAAAACTTTCTTTGTTTTATCATAATCCGAGGTTCTCTGCGCTTTTACAGAAGAAACACTGAGGATAAACACAGAAGAAATAAGCGTATAAAATAAAAAATTTTTCATCTTTTTGTCGGGTGTAAAATTACTGTCTTTTAATGGGATGACATAATTTATTTAAGAATTTGTTAACATATTTTTCTATCAATTTTAATATATGAAATCAATAATGTCTCCAAAGTATGATGGTTTCCTTAAATATTTATTAAAAAATACTGATAATGTATTATTTAGAAATAATATAAGGTTTTTAATTGACATTTTATTTCCAATTTTAGATTAGTGTTTTGGTGATTAAAAAAATAGTCGTACTTTTGCACCCGTTACATAATAATCATTAAACAATATTGGAATGTACTTAACAACAGAAAAAAAAGCAGAAATTTTCGCAAAGCACGGTAAATCTGCACAAGACACAGGAAGCGCTGAAGGACAAGTAGCTCTATTCACGTTCAGAATTAACCACTTATCTCAGCACTTGAAGGCTAATCGTCACGATTTCAACACTGAGAGATCTTTGGTAAAATTAGTAGGTAAGAGAAAAAGTTTATTGGATTATCTTAAGAAAAAAGATATTACAAGATACAGAGCGATTATCGCTGAATTAGGATTAAGAAAATAATCTATCCGGTTTCCAAAAATAAAGAAGCAACTTCGCAAGAGGTTGCTTTTTTTGTGCTCTAATTTTTAAAATCCTAAAAATTAAGGGCTAAAATTTATAAATCTTTAAAGAAATCGTTTAAATTTGCTGTTTTTAAAATTTAAACTACAGATTTGAAACATTTTTATCTCTATTTCTTTCTTTTAATATCGGCTTTTTACAGCTCTCAGGAATTAGATACCATTTCCAGATCAAATTTGCAGGGTTCTGTAAGTATGCAGTTTGGGAAATTTCTTGGAACAAATGATTATCTCAAAGAGCTCAAGCATAGAGATTTTATCGGAATGTCCGCAGAACTTACCGTACAAACCGACGGAAGCCAGGAATGGCACAGAAGATTTGGAAAACCTTATTACGGTGGAGGAATTATAGCTTTTGATTACCTTAAAAACAGTGAAATGGGAAAACCTTTTGCTGTCTACGGAACTTTTGGAGGAGTTATTAAAGAAACACCCACTCATTCCTGGAATTATGAAACAAGTGGTGGTTTTGCGTTCAACTGGACTCCCTATGATTTGAAAAAAGGTTATATCAATCAGACTTTTGGCTCATCAGTGAGTATTTATATTAATTTAGGAGCCAATTATAAATATTATTTAGGAAAACACTTTGACTTAGGTTTAGGTTTAAATTTTAATCATTTCTCAAATGGAGCTTTGAAACTTCCGAATAAAGGGATGAATACTTTTTCTCCAAAACTTTCTCTTACTTATCATTTTGATGAAAGGCAATTTGCTCCACATGATTCTTTGTCGGCATTTGATAAATATTCTACCTTAGATGTAAATGTTTTTGGCGGAGTAAGGCATTCTATTTTTTATGGAGTAGATCCTGGTTTTCAGGAATCGGATGTAGATATGGTTAGAAAATACGAGGGTAAATATTATCAAAATTGGGGAATAGAAACGGTTTACCACAGACAGGTTACTTATAAATCTTCTTTGGGATTAGGAATTGGTTTGATGTATGACGAAGATTATAATCATAAATTTTATCAGGATGAAAATGGAGTCATTCAAAGTACAAAAAGATTTCAGCGTGATCAGGTTTTGTTAAATATTTTCCCTTCTTACCGACTTTCAATTTCAAAATTTGCGATTCAGATTCAGCCCGGATTTTATATATTTAAAAAAGAAATTGACCGACGTTATGATAAAACTATTTTCTATCAGAGAGTTGGTTTCCAATACACAGTTGGGAAGAATCTGTTGATAGGAATTGGTTTACGATCATTTAAATTTCACAAAGCCGATTATATAGAATGGAGGCTGGGTTACAGAATTTTTAATAAGAAAAATCCGTAATTATTTAGAATGAAATGTTTGGAATTTTGCCCTAATAACTTTCACCATTCCATTTAAAACAAAAACACTAAATTTGCATCACATTTAGACGAAATTATCAATAATTAAAGTGCTCAATACGGAGCGCAACACAAAACAATTTATGAGTGCACCTCAAGCAATTACAGAGCTGATTACTCTTGCAGACGGCAGAGAAATCACAATCGAAACAGGGAAACTGGCAAAACAAGCTGATGGATCTGTAGTAGTAAAAATGGGCGGAACAATGCTTTTAGCAACGGTTGTAGCCAACAAAGAAGCCAATCCTGGTGTAGACTTTTTACCTTTAACAGTAGATTACAGAGAAAAATTCTATGCAGGTGGTAAAATCCCCGGAAACTTTTTCAGAAGAGAAGCTCGTCCTTCAGACCAAGAAATCTTAACGATGCGTTTGGTAGACAGAGTTCTTAGACCTTTGTTCCCTGAAGATTTCCATGCGGAAGTTCAGGTAATGATTTCATTAATTTCTTATGACGGACAGTCGATTCCTGATGATTTAGCAGGTTTGGCAGCGTCTTCAGCGATTGCGATTACTGATATTCCTTTCAACGGACCGATGTCTGAAGTAAGAGTAGTAAGAATTGACGGAAAACTTTCTATCAACCCTAAATTTGAGGATCTTAAAAACTCTGACCTTGATATTATGGTTGGAGCAACAAAAGATTCTATCGTAATGGTGGAAGGTGAAATGAAAGAAATCACTGAAGCAGAAATGCTTGAAGCGATTACTTTTGCTCACGAAGAAATCAAAAAACAAGTAGAAGCTCAGGAAAGATTGGCAGCGAAAGTTGGAAAATCATTCCCTAAAAGAGAATATAACCACGAAAATCACGACGAAGCCATTCGTGAAAAAGTGTGGAAAGAAACTTACGATAAAGTATACGAAGTAGCAAAAACACCTTCAAGCAAAGAAGAAAGAGGTGAGAAATTCAAAGCTGTTTTGGCTGAATTCTTAGCTCAGTATGTAGAAGACGCTGAAGAGTTGGAAAGAGTAACTCCTTTCGCGAAAGTATATTACCACGATGTAGAAAAAGAGGCGATGCGTCAGATGATTATCAATGACAAAATTCGTCTTGATGGTCGTGATCCTGAAACGATTCGTCCAATCTGGTCTGAAATCGATTATTTACCTGGAGCTCACGGTTCTGCAATTTTCACAAGAGGTGAAACTCAATCTTTAACAGCTGTAACTTTAGGTTCGGTAAAAGATGCGAACATGGTAGACAGCGTAATGGTAAATTATGACGAAAGATTCTTCTTACATTATAACTTCCCTCCATTCTCAACTGGTGAAGCAAGACCTTTAAGAGGAACTTCAAGAAGAGAGGTTGGTCACGGAAACTTAGCTCAAAGAGCTTTGGCAAATATGATCCCTGAAGAAAACCCTTATACTATCCGTATCGTTTCTGATATTTTAGAATCAAATGGTTCGTCTTCTATGGCAACTGTTTGTGCAGGAACTTTGGCTTTGATGGATGCAGGTATTCAAATTACAAAACCAGTTTCTGGTATTGCAATGGGATTGGTAACTGACGTAAAAACTGGAAAATTCACTGTACTTTCTGATATCTTAGGAGACGAAGATCACTTAGGTGATATGGACTTTAAAGTAACAGGAACTGCAGACGGAATTACCGCTTGCCAAATGGATATCAAGATCCAAGGATTGTCTATGGATATTATGGAGAAAGCGCTTTTACAGGCTAAAGACGGAAGAATCCATATTTTAAATAAAATTACTGAAACAATTGCTGCTCCAAGAGAAGATGTAAAACCTCACGCTCCGAAAATGGTGATGATGGAAATCCCTAAAGATTTTATCGGTGCTGTAATCGGACCTGGTGGAAAAATCATTCAGCAAATGCAGAAAGATACTGACACAGTTATCGCCATTGAAGAAGTTGGTGAGATCGGAAGAATCGAAATTTCTGGTGTTAGCAGAGAGAAGATCAACGAAGCGATTGCGAAAATCAACGAAATTACTTTTGTACCTGTTGTAGGTGAAGTTTACCAAGGTAAAGTAGTGAAAGTAATGGATTTCGGAGCTTTCGTAGCGATTGCTAAAGGTACTGAAGGATTACTTCACATCTCTGAAATCGAGTGGGCTCGTCTTGATAAAGTTCCTTACAAAGAAGGTGACGAAGTTGAGGTGAAATTTATGGGTTATGATGACCGTAAGAAAATGAAACTTTCAAGAAAAGTTTTGTTGCCAAGACCACCAAGACCAGAGAAGAAAGAAGGTGAACAAAGAGGTCCTAGACCAGAAGGTCAAAACAGACCTGAAAGACCTGCGAGACCAGAAGGAAACAGAAGACCAGAAGGTGAAAAGCCTGCGGGAGATCAAAATCCTTCATCTGAAGCTTAAGATTATTATAATCAATCATAGTAAAACCACCGAATTTTCGGTGGTTTTTTGTTTATTCGAGAGTTTCTGTAATCAATTGGAATTGCTTTCAGAAAAGTACTTTTTATGCTGGCGTTTAATTTATCGCCAAGCTATACAAAGAATTATTAAAAATCATTCTGGAAAATAAGATAAACAAAGGCGTTAACTTATTTTTGAAATACAAAGGGTAATACGAGATTATTTTATCATATTAAGATTGAACACCTACGGAGTTCTGTTATCTCGTCATTTGTATTTTCTACACAGATATTGCTCCTCCAGAGCATTAAGGAATTTGAGATAAGTTTTTTTTAGATGGAAGAATAGTATTTTGCTATATGATAATATTATACCATTTAATCTTATAATTGACCTTTTTATTAAGTGCTCCGGAGGAGCAATATCTGTGTAGTAGAAATGATATAGCACACAGAAGAACTCCGAAGGAGTTCAATCTATTTCCAGTAAATTTAAAACAGAAATAATAGTATTTCATAAAGCAAGAATATAGCTTGCAGACGTAAAAATATAACTCGCAGACGGAAGAATATAACTTACAGACGAAAGAATATAACTTGATGATGCAAAAATATAAACCAATATCGCTAAAATATAAAGTCAAATCGTGCCAATATAAAATGATATCGCAAAAAAATAAAGTTACATCGTAAGAATGTAACTTTAGATTGAAAGAATATTGAAATGAATCTCCGCTTTTAATCCTAGCACTGAATCCGATAGTCGTTTTGTCATTCCGTTAGGAATCTCAATACACTAAAAATAGGGTAGCTTAGATTTTTACGTAATGACAAACAAGCTGTTAAATGTTGATTTCTTAACAATTACGGATATTTTTATCCTTATTGTTTATAATCTTATTCTTGTATCGCTTTAGGAAAAGTAAATATTATTTTTGTTTCTTAAATGTAATGGGGGAAATCGTTGCATATTCGGGTGAAGTGCCTCCGTAAAGGCTTTTGACGTATTTTTTTACGTTTTGAGCGATGGAGTAGAGCCCTGTTTCTTCTGCGTATAAAATCTGGCCTCTTTCGATGAGCTTGATGTTGAGCTCGGCTTCGGTTTGGTCTACGAATTGGGTAGCGTTGACTAATGAATCTTTGTAAGTGGTGAGAGTGGTTAATTTCAATTCGTCTTCATCCGGATTGTAATTGGGAATGGTTGCCAATAACTGCAAAAGAATTCCGAAATTTTCTGCTTGCTGGGTAAATGACTGTCGGGAGTTAGAAATTGAGTTGTTGGTTGATGGTTGTTCGTCATCAGTTTTTGCAGAAACTGATCTTTTCTTACGACTCCCCTGAATAGAGCGGTTTAAGGATTTTGCCTGGTCTAATGTTCCAGTCATTAATCCTAAAATTTCTAAGCGATTAATAATTCTGGTGAGGATAGGCTTTAGGTTTTCGAAAGCGGTCTGTCGCAGTGCGATAGCATTTTTGTTGGCATTTCGTTTATCTTCGACCTCGACTAATTTTGCATTAGCTGTAGTGTACAATCCCTGAAGACTGGCAACCGTAAGATTGGGTACAGGCGGATTGTAAAGGTTGTAAACGGAAACTTGCTGTGAAAGTTTTTGTAGGTTAGCCACATTTTTGGCGTGTCCTACTTCAGATGTTGAAGGCATAATCATTTGTGTTTTAAATTATTTATTCAAATTTAGAAATTATTTTGAATTGAAATGGGTTTTGGGGGAAATATTTTGAGGGTGAGGGGATTATGTTGAGTTTGGGGATGGGAAAACCCTAGCGGGAGGCTAGGGTTTTTGGTAATTGATTATTGAGTTTTAGAAAAGAAAATATTATTTTCTATATCCGTAAAATTTCTCTTTTTCATTTATTGTTTTCAGGATTTCTTGTATTGTATCATATATTTCTGGAGGTATTTTTAATCCTAAAATCTCTTCATGGGGGTTGGTGATAAGCAAGGTGACATAATGTAAAACAGTATACTTATCTTTTAGAATTTCTCCTAGATAAGAATCCTTGAATAGCTTTATAACTAAATTTTTCTGTTGATGTACTAATAAATCTATAATAAAATTTTCTAAATAATCATTATTTTCTTCCACTAAGGAAAACACTCTTCTTTCTAAATCATTGAATATCCCATTCCATATTTCGGCAATTATTAAGTTTTGTGGATTTCTATTATTTTGTTTTAATAAGCTGAGTGTTTCTTTTTTATTTATATTTTGGCTGTAATATAGTATCGCCAGATTATTTAAAGCGAGAATGTTGTTGTTTTGAATAGATAATAAATAATATTTTTCAGCTTCTTTATAGTTTTCTTGTTTTTGATACAATAATGCCAAATTGAACAATGAATCATTAATGTTTTTTTCGATAGCTAGTTTGTAATACTTCTCAGCTTCTATATGTTTTTGTTGATTTTGATATAAAGTTGCCAACCCATCTAATGCTTTTGCATTTCCATTTTCAATAGCTAATAAAAAATATTTTTCAGATAAATTGTCTTTTCCTTGTGTTTGATATAATAATGCCAAATTAAATAATGCGTATTCATTGTTCTTTTCAATTGCTAATTTGTAATATTTTTCTGCCTCTATATATTTTTTTTGTTCGTCATAAATGACAGCTAAATTATTTTGTGCTTTATCATTATTATTAATTAATAAATAACTCCTTTTAGCTTTTTCGTATTTTTCTTGTTTCTGATATAGTAATGCTAAATTAAATAATGCGTCATTATCGTGATTTTTATCTATTGCCAATTGGTAATACTTTTCTGCTTCTTGATATCTTTCTTGAATTTGATACATTAATGCTAAATTAAATAAAGCATCATTTTCACTTTTCTCCACAGCTAATTGAAAATATTTTTCTGCTTGTTCATACTTTTTTTGATCTTGGTATAATAAAGCTAAATTATGTAGTGCGTTGGAATTGTTTTTCTCAATAGCAAGTAGGTAATGTTTTTCAGTTTCAGAGTAATTTTTTTGCTCTTCATAAATAAGTCCTAACAGGTTAAATTTAATACCATCTTCTTCGTTTTCTAGAGAATTTACCAAGTTGACAGCAGCCCTGTAATTTTTCTGTTCAAGTTCTTCATATGCTTTGTTTATGATTTTAGAAGATTTTTTAGGCAGATGAATTAATTGTGATTTTTCTTTTTTAATATTAATGTTTTCGGTTAAATCTAAAATTGAATCTCTTTGATCTAACGAAATATATTTGCTTTGGCTCAATGCTTTAGATAGAATAAGAGCATTGTCGTAATCTATCTCTCTATTTATAAGTAAATTTATGTGATTATCTACGAGGGTTTTAAAATCTTGGGCATCATACCAATTTTCTAAAAATATACTAAGGCATTTGGCTTTTCTTTTTTGTTCGGGATTACCTTGAGTAAAAATAAGCCACATATTAAAGAAACGTTCTGAGATTCTATATAAATGGTTTTTTTTTGAAGTTTCAATTTTATCAACAATACCTTTTAAAACTAAAGTTTTTAGATTTGCTGAAACGAGTTTACTTTCCATACGGGTTTTTTCTACCAACTGTTTTGTGGTGCATGCCTCCCATATAAATGCCATTTCTAAAATAATCTTTCTTAGTTGTGCGGGAAGGTAATTCAGTCTCTCTTGGTATAAAGGTGTGACGTGATCCATGATTTTCTTAAGATAATCATACCCGTGAGATTGTGAGTTTTGTAATACAATCTGTATGAAAAACTGAAGTGTTCTTGGTAGGCCATCTGTCAAAATTCTTATGTTTTCTAGTTTACCAGGATTGTTTTTAATAAAATGTTTTAAAGCTGGAATATTTAAAGAATCTGCCCAATGATTTAGTAATAATAGCATTTCATCTCTGCTTAATGCTTCTAGTCTATGCTTTCTAAAAAATTCATAAAAAGGTTTGTCATATTTCCAAAAATGTTCATCCATCCTTGTGCTTCCTGCAATTATTTCTATATCGTTATAATTGATTAGGGTTTCTCGTAGTAAATTTCCGTCGTCATTAAAATTTTCAACAATTCTATCGAAATTATCGAGTAAAAGAACAATTCTCTTTTTTTGTTTTATACAATTTTTATGAATAACATCATAGAGATGCCTAGTGTATTCTTGAACAGTTTTAAAATCTTCAAAATCTCTTTTATTTTCAATTATTTGAAATTGATGTTGTAGTTCTTCAATAACTTGCTCCCATAAGTCAAATAAACGGTAAATTCCAGCTTGTTCTTCTGCGAGATTTATTGGTATATACTTTTTGTTTAATTTATTATTTTCAGTAATTTCAATTTCGATTCTTTTTAGAAGAGTAGATTTTCCGCTACCACGCCTACCAAGAATAAGCTCATGTTGTAGTGGGTCATTACTGTCTTTGTTAAGTAATGCCTTTGTTATTATTGTAAACTCAGCTTCTCGAATAATAAAATTACGTTTGATGGATTTAAAATCGCTGTTGGCTGATTGATATAAGTTTAATTGATCTATGAACCAATTGCTAGTATTGTTATTTGTTTTAAGCATTAGGTATGGGATTGTTTTGTTTCCAATATTCTTTTAAAAATGGAGAAATGAAAATGTAGTTTTGCTGACTTTCGACAATATATCCATCCTGTTCCAAGTCTTTAATAAAATCCATGTATTCTGTTTCTTTTTCATATTTTACAGCGATATCATAAATTTTTTGAATGTTTATTTGTTCGTGATGTGCAATATTAGTCAAGATTTCATTTATGAATAAGAAATCGTTTTTTGGTAGATAGTCTTTTAATCTTTTTTTCCAGTCTGAAAAATGATCACTATTCTTGATAATTTTGTTAAAAGCTTCGTCTATGTTTTCAATTGCAACTGAAGTATCATCTTTTTTTATTGCTGCTTTATCAATTTCATCTAATATTAAATTGATAAAATAAGGTACAAAGTATTGAATTTTAGATTTTAAGTGTTTTATTAATTTTTCATCATAAACTATTGATGCTCCCTTTGTGACAGATGTTATGTAATTGTCAAATTCGTCTTCGGTTAAAGGTTGATAAATAATTTTATATAAATCGTTAATATCTGAACTTCTCCCTGCAATGGCATTAACAACATAGTGAATTCCTATAGAGCCAGCTAGTACAAACTGTATTTTTTTAAAATCTTCTTCTTGACGCCAATGTCTTAGATTTTTTAAAATGTTTAAAGCTGTATCTTTTTGTCCTTTTAAATAAAGGTTATGTAAAACTTCGGGAAGTTCATCTATGAGTAAGATTATGTTTTCTCCATCTTTTTCAAGTTGTGGAATTAAATTGTTAATTTCATATAAGTAATCTATATCCTTAGTTTCAATTGAGAAGCCAGTGGTACTTATTTCTGAAATTTGCATTTTCTTGAAATAATTATGTATAATATTTTTACTTTTAGTAAATCTATCTAAGCAAATAATAATTAAATCATAAATGGTTTTGTAAAATTGTTTTTCATCATCGATTCCTTGTACGTTTCTGAAAATAAGTTTATAATTCTCTTTGGGATTCTCTGTAAGGAATTTCATGACAGAGGTTTTTCCAACTCTACGAGGTGCTGCTAAAAGAACATTGTTGCCTTTTTCAATTTCTTTCCAAACTTCATTTTCAAAATCTTTTCTTCTGAAATAAAATTTGCCGGTTGCTTCTTTGCCAATAATAATATTTGGCGATATCCATTCTTTATTCATATTTAAATGTGTTTTAAATAATTTAACAGTAAAATTACTGTTAAATTATTTAACAGCAAAATTTTTGTCAAATTTTTAATCTCAATTTGAAATACTTAAGATAAGAGGTGAAAATATTTTAAAATTAGTATGTCTCTTAAATATTATAATTCTTAAAATAAAGATTACGGAAAACCGTAACCTTTATTTTATTTTCACAAGAGATTGCTTCGCCACTTCGTTCCTCGCAATGACAGTTATTAGTTATTTACAATGATTTACCCATTCCCGATTCTCTCTTTCAAATCATCTGCACCACCGGTTTTTCTTGGCTGTCCGTTTTTGGATGAACCAAAATTGTAGGTGTAAGAAAGTGTTGCAACACGGGTTTCTCTACGGACCACAAAATTTTCGATGTAATTGGAGTAGACATTTCTTGCTTCAGGATTGCTGGTGAAGAAAATGTCGTTAAATGAAAACTTCAACGTGCTGTTGTTTTTAAATTTCTTCTGAGCACCGATATTCAGATACCAGTTGGGTTTCAAATCCATATAAGCATAGACTTCTCTTGCTCTGTAATTTCCTGTAAGCTCGGCTGTAAAGCCGTTTCCAAGTTTAAAAGAATTGATGCTGTTGACATTGAACGTGAAATTCCCCTGGTTTTTAATGTAGGTATCAGCAATATTTCCAGTGTAGCTTCCGTAATAGAAATTGGCGCTGTTGTTCATATCCCACCATTTTGTCACTTTTACAGGCGCAATGAGATACAGCCCTAAATAAGATGCCGAACTTAAATTATCATTGGTCTGCACCACCACAATATTGCCGTTTTCTACAGTCGGTTTCAGAACATCGGTGATATTATCTGAGGTTTTGCTGTAGCTGAATGTTGCAAAATATTTGTTTTGTAAGCTGTACGTGAACTCATAATTCATCGTTGTCTGTGGATTCAGATCAGGGTTTCCGGCTTTGTAGGTGGTTGGGTCGAGATAGAATTTAAAAGGATTCAACTGATTATAACTTGGTCTTGTAATTCTTCGGCTGAAATTCAGTTCAATGTTATTTTTTTCACTCAAATCATAAGAAAAAACGGCACTCGGAAACAATTGGGTATAATTCTTTTTGTTGACCTGATTGGTAGTAATCTGATTTCCGGTAACGTTGGTATTTTCTGCTCTTAAGCCAAATATCGCACTAAATTTCTCCCATTTTTTAGAAACATTTCCATATAAAGCATTGATGTTTTCTTCGTAAATAAAATGATTGGTCTTGTTCTGATCAATAATTGAAACTCCCGAAGTGGCATCGAAAAACTGCATGTCGTTATCTGCTTTTACAAAGCTGGTTTTAATTCCGGTTTCTATTTTCCAGTTGTTTTTTAAGCTTTTAGACAGATCAGATTTTAAAGAATAAATATTCAGAGTTCCGTTGATATCACCTTTTAAAATATCAAAACTGTTAAGATTTCCGTTGATGGCGTAGTTTCTCGTATCAAAATTCTGGAGCGAAGTATTTGAATAATTGATGTAATCGAAATCGGTGGTCAGTTCAGATCCCAAAGAATCGATTTTATATTTATGATTAAGGTTAAAAGAAACATTTTTCCAGTGATCTTTTGAGCGGTTTTGTGAGGTGAAAGTACTTTCTGGAAGCTGATTGCTGCCTAAAACCAAACTCGAATTATCACCTCTCGGATCAAATCTGTTGCTTACGAAACCTGCCGAAAAACCCAAGATGTTTTTATCGTTCAGGTAATAATCCATTCCTGCTTTTGCGATATGATTTCTGAAATTAAATTTTAAATAATTGTCCTGCAGATACGCTTTTTCAAAGTTTCCACTGTCATTGTAAAAGTTTCTGTCTAAAACCAGATGATTGTAAAATTCTCTGTACGCAAAACCGTAATTCGCAAAAATATTCACTTTTTTGTTGCGGTGATTGATGCTGAAATTATTGTTGTTTTTAATGTATTTTCCGGTTCCCAAAGAAGTGGAAAGACTTCCGTTCGTCCCTTTTCGCTGATCTTTTTTAAGCTTAATATTGATGATTGAAGTTCCTGCAGCGTCGTATTTTGCCGACGGATTGGTAATAAATTCCACTTTTTCTACACTCGAAGACGGAATTCCACGAAGATAATTGGCAAGATCGGTTCCGGTCATCGGAGTATTTTTACCGTCGATCTGAATGAGAAGATTTCCTTTTCCCCGCAGACTGATGTTGTCGCTTCCGTCAATATTTACGCCCGGAGCTTTTTCCAGCACTTCAAAAGCGGAAGTTCCTGTGGCTGCGATGCTGTTTTCTACATTCAGAATCATTTTCCCGTCCTGCCTTTCGATGTAAGGTTTTGCTTTGGTGATCGTAACGGCTTCAATCGTTTTTTCGTTTAAATGAATAATGGGAAGGTTGGTGTTTTCTTTTACCGAAATTAGATCCGATCTATACGCTTCAGAACCGCTTTTGTTGATCAGTACAATGTAGTTTCCATCGGTAAGATCATTGAAAGTAAATTTTCCGTTTTGATCTGCAATTTCTGTTTTTATCAGCTTGTTTTCAGAATTGAATAAATTAATTTCAACCTGATCTACTTTGCCGGAATCGATGCTTCCTGAGAGAGAATGACTTTGGGAAGCAGTGGTTTGTGCCGATATTTTAAGGCTGAAAAGAGATATCAGCCAAACAAAAAGGAATAAGACGAGTCGTAGCATGATGTTTTATTTTTTGGTGTTAATAGTGTTTTCCGAAATTTTTAATAATGCACTGTTCATGACTTGCAATTCTTCTTTAGAAACTCCTTCTAAAGCGACCTTCCTGTTTTGTTCTACTATTTTCTGAACTTCTTTAATGATTTTCAGACCAGATTCTGTTACTTCAAGATTGGTTTTCCTTCGGTCTTCAGAGTGAACGCTTCGAATGATATATTGAGATTTCACCAATAAATCTATTATTCTCGTTACCGATGCGTTGTCTTTAAAAACCAAATCTCCGAGTTCATTCTGAGTAATTCCGGGGTTTTCAAGGATTGCTTTTATAATTAACCATTGATCGATTGTTATGGTAAAACCATGAAGTTTAAGCTGTCTTTGAGCATAATTTCTATACGCTCTGATCGCTTTATCGATATTGTAAAATATAATTGAATCTAATTTTTCCATAATGAATATTTTTAATAATGATTTATCAATTATTGATATATCAATTAATTTGTTGCTGAGTTTATTTATTTGTTACAATTTTTTTAAATAAAATAGATGAAAGAGAATAGATGAAAGATAAAAGACTTACAGTCAGTTGTTTAATGTTTGAAAATATATAGTTTGATAATTTAGTGTAAGTTGATAAATACTTATTTTTTATATTTAAATTAATTGTAGATAAATAATTGAATATGAAAATGTTAGATTAAGGCTTAATCTCAATAATATTTGTCGTATATTTGCAAAACAATTAATAGAAAGGTTTTCAGCTTTTGCTTCAAAGCAAAGTTTAAAACATTTATTTTTCTCTCAGTTTTCACATTTCAGATGCCTCATTTTATTCCTTAAAAAATATTTTTGTCGGCAATCTTTTATCATTACTGAAAAACAATAGAATACCTTTCTGATTTAATCGGGAAAAGTATTTGGTTATAAATGGGATAGATTTCAGAAAGAAGTCTTATCTTTAAAAATCAGCACGTAACAAATAAATTTTAATATATATATGGCGGATTCTTTCTCAAAAAAAGAAAATTTTAAGAAAAAAGCACAGAAAGCAAAAGAAAAAGCTCAGAAAAGAGAAGAGCGTAAAACAAGCAACAACAAGGGGAAAAGTCTTGATGACATGATTATGTACGTTGATGCGAATGGTCAGTTGACTTCTACACCACCAGATAACAGCAATGTTGAAGAGTTTGATATCAACAATATTCAGCTTGGTGCAGCTCCGATTGAAGCTGAAGAGGTGGTAAAAACAGGAATTGTAACTTTTTTCAGTGAAAAAGGATATGGTTTTATTACAGAAGATGGTTCTAAAGAAAATGTTTTCTTCCACAGCAACAACTGTATGGAACCAATTAAAAAAGGAAACAAAGTATCTTTCGAAAAAGAAAAATCTCCGAAAGGTTTTGTTGCCGTAGAAATCAGAATGGTTAAATAATCATTCGGTTTTGGTGTTGAAACCCAATAGATTATATCATATAAAAGGCTTCCATTGGAAGCCTTTTTTGTTTTTAATTAGTGTATAAATAATTTCTAATTTCCACTAAAATTTTGGTTGTTTTTTCCAAATCCGGCGTGTCCGGAAGATTAGATTTTGAATGATGATGTTCGATTGAATTAATCAGTACTTCAGCTTTATTCATTACATTTTCATACGACCAGTTTCCGGCTTTGATGTCTAACAATTCGTCCCGGTTTTCCACCTTAATTTGTAACGAACCGGTTTTGAAAATCTGTTCACAAGACTGCAATAACCGAATTGTGTGCATCATATTTTTGCTGTCGTAGTTTTGTCCATGATTTTGATTGACATTATAACGGTCTTTATTTCGCTCTGAAACCCATTTCCAATAGTCGCGGTAATCTTTGCAATACGTGGAGTAGGCATCGAGATTACAAAACATAAACGCTAAAGATCGCTCACCTTTCGGAACCGATGAAACGGAAACCTGATTGGCTTCTTCATTTTGAATAATTCCTTTGTAGTTTAAATCTCCCAATTCATCATAGAAAAGCGCAAACATTCCTTTGGTGTTGTCGATATTGACTAATCCGCATTTTTCCTGAATTAAACCACCCCGTCCTTCGGACACCCCTCCAGAGGAGGGGAATTCTTGCAACCATTTTTTTAATGGAACTGAACTGTTATTTTGTAAAATATAGCAGAAATCAAGAATTGATTTTCGTTCTTTAGCAATCGGATTAAGGATTTTTTTATTGAGACCTTTTGCTTTTTTGATTTGTGAAATCGCATATCCCGCAAAAGTGTCTTTGCATAATTTGGAAAGAAAATCTTCAGGCTTCAGCAAATCCATCAACGGGTTTTTATGTTGAATACAATCTTCCGGACTTGCCAAAATTTCCAAAATATTCGGATTGTTTTTCTGCAATAGTTCTATAAATCTTCCAATCTCATAATAGGTAATATCATTGGTTTCATTAGAAATCTGCGGAATATAATTTAAACCAAAAAAATCTTCTTTCGGTAAATAATACACTCCACGAATGTCTGTATCTGAGTGTTCTGTGGCGAGTCCGAAAGAACGGCTTCCGGAGATGGCTTGGAAGAGGATGAGGTTGTGGGATTTTAAGTTTTGGATGGTCATTTTTTATATATTTTGATTTTTATAAAATTTTAGAATATATAAAATTTATAAATGATTAATCTTTATTATCATCTAATAGTTGCTTTAATAGTTTTCTTGTTCTAATTAATTCTTTAAACACGCTATTTGTTGCAAGTTCGGCTCTTCTTTTAGCTGTACTATATTTAGCAGTAAGGTGAGTATTAACCTTAGTAAATGTCTCTAAAAAATCAGCAGTTCCTTCCATCGCAGATTCAACAGAAGAAATAAAACTAGGTAGGTTTTGTAATAATTCATTCTTGCTACCTTCATCAAATGAATTTGAGTTAACAGTTTTAAAAATAATTTCAGAATAAGATTGTACGCTATTACTAATCGATTCCCTAAATTCCGGTAAAAGATTCTCAAAATCATCAGAGTATTTATCCAAATCATCGGCATAATCATTTGAAACTTTTTTTGCCTTTGTTAAACGTAATCTTTCATCCTTAATATTATTAATTCTATTTAACTGTTTTGTTCTTTCGCTAGTTTTAGTACTAAAAAAACTCATTACTAAAGTTATCTTATTAGTTGATGATGCTAAGTCAGATAGAAAGCTATTGGTTTTTTCAATATCTTCTAAAAAATTTTCAAATTCTATGTTATATTCTCCTTTGTCAACTTTTATAGCCAATAATTCATACTTATCAATTTCTTCTGCATCTGTTGTAAGAGACTCTTTTTTTTGTAGTGATGATTTTGTAATATTTCTTTTCTTTTTTGAAAATTTATCTCTAACTAAATTTGCCAAATTAAGTTGAGCTAAATTTTTTAAATCTTCAGTTTTCTCAAATTCGGAATATAATATCCCATCTTCTTTTGATATTTTATCTTTGAAATCTTTAACTTTTTTTAGTTGTTCAATATCCGTATCGTATATATTTTGATTTCCTTCTGTCTTAAAATACATCATAATATGAGTGTTTTCTTTATCATTCTCATATTTTTTTTTCGCATTTTCATATTCTTCAAGCGTTCCTGATTCATATCGGTTTGTTGGGGTTCCAAATCTTTGCCAGAAAATCCCAATGAAAACATCATATTCACCATTAATTTGTTCATTAATAACATCTTGAGCATCAATTCCTTTTCCAGGATAAGTATTTCTTTCCCAATTGACAATTTCAAATTTTATATTTTTATCCTTTCCTATTAATAAATCTAAATCTTCTTTCAAGGCAAAAATCATTTCTCTTTCTGCCTTAACATCACCTGGAGAAGCTAAAAAAATTCTTAGAACATTTACTTTTTTCATATAATTAAATATTTTATCAAATATATTTTTAAATTATAGTAAACGATTACGGGTTTCCATAATCACTTAATTTTTAATACAACTCTCAACAATCACTTCCAAAGCCTTTTCTGCGTCACAAGCATATAAGCCAGAACACCAAGCCGGATTTGCTTCAATCAGAGCCAAGCCTTTTCCTTTGATGATTCCAAAATCAAGAACAATTGCTTTCGGTAATGTTTCAGAATATTTTTGAATGAAATTTTTGAAAAACTCAAATAGATCTTTTTCCTCAGTTTCGGAAAGCGGATTGGTGTCGAAAGCATTGTTTCGCCAATAAGAAGAATAAGTTTTTATTTCATTATTTAAAACAAAACATCTTACTTCAAGCTCCCATTCCACAACTTGCGAAGTGAAAACGGCAATGTCTAAATCTAAAGAATCAAAACCTTTGATATTGGTGACTTTATCGAAAACTCCGGCTTTAAAACTTTTAAAATCAGAACATTTAATGAAAATATTTTCTTCGTCTACAAATTCCTTTAGTTGACCGTAAGAAATTTTACGTTTTGTAAATTCTTCCGAAATTTTTGAAAGCCAATTGTCATCAGGCTTTGTTAACGTTAAATTACATTGTTCAGCAACAATTTCTGCATAAATATCTTCGCCATATACTGCAATTACATCCGCACGAAATTCTTCAGGAACATTCCATTTTGCATTGAAACGGTTCAATTCGTAAGGTGAATTGAGCGATGCTTTTTTCAGGTTATTACTGTCTTCCGTGTACATGGGAGACAGGGCGATTATATTTTTCATGCAATGTATATTTTTTTCCTAATTTATTAATATTTCTCTAAAAACCTTTTCCATTTCATTCTTATCCGTATTTCCACCTTTCAAACTTTTGGCTCTTTTCTCATTATCTAATATCACTTTATCCAAAAATCCAAAAAGTTCCCAATCATTCGGATGAAAATAAGATTCTCCTTTGGTAGCTTTTAAGGCAACAAGGTCTTCTATTTTTGTTCGTGTAAAATCGTCTACTAAAACCAACAATTCACTCAATAAAACAGGCGGAACAGTTCCTTTTTCTAATATCCATTTTCCTGTTAAGGCAGTTCGGAGAAGATAGAAATAAGATTTCAGTTTTACTTCATCGGTTCTGCAGGCTTCCAGATATTTTTTGCTCATGCTTAAATAGTGGTAAGAAACCGCAATTGGTGAAAAAGCAGAATCTGCTAAAGGTTTAAATAAGTCGTAAAATTTTTCATTTTTCACATAAACGATAGGAGAGTAGAACCAACTCAACAAAGCTGCATTCGATTTTAATAAAAGATGAAAAGTCTTTCTCAAATCCCATCCGGAACCGTCCAAATCGTCTTCGGTCATAAATTCTATCGTTTCGTCTTTGTCCCACGGTGAAAGATACCAGTCTTTTTCGTGGCGGTATATAAAGCGTATATCATAATCGCTGTCTGGCGAAGCAAAACCCCAGGCTCGGCTTCCAGATTCTACGGCAAGAAGTATTTCTACGCCTCGTTTTTCTTCGACTTCTTTTAGTTTTTCTAATATTTTTGATGTCATTGTTTTTATTTTTTTTGTTAAAGCAAAGACGCAAAGTTTTTAAATTTATGGTGTTTAAGCTGCAAGACACTTCGACTTCACTCATTGTGACGGAGATTCTTAGTAAAATATTGAGTATAATTTTATCGAAGATAAAATCCTTGCGCCTTTGCGATTGACCAACAACTATGCTTTTCTAAACTTTTTCTTCTTTTTCCAAGGCGCATTCTTCTGCACATCTCCCGCCATAATACATCCGTAAGGCATCACTTCATCCAGAACTTCACACAATCCGTATTCCTCAATCTGAGCTCTCACGTTTTTCGCACTTTTATAAGCGCTTGGAAGTTCAGAAATATCAATATCGTTGGTGAAAAATCTGATATCCAAACCTTTTGTTTCTTCTTCAAAAATTTCTTCAATCGTTTTATGAGCCAGAGATTTTTTATGCTGTGTTCTGCTGAAATTTCTTCCTGCTCCGTGTGGCGCAAATCCCAAATTTCTATCGTTCGTTTTTCCCTGAACAATCAAAACGGGTTCCGACATATTTAGTGGAATCAACCTCGGACCTGTAATATCCGGCAAAAATTTATCGTCGAGCGGAGTGGCTCCTTTTGCGTGATAGAATAGATCTCTGTCTCTGAATACGAAATTATGTTCGTTCCAATATCTGTTTTGTTTTTCGATATTTAGCTTTTCTAAAGTTGCGTTATGAATCGATTCGTGGTTTTCTTTCGTCCAGTTTCTTATCAATTGCAAAGCTTCCCAATATTGCTTTCCTTCTTCGGTTTCATACGGAATCCAAGCATTTTCTCTCAAAGTTTCTGGCGAAATTTCTTGTCTGAATCTATTCGCGACTTTCATTCCTTTATCATACAACATCGCTCCCGGAGCTCTCGATCCGTGATGAGTTACTAACATTGTATTTCCTGTATTTTTAGAAACTCCGACAAATAAAAAATGGTTTCCGTCACCTTGAGTTCCCATATGAGAACGGGCAATGCTGATTAATTTTTCATCATTCAAAAATTCATTTTCTCTGAAAGCATCCATCAATTCCTGAGACATTTCCATTTGTTCACCTCTCGGTCTTCCTCCATATCCGAAATGCGTGATAGAATGTGCTGCATCTAAAACATCTTTAGGATTTGTTTTCCCAAAATCAGTCAGCATCACGGAACAGCAAATATCTGCGCTATGAAATCCCGGATGAATGGCATTTTTTGCAACTACAACTCCGCCCACCGGAATATTTCCTTCTGGACCTGTCGGACAAGCATCGGGCATAATGGCACCTTCAATTAATGTTGGCGTTTTCATCAAAACTTTCATCGTGTTGATTACTTTTTCTACGTTATCGTTTTCACTTTCGTGTTCCGCTTTGATGTTGATGATAAAATCTTTCGGTTCTGCATGCAAAGGAATAGGATCCGGAAATTTGAATTGCTCCAAATATTCCGAGATTTGATTTTCATCCAATTGATTTTCGTTGATATATTCTAATGCTTCTGTAAACCATTTTCCCGGTCTGTATCCTAAAGCGATCAATTCGTTTCCTGTAATTGTATTCATATTTTTGTTTTTTATTTGATTTTGTCTAATCATTTTTTATGTTTGGGCAGCTTTTCCGCCTTCCACTCCCGCTTTTTTACTTCACTTCGTTTCGTAAAAAGAGCTCCGTTCAAGTCGGGCTGCGAGAGATTCGACTTTATAAAATTTGTAACCTTGATGAGATTCGAACTCACATTCCATATTGGCATTGAGGCTGTAAATACGCTTCCCTACTAAATTTCGGTGCTTCTGTAAACTCTACCCATTAGTCCGCGCAGGTCTAACCGGAATATCCTCAAACTCTACGGCTCCGTAAATTTTTCCGTAGGCTTTTCCTTTTAAGCTACAAGGTCATTTTCCTAGTGCAAAGTAAAAACATAAGTATGCAATCTTTTTGCGCAGAGAAAATGTTTTAATTATTTTTACTAAAATTTTGTGTTATGCTATTCCCAATCTTGACATTCGTTTTCTTTTTTGGCTTTGTTGTATTGGTTATTTGGCAAAAGTCAGTTTCTATCAAAAGGCTAAACAGACAACTTTTAGAAAGTAAGATGACAATAACGAAAGAACTAAAAAACATCCGTTGTTTTTGTTTTGCTACTGGAAAAAGAAATCACGATTTCAGGTTTAATAAAGCCGATGTTTACATTTTAGAGGATGCTCTTTTCATTTTTGGCTACTCAGAATTTCGAAATTTAAAATGGTACAAATGCTTGGTTATTTTGACCCACCGCGAAGATATTTATAAAGAACAGTTTCCTACGGCGCAAATACCCCAATTATATAAGCTTAATTTGCATTCATTTAATCAAGATGTTTTTATAGAATTTCAAACTACACCGGGTATTTATAGCAATATAGAAATTAGGTTAGAAAATCTAAACCTAGAAGATAAACAATTAATAAAAATATAAAATTATGTTATTTGAACAATTAGAAAAATCAGCAGAAGAAATTCAATTTCCAGACGTTATTGCATTCATCGACGAGCATTACGATTTTACTCCCACAAAATTCACCAACGGAAATACCGTAAATGAAGCAGATCAAAACAATGGTTCTTGCAAAGTTTTCAGTTTTGCAAAATTGAATGATTTATCAAAAGAAGAAACGCTGAATCTTTTCGGCGAATTTTATAGAAAAGATGTTTTGCAGAACCCTGAAGGAACAGATCATCAAAACATCAGAAATTTTATGGAATTCGGTTGGGACGGGATTTCTTTTGAAGGAAAAGCTTTGGTGAGAAAATAGATTTGTTTATTCATATAGTTTGTCATTCCGTAGGAATCTCTGCAAAATTTTTATAAGTAGTTGCTTAGATTCCTACGGAATGACAAATTGGATGTTCATTTTAACCACCCTGTCAAAAATTCTGCGAATTTTCGCCACCCCTCCAAAGGAGGGGAATTCATCCTGTTTTAGTCTTAATCTAAACCTTAACTATTTTATGTCATCCAATAAAAACGCTTTAATTCGCTATAAAACTTTAGATAAATGTTTGAAGAATAAGTACAAAAAATACACTTTGGAAGATTTGATCGACGAATGTTCCGAAGCGCTTTTTGAATTTGAAGGAAAAGAATCTTTTGTCAGCAAACGTACCGTACAATTGGATTTGCAAAATATGCGAAGCGAAAAGTTTGGCTATGAAGCACCAATTGAAGTTTTTGAAAAAAAATATTACCGTTACAGCGACCCAGATTACAGTATTCATCAGATCTCAGTGAATGAAAATGACCTGAAAGCGATGAATAATGCGATACAGATCTTAAAGCAGTTCAAAGATTTTTCGATGTTCAAGGAAATGAATGGTGTCATTCAGAAGTTGGAGGATTCTATTCATTCTACCAGCCAAAAATCGATCATTCATTTAGATAAAAATGAGCAATTGAAAGGCTTAGAGCACATTGATGTTTTGTATGAAAGTATTTTAAATAAAAAGGTTTTAAAAATTTGTTATAAAAGTTTTAAGGCAAGAGAAGAGAATATTCTGACGGTTCATCCCCAGTTATTGAAAGAATATAACAACCGCTGGTTTTTGATCTGTTGGCACAAAAAAGCAATCTACAATTTGGCTTTAGACCGAATGATAACCATTGAAACAGACCATGAAACGGAATATATCGATAAAGATTTTGATGCAGACCGATATTTCGGAGAAGTAATCGGAGCAACTGTTTCAGAAACCCAGCGGCCTCAAAATGTTGTATTTTTTGTTAATTCAGAACATGCTCCTTACGTAAAAACCAAACCATTTCACCATTCTCAAGAAATTATTAAAGAAGACGAAAGCGGAACGACGTTTAAAATTTGCGTACAGCTCAACTTTGAACTGGAGCGAATGATCTTGGGAATGGGAGAGTTTTTAACGGTTTTAGGTCCGAGAAAACTGAAACAGAGAATTGCTAAAAGTATAAGCATTGCGCACTCAAATTATAATGCTCAAAATAAAACAAATGAAGAATCATAATTCTATTTAATTAAAAACTTGGCTTGAAAGTTGTAATTTGATTACGAAAATAAAATTATTATGAAATCCAGAATATTAAAAGCTGTCGTGGCACTTGTTGTGCCGATTGTTATAGAATTTATCATTAAAAAAGTTACCGAGAAACTCGATAAAAACAAAGAAGAAAAAGATGTAAAATCAATTCCTTCACCACATTAGAAAATATAAACCTTACTAAACCGTAAGGTTTTTTTTATATAAAATCATAAATGCCGTTCTTCCAGCCCAACACTTTTGACGAATCTGCATTCAGCCAGTTTTTAAGAACTGTTGCGTAGACTTTTCGGAAATCTTCAGTGTAAATTAAATCTCCTTCATTAAGATTTTGTAAATCGGGAAGGGCATTCAGAATTCCTTTCTTTTTTAATCCGCCGCTGATAAAAAACATTTGATTGGCAGTTCCGTGATCAGTTCCTTTGCTTGCATTTTGGGCAACACGTCTCCCGAATTCGGAAAAAGTCATGAGTAAAATGTCATTAAACAATCCGTTAGATTTCATATCAGAAACAAAAGATTTTACAGCATCATTGATTTCTCCAAACAGCTTTTGCTGTCTCTCATTTTGATTGACGTGCGTATCAAAGCTTCCGATAGAAAGATAATAAACCTGCGTATTAATGTCAGATTTTATTAATGAAGCCACCGTTTTAAAGTCTTTTCCCAATTTAGAATTCGGATATTCCTGAGTCGATTTTTTTGCTTTGCTTTTTTCAAAAATATAATCAGCGTTATTGATCGTAGAGCCTAAAGTTTTGTATAAATAAGAAACGGTTTCGTCATCGTGATGATGGTCATTATTGTACAATGATTTAAAATATTTTTCCTGACTGGTTTGATACAGTTTTTTAGGATCTTTAAACGCAAAAGCTTTATTATTTTCTCCTTTTAAAGCCAGACTCAGCATGTCATCAACTTCCAAAGCCTGTGTTGGATGTTCGCATTTATAACATTCTTCATCCAGAAATCTTCCGAGCCATCCTGTTTCCAGAAACTCATTGCTTTTACTTGCAGAATGCCAAATATCCATGCTTCGGAAATGTGATTTATCAGGATTTGGGTAACCTACATTATTCATCAGGGATAGTTCACCGTTTTCAAATAATTCTTTAAAATATGATAATGAAGGATTGATCCCCGTTTCATCATTTAAAGCTAATGAATCTTTGATCGCAATCGTATTTCTTTCTTTAAAATAAATGTCGTTTTTTGTCGGAATGATCGTGTTTAAACCATCATTACCACCTGTAAATTGTAAAACGATCAATATCTTCTGACTTGGATTCAAAGCATTATCTAAAGTCATCGACTGCAAAAAATTCGGAATCAGTAGTGAAGCCGTTGCCAATGAACTTATCTTTAAGAACTCTCTTCTCTTTATAATCATAAATTTAGGTTTTAGGTTAAAGGTATTAGGTTGCAGGTTTTAAAGTTGCATTTTAACTGTAAGCTAAAATCTGCAACCTGCGACCTAAAAACTACATTAACTGATATTCCGGTGTAGACATCAGATTAATCACATTCATTTTAATACTCTTATCTGAAAATTGATTTACAATATCCATATCCAATGATTCTGAATTAACGATCAGATAATCTTCTGCTTTTTTCTGTGTTAAAGCTTGGTCAACTTTATTCCAGTCGATAATGATATTCGGGTTTTTGAAGCTTTTATTTAAAGCTTCACGTGATTTCATTCCCATATCCATATCATCATCTTCTCTTGCCGAATATTCCATAGGGCGCAAACCCGACCAGATTTGCGGAATCTGAAGTCTCAACATTAAAGTAGAACTGTCAATCCACGATTTTCCATTGGGCCAACCTGCAACATTGGGCGGATAAAGAAGCATTTGACCTAAAAGTTTTTGGTACACTGTGATATTTTCAGGATTTTGAATATTCATTGGAAGCATTCTCATCATTCCAGCAAATAATTCTGTGGGAGATTTTATACGGTTACCAATATTTTTTTTGTCATAAAACCATGAGCTTGAAAAGATCTCAGACATCAGTTTTTTGATGTCATACCCGGATTGATAAAAATCTTCACTTAGATTTTTAATCCTGCTGGAATCGGGCTTTTCGTTGACGAAAAACGTGTAGATTTTTGTTGTAATAAACTCTGCAGTAGATTTTTGCTCTAAAATGATATTTAAAATATCGTCTCCGGTAAAGTTTCCGGTTTTTCCAAGAAAAGTTTTTGTGCCGGTGTCATGAAGTTTTTTTCTTTCATTAAAATTTCCTTCTTTATCATACCCCCATCCTGTAAAAGCTCTTGCGGCTTCCCGAATATCTTTTTCGGTATAATTTCCACGACCCATTGTGAATAGTTCCATCACTTCACGGGCGAAATTTTCATTAGGATGATCTTTTTTATTTTGTTGATTATTTAAAAAACTAAGCATTGCAGGAGAACGGCTCACTTCAAACAGTAAATTTTTAAAATTCCCCAAAGATTTTTCCCGTATTGTATTCAAAAGCTGTTGATTGAATTTCGGATTATTGATTCTCGTAGCAAAATGTCCGTGCCAGAAAAAAGCCATTTTCTCTCTGAGCTGTTCTTTGCTATCGGTCATTTTTTTTAGAAAATTAAGATTTAGTTCGGTGTTTTGCTTCTGATTTATTTTTTGAATTTCTCTTTTCTGTTCGGCTGTTGCTTTTGGATCAGTGTATTCAATGGGTTCAATATCGGGAGTTTCATAAACAATAGGAGAGAAGGTTTCTTCATTAAAAACTTCCTTCAAAATAATCTTGATGTCTTTATTTTTCAAATCATTTACCTGTTCAATCTCAGGTCCGAAACCAGCACGCCAAAGAAGATGTTTATTATTGATAAATGAAGCAGCCATAATTGTGATTTTGTTTTTTGATGATGAAATAAACATGAGGTTAAACTGTATAAACAAATATTAATATTGATTTATTATTTACCTTCATGTAAAGTTAAACAACTATTTAAATATTTGTAATTTTAAATAATTGATTTTCATTATTTTACAAAATATTTAGGCTTTGGTGTTAAGAAGTGTGAATTATTTTGGCATGATTTTTACATCTGCCCTTGTAGTAAAATTTAAAAAAATCAGAGTTATGAAAATGTTTAAGCAAACCATTTTAGCAGCTGGAATTTTAACTGCAGGTTTAGTAAGTGCGCAAAGTGCTCAGATGAATAATATGATTAAAGTAGGAGCTACAGCAGGTATCGCTGTTCCTTCAGATAACGTTTCTGCAGCAGTAGGTGTAGATGTGGCATATCAAAATCTAATCACTCCAGGTTTTGGTTTAGGTATAGCAACAGGTTATACTCATTATTTTGGAAAAGATAACAACGGATATAATAATAATGATGTTGGGGTAATTCCTGTGGCAGCACTTTTCAGAGTGTATCCTAAACAGACAGGATTTTATTTCGGAGCCGATTTAGGGTACGGATTTTTGGTTGGAGATGATAAAGTTGCAACCAATTCTACCGTAAACAGACCAGATGGAGGTTTCTATCTAAAACCTGAAATCGGGTATCACAACAGAGACTGGAATTTCTACGTACAATACCAAAAAGTTTTTGCAGGAAGCAACGGAGATATCGTATCACCGGCTTCTCAGGACTATAATGTGGGAAGCATTGGAGTAGGATTTTCGTACAATATTCCTTTAGGAAAATAATAATATAAATATAATCAGTTATTAACCAAACCTTTTCGAGTTTTTGAAAAGGTTTTTTGTTCCCATACAAAAAATACCAAAACAATTATTATATTTGATAAAATTTGCGATTATGAATTTAAATCCAAAATTTCCTCTCTATTTACCGGGGGTAAAAAATACCAATAATGATAATATTTCTATTATCGGAGCCAATTTGAGAGAAGATGTAACTACGATTGCGTATTATACTTCAGGAAATTCCGGGATAGAACTTAAATTTAAAAATAATTATCTTACCAAAGAATATTCATCTTTTTCAGATGTTCTTTCAAAGTTTATTCAGGATTCTCAGCTAGAAAATGTTCAGCGCCTTGGAATTTCGGTTCCGGGACCTGTACTAGATGGTAAAAGTCACCCTGCACGTTTAAACTGGAGCTTAGATGTAGAAGAATATCGCAGCAAATTTGGTTTTGAAAAAGTTGATATGCTGAATGACCAAGAAGCTTCTGCTTATGGAATTGGTCTTTTGGATGATTCTGATTTGGATGCAATCTACACAAGTGGTCATCTTGAAAAAGGAAATGTTGCCATTCTTGCACCTGGAAATGGTTTGGGAGAAGCAGGATATTTCTTCGACGGAAAATATTTAAGACCTTTTGCAACGGAAGGAGGGCATTCAGAGTTTTCACCGAGAACGAATGTAGAGGTAGAATTTTATCAGTTTTTAAATAATATCTACGGAATTGTAAGCTGGGAAAATGTACTTTCAAAAACAGGTTTATTTAATATCTACCGATTTTTGAGAGATGTAAAAAGACATCCTGAACCGGAATGGCTTTCTGAGCGTTTGGCAAATGGAAACTTTACAGAAGAAATCTACAAAGCAGCAATGCATGAAGATGCGTTGATTTGTAGAATTGCTTTAGACACTTTCCTAGAGTTTTTGGCAAGAGAAGCCAACAACCTTACATTAAAGCTGAAAGCTACAGGTGGATTGTTGATTGCCGGAGATATTCCGCAGATCATCAGAGAATATATCGACAAAGATAAATTCTACGAAAAATTCAAGATCAGTGATAAAATGGAAGATATGTTGAAGAACATTCCAATTTATGTGGTCAATACAGACAGTACAAGTATTAATGGTGCGGCACTTTACACCGCCTATTTTACAGAATAAATGTAATAAGCTCCGAAGAAATTCGGAGTTTTTTTATGCCTGATTTTATTCATGTCAAAAAAAGATTTTTATTGATGTACATCAAGATGAATTATTAAATAAGATAATTACATTTGCAGCGTTAATAAACATTTAAAAATTTACAATGAAAAAAATATTCTTATTGGCAGTTTTAGCTAGTGGATTAGCTTTCGGGCAGGCAAAAAAAGTAGTAAGCTCTGATGTTCACTGGTGGGGTTATAAAGTTGCTAAATCTCAGGCAAGTTCTCACGACGGTACTATTACTGTAAAATCAGGAAACATTGTAATGAAAGGAAACGAAATTACTGGTGGTTCTTTCGTTTTAGATATGAATTCTATCAACGCAACTGATGTTTCGGGAGAAATGCAAGGTAAATTAAACGGTCACCTTAAAAACGGAGATTTCTTCGAAGTTGAAAAATTCCCGACTGCAGCTTTCAAAATTACTTCAGTAAAGAAAAACAACGATAAAACGTACAACCGTACAGTTACAGGTGATCTTACAGTAAAAGGAAAAACAAACCCCGTTTCTTTCCCTGCAAACGTTACAGTGAAAGACGGAGTGGTTACTTTAACATCAAATAAATTCTCTTTCGACAGACAAAAATTTGATGTTGCTTACAAATCTTCAATGAAGGATGTTTTTGTGAAAGATGAGATAGATATGACCGTTAAGGTGAGTGCGAAATAATTTATTTAAAAAAATATTATTAAAAGTGTAGAAGTTCTACACTTTTTTTTATTTTTGTTGAATTGTAAATAAAATATAATGAAAAGATTACTATTGTTTGTTATGATGTGTGCAAGCATATCATTAGTTTTTGCTCAGAAAAAGGGAGATAAGGTTTCGAAAGTAATAACATCCGAGATCAAATGGTGGGGACATAAAGTGGTAAAAACTAAAGCTTCGTCTCACTACGGAAGTCTAAAACTGAAAAGTGGTAAGTTTAATTTCGATAAAACGGTTTTGGTAGACGGTGAGTTTGTAATCGATATGAGAAGTCTTGTGGTTGCAGATGTTTCTGGTGACGATCAGGTAAAACTGACTAACGAACTGAAAGGAACCAATTTCTTCGAAGTTAAAAAATTCCCTACCGCAAAGTTTCATTTAAAGAAAATCATCCCTCTTGCAAACAGCGAGTATAATTCTACCATTGTAGGTGATATTACGATCAAGAATATCAGAAAAACAATTTCTTTCCCTGCAAATGCACACATTACGCAGTTTACAGTAGAAATTGAATCTTCTAAATTCTCTTTAAACAGAAAAGATTTCAAAATTTTCTACCAGAATTCTTTGAAAGACTATTTCATCAAAGACGAAATGGATATTCAGTTTAAGCTTTCTACACAAAAAGTTGATAACGAAAGACCTTTGTAAGGTTAAATTTATAATAAAATAGAAAGGACTGCTTTTAAATAAGCGGTCCTTTTTTTATTTTAGCTTACTCAATTACTCATGAATAGTTGAGTAATTGTTTAAATTAAAAAATATTTAGGTGAAAATATATGTAATAAGCGGTCTTGGTGCCGATTTTAAAGTTTTGGAGCGGTTGCAGTTTCCAAAAGAGCATGAAGTGGTTTTTATCGATTGGTTGATTCCTGAAAATGACGAACCTTTCAGTTCTTATGTTGAAAGAATGGGCGATAAGATCGATGCTTCCGAGCCTTTTTATCTTTTGGGATATTCTTTTGGGGGAATTTTGGTTCAGGAAATTAATCTTTTAAAAGCTGCAGAAAAAGTGGTGATTTTAGGAAGTATTAAATCTGATAAGGAAAAATCAAGGTTGATAAAGATGGGAGAGCTTACAAAAATTCCTAAATATCTTCCTGTGAACCTTTTCAATCCTAAGACTTTAGAAACTTATTCTGTTTTCAGAAAATTCTTTGATCCTAAAAATCCTAAGGTTAATCAATATTTTAGAGTTACCGATCCTTATTATCTGAAATGGTCTGTTCAGCGTATTTCTGAATGGAAGTTTGAGCAGAAAAATAACATCATTCAAATTATGGGCGACCGTGATATTGTTTTTCCGATTAAAAACTCAAAACCTGATTATATTATTAAAGGTGGAACTCATCTTTTTCCTGCAACGAAATACAAAGAAGTTTCATTGCTTTTGAATAAAATTTTCATTTAATTTTAAAATACTATTAAATTTATAGGGGTTGTTGTTTTAAATATATGTTTTTGTGAAATTTATTTTTAATTTTGACAGGGTTAAAAATAAAAAAATCAATAAAATTGCTGTTTTGGTAATTTAAAAACACTAAAAAATAAAACTCTTATGAAAGTAGGATTAAAATGGAAAGTTTCATTTGTTATCATTTGCATTGTAGCAATTGGTGGATTATTCTTCAGACCAGATGTAGATATTCCCAACACCGGAAATTTTCTGAGTGAAAAAGAAATTGTAGGTTCAGATGTAGCCTGGATTCTCGCTGCGGCAGGTTTGGTTTTGCTGATGACTCCCGGTTTATCATTTTTCTATGGCGGAATGGTCGGTAAGAAAAATGTAATTTCTACGATGTTACAAAGCTTTATTGCTTTGGGAGTAATTTCTATTCTATGGATTGTCGTTGGTTTTTCCCTTTCTTTTGGCGAATCTATCGGCTTTGAGATCGATGGCGTTCATTATGGAATAATCGGAAATCCTTTTACCTATCCGTTTTTTAATCATGTAAGCATTTATCCTCACAAAACGATGGCTTCAACCATTCCGTTTGTTTTGTTTGCGCTTTTTCAGATGAAATTTGCGGTCATTACTCCAGCTTTAATTACAGGATCGTTTGCTGAAAGGGTTCGGTTTATTTCGTATTTGGTTTTCATGGTTTTGTTCAGTCTTTTTATTTATACACCGCTTTGCCACATGGTTTGGCATCCGGATGGTCTTTTAAATAAATTTTTCGGAATTAAAGATTTTGCTGGCGGAACGGTTGTTCACATGAGTGCTGGTTTTGCAGCTTTGGCGGGTGCCATTGTTTTAGGAAGAAGAAAAAATCCACATCACGAACCATCGAATATTCCTTATGTTATTCTCGGAACAGGAATGCTTTGGTTTGGATGGTTTGGTTTTAATGCTGGTTCAGCTTTAAGCGCCAATGCAACAGCGGCAATCGCTTTTGGAACAACTACGATCGCTTCGGCTTCGGCGATGATGACCTGGATTTTCTTTGATAGAATTAATGGGCGAAAAGTTTCTGCTTTGGGAGCTTGCATTGGTGCGGTTGTCGGTTTGGTGGCGATTACTCCGGGATGTGGTTTTGTTTCTATTCAGGAAAGTATTTTTATTGGTTTTATTTCTGCGATTGTTTCTAATTTGATGGTCAACTGGAAAGCTTTAAAAAAGATTGATGATACGCTGGATGTTTTTGCCTGTCATGGAGTAGGAGGGATTATGGGAATGATTCTTACGGCAATTTTTGCTCACGGTGAAAATGCAAGTCTTCTTCACGGAGGGTTTGGAGTTTTTGCACATCACATGATGGCGCTGATCTTGGTTTCTCTTTTTGCATTTTTCGGGTCAATGCTTTTATACAAAATTACTGATAGAATTATTACGTTAAGAGTAAAGGAAGATTCGGAAGAGCAGGGACTTGACATTTCTCAGCATAGCGAAAGTCTGAAATGGTAAAATGAATTTGATTTTTCTCTCGCAGATTGAGCAGATAACGCAGGTTTATAATGATGTTTTTAATTGATTAAATCTAAATAATTACAACAAACTAAAAATGATAGAAAAAATAGTTAATTTTTAGAGTAAAAGTTTGTTTAAACTAATTTGAAATTTAACCACACAAGTAACAAAAGAAAATCATAGAGTTATAACTAGATAATCAAAGTTCTCAAAAGAATAAAAAAAACCAAAGTTTTAAAGGTTTTTGTGTGCTTTTGTTTTTATTAACTTTAAATAGAAATATTTAAATCTTTTGTCTCTTTTGTAGTTAAATAAAAAGTTTAAAATAATAGGGTCAGGTTGCACTCCTACGGAGCGCTTTTTTCATTTACATACGACTATTTTCTACAAAGGTTCCGCTCCTACGGAGCTTCACTAATATACCTTTACATAATGCTCAATTATTGTTTCCATTCTAAGGTATTTTCAATGTATATTTGCTTTTCATGAAATTGGAATTTAATTTATGGAATCAATATCGGTTTTTGAGATTATTAAAGTAGGAATAGGTCCTTCAAGTTCGCATACAATGGGACCGTGGAATGCAGCTTCGGCATTTATCAGAATCATAAAAAGAGAAAGGTCAATTGCTGAGGTAAAAGAAGTTTTTCTTGAATTTTTTGGCTCATTGGCAAAAACGGGAATCGGTCACGGAACCGATATTGCCGGAATGTTGGGTTTAAATGGAGAAGATTTTAAAACCATCGATACTACAAAAATTGATAAAATTGTAGATACAATTAAAGAATCTCAAATCATTAATTTGGGTGGAGAAAAAGAAATTCCATTCGTTTACGGACATCATTTGGTATTGAATATGTCTCAGACTCTTGATTATCATCCTAATGGAATGATTTTTAAAGCCATCTTTGAAGACGGAACAGAGCTTGTTCAGGATTTTTATTCTGTAGGTGGAGGGTTTATCATGAGTCAGGAGAAAAACTCGATCGAGAAACAGTGTGTTCGTACCATCTATCCTTGTCATCACGGTTCGGATATTGTAAAATATTGTGAGAAGTTAGGCTTCGATAAAATTTCAGATTTAATTTTAATTAATGAAGAAAGCTGGAGAACGCAGGAGGAAACAAGAAAAGAGGCGCTTTATATCTGGGATCAGATTAAAGAATGCATCTATAAAGGAGTTAATAAAGAAGGTGTTTTACCGGGCGGACTGAATGTTACCCGCCGTGCAGCAGGGATCAACAGAAAACTTTTAGGCGATAAAATTTATAAAAATAAAGACGAGTGGTTTCAGCAGGTTGTAGATGCGGAAGAAAATTTCACCAACATCAATAAATGGATTGCGTGTTTTGCTTTGGCGGTAAACGAAGAGAATGCAAGCTTTGGAAGAATTATCACGGCGCCAACAAATGGAGCGAGTGGGGTAATTCCTGCAGTTTTAATGTATGCTCAGGCTTTTACAGATGCTGTAAGTGAAGATGATATTGCAAGATTTATTTTGGTTGCAGGAGAAATAGGAACTTTATTTAAGAAAAATGCAACCATTTCTGCGGCAATGGGTGGCTGTCAGGCGGAAATCGGAGTTTCTTCAGCAATGGCTGCAGCTGGTTTAACGGAAATTTTAGGCGGAACTGTAGGTCAGGTTTTAATGGCGGCAGAAATCGCAATGGAACATCATTTAGGTTTAACCTGTGATCCGATTAAAGGTTTGGTGCAGATTCCTTGTATTGAAAGAAATACGATGGGAGCAATCAAGGCGATCACTGCAGCAAATATTGCTTTAGAAAGTGATCCTACAAAAGCCAAAGTAACTTTGGATGAGGTTATTCAGACGATGTGGGAAACTGCTTTGTCGATGAATGATCGATTTAAAGAAACTTCAGAAGGAGGTTTGGCAATTGCGGTGAATGTTCCGGAATGTTAAAATAAAACATAAGCGGTTTATTATAAAAACGTGCGCATCTTTTGATTAAAAGGTACGCACGTTTTCGTTAAAAGATACGGACGTTTTCAATGAAACGCCCGCATCTTTTTTATAATACATTTACTTCTTGTCAAAAACAAGGTTATTACCGTTTTGTATAAGGTTTAATTGTTTCTTTTCCGGAGAGAAAATTATTTCTACACCAGCATTATCATGTTTAAATTTGTTTCCCTCAACATATTCTAACGGAAATGAAGGCTGATCTGCTAACTGAGCAAAAAGATTTTCGTCTTTTATGAAGATCTTAAAATCTGCTTTAAGGTCTTTAGAATAATATGTTTCTTCATATTTTTGCAGTTCTTTTTCAGAGATTTTTTTCGATTCTGTAAATTTTGGATATTCATATTCCTGATCGTAAACAAGATTTACGATTCCTAAAAATATTTTTCCGTGCGCTAATTTTTCACCGTTAATAATGGTCGCAATCGAATATTTTTCGGTTGGGCTGTAAGAAACAAGCGAGTGAGTTCCTGCAGTGTCGCCACCATGTCCGAAAGAAACTTTATTGTAAAAAGGAACCGCCATTACACCTAATCCAAAAGGTTTTCCTGATTTAGGAAGCATCTTGTCTAATGTTTCTTTTTTTACGAATTTATAATCAAATAAAGCGTTGATGAATAAATTCATATCATAGGTTGTAGAAGTAATGTCACCCAAACCAATACAGTTACGGAAATCAAAATCTTCTACTTCCATCCATTTTCCGGTTGTATTTTCATACGATTTGAAGATGTTTTTTTGATTGTCTAAAACCGAGAACGTATTCTTCATATTCGCTTTACTCGTAATATTTTCTTTCAGTAAAACATTGTATGGTTTCTTAGCAACTTTCTCTAAAATTCTGCTTAAAAGATAGTATCCTGAATTTGAATATCTCTCTTTTTCTCCGGGCTGAAATTCTACACCATGTTTTTTGATAGTATCTAAAATAGCTTTGTCGCCCACTGTTTTTCCAAACAACCACGATCCTGCATAATCGCCCAATCCGCTTGTATGGTTCATTAGGTTTTCTAAAGTAATTTTATTGGCATTGGGAACATCGGGATAATATTTTGAAAGTTTTTCATCCAGTTTCAACTTTCCTTTTTCTTCCAATTGCATCAGCATAACAGCAGTAATTAATTTACTGATAGACCCAATCTGATATCCTGTATTCTTATCCCATTTTACATTAGATAACTGATCTTGACCGAAATTTTTTTGGTAAATTTCTTTTCCGTTTTGGAAAATAGTAATACTTCCTATTCCCTGTTTGTTTTGGCTGATGTAGTTTAAGAAATCATCAATTTTAGCTGTATTAATCCCATTTTTACTGATTCCTTTTATTTTTTCATCTTTCGGATTGGGTTTTTCTTTTCCGTCATTTTTATAAAGACTAAGAGGAAAAGATCTCGAATTTTGCGTAAAAGTTCCTTCAAAATGATCTGTTTTATATTGCCCTTTGTAGGATGCATTCAAAGCTTTCATTTCAAAAACCAATTCATTATTGCTGAATTCAGTTTTATCAACGCTAATAATTTGATCGCTTTGTTTCGGGCTTTTGGCTGTAGAAACGTAGATATTGTTTTCTTTTTTTACGTCAAGAATTAATGGAAGAGTCATTCCGCCAAGATCGAGTTCTCCTTTCCAGGAACCTGTTATTTCTTGGGCGTAAAAAGTCTGTGCTAATAGAATCAGCACTAATAATAGTTTGGTTTTCATATTTTTAAAATTTTAGATTAAAATATAACCTGGCTTACAATTGTGATTACGAGTGATACAAATGCAAATAGCACAATGTGTTGCCATTTTTTGATATTGGTTGCGGTTTTAAAGCCATTGTAGTAAAGTACAATACTGTAAACAAGAAGAATTAAACTTACAAATCCCCAAACTGTCACCATCGCCATATCTCCAACCGGGATGTTTTGAGGAGTATTGATGTTTTCAGAAAGATGGTCTACTGCTTTTTTATAAAATGGTAATCCGTTTACGGGAATCATTACCATTAACGGTATTTGAGAAATGAATACAGTGTTTAAAATATCAATAAATCTTGTTTTTCCATTTAAGATTTTAGCTAAAATAAAAAGAATAACAACTGCTAAAATATAACTTAAACTGTTGATTTTTAATATATCCCAAATTCCTTGGTCTTCATCTAGGTTTGAATAATGAAAAATACTGTCGTTGGCAAAATCTACATAATAACAACTAAAAATATTGAGGACGAAAACGAGTATTCCGGCTATCAGAAGCTTCTTTTCATCAAACTTTAAAAAAGGATTAAAAATAGTTTTCCAGTTCATAAATGGATTATTTTTTTAGTTGATTGATTTTCTGGATAAGATCATCCATTTTATTTCTCATGGTAGGATAAGAAAGCTCAGCCTGTTTTGCCATTTCTTTAATGCTTCCGCTGGAAAGAAAAAAGTTTAAGATAAAATCCTGTTCATCTCTGTTGAGTTTTAGAAAAACGGGAAGTTCATAATCGCCGTTTACATTGGTTCCACAATCGGGACATTTCATCTGACTTACATTGAGTGTATGATCGCAACTCGGACAAATTATAGGAAGTTTCATTGACTTTTGTTTTTACAAATGTAATATTATTTTTAATAAAGTTAAAATAAATTTTAATAAAGTTAAATTTTATTTGAGTTAAAAAATAAAAAAACTTCCAAATTATGGAAGTTTGATTGAAAATTTGTACAGCGGTAGAGGTTTTAACTTGTAGAATTTAACGCAAAGATTTTATTTTTGTGTTCGTAATATTTCAGACAGCAAAGACAAATAAAATTTGCTTCGCAAAGCTTGAAAACAAAGCTTCATCAAATCAATTTGTTGATTCATCTTTGCTGCCTAAATTTTAAGCTTAAGATAAGATCTTTGCGTTTAAAAAATTTCTTATTTGTTCAGAATTCCGCGTATTTTATTGGCGTTGGTAATCAGTTCTTCCAAGTATTCAAAATTATCTTTTTCTAAAGCAGATTTGAATTTTCTAAGCTGAGAGATATGTTCATTCAAAACATCCAAAACATTTTCTTTGTTTTGTTTAAAAATCGGAACCCACATTTCAGGATGAGATTTTGCCAAACGAACCGTACTCGAGAAACCTGAACTCGCCAACTGAAAAATAGTGTCTTCTTCTTTCTCCTTTTCCAAAACTGTATTGGCTAAAGCGTAAGAAGTAATATGTGAAATATGCGAAATATACGCAGTGTGAATGTCATGATCTTCCGCATTCATGTAAATTAAATGCATATCAAGACTTTTTACCACGCTTTCTACCAATTCTAAAGCGTTTTCTGCAGATTCTTCACGATTGCAGATCACTCCGGCTTTTCCTGAAAAACTTTCAGCAACTGCCGATTTTGGACCATGATTTTCCGTTCCCCACATCGGGTGAAAAGCGACAAATCTTGATCTTTTTGGATGGTTTTTTACAGCATTTACAATTCCTGATTTTGTAGAACCCACATCCATCACAGTTTGCTGATCTGAAATTAAATCTAAAACTTCAGGAAGAATTTTCCTCGCCGAATCTACAGGGATGGCAATGATAACCAAATCTGAATTTTGAACTCCAGTTTTTAAATCTGCTTTTTCATTAATGATATTTAAGGCAAAAGCTTCATTAAGATTTTCTGTATTGTTGTCGATTCCATAAATGAAATCTGCTGTTTTTTTCTGTTTTAATTTTAAAGCGATTGATCCGCCGATTAATCCTACACCAATGATACTTATTTTCATTTGTTTAAATTTTAAAAATAAAAAACCCCGCCCAAAGGACGAGGTTTTAGTTATATATACAAGAAATCCTTATCCCAATTCTGAGTTAATAATTCCGTAATAATATGTCTTGTTTGTATTCACAAGGCAAATTTAAGAATATTTTCCGAAAGGATTGTGGTTTTTACAGTCATTTTTCTTGTGACTTAGGAAGCTGTAGCGTTAAGAAAAATAAAATTTATTCCGTTAAAAAATTCCTATTGTTTGAGTGCGATACTGATTTTAATAATGAAGAACTAATTTTGAATTCGCACGAGTTTTGGTACTTTTACTTCAAGGTAAAAGTACATTATCAAAAAAAATATTAATTGAAAAAAAATGAACTTGACTACTCTTGATTAGTCTTTATTTTTGACCGCTCATCCCGATTTCATATATTTGTTCATTATTCAAAATATGGAGGCAACACAAGATAAAAGGCTTTTTCTCATCGATGCGTATGCGATGATTTTCAGAGGATACTATGCATTGATCAGAAGTCCGAGAATTACAAGTACAGGAATTGATACATCTGCAATTTTTGGTTTTACGAATTCTTTGATCGAATTGATCAGAAGAGAAAAACCTACCCATTTAGCGGTTGTTTTTGATGTTGGTCAGGCAAGTGTGAGAACAGATGATTTTGCAGAATACAAAGCCAACAGAAGTGAAACTCCGGAAGCGATAAAAATAGCAGTTCCTTATATTCACAGAATTTTAGAAGCCATGCACATTCCTTATTTGGGAGTAGAAGGCTATGAAGCTGATGATGTTATTGGAACGATTGCATGTAAAGCTGAAAAAGAAGGATACACCACGTTTATGGTAACTCCTGATAAAGATTTTGCCCAATTAGTGACCGATAAAATTAAAATGTATAAACCATCATCAAAAGGTGGCGAAATAGAAATTTTAGGTGTCGAAGAAGTCAATGCAAAATATGGAATTAAAGATCCAAAACAGGTGATCGATTATTTGGCAATGATGGGTGATGCGGTAGATAATATTCCCGGATTGGATGGTGTTGGTGAAAAAACTGCCATGAAATTCTTACAAGAATTTGGTAGTATTGAAAATCTTTTAGCCAATACAGACAAACTGAAAGGTAAAATTAAAGAAAAGATTGAAGCTTCTGCAGAACGAGGTATTTTATCTAAAAAGTTAGCAACTATTATTTGCGATGCACCCGTAGAATTTCATCAGGAGCAATACGATCTTGAAACTCCGGATTTTGAAAAAGTAAAAGTGGTTTTCGACGAAATAGAATTTACAAGATTGTACGAAAATTTATATCGTGCTTTTGCACCTACGGAAACGATTTCGGTAAAAACTACTGTAGTTTCTGAAGATGGTGTAACGGTAACTGAAGTTGAAGCACAGATTACCGAAACACCACAACAAAAAGTAGCTAAAAATGTCGGGCAACTCGATCTTTTTGCAACCTATGAAGAGCTCGATCAGGCAACTTCCACAAAATCTACGATTACTGACAACGACCATTTATACCAGTTTGTAGATAATCCGAAAGCACAGAAAATTTTAGTTCAAAACTTATTACAACAAAAAGCAGTTTGTTTTGATACAGAAACAACATCTTTAAACGAGCTGGAAGCTGAATTGGTCGGAATGAGCTTTTCTTACAAAAAAGGTTTGGCATATTATATCCCGTTTTCTGAAGATCAGGGTGAAGTTTTACAAACGTTAGAAGTTTTCAGGCCTTTCTTTGAAAAAGAAGATTTAGTGAAGATTGCTCACAACTTAAAATACGATTATAAAGTCCTTCAGAAATACAATGTTACCGTAAAAGGAGCAATGTTTGATACCATGATTGCGCATTACCTTTTAAATCCGGACGGAAGACACGGAATGGATTATCTTTCTGAAGTTTATTTAAATTATAAACCCGTTTCTATTGAAACCATTATTGGTAAAAAAGGTAAAAATCAGGGTAGCTTTAGAGATGCAGATTTGCGTACTCAGACAGATTATGCTGCAGAAGATGCAGATATTACTTTTCAGTTATATGAATTGTTTGCGCCACAATTAAAGAAAGAAAATTTAGAAGAACTTTTCTTCAATATCGAAATGCCTTTAATGGAAGTTTTGGCTAAAATGGAATTGGCTGGAATTTCTTTAGACGAAAAATGGTTGGCTCAGGAAAGTATCGATCTTGAAAATGATCTAAGACAATTAGAAGCTAAAATATTTGAAATTTCGGGTGAAGAATTTAATATGAATTCACCAAGACAGTTGGGAGAAGTTTTATTTGAAAAAATGCAGCTCGACCCGAAAGCTAAAAAGACAAAAACCGGTCAATACGCAACTTCGGAAGATATTTTACAGAAATTATCTTCAAAACATGAGATCATTCAGCATATTTTAGAGTACAGAACGTATCAGAAACTGAAATCGACCTATGTTGATGCATTGCCGTCACAGATCGACAAAGACGACAATAGAGTTCATACCAATTTCTCACAAACTACGGCTGCAACAGGTCGTTTGGCAAGTGTAAACCCGAATTTACAAAATATTCCGATTCGTACATTGAGAGGTCAGCAAATCCGTGGAGCGTTTGTTTCGGGAGAAGGAAAGAAAATTATATCTGCCGATTATTCTCAGATTGAACTGCGTTTAATTGCCGAAATTTCGGGTGAAGATAATATGATCAAGGCGTTTCAGGATGGTGAAGATATTCACGCTTCTACGGCGGCAAAATTATTTAAAATTCCATTGGAAGAAGTTTCAAAAACACAGAGAAGTCAGGCAAAAACCGTCAACTTCGGTATTATTTACGGACAAGGTGCTTTTGCTTTGGCTGAACAAACCGGAATGTCGAGAACGGAAGCGAAGCAAATGATCGAAGCGTATTTTGAAACCTATCCAAAATTAAAAGCTTACATGGCTGAACAGGTTGCGAAAGCTCGTGAACAGGGTTATGTAGAAACGATTTTGGGAAGAAAACGTCATTTAAAAGATATCAATTCAGGGAATTTTGTAGTAAGAGGTCATGCTGAAAGAAACGCTGTGAATGCTCCTGTTCAGGGAAGCGCAGCCGATGTTGTAAAAATGGCGATGATTAAAATTGATAAAGAACTGGAATCGCAAAATCTTCAGACCAAAATGCTTCTTCAGGTACATGACGAATTGTTGTTTGAAGCACCAATCGAAGAAGTTGAAGCTGCTACAAAACTGATCAAAAAAGAAATGGAAAGTGCCATTGAAACGCAGGTTCCGTTATTGGTTGAGGTTGGAGTAGGGAAGAACTGGCTGGAAGCGCATTAAAGGAATCAAAATACTAATTTGTAGCTAATAAGTGTAAATTAAATTAGCTGCAAATTAGATTAATACCTTCTAATGATTCTGTGATTTCTTCTATTTCATTTCCGTACATATCATTATACTGTAGTATTACTTTATAACTGTTTAGTTCATCTTTAACCTTATATAAGCTTATAATTTTACTGTTCATATCAACTAAATCTTGATTTTCTTCGTTAGTCGGTCGATCAAGATTTATATCTAAGATTGTGAAAAGTCCTTCTTTTTTTACAATGGTTTTATTAACAGCTTTAGTAATAGTTGTTTCGGGTCTGTAGGAGATTTCTCTTACGTTATCAATTATTGATTTAAACTCATCAAATTCTTGGTTGTTAGAAGAAACAATTTTTAATTTATTAATTATTAATGGACCTAATCCAGCGTTTTCGATTACTATTTTAGCCGTTTTCTGTCCAATGTAAATATGAAAACTGGCGATTGGTCTTGCTAATTCTTGAATAGTCCATTTATTTCTTTCCGTATCTTCCTTAACTAAATTTATTGACAAATATGTTAAAACAATTAAGTTAAGAATTCCAATAATAGGATTTAAAAGTCCCCCAACATAATCTCCAAAAGGCCCCCAACTTTCAGGGCTACTAGAAAAATTTAAAGCTCCAAACTTACAGATATATGGAATAATTACAATAGATAATGCAATTAATGTTGAAATCCAAAGTAACCGAATTAAAGTTTTATTTTGCATGATTCAATACCCTATTTTTTTAATATTCAAACTCAATCCCTCCCACATAAGTTAAAGAAAAATCATCATTTTCCATAGATTTTGGTGTTGGAATTTGTCCTTGGCTTACGAAAACCAAAGAGTTGATATCAAATTTAAGATTCATTTCATTTAATCTGTTGTATAAAACGGGAAGCCATTGTTCAGCAAAAGAATATTCAGAAAAATGCTGAATGCTTTGCTCAAAACCGTATTCCATCAAATCCTGATCAAACCAAACCGTGTCCTGTGATTCTGCAAATTTTGAAATATAAGTGTCATCAGATTCTTCTTCGATGTAGTAATTCTCATCTTCCTCTACAAACTGGAAAAAATCTTCTTCCGTTCTGAAATTTCCTACCCAAAAATCTAAAACCTGTGTATTCATAGTATTTTATTCAAAGCTCAAAGGTAAGAATATAGTTTTTGTATTCAAAGTTTTTATAGATTGAGCAAATTTTTTAATTATCTAACACATCATTTTCAGAATATACTTTTGAGATAATATCATCCGGTGAAGAGTTTTCAAATAAGAATTTCTGTTTTTTTACGAGTATCGTTTTGGTTTTTGCGGGCATTTCTTCTTCCATTGTGTTGGTTACTTCTTGTGTGAATTTTCCTTTTAATGGCTCATAATACAGTGATTGCCAACTTCCGGCTCCTACATTATACGTTTCAATATAAGTTAGAACCAAATCGTTATTGATGTATTTGAAATTGAAGAAAAGATTTCCATAAGGAGCTGGGTTGTAAAAATTTACTTTTAGCATTCCTTTTTCAATGATAATATCTTCAGGATCGTATTTTTTAAAACCAGCTTCATTATATTCATCAGGAAGTAAAATGTCTGAAATTTTATCAAGCTTGAAAGTACTGTTTTTATTCTTTAAAAGTATTAAAACTGTACGAGATAAAAGGGTATCTGACTTTTGCCTTAAAACTAAAACCTGATCGGGCAAACCATCACCATTCAAATCTCCTTCTGCAGTATATTGAATCTCAAATTTTTTCTTAACAATATCTGAAATCCTTCCTTTTGTTGTGGGGAAATTCGGGTTTTTATTTTCATGTTCAGATGCTTTGTCAACCGTTGTTGTATAGGTAATTTCTTTTACTTTGGTTGAGGATGAATGTTTATTGTCTGCATTCTTATTACATGAGTAAATTAAGAGAACAATAAAAGAGAAAATAATTAATTTAAGATTTTTCATTTGTGTTTTTTTAATGATTCTAAACCTTCAAAACCCCTCTGAAACCTCTCGCTGCATAATAAGACTCGGCTCCGTTGTGATAGATAAAAACGGTATTGTAGCGACGGTCACAAAATAAAGCGCCTCCCAATTCTCTGATATCTTTCGGAGTTTTGATCCAGCTTGAAGTTTTCAGATCAAATTTTCCTAAACTTTGTAAGTAACGGTATTGTTCTTCCGAAAGTAGTTCTACACCCATTTCTTTGGCAGCTGTGATGACGTCATTTTGTGGCTTATGTTCTTTTCGGGCATCCAAAGCTTCGCGGTCGTAGCAAAAGCTTCTTCTCCCTTTTGGACTTTCAGCCGAACAGTCGAAGAAAATATATTCGTCAGTTTTTTCATCATAATTTACAACATCGGGTTCTCCTCCTGAGTTTTCCATTTGATAAAGTGACCATAATTTTGATGGATTAGAATTTAATTTCTCCTCAATTTTTGTCCAGTCCAGATTTTCATGACGGCTTTTATTTTTCTCAAAACGATTTTTGAGTATTTGTAAAAGTTCTGTACTTTCTTCTGTGGAAATTTGTTTTTTAGCTGCCATTTTGTTTGAATTGAATGAGTTTAAAATTAATTAAAAAATTCGATTTTTACTGAACTCTTTTATGGTTTTCACTTTCCAAAATAGTTTTTTCTAATCGTGAAATCTGCGTTTTCTCTTGTTTGGCACTCATAATCCAGTGAATCATTACCTTTTTGTAAGAAGGAGCTTGTTTTTCAAAAAATTCCCAGGCTTTTTTATTGGCTTTAAACTGATTTTCGTAATCTGATGTAAGTTTTGCAGGTTCTTTTTCGTGAGAATAAATCCCGGATTTTTCTTCTTTTCTAAGCTTGAATGCTTTCAAACCAGCTTCTTTCATCAATCCTGCTTTGGTAAGTTCTTCGATTTTTTTAATATTCACAACGCTCCAAATACTTGTCGGTTTTCTTGGCGTGAAACGGATGCTGTAGCTTTCTTCATCGATCGATCTTCTTACGCCGTCAATCCAGCCAAAACATAAAGCTTGATCTACAGATTCAGACCAAGTTATTGAAGGCTTTTGGGTTCCGACTTTATAGAAACCGACCAGTAATTCTTGTTCGGTTTTATGGTTTTTATCAAGCCAGTCTCTGAAATTTTGAGGTGTTGGGAAGAAGGTTGCAGACATTTTTTGAATTTAAAATTTAGAAAAAATTATAATCTTTAATTTTTTCTCCCAAGCGATTTTCGAGGTACTCATTTCCTCCACTAAGTTCGTTGAGAATAGTTAAAGCTTCTTCTTTATATTTTTTGATTTTTTCTACTGACCAAAAATGTGGAGGACGCTGTAAATTGGTAATTCTGTCTGCCAATTTTACAGCCCATACTTCTTTAGATTGTTGTTTGATTCTTTGTAGGCTGTCCATCATTTTGTCTTCTTTTGGAAGATTGTTTTTTTTAGTTAAAGCTAGAACACCTATTGCAACTGTTTTTCCAAATTCATTTTCAAGTTCATCAAAAGTAACTTCGGTATCTTCCAAAATATCATGTAATAAAGAAACTTGAATTGCGAAGTCGATATTGAAGTTTTTTGTTTTCTCAGCCGCAATAAAAATCTCCATTGCGACATTACTGAGATGAACAATATATGGAAGATTGCTTCCAGGAATTGTCTGATTAGAGTCAGTGTGTTTTTGAGCTGCAAATTTTATCGTTCTTTGATAGATATCCTGAATATTCATAATTTTTTTCTGGTTTTAATTACTTGGAATCATTTGAATTCATTTCATAGTAATAAAGAGATGAAAAATAGATTATTTTTTTCTAAAAATGTAATTATTTCACAGGATATTTTATCGCTTTATTAAGCTCAATAGGATTATTGTGTTGGCGGATATATTCCTGCTCTTCTCGTATTAAAGGTACTAATTCTTCAGGTTTGCTATAACGTTTTCCTCCGTCTTCATAGCTTTTTATTGTTCCGTTTTTCATTTCTGCTCTTATTTCCTGCAAAGGATCGTTATAATATTCAAGAGATTTTTTCAGATATATTTTCTCACTTATCGGAAGCGGTTTGTTTCCATAACGAACTTCCAAAAAGTTTGATGTATCGTATGTCTTTTCTAATTTTTTACTTTTAACAAGAGCAAAACTATATTGGTTGCGATCGTCTTCCAACAAAACGATGAGACCTGGTAATCCTGTGAATTTATAGGGACCTTCTGAAAGCGGGATCTCTTTTGTAAACCAAGCCGTCCATTTTCTGCCTCCAAAATTTGCGGTTGCTTGCTGAAGGTCAAAGTGTAAATATTTTTTAGTTTTATCAGACAATTTCCATTGTATCAAATCTTCGGTAGGATAAGAATAAAGTTGATCGTCTATAAAAGTGTAATTGATGTTTTTATTTGAATTTTTCTTTCTGGTTACAGGGATCTGGCTTGTCCAGTTGGTAAGCTGGGAATGATTTGCTTTATTGATGGAATCTTTTTCTAAAAATGTATTATCATAATATTTTGTTTCATTAGGATTAACATCCAAAACCATAAAAACTTTCTGATGTTCAGTTTGAGTAGAATCTTCTTTGAATTTTACCTCGTAGAAAAAGCGGTTGGTTTGTGCAGTACTCAGACTGAAAAATAATACGAGTAGAAATAAGCAACTTTTCATATCAATTTATAATTAAGTTTCTAAGATAATAATTTTCCCCATAATAGGATTTAAATTTGTTTTTTTATGTTTAAATATTGGTTTGTATACCTATATTAAGAATTAAAAAATAATAATTTTTAAATTGAAATTATAGTTGTTAAATTGAATGATTTCTCAGCAGATTAGATTTTTAGAGCCTGTTTAAATTTTAAATATATTTTTAACATTAAGAAATTAAGAGTATTTAGCTTAAAAAACTTAATAAAAATCGATTTATTGATTTCTTAATCAAATCCAGCTTAATTCACTGAAATTCTTAATGTTAAAGTTAAGAATAAACAAAGTTTATTTTAATTTAGAAATTAAGAAAAGAGCTATAAAAAAACTTTTGAATAAAATTTAAACAGGCTCTTAAAGTTTATACAAATCATAATCATAGATTTAATATAATCAATTGTGGTAGCTCTTATTTTTTGATTGCGTAAATTTGTAAGATGTTCTAAAATTTTAGAGCTTGTAAAATGAAAATATGACTGACAAAAAGTACGCAGAAACTCATCATACCGACAAAAATAACTACGATTATATTACCATTACCAACGACGAAAATAAAGTAAGAATTTATACCCTCAAAAATGGCTTAAAAATTTTTCTTGCCCAGAATTTCGACGCGCCGAGAATTCAGACTTTTATTCCGGTGAGAACGGGAAGTAATAACGATCCTTCTGATAATACCGGTTTGGCGCATTATTTAGAGCATATGATGTTTAAAGGAACATCAAAAATTGGAACTCATAACTGGGAACAGGAAAAAGTTTTGATTGAAAAGATCTCAGATCTATACGAAGAACATAAAGCTGAACAAAATTCTGAGCTGAAAAAAGAAATTTATAAAAAGATTGACGAAATTTCTCAGGAAGCAAGTCAATATGCGATTGCTAATGAATACGATAAAGCAATATCTTCTTTAGGAGCGAGCGGAACCAATGCACATACCTGGTTTGACGAAACAGTTTACAAAAATAATATCCCCAATAATGAGCTTGAAAAATGGCTTAAAGTGGAAAAAGAACGTTTTTCAGAAATTGTTTTAAGACTTTTCCATACTGAGCTGGAATCTGTTTATGAAGAATTCAACAGAGCACAAGATAACGATTCCCGATTGGTGAATTATGAATTGATGGATGCGCTTTTCCCGACTCATCCAAACGGACAACAAACCACTTTAGGAAATCCGGAACATCTGAAAAATCCTTCTATGAAGGCGATTCACAAATATTTTGATGAATATTATGTTCCTAATAATTATGCAATCGTTTTGGTTGGAGATTTAGATTTTGAGAAAACTGTTGTTTTGGTTGATAAATATTTTGGTGAAATTCCTTACAGAGAATTGCCAAAGAAAGAATTAATTATAGAAAAACCTCAAACTGAAATTGTTGAAAGAACGGTAAAAAGCCCGACAACACCAAGGCTTCAGTTAGCTTGGAGAACCGACAGTTACGGAACCAAAGAAGCGATGCTTGCCGATATTACAGCTAATATTTTGAGCAACAGGGGAGAAGCAGGTTTGTTGGATCTGAACATCAATCAGACTCAAAAAATGCTTTGGGCTCAAGCGTATTCTTTAGGTTTAAAACAGTACGGATATTTTTCTTTGGTTGCGGTTCCAAAAGAGAACCAGACATTATCTGAAGCCAAAGAAATGATCTTGGAGCAAATCGAGTTACTGAAAAAAGGAGATTTCCCTGATTGGATGCTTCCTGCCATCATCAATGATTTTAAACTGCAAAGATTAAAAGGTCTTGAAACTGCAGAAGGTCTTGCTACAAACCTTTATGACACCTACATTAAAGGCAGAACCTGGAAAGAGGAATTGAGCGAAATGGATGAATATGCTTCTTTTACAAAACAGGATATTATCGATTTTGCGAATACATTTTTCAAAGATAATTATGTTGTTATCAACAAAGAAAAAGGAGTTAATGACCAGCTTTTAAGAGTTGATAATCCGGGAATTACACCGATTAAAATCAATCGTGAAGCGCAGTCAGAATTTTTGAAGGAAATTTTAGCTGATAAAACGGAAGATATTCAGCCTGAATTTATTAATTATCAGGAAGAAATTAAAACCGATTCAGTTCAGGCCAAAAAAATAAGTTTCGTTAAAAACAAATACAACGAAATTGCTCAGGTGCATTTTATTTTTCCTTTCGGAAGTGATCATTACAGAGATCTGGCTATTTCTACGCAGGTTTTACAATATTTGGGAACAGAAAAATTTTCACCAGAAGATTTAAAGAAAGAATTTTTCAAAATCGGAATAAGCAATGATTTTAAAACCACTGCAGATCAGCTTACCATTTCTTTAAGCGGATTAGAATCTAATATTGAAAAAGGGATCTCATTATTGCAGCACTGGATGTATAATGCAAAACCTGATCAGGAAATTTACAATCAGTTTGTGCAAACCATTCTTGAGAATCGTGAAGCGATAAAAAAGGATAAAAACCGCATCATGACGGCGTTGACAACTTATACAAAACTTGGAGAAAATTCAAGATTTTTGGATGTCATTTCAAAAGATGAGCTTGAAAGTGCAAAAGTTGAACAGTTTACCAACCGCATAAAAAATCTGTTTGGTTTCCCATACCAAATATTCTTTTATGGAAAAGATTTCGAAGGTTTTAAAAATTATATTCCAAATTATATTTCGAGTGAAGATTTCACCGTTTCAGAACCTAAAAAATATCCAGAACAGGAAACTTCAGGGAAGGTGTATTTCACCAATTACGATATGGTTCAGATGGAAATGAGTAAGATTGGGAAAAGCAACAACGTAAATCCTGAAAACTTTGGAAAGATCAACGTTTTTAATGAATATTTCGGTCGTGGTTTATCATCAATTGTTTTTCAGGAAATTCGTGAAAGCAAGAGTTTGGCATATTCTGCCTATGTTTCTTATTCGCCAAATTCAGAGCTGAATCATCCGGATTATATCACAACCTACATCGGAACTCAACCCGATAAATTACAAATCGCTGTTGATACAATGACGGATTTGATGGATAAGTTGCCCGAAGTTCCGGTTCAGTTTGAGAATGCTAAAAATTCTGCTTTAAAACAGATTGCATCAACCAGAATTACAAGAACGAATATTTTCTTTAATACGTTGAGGTTGAAAAAGCTGGGAATTAATTATGATTTCAGAAAAGATATTTACAATCAAATCGAAAACTTAAATTTTGAAGAAATTAAACAGTTTTATCAGACTGAAATAAAACCAATTCAGTTCAATACAGCGATTATCGGGAAAAAGGAAAACCTGAATTTGGAAGCGGTAGAGCAAATGGGAACTTTTAAAGAAGTAGGTTTAAAAGAAATTTTTGGATATTAAAAATATTCTAAAAAGATAAAACTAAAACAGGCTGTTTCATTCATTCAAACAGCCTGTTTTTTTGTTGTGAAAAATTTTCAGATCACATAGAAATTTCTACGTAATTTCCTTCAGGATCCAGAACAACGCTTTCATAATAGCCATCACCAGTGGTTCGAGGTTCGCTTTCGATGGTATAGTTATCTGCACGCAGTCTTTCTGTTAAATCATTTACGGCTTCTTTACTTCCAACAGAAATTGCGAAATGAGCAATCCCTTTCGTAAAACCTCTTTTATCAGGCTCTTGAACGATATCTTGTCTATTAATTAATTCGATGCGTGTTTTATCTTCGCCAAAATCTAAAAAGTAAGACGTAAAACCTTTCTTGGTATTAGTATATTTTTCGTTTGACGTTACACTAAAATAGTTCAGATAGAACTCACGCATTTTCTCTAGATCGTCTACCCAGATAGCTAAATGGTCAATTTTCATACGTTTATATTTTAAAATTTAATTGATCTATATTGATAAGAAAGTACAATAATTAAGATTCCGAAAGAAGATGCGGCTAATAAAGCAATTCTAAGATCTGTTATTTCTGAAAGCAAACCAATTAACGGTGGCCCAATCATAAAGCCCAGGAAACTGATGGAAGAGACTGCTGTAATAGCGATGCTTGCAGACATTGTCTTTAATCTTCCTGCTGCACTGTAACAGATGGGAACGATGGATGAAACACCTAATCCTATCAAAAGAAAGCCGAAAGTTGAGATAATTAATCCCGGTGCAATCGTAGCTAATAATAATCCTGATGTGATCAATATTCCGCAAAATCTTAAGACAACAGAAGCCTGATAACGATTTACAAATCGATCGGCAACAAAACGCCCAAAGGTCATTGCACCCATACTTGCAATGTAACCCATTCGCACGAAAGTTTCATCAGGTTTTATAATTGTGGAAAAATAAACACTGCTCCAATCGAACATTGTTCCTTCGCAAAACATACTTCCAAATCCTATCAACCCTAAAATAATAATTGCTGAATCTAGTTTGAATGCTTTTTTAGACGTTTTAGCATGTGAATTTTCTTTAATATCCTGAGCTAATAAACCACGACTGAATATAATGATTCCAATAACTCCGAGGATCAAAATAATGACTAAATGAGTGAAAATAGAGAATTTTGTTTCTGCAAAAACAGCACCCAATATTCCGCCTGTTAATCCACCAAGGCTCCATAATCCGTGAAAAGAAGACATGATGTTTCGTTTGTACAGCGCTTCTAGACTGACAGCTTGTGTGTTTACAGCAATATTGGCCATATTCGAAGTGATACCGAAGAGAAATAATACTAAAAACAATTGAATAAAACTATTTGCCTGCGGAATAAGTGTGAGTGCGATCGCATATAAAGTCATAGCGGTTATCAGAATAATTCTGCTTCCAAATTTGTTAACCAAATAACCGGAAACTACCATCATCATAAGTTGTCCCAAAGGCATCGCAAATAATACCTGACCCAATTGACCGTCGTTCAGATGAAGAGAAGATTTGATATCCGGAATTCTGCTTGCCCAACTGGCAAATATCAATCCCATGATAAAATAAAAATAAAAAATACTGAGACGTATTCGCGGTAATTTCTGTTGAGTCATGTTTGTTTTTGAAAATTATGCTGCAAAGCTAATGACAGATTAGCGAAAGCAAAATGACGAACGTCATTTTCGTGCCGATTCAATTAAAATTAATAATTTTAAACCCTGATTTTTTAAAATGGACGTGATTAAAACCCTACTCGAAAAATATAAGGTGCAACTTTCTGAGGAATTAATGTTGAAATTTGAATCGATGTTGATACGAAAGGACTATCAAAAAGATGAAATGATTTTAGAAGAAGGTACAGTTAGCCGTTATCTCTATATTGTAGAAAAAGGGATGGTGCGTCAGTTTTATTATAAAGACGGTCGAGATATTACAGAACATTTTTCCTGTGAAGGAAATATTGCAACCTGTCTCGAAAGTCTGTTTTTACAGCAACCAACCCGTTTATTAATTGAAGCTTTGGAACCATCTACATTATTTCTTTTGGATTATGATCAATGGAAAAAACATTGCGATGAATTTCCTGAAATGAACCGATTATACAGAGCGGTAATGGAGTATAAGCTTGTTGTTTCTCAACAAAAAGCAGATTCTTGGCGTTTTGAAAATTCCAGAGAGCGTTATGAAAGATTTTGCAGAGAGCTTCCTTCAGTTTCCAGACGTGCTTCTGTTGCACACATTGCTTCTTATCTGTTGATGTCTCCCGAAACTTTAAGCCGTGTAAGAGCAGGAGTTTTGTAATGTGAAATTGTTTAAACTTTTATTTAACCGCAAAAGTGGTAAAAGATTTAAATCTTTCTATTTAAAGTTGAAAAAAGCACACAAAACCTTTAAAAATTTTTGATTTTTTATTCTTTTGAGAACTTTGATTATCTAATAATAACTTTATAATTGTCTTTTGTATCTTTTGTGGTTAAATTTAAAATTAGTTTAAAGAGACTTAATATAAAAACGAAAACCCTTGAAGCAATTTTCAAGGGTTTTATGTTGAATCTTATCTTTTAAATTTAGATAAAATAAGACTTATTTTACCACTTTCATCTCATCGATTAGCCATTTTGAATCGGCAAATTTATCAATAATGAAAAGAATATATTTCGTGTCAACCATAATGTTTCTGCTGAAACGCGGGTCGTAATTGATGTCACTCATTGTTCCTTCCCATTGTCTGTCGAAATTCAACCCAACAAGATTTCCGTGTGCATCCAAAGCCGGGCTTCCTGAATTTCCACCTGTTGTATGGTTGGTTGCTGTAAATCCTACAGGAACGTCACCACTTTTATCTTTGTAGTTTCCGTAATCTTTTTTGTTGTAAAGATCAATCAGCTTTTGAGGAACATCAAATTCATAATCTCCAGGAATGTATTTTTCCATAACTCCTGCCAAATGCGTTTGGTAATCGTAAGTTACTGCATCTTTCGGCGTAGATCCTTTTACTTTTCCATACGTTACACGAAGGGTAGAATTGGCATCTGGGAAGAATTTTCTGTCTTTATCTGTAGCCATTTGTTGCGCCATATATTTTTTCTGCAACGCATCAATTTTAGTCTGTAAACTTGTGAATTGCGGATCAGCAGTTTTCATATAAGTATCTTTAATACTCATAAATAACTGATAAACGGCATCTTTTTTAATCGTTTTGATTAATTTATCCTGATTCGAAAATGCTTTTTCAATATCTCCGTTAAGGGCAGCACCATTTACTTGGCTTCTTCCTGTGATGACAGAGTTTTTTGATAATTCTTCAAAACCTGTAATGTTTTGAGCTTCATTTTTATATTTATCAAAACCAGCCGGTAAAAACTGTGCATCGGTTTTGTTAGCGTATAATGCCAAAAGTTTAGCGGTAACTTTAGAATCTAATTCAGCGCTGTAATCTTTGTAGAAAGAAGTCAGTTTGTTTTTAAAAGCAGCCGTTCCTTTTTCATCCATTCTTCCTGCTTCCACAGATGTAATGTAGTTTGAATACATATTTGCCAATGCAAACGTTTCTGCATTTCTTACTACTTCGCTGTAATATGCATTGTTTAAAGCATAAGGAGCCTGGTCGTTATACAGTTTGTTCAATTGGTCTAAAGTTGCTTTTATTTCATGATTTTTAGCAACCAAAGAACCTTCGTACATTACTTTTTTCTGTACCGCATTAGATTTTTTCAAACCTTCCACTTCACCGATCCATTTTTTCCAATAGTTGGCTACAGAGGCAAATTTAGAAGCATATTTAATTCTTGTAGCATCATCAGTACGCATTTTCTCGTCTAAAGTTTTCAGAGCAACGTCACGCACGGCAATTCTTGCAGGATCAATCTCTTTCTTGATCTTTTCTACTGCAATTGCTGGAAGATATTCTGTAGTTCTTCCCGGAAATCCGAATACAAATGTGAAATCATTCTCTGCCTTATCTTTTATAGAAACCGGAAGATAATGTTTCGGAACGTAAGGAACATTGTCTTTAGAATATTCTGCAGGTTTGTTGTTCTTATCAGCATAAATTCTGAACATCGAGAAATCTCCCGTATGTCTTGGCCAAACCCAGTTGTCTGTATCGCTTCCGAATTTTCCGATGCTTTGAGGAGGCGCACCAACCAAACGTACATCTTTATAAGTTTCGATCACATAAGCGTAAAATTTATTACCATAATACATCGGTTTTACAGAAATCGACTGATAGTTCTCTATTTTCTGAGAATTTTTGTAAATCTCAATATTTTTTGCGATTTTCTTTCCTAATTCAGGTTCCTGAAGGTTGTCGGTGTCTTCTAAAATCTGAGCAGAAACATCTTTAATATCAACAATAAAATCAACAGTTACTCCCGGATTTGGAAGTTCTGTACTCATATTTTTTGCCCAAAATCCGTTAGAAAGAAGGTCGTTTTGAACGGTAGAATGAGCCTGAATTTGCCCATAACCACAATGGTGATTGGTAAGTAATAATCCTTTTGGTGAAATGATTTCGGCTGTACAACCGCCATTGAACTGCACTACTGCATCTTTGATACTTGGTTTTTGAGTATTAAAAATATCTTTTGCAGAAATTTTCATCCCAAGATCTTTCATTTCCTTTTCATTGAGTTCCGTAGGAATCCACATTCCGCCGTATTGCTGAGCAATTCCCCAAGAGAAACTGAAGAACGCAGAAGCAATAAGAATATTACGTTTTATCATTATTTAAAAATTTTGTCTAAAATACGCATTTTAATTTTTTTAGGAAAAGAAAAACCCTTCCTAAAAATAAAATTTGGGAAGGGTCTTTCGGATTATTTTTTTTAGTTAAATATCTTTTCGAATCATATTCGGAAAAAACTTTTCAATATATAATAGTCTTCATGTTTTTCGAGCTTTGAAAACAAAAAAACATCGTTTGTGTTTTGCTTTCGTTTGCAAAATAAATCAAAATATATTGAATAAAAAATGAACCTAGGTTCATAAAAGTTGTTTTCTGATGCGGCTTAAAGCTTGTGGAGTTATTCCGATGTAAGAGGCAATATGTTTCAAAGGAATTTCTCTTATAAAATGCGGATATGCTTTTACCAAATTATTGTAACGTTCTTCTGCGCTGTGCATGAGCAAAGAGATTTCACGCTGGGTTTTTCGTACATAAAGATTTTCGGCAGAGATTCTTCCTAAATAATTTCCCACTTTACTTCTTTCATAAAGTTCCTGAAGGTCATCAAAATGAATTCTGTACATCACCGTTTCCTGTACAGTTTCTACATTATAGGCACAAGGTTTTCGGGTAATAAAAGAATCGTAAGCACTGCAAAACATATTTTCTCCAATTAGAGAAAATGTAATTTCTTTTGAAGGTTCAGTAGGATGTACTTTATTCACAAAAAAACGGATAATTCCTTTATCGATAAAATACAGATAATCTTCTACAGTTCCTTCCCTTAAAATCATTGTTTTTTTGGCTAAAACAATCTTCTCAAATTTATTGACATGATACAAAGCTTCTTCCTGAGAAAGACCTTCTATACTATTGTAAATATTCAGCAGTTTTTCCATGAAATCCTTATGGATATTAGTTTTTCGTATTGTAAAAGTAATATTTAATTTTCGTTAAACCTTAATTTTATCCGAAGTTAAATAGTGAGACTTTCTAGCTTTGAATTTTGAAAAGCGCTGTAAAAATAAATTGAATTAAAAATATAAATCAGTATTAGAGTTTAGATGAAAAAATCAAGCAGAAGATCTCTTTGTTTGTTTATATTTTTAGGGTGTGAGTTATTCGATAAAATTTGATCTTTTAATTAAAATTTTATGATTTCTGATTCATTTTTAAAACTGGAAAGAATCAATTTTCTCATCACTCATCATCTGCTGAATCAAATTTTCATGATGATTATGTTTTCCGGTAATAATCCAGGTTGTATTAGAAGATCCTTTTGAAAACTGCTGTTTTACGACGACAAATTTTAAATGATTTATTTTGAAAAGTTCTTCACAATAATCAAGATTTTCTCTGTTGGAGACTGCAATTTTATACTCCCGAATTTTGTGATGATGATCAATATACGTTTGAAAATAAGTGAGTGAACTTAAGATTAATAAAACCAAAACAGTTCCTAAAAGTGATAAGTAAACATATCCTGAACCGACTGCCATTCCGATGGATGCAGTTGCCCAAATTGTTGTAGCAGTGGTGATTCCGTCGATTTTATTGTCACCTTTAAAAATAACTCCCGCTCCCAAAAAACCAATTCCGGTAATAATGTTTGCAGCCAATCGGTCGGGATTTGATACCCCGATTTTAATAGAAAGAATGGTGAAAAGGCAAGATCCGAAACAAACCAATATAAAAGTTCTTAATCCTGCAGATTTGTTTCTGTACTCTCTTTCTGCACCAATGCAAAGACCGAGAAATACCGAAATGAATATCAAAAGCAATTCGTTTTGAATGGAGTGGTCTCTTAGAAAATCCATTTTTTATAGTTTAATGAAATAAAATTACGATAAAATATCAAATGAAAAAGACTGCCTAAAAAGACAGTCTCTATTTAATTTTTAAATGATTATTTTAATTATTAATCAGATCCAAAAACTGCTGTTCATCAAGAATGGTAATCGTACCAATGTCTTGAGCTTTCTTCAGTTTACTCCCTGCTTTTTCGCCAACTACAAGATAATTGAGGTTTTTAGAAACGGCAGAAATGTTTTTTCCGTTGTGTTTTTCTACCATTTCTTCGGCAGATTCTCTGGTGAAAAGTGAGAGTTTTCCGGTAAATAAAAAGGTTTTTCCTTCCAAAGCATTCGATAAAACTTCATTGGTGTTTTCGCCTTTTTCAAGTTGAACTCCATAAGATTTTAACCTTTCAAGCATTAAAATATTTTCAGAATTATTAAAGAAATCAACAATACTTACAGCGATTTTCATCCCGATGTCTTCTACCTGACACAATTCTTCAGCAGTTGCGTTTTTTAAATCGTCAATCGTGCTGAAGTTTTTCACCAATTTTTTGGCAACAGTTTCTCCGACATGTTTTATTCCAATTCCGTATAAAACTTTTTCAAAAGCAATTTCTTTTGATTTTTCAATTCCGGTGATGATATTTTGTGCCGATTTTTCAGCCATTCTTTCTAAAGGAAGAAGTTGCTCTTTGGTTAAAGCATAAAAATCGGCAGGATTTTCAACCAGTTTTTCTTTGTAAAGCTGCTCGATGGTTTCGCTTCCCAAATTGTCGATATTCAAAGCCTTTCTCGAAACATAATGGATCATTCTTCCCACAACTTGAGGCGGACAATGTAAATCGTTCGGACAAAAATGAATGGCCTGATCTTCTACTTTTACAAGCTCAGTTCCACATTCCGGACAATTTTTAATATACTCGATTTCTTTACTTTCAGAAGTTCTTTTTTCTGTATTTATACCAACAATTTTTGGAATAATCTCACCACCTTTTTCTACAAAAACAAAATCTTTTTCGTGAAGATCTAATTTTTTGATGATGTCTTCATTATGTAGCGAAGCTCTTTTTACAATAGTTCCGGCCAATAAAACAGGTTTTAAGTTGGCAACAGGAGTGATGGCTCCGGTTCTTCCGACCTGATAAGAAACGCTTTGCAATTCGGTTTCTACTTTTTCAGCTTTAAATTTATAAGCCATTGCCCAACGTGGAGATTTTGCGGTGTAACCAAGTTGTCTTTGTTGTTTTATTGAGTTGACTTTTAATACGATTCCATCAATCTCAAAAGGCAGGATGTGTCTTTCAACATCCCAAAAATTAATGAATTCTTTGATCTCATCTAAATTTTTACAGAGTTTTGCCTGATCTGAAATTTTAAAACCCCAGTTTTTTGCCTGATGAATCAATTCCCAATGCGTTTCAACTGGAATTTCATCTGACACAAACTGATAAAGTACCGATGAAAGTCTTCGTTTTCTCACTTCACCGCTATCCTGCATTTTCAAACTTCCACTGGCTGTGTTTCTTGGATTCATAAATGGATCTAAACCTTCTTCTTCACGTAATTTATTTATTTTATCAAAATTTTTTCGGGTTAAATAAATTTCACCACGCATAAAGAATCTTTCAGGAAAATTCCCGCTTAGCTTCAACGGAATATCTGAAATTGTTCGCACATTGGCTGTAATTTCATCTCCCTGAAAACCGTCACCACGCGTTACTGCTTGTGATAATTTTCCATTTTCATAAAGAATAGAAATGGAAGCTCCGTCATATTTAAGCTCGGCAACAAATTCTACAGGTTCGTCAATCGTTTTAATGATTCGCTTTTCCCAGTCTTCCAAATCATCAAAGTCGTAAGAATTATCCAAAGAATACATTCTAAATTGATGTTGAATCGTAGGGAATATTTTTGTGACACCGCCTCCAACACGAATTGTAGGAGAGTTGTCATCATGGAATTCCGGATATTGTGCTTCCAGATCCTGAAGCTCTTTTAATAATAGATCAAACTCAAAATCTGAAATACTGGGTTCATCCAACAGATAATAATTTTCGTTATGCTGATGAAGTTCTTTACGGAGTTGCTCTATTTTATGCTGAATGTTTTCGGACATGCGTTTTCTATCTTTTCAACAAAAATAATGTAAATAATAGTTTAAAAAAATACTACTATTAATTATTCTGAGAAAATTAAAACTTTGTAATCTATTCTAACGAACTGATAGTCTATCGAATAATGTTATCGTTTACACTTATTTAACATAATATTTCAATTTAATTAAAAAAATGTTAAAACCCTCTTAAACAGCTGGCTTACAAAGTCACTATACCTTTGTCCCCAATTAATCTATTATATGAAAAAAGCAAAGATTTTATTGGGACTTCTGTTTTTGGGAGTAGGAACTATTGCCTATGCACAAACAACGCAAGCTTCTATTGTAGGGAAAATTACCGGAAAAAATGTTCAGGAAAAGGTGAAAGTTACCATCGTGAATGAGTCTACCGGTTTTCGTACAGTAACAGAAACGAATTCTAAAGGGGAGTATATTTTTAAAGAAATACCTTTGGGAGGACCATATACGGTGATTGTAAATGACGAAAAAAAGGAAGGCTACAATGTGAATTTTGGTGATCAGGTGACTGTGAATCTTGATTTAGACGAAAGTGAAAAAATGATTGAGGAAGTAATAGTCAATGGAAATCTTAAAAATAAAATAGGAAACTTAGGAGCGGCAACTGCCATTTCAGCAAAGAATATAGGAATTTTACCGGTAAACGGAAGAAATTTTACCAGTCTTACAGATTTGTCTCCTTTAAGCGGTAAGAACGGAAACTTATCTGGTCAGTTAGGTTCTTCCACCAACTTCACCATTGATGGAATGACAGCGAAAAACCCAACTTCTGCAGGTTCTACAACCAGCCGAAGCGGTGCGCCTTTTTCAATTTCGATTGAAGCGGTAAGAGAATTTAAAATCACAACCAACCAGTACGATGTTACCTTGGGTAGAAGTGGAGGTGGAACGGTGAGTGCGGTTACAAAATCAGGAACCAATAAATTTTCGGGAAGTGCTTGGGAATATTTGAGAACCAACTGGCTTTCGAGCCCGTATGATATTCGTGGAAACAAAAGAGATGTTGATTTTTCTACTTCTCAGTTCGGGTTTTCATTAGGTGGACCGATTATTAAAAATAAGTTACATTTTTTCGCAGCTTGGGATCATCAGTTAGATTCGAGACCGTTGCAGATTGCAGATATCAAATCGCGTGAAGATGAGTTGAGATTAAATACTACAACTGCGACACTTAATAAATTCCTTGATATTGCAAGAGCAAAATACGGCGTTGGAAATTCTCCACAATTTGGAAGTTTCGATAAAGTAAGAAATTCAGATGCCGGATTTTTACGTTTAGATTGGCAGATCAATGAGAAGAACTTATTGACCTTAAGAAATAATTTTACGTATGATTTAAATAAAAACGGATTAGGAGACAACACCGCAATTAATGCATTTGAATCTTACGGAACTGATAAAAACATGGATAATAGTTTGTTGTTAACTTTAAGATCTAATTTAAAGCCTAATATAACGAACGAATTAAAAGTTCAGCATTTATATACTTTCCAGGACAGTTATCAAAGTGACCAGTTGGGGCATGCTGTTCCGAGAGCGATTGTAGAAAATATAATCACGAATATTGACGGAAACAAGGCGACAAATATTCAAATCGGAGGTCACCGTTTTGCGCAGGAAAGCTTCAAAAATAATGTGATCCAAATCGTAGATAACTTGTATTACAATACCGATAAGATCAAATATACTTTTGGGGTAGATTTCATGTACACAAAAGCGAGATCTGTGTACGGAAGTGAGGTCAACGGAAGATTCCATTTCAGAGAAAATCCTACAGTGAACGGTGGCGATAATCTGTTTAATTTTAATAATCTTATTTCTAACCGATTCTACAGAGAAGTTCCTTTGGTAGAAGATCCGTCTGTAAAATCGAGTATCTGGAATGCCGGAGTTTATGGGCAATTGCAGACGAAAGTGGCAAGAGGTTTAGATTTTATGGCTGGTTTAAGGCTTGATTACGGTGGTTATCCGAAAGCTCAGTTTAATCAGAAATTATTTGACGAAATGGGGATTAGAACAGATAATCAGATCAAATCATTTGTTATTCAGCCAAGATTTCAGTTTGAGTGGAATGTGAATGAAGGAAATAAAGATTTCTTAAAATTCGGAGCAGGAATTTTCTCGTCTGATATTAATAATTATATGGTCATCAATAATTTGGTGTTTGATGGTAATCATTTGGCAACGGTGGATGTTAATCCTTCTCAGATTGGTCTTACTCCAGATTTCAATAGCTACAGAAACGATTACAATACCATTCCTACATTGTCACAATATCAGCTTCCTACAATCAACTATACACGGGAAGATGCAAAAATTCCGATTGTTTACAAAGCGAATATTTCTTATACGCATTTCTTCAACGAAAGATTCAGAGCGGGACTTGCAGGTTACATGGCTTTAGGAAGAAACAATTATTTCTATTATGACAGAAACATGGTACAAAATCCTTATTTCACATTAGATAACGAAGGTGGAAGAGGTGTTTTTGTTCCGATTGGTACAATAGCCGCCAATGGTGTAATGGATTGGAAAAACAGTAGAATTAACAATAACTTCGGAAGGGTTCTTGAATTGGTAAGTGACGGTAAAGTCAATCAGTTTTCATTTGTAGTTGATACAAGTTATCGTTACTGGAAAGATGGAGAGATTACGGCAAGTTACACTTGGTCTGATATTAAAGATAATACTTCATACAACGGAAACGTAGCGAATTCTGCAACGTTGTCTACATTGGTAGAAAGTGATCCCAGAAATTTGAGAATGACCTATTCTGATAACCAATTCAGAAATAAGGTGGTATTATACGGAAACTCACCTACAATTGCAGGATTTACTTTAGGAATCAGATATTCAGGAATTGGAGGAACGCGTTTCTCTGTGACTTCTGGTGGAAATATTAATGGAGATTTTGTGGATACTAATGATTTAGCGTACATTTTCCCTCAACTGACGCAATCTTTGATCGAGGATCCTGAAGTTGGAAAAGCTTTAAAAAATTATATCACAGATTATAACAACCAAATTGCAGAAAGAAACGGAGGAAAGAACGGGTTCTACGGAGTTTGGGATGTACGTGTTGCGAAAAAAATCAAGTTTGAAAAAATTGGAGCTTTTGAGCTTTCTGTTGATATTTTCAACCTTGCCAATTTGCTTAACAGAGAATGGGGGGTAAACAAATCGTACGGAAACATGTCTTTATACAGAATAAGCAAGTTTGACCCGGTTACAAAACAGTTTGAATATGCTAAAAATACCAGCGGTTTGGCGCCTTTATCAGGGAATCCTTATCAGATCCAGATCGGAGCAAAATATTCATTCTAAAAAATAAGTACTAATTTTATCTAAAAGTCTGAAAAATGGCTTTTAGATTTTAATGATTAATTGATATTATGAAAAAGTTTATCTTAGGGTTTGCAGTTTTAACAACCGTTTTTATGAATGCACAAACCCAAATTATAGCGCACAGAGGTTATTTTCAGACGCAGCCTCCAACAACGGAAAATTCTATTACAGCATTACAAAATGCTCAAAAATTAAAGATCTATGGATCTGAGTTTGATGTAAGAATGTCTAAAGACGGCGTTTTGGTCATTAACCACGACGAGCATCACGGAAAAATGGAAATTTCTGAAACCGATTTTAAAGAACTGGCAAAACTGAAACTTTCAAACGGTGAAAAATATCCTACTTTAAAGGACTATTTGAAATCTGGTAAAAAAGACAAGGCTTTAAAGCTTATCGTAGAAATAAAACCAGCAAAGACAGAAGCTTTAGAAAACGAAATGGTTGAAAAAACCGTTAAGATGATTAAAGAAATGAAGCTTGAGTCTCAATGTGAATACATTTCGTTCAGTTTAAATATCTGCAAGCAAATCAAAAAGATAGCTCCCGATTTTAAAGTTCAGTATTTAAGAGGTGAGCTTTCTCCACAACAGATTAAAGACGAAGGTTTAGACGGGTTAGATTATCATTATTCAGTATTTCAGAAAAACCCAACATGGATTTCTGAAGCCAATGCTTTAGGATTAATCACCAATTCCTGGACGGTAAATGATGTTGAAGTTTACAATGAATTAAAAAAACAAGGAGTAAAATTTGTTACTACCAATATTCCGGATCAATTGAAGAATAAGTAATATTCTAAATTTTTTTCTATTATATAAAATCTGTCTCATTCGGGGCAGATTTTTTTGTTTAAATAAGTTTAATTTTTTGCTCCGGAGGAGCAAAACCTTTGTAGCAAAATTACATCAACAATCTTAAGCTCCGGAGGAGCGACACTTCAATTTCAATTCATGAAAATTGAATACAACCGACCAACCATCAACTAAACCCCATTAACCACTTTTTATTTTCTCAGGAAAAGACAATAAAGTTATGCTAAAATAACTCACTTTTTATATTAAAAATGGTTCATTCTTTTAATGCACTGTGAGCTAAAAACTTATGCGTTATCGTTAATCATAAATTAATATGACGTTCAGAAATTGTTTAAAATATGTTAAAACCGTATTAAAGCTATGCTCATCATAGCTTTCTAATTTTGCGCAAACAAAAAAGTGTATGCGTAAAGAGACTCAAAAATTACTTCTTTTATCTGTGTTAGGATTGGTGAGCGTCAATATGGCAGCTCAGCAGCAGGTGAAGAAAGACACAATCAAGAATATCGATGAAGTTGTAGTGACCGCTCTGGGTATCAAAAGACAAGATAAATCCTTAGGTTATGTAGCCGAGAAAGTAGATGCAGAGGTTTTTGAAAACATTCAGAACAACAACTGGGCTCAAGGTCTTGAGGGGCGTGTTGCCGGTTTGAAAATTCAGACTGCAGGAGCGGGACCTTTAAGTTCTTCCAGAATAACGTTAAGAGGTGAAAAATCTTTTAACCTTGACGGGAACTATGCTTTAATTGTTGTAGATGGTGTTCCTTTGAGTAATTCCACAACCGGCACCGGAACTGCAGCCTATGGTGCAGGAACGGGAGGAGATTTGCCCATCGATTTAGGAAACGGTTTGAATAGCATCAATCCTGATGATATAGAATCTGTAACGGTACTAAAAGGAGCTTCTGCAGCAGCTTTGTATGGTTCAAGAGCAGCAAACGGAGCTTTGATGGTCACCACAAAATCTGGTAAAAGTAAAAATGGAAAACTTAAGGTTTCTTTTAATTCTTCTTTAAGCTTTGATTCTGTTTTAAAATGGCCAGACTATCAGTATCAGTACGGACAGGGAACTTTAGCTAAAAATACAGCAGGAGAGTTTTTCTATTCTTACGGAGCATCTGCCGATGGGGTAAGTACAGGTGGAACGAGTAGTGCTTTCGGACCAAAGTTCAACGGACAGTCTTATTTCCAGTATGATCCTAATCTTTTAGGACAAAGTGCAGAAAGACAATTGTGGAGACCGTATGAAGATAACATAAAAGGTTTTTGGGAAACGGGTGTAACTTCTTCTAATAATATTTCTGTTGAAAGCAGTACAGACAAAACAAGTTTCAGAACATCACTTTCTTATCTTGATAATAAATGGATGATGCCCAATACAGGATTCGACCGTTTTAATATGGCATTCTCATTGGATCATAAAGTAACAGATAAGTTTAAAATTTCAACAAAATTCAATTACGCCAATACAAAAAGTGACAATCTTCCTGCAACGGGATACAATAACCAGTCGATTTCTTATTTCATGATTTTCCAGAATCCGAATGTTGATTTGGCTTGGTATAAACCGATTTGGAAACCTGGTCAAGAACAGGTCGATCAGATTCACCCATTCAGTTCTTTTATTGATAATCCTTATTTAATCGCTTATCAGATGTTAAATGGTGTTGAAAAGAAAATGATTACAGGAAACATTTCAGGAACGTATGATTTTAATAAAAACTTCAGTTTGATGTTGAGATCAGGGATTGAAATGCTGGATGAAGAAAGAACAACAAAAAGACCTTACAGTTCTGCCAATTATCTGAAAGGTTTCTATAGAGAACAATATATTAAGAATAATGAGTTTAATAATGATTTATTATTCACATTCAAAAAAGATTTCAATAAATTTAATATTACCGCAAATGCAGGAGCAAGTGTTCGTTACAACGAATATGTAATGAATGATTACCGAGCGGAAGGTTTGAAAGTAATTGGAGATTACAGTTTAAATAACGCAATTTCTTTAATTACAAAAGTTCCGAAGCCAAATGATCAGCAAACTAATTCTGTGTACGGTTTGTTGAGTGCAAATTATGATAACTTGGTGTTTTTGGATGTTACCGGAAGAAACGACTGGAGCAGCACGCTTCCTGTACAGTACAGATCATTCTTTTATCCGTCGGTGAGCAGTAGTTTTATTCTTTCGGATATATTTAAATTATCAAGTCCGACTTTCAATTATTGGAAATTAAGAGCTTCTTGGGCAAAAGTTGGGGTTGCAGGTCTTCCTTATCAGTTAGATAAATATTACACACCAAGTGATTTTATTGGTTCAGTTTTAACACCAGGAACCTATCCAAATCCATTATTAAAACCTGAAGATAATACCAATATTGAAGCTGGGATGGATTTTTCATTGTTGAAAAACAGATTGAGTTATAATGTAACACTTTATCAGAATGATACCGATAATCAGATTATTACCATTCCTACATTATTAGAATCTGGTTATTCAAACAGAATTATTAATGCCGGAAAAGTAAGAAACAGAGGTGTTGAGATGAGCATGAATGCAATGCCTTTCAAAACCCAAAACTTTAGCTGGAACATTTCAGCAAACTGGACTTTAAACCGAAATAAAATCCTGACTTTACCTGACGAATTTGCCGGAGAAAGTTCTTACACAATTTCTACTGTAGCCGGAGTTTTATATTACAACGCAGTTGTTGGCGGTTCTTTGGGAGATCTTTATGGTTTTAAATTAGTGAGAAATGCAGATGGACAAGTAGTTTATGATGCAACGACAGGACTTCCTTCAAGACCAGATCGAGTAGAAAAAGTAGGAAATGCATTCCCGAAATGGAGAGCTGGTTTTCAAAATGATTTTAAAATTAAAAACTGGCAGATCAGCTTCTCATTTGATGGTCAGTATGGTGGAATGGCATATTCTCAAACGCATCACAAAATGTCTGAGCAAGGTAAGCTTGAGAATACTTTGATGGGAAGAGATAATCCAAGTGGAACGATTGTAGGACAAGGTGTTGTTTTAAATCCTGACGGAACTTACAGTCCGAATACAAAAGCAGTTGGTTTAGCTGCATATTACGGTGATTACTACAGAAGAGCCAATATTGAAACCAATACTTTCGATACTTCATTCATTAAACTGAGAGACGCAAGAATCGCTTACTCATTTTCAAAAGAGGTAATTGCTCCTTTAAAACTTACTGAACTTACTTTGGCAGTTTTTGGTAAAAACCTTTGGATGTGGACGAAGTTCCCAATGTTTGATCCGGAAGTTGCCGCTCTTAACGACTCTACAATTACTCCGGGTGCTGAAATTGGTCAGCTTCCAACGGCAAGAACTGTCGGTTTTCAAGTTAATTTAAAATTCTAAGATCAACCCATGAAAAAAATATTTTTATCTACCGCAATTGCTCTTTCAGTTTTTAGTGTGAATTCTTGCGAAAGAAGCTTTGAAGAGATCAATACAGATACAAGCAAAATAAAACAGCCTTCTGTAGGAAGTTTTCTGGTTCCGATTCAGTACGAAATGGGATCTTACGGATACAACAGAGCCGATGATTTTACATTCGATATCATGCAGGTTGCTCTGGATTTTCCTAATGAAGGAAATACAGTAAGCCGTTATTATTTAACCGAAAGTACCGGAAACGGATACTGGAATACAAGCTACAAATGGCTGAAACAGGTAAAAGAGCTGAATGAAGCTGCAAAAAAAGAAAACAATAATAATTATCTGGCAATTTCTAAAGTTCTGAATGCATGGATTATGGCGAATCTTACCGATGCATTTGGCGATGTTCCGATGACGGAAGCTTTAAGGCTTGAAGAAAATATCATGAGACCAAAATACGATAAGCAGAAAGATATTTACTTATTCCTTTTGGATGATCTGAAAGCAGCAAATACGCTTTTTGATACCACAAAAACTTTAAGTGAAGGCGATCTTTTCTTTCAGGCAAATGCAAGTACGGCCGGGATTATAAAATGGAAAAAATTCTGTAATTCTCTTTCATTAAGACTTTTAACAAGGATTTTGAATAAGAACGGCGAAGTAAATGTACATGCGAGAATTAGCGAAATTGTAAATAATCCAACGGTTTATCCAATTTTTCAAAGTAATGCAGATGGAGCTACTTTAGATATTTCAGGAGTTGCACCATTGATGCCGCCGATTGCAAGACCGCAGGATTTTACTGCATATAGAGCTTCAGGTGGATTTTTCACTCAGACTTTGGTAGACAATAATGACCCAAGATTAAGTCTATTTTTTACTCAGGCTAAATCAATTCCTGGAAATGCCAATATTGGTTATAAAGGAGCACCTTCTGGCTATGCTTTAGGAAGTTCTTTTGATTATCAGCCTTCAAATTTAAATCAGAATTTAGCAAAAGCTCCGCTGAAAATTTTGGTAATGCCTTATGCTGAACTTCAATTTATTCTTTCTGAATTGGCTTTAAAAGGAATTATTCCGGGAAGTGCACAGACGTTCTATGAAAGTGGCGTGAAAGCAACTCTTGAGCAATGGGGAGCAACAATGCCTGCAAATTATTTTGCCAATCCTAAAGTCGCTTACAACGGAACTTTAGAAAGAATCATGCTTCAGAAATATGTGGGATTATTCTTTGTCGACCATCAACAGTGGTACGAGCAGAGAAGAACAGGATTTCCTGTATTGCCAAACAACGGAGGCTTGATGAATAACGCAAAAATGCCTCAGAGAATGCCTTACCCAACGGTTACAAAAGTTCAGAATTATGACAATTATGTAACAGCTTCTCAAAATATGGGTGGTGACAATATCAATACAAAAATGTGGTGGAATCAGTAATCTTTTAAAAATATTAAAAATGAAATTTAAATTAATTATACCGTCTTTACTTATTTCAGCGATGGCATTTTCTCAGGCATCCGTTTCAGGATATGTTTTTGAAGACATCAATAAAAACCAGAAGAAAGAAAAACGTGAAAAAGGACTTGAAAATATAGCCGTTTCTAACGGAGCTCAGGTTGTTTTAACCGATAAAAACGGAAGATACAGCTTGCCGATTATAGAAGGTCAGACGGTTTTTGTCATTAAACCATCGGGTTATATGGTAGCTTTAAATCAAAATAATTTACCGCAATATTATTATCAATTTAAACCTAAAGGTTCGCCTGCAGATTTTAAATATAAAGGAACTGCACCTACAGGAGAACTTCTGAAAGAATTAAATTTTGCTTTACATAAACAGAACGAAAGCAAAAACTTCGACATTCTGGTTTTCGGAGATCCGCAACCTTACACAGAAAAACAGCTGGATTATTTTAAAAGAGCGATTGTAAACGAAGTAAAATCAACCAAGAAAAATGCAGTTTTCGGGATCAGTCTTGGAGATTTGGTAGGTGATGATTTAAGTCTTCAGAAACCTTATGCCGATGTGATGAAAGAAATCGGTTTGCCTTGGTACAACGTGATGGGAAATCATGATATGAATTATGATGCGAAAGAAGATCAGCTTTCTGACGAAACTTTCGAGGCTAATTTTGGTCCTGCAAATTATTCTTTCAACTACGGAAATGTACACTTTATCGTACTTGATGATATTCTGTACCCGGATCCGAGAGATGGAAAAGGATATTGGGGAGGCTTCAGAGAAGATCAGATTCAGTTTATCGAAAATGATTTAAAACTGGTCGATAAAAACAAACTGATTGTTGTTTCTTTCCACATTCCTTTAGATCACAATAATGAAGATAATTTCAGAAACGCAGACCGCCAGAAATTATTTGATGCGCTGTCTCCATTTGCAAATGCATTGATGTTGTCAGCTCACACGCATATTCAGCAACAGATTTTTTACGGAAAAGCTCAAGGCTGGGAAGGTACAAAAGACCTTCACGAATATAATGTAGGAACTACTTGCGGAGATTGGTGGTCTGGAACTTCAGACGAAATCGGTTTGCCGACTTCTACCATGAGAGATGGTACTGCAAAAGGATATTCTTTCATCAGTTTTAATGATAATCAGTACAAAGTAAAGTACAAAACAGCAGGAAAACCTGAAGATTATCAAATTCAATTGTATGTTCCGAAAGTGATTCCTCATCCATCGAAAACCTCGGCTAAAATTTTGGCAAACTTCTTTATGGGAAGCAAAAAAGATAAAGTAGAGTACAGAATTGACGGCGGAAAATGGGAAGAAATGGAGTACAACGAAACCATCGATCCCAACTTTGCCAACTCGGTTTTTAAATGGGATGCTACAGACAAAATATTTCCAGGAAGAAGACCTTCAAATCCGGAACAGTCAAAACACATCTGGACTGGAGGATTTGGAAACAAATTAACTCTTGGAAAACACAAAGTTGAGGTGAAAGCACTCGACATGTACGGAAATGAATTTTCGGCATCAGAAGAATTTGAGGTTCAAAACTCTGTTCTTATTCCTTAGAATCAGTTTTTACTTTTTATATATTACTTTCAGAAACCAGCTTATTCGTAAGTTGGTTTTGTTTTGATATAGAATTTCCTGATGATTAATTTTTATTAAATCAAAAATATAAACACTTGTTTGAAAAAATGGTTTTGTAAATTTGCACCATAAAATTTTAAACAATGAATCTAAAGGGAAAAAACGCCATCATTACCGGTGGTGGAAGAGGTCTCGGAAAAGCAATCGCTTTAATTCTTGCGAATGAAGGAGTGAATATAGGAATCACAGGAAGAAACGAAGAAAACCTTAAAATGACTGTGGACGAAATCCAGAGGTTGGGTGTAAATACAGCATACGCAGTTTTTAGTATCGATAATGAAATTCATGTGAAAGCAGGAATAGAATCGATTGTAGATCAATTGGGTGGAGTAGATATTTTGATCAACAATGCTGGAATCGGAGATTTCGGTTCTATTGAAGAGATGCCTTCAGAAACTTGGGAGCAGGTAATCAAAACTAATCTTTTTGGAGTGTATTATGCAGCTAAAGCAGTGTATTCATATTTAAAAGAAAAAGGTGAAGGTGATATTGTAAATGTAGCTTCTACAGCAGGTTTGAAAGGCGGACCAAATATGTCGGCTTATGCAGCTTCAAAAGCAGCAGTGGTTTCTTTATCTCAGTCGATGATGGCAGAATGGAGAAAGCAAAACATTCGTGTAATTACTTTAACGCCGAGTACAATTGCTTCAGATATGTCTATCCAAGGAGGTTTAACAGACGGAAACCCTGATAAAGTTCTTCAGCCTGAAGATTTTGCAGAATGGGTAAGAGATATTTTGAAAATGAACAGACGTGCTTTGATTGCAAACGGTTCTATTTTCTCTACAAATCCTTAATTTAGAAGTTAGAAACTAGATAGTAGAAGTTAGTATTAGAAATGCTAAAATTCCCCTTCCTTGAAGGGGTGGATTTTGTGAAAACAAAAAGACGGGGTAGTTATAAATAATAACAACTTCTACATTAAGATAATAAAATCAATTGGAGCGGGCTTTAGCCCGCTTTTTTATGTAAAGTCTGTCATTGCGAAGAGCGAAGCGATGAAGCAATCTCAAATTTTAAAAGCAAAGTGTGTCATTCTGAACGGAATAAAATGAAGTGAAGAATCTCAAAAAAAAGCCTAAATTCTTCCTTCGTCAGAATGACAACTGTTTCGTTTTTGTGTTAAAAAAAACACAATTCGATTTCGCTCAGCATGACATCTCTAATACTAATAGCAAAGATTCTAATGTTAATTCTTTATTTTTGCAACAAATTATTCACATGCAAAATTATTTAGAATTCGATTTCAAGATTTCTCCGCTTCAGCCTTGGAACGAAATATTAATGGCCGAGCTTATCGAGATAGGTTTCGACAGTTTCACAGAAGAAATTCATGGTATTTTAGGATATATTCAGAAAGAGCTTTTCAAAGAAGAAGAATTGAAAGCGTTGCCACTTTTTCAAAATGAGGAAGTGAAAATAGAATATACTTTCACCGAAATGCCCAATATCAACTGGAATGAAGAGTGGGAAAAGAATTTTGAACCCATCAATATCGATGATAAAGTATTAATCAGAGCAGAATTTCATGAATCTGTTCCGGGAATGCACGAAATTGTCATTCAGCCTAAAATGTCTTTCGGAACGGGTCACCATCCAACAACGCATTTGATGATTCAGCAAATGATGGATATCAATTTTAAAGATAAGAAAGTTTTAGATATGGGTTGCGGAACTTCGGTTTTGGCGATTTATGCAAAGCAAATCGGAGCTGGAGATACAAAAGCCATTGATATTGATGAATGGTCAGTTGAAAATTCAAAAGAAAATGCTGCAAGAAACGGTGTAGAATTGGATATCGAACTGGGAACTGCAGATAATTTAGGAAAAGAAAACTACGATATTATTTTAGCTAATATCAACAGAAATATTCTGATTTCAGATATTCCAACTTACGTTTCTGTATTAAATGAAGGTGGTAAATTATTACTTTCAGGTTTGTGTTTCTTCGATGTTGATGATATTTTGGAGGTTTGTAAAGAAAATAATTTAGAACTGAAAAAGAAACTGCAGCGTGAAGAATGGGTAAGCTTATTGCTTGAAAAATAAAATCTGTTATTATAACTCGTTGTGCATTTTAATTTTGTCTTTCGGAAATAAGTGAAACGGCTTTGTTTATCTTTATTCCAGTAATTTTTTAAAATTCCTTGTCTATCCTTGCGTTTTTAATCGCTAAGAAAGACAAAGTTCATTCAGATAGATTTCTTTTTTTAAGATAAACAAAGGCATTTTATTTAACAAAGAAATACAATAGCTTAAATATCCAGTATTTAAAAATATCCTCAAAATGTACAACAGGTTTATTATAATATTTTAATTTCAAGCTTAGCCTCAACCTCAATCTAATTAATATGAAACCATTCATCACCGTTTTATTTTTATGTATTATTCAGTTTTTTTCAGCACAGGAAGAAGATTATGAATATGCAAACGGAGTTTTTTATTTTGAAGAAAATAAAACGCAGAAAATTTTTACCGATTTTACAAGAATCAGACAGTCACCCAATGTGAATGCCCAAATTCTCGATTCTTTACAAACGAATCAGCAGATTTTGATTCTTAAACAAGATGAAACGATTTTGAAATTAGGTGAAAGAAGAGCCAATTGGTACAAGATATCTTACCAGAAAGGTGATAAAACGTCAGAAGGCTACGTTTGGGGCGGAAATCTTTGTGTAGGTTACAGAACTAAAAACGGATATGATTTTCTTTTTGGTTTAACGAAAACGATTAATAAAAAAGACAAAGAATATCCTGAGATTGTTATCAAACAAAATATTGCTTCCATTAAAATGGTTGAAGGAAATACGCTGATTGATGAGGTTGCTTTCGATACCGGTTCAGGCGAAAGTCTGAGCTACGGAACTTTTACCATTGAGAGCAATCATAAGCTGAAAAATGTAGAATTTACTTTAAAAGCCATGGTTTCTGGTGAAGCTTGTGGAATTGCAAGTTACGACCAATATGTTTTGGTAAAAGATAAAAAAATGATCGTGCTTCCTCAATTGATGAACGTAGGTGATGCAGATGTTTATTATCACAGTGAACAATTTGTTTTTCCTAACGATAAAGGCGGAATTCCCGATGCTTTTATCTTTAAAACACAAGAGATGGAAAAAGATGAGAAAGAGCGTGAAAAGAAGAAAAACGCCTCAAAAACGTATCTTTGGGATGGCAATTCTTATCGATTGAAATAATCTTAATTATAAATTTGAAAACCACTGTATTTTTGCAGTGGTTTTTATTTTATTTAAACTGAATATTTGAGTACATGACAAAAAATAATATTTAATTTTAACCGCAAAAGCTACAAAAGAAATGATTGAAAAAGGGAAATTTCAAAAGAATACAAAAGGTACAGTATCAATTCAGTATTAGTTTTGCCAACTTTTGAATCACTTTTACCATCATAAAATCTTTTGTTTCTTTTGCGGTTAAAAAATAGCATGTACTAAAATTGAATACATAAAAAAGGTCCCAAGTCTGCTTTTCTTTTTTGAAAAGCCACTCAGACCAATATTTCTAAAAATGTTCAAGACCATTAGCTCCTAAAGCCATATAAAGATTGATTCTTTCAATACGCTGTTGCAGGTCGAGGTCGATGATATTCATCTCTTTTTTTATCAAATCTCTCTGTTTTTGGAGTAAGACAAAACTATTATTGCTGCCTACTTTTATTTGTTTTTTCGTTAAATCAACATTCCTTTCCAGTGAAGAAATTGCCTGTTTCTGAAAAACATTTTGCCTTTCGATAGAACTGAGATTGGCTAATGCAGATTCTACTTCATTATAGGCCAAAAGCACTGATTTTGCATATTCTTCAATCACTTGTTTTTGCTTTGAAGTTTTTACTTCAACATTCTTTTTCAGTTTTCCTCCGTTGAAAATTGGGGTTGTCAATCCGCCGCCAACTTTTATTAAAGGGTTGGAAAAAAGATTACTGATGGCTCCAACATTGGTTTCTGCTGCACCAAAAGCTGCACTGATGTTGATAGAAGGCAATCTTGCCGCTTTCGCTTCCTGAACTTCGTAAAAACTGGCTTCTATCTGAAACTGCTGCGCCATAATATCTGACCTTTTTTCTAAAAGACTTAAAGGAAAATTGGCTGGAATTTCCTGTTTTAAAGCTGAAAACTCTGCATTAACTCTCAATAAACCTTCCGGATATCTTCCGCAAAGCATTTCTAAACTTCTTCTGGATTGCGAATTGGCATTTTTTATTTTTTCAAGATAAGAATTCAGCAAAATAATTTCACTTTCGATGTTGGATAGATCAATTTCATTGGCAGTTCCGACCTTATTTTGAACCAGATAAATCTTTTTCAAATCTTCGGTCATACCAATATACTGACTGATTTTTTGTTCCTGATATTGCCCTGCAATATTAAGGTAGTAAGCTTTGGCAATCATTGCAGCGACCGATTGTTTCAACATTTTTTGTTGAAATGCCGCCGAATAATACTGACTTACGCTCACCATTTCAGCCGATTTATTTTTTCCCCAAAGGTCGAGCTCCCAATTGGCTTTTAACTGCAAATTTCCAATATGAGTTCCGCTTACAAGATTGTTGCTGGTGTTTGCCAACGCATTTACACTTGGGTAAAGGTTACTTCCTGCAATATCCATCGACAATTCTATTTGATTCAGCTTTTCTTTAGAGATAATGATATCTGCGTTGTGAGCAAGTCCTTCCTTTACCAAAACTTCAAGCTCGGTTGTAATAAGCTCATTCATCCATTGATAAGAAAAATCGGGGCTGTCTGTTTCTTTATCTTGAATCCATTTATCGGGGATTTCGATGTTTGCTTTTATTTCGCTGGTGTTTTTTAAATCTTCTACTTTTTCAGGTGTTGCATTTTTGTAGCCAATACAAGAGGTTAAAGTCAGTAACAAAACGCTTGCAATACTTATTTTCTTTACCATTTTAGTGAAGTTTTAGAATTAAGTAATTGACTTTACTGTTCACTCTCACCATCACTTTTCTGATTAAATGTAAAGGTTTAATGTTATCAGAATAAATAACAGCTGTACCTCGCGCACCGACTGTTAATGGTTTTTCTTTTTCATCTAAAACAAATTTTGCAATCAATTTTCCGTCAGTTTCGGGCAATTGTCTTGCGGTATCCGGAATTCCGGCTGTTGTTCCGTTGCCGCCAAACATTCCTCCTGCATTATTCATAATACCCTGGCTTGTTGCATCGATTACATATTCCAGTTTTGCTTTTACCACTTTTCCGGGTGAGGTTTTTAAGGCAAGTTCTACCTCATCACCATTTTTTACAGCTTCCAATTCGTTTTGAGAAAAGAATGCAATGATAGACTGCTGTTTTTGAATTAAAACAAAAGCAGATTTGAACGGTGCGATGATTGCTCCTTCGTTCAGCTGTACGTTGGGAATAAAACCGTCTGTTGGTGCTAAAACAACCGTTTGAGAAAGATTCCATTTTGCCTGTTCTAATTTAGCTTTGATTTCCGAAACTGAAGCGTTTTCTCCGTTGTAATTAGAGTTGTATTTGGTTTCTAAAGATGATTTCTGAGCGTGTGCTGCACTGATTCTTGATTGCAGATCCTGTGAAGTTGACATTGCCTGTTCCAAATCAAATTTATTGGCTGCACCTGCATTTACCAATTCCTGATATTGCTTTATTCTTTTGTTGCTTAAATCCAATTGAGATTGCAAACTCAAAATATTTTTACGTGAAGCATCAATATCTGAATTGTAAGACGAAACGGTAGATTTCATATTGCTCAATTGCGCTTCCAAAGATTTTATTTCTTGCTGATAAGGCAAAGGGTCGATAGTGAATAACGTATCTCCTTTTTTAACTTCCTGATTGGTTTTTACATATACTTTTTTTACTCTTCCTAAAGTTTGGGTCGTAATATCTACGCTTCGGTTACCTACTTTTACATCCGATGTAATAGGGCAGAAGTAATTCAGACTTAAAATAAGAGCAATAGACCCGAAAATTGGCAAGGAATAGACAACAACCTGCGTATTGAAATTCCAAGGAATTAATTTTAATTTTTTGATGAGAAGCCAGCAAATTCCGGCATATATTCCGATAAGTAATTCTAACATAATTTTTTATTCTTAATGATTTTGTGTTTCTTCTAAAACCGATTGGTTTTCTTCAATTAAAATTTCTTCTTTTCTGTTTGAAGAATCTAAATTTTCTGAATCTGAAGAAGGTTTTTTTTCTTTTTTGTAATCGTAGTTTGCCCATATTAAAGCAACCGGCCAAAGCAGACCGCCAAATACCAGCGAAAGCAGACACATGCTTTTGATAGCGTTTAATTGTGGATGGTTTTTCTTTTCCGCCACTTTTTCAGGATAAATATGAACTTTCCAAAAAAGAAATATTCCGGCAAATGGTAAAATAAGCATGATAAGCCAAGATGCTGTATCTGCGATAGTGTCTTCTAAAGTTCCTGTGGAAGCATACGAAAGGCCACAACACAGGAATACACACAGTATTGTAAGTAATTTTTGCATAATAAAATAATTGGGATAAAAATCCCGGCATATCAGTTAAGATAATACCGAGAATCATAAAGCATGATAAAAAACTAATTTTTAGTTCCGTATTCTTCGCGAAGTACACTGCGTAAGAAATCGGCATTTTGATGATAAATGGTGATTTGCTGTGGGCTTAAAATCTGGTCAAAAGCTTTGTCGGCTTTCTTCAATGCTTTGTATAGTTTGCGTTGAGCATTGTTTTTACCTCTATTGTTATTTGCAGAAAAGTAGATGTCTAAATCTTTTCTTACGTTTTCTACCACTTTCTGATTAATGTTGAAAACCGGCGTCAACTGGTCGTTGCTTAAATCTAGCATACGTGCCATAATCATCGTTCTGAAAGTAGCAGCTCTTGCGATTTTATTTTCCTGAAAAAGCTGAAACTGTGCAGGTGAAAGAATTTCCTGTAAGGCAAGATTTCTTTCTTTTAAAATTTTTGCAAAACTTTCGAAATTTTCTTTCTGTGAAGAATTTTGAGTAAAGCTTTTTTGGTCTAAATTTTCTACCGCCGCAGCAGCTTGTACATTGATTTCATAAATCTGTTGTGCCTGTAACGGTGTCATATTAAGAAATGACATTTCCTGGGTAATGTAAGTACCAATTTTTTCTACTGGTTGAGTTTGGGCATTTAAGGTGTTACTTGCTAACAGCATGAATAAGCTTACTGAAGCTATTCTTAGAATTTTTTTGTTCATTGTTTTTTTTGTTTTAAATCATACTTTTTGTACAATAGACTGTGATATAGGTTTTTGTACAGTGCAAAATTAAAACGAAGAAACTCTGAAAAACTATTCTTAAGTTATTTTTTCGGTGGCGGTTTTTTTTGTATGCGGGCTGTTAATCTGGATAAAGAATTAGGTGTAATTCCTAAAAAATTGGCTATATACTTACGGTTTGCATTCCTTGTAATGTAAGGACGGTTTTTTACAAAAACTTCATAACGAGCGCTCGGAGAATCGCTGCACAATTGCTCTGTACGATTGCGTAAAGTACCGATGATCACTTTTAGAGATTTAATGTAAAACTGAAAAATGCCTTTATGCTGAAAAGCCAGTTCCTCGAACTGATCTTTTGGGAACAACAATAATTGAGTATCCACAAGCGCTTCAATCGTGTATTTTGTCTGCTTTTGGTCGTCATAATATTCAGGAATTCCGGCTATAATAGCGTGTTCCTTTTCTGAGGTAAAAAAAATATTATTTTCGGTACCATCATCAGAATCGAAATACCAACGCAATAAGCCAGTTGTAAGTACAAAAACATGATCAAATAAATCACCTGACTCAACCAATTTTGTTTTTTTTGAAAGAAATAGTGGTTTACCAATTTTAGATAAAGCATCACGCTCTTCATCGTTAAGCGGATGAAGGTAGTCTAAATTTTTTAATAGTTCCGACGGTGTTGCCATCTTTTTAAAGGTCTAAAATCAGAATATTAAAAATAAATAAAAAAATTGATAAAGGAAAAAGGTTAACGATTAATGACGAGATCTTTTGCTTTTAAAAAGTTTAAATAAGCTTTTAATGTTTTGAAAAATAAAGCTATAAAACAAAAAAACTCACAATTTCTATTGTGAGTTTTAAGTGAGCGCGAAAGGATTCGAACCTTTGACCGTCCCGATTGAATCGGGATGCTCTATCCAGCTGAATTTTTAATTAATCCAACAATTTTAATTTTGCTTTTCCATGATTTGATTTGTAACTCTCTTTTGTATGCAGAGCTTTTATCAGGGAATTCTTCAAAATAGACAATAATCCAGTCTTGGGTTTTTGAAGTATATCCTTTATGGTTTGAAAGATGCTTTTTTAATCTTTCCTGTAAATTTTCACAGGAATTTCCAACATAATATTTATCTAAAGATTTAGAGTAAAGTATGTAACAAAAACACATGAAACTAATGTACACAAAAAAACTCACAATTTTCATTGTGAGTTTTAAGTGAGCGCGAAAGGATTCGAACCTTTGACTGTCCCGATTAAATCGGGATGCTCTAGTTAGTTGAATATTTATTGAAGGATGTTAGAAGAAACTATACGTTAAAATATAGGGACGCCATTAAAAACAAAAAAACTCACAATTTAAATTGTGAGTTTTTATTGATCGCCAACGGATTCGAACCTTTGTCCGTCCCGATTAAATCGGGATGCTCTAGTTAGTTGAATATTTATTGAAGGATGTTAGAAGAAACTATACGTTAAAATATAGGGACGCCATTAAAAACAAAAAAACTCACAATAAAAATTGTGAGTTTTGAGTGAGCGCAAAAGGATTCGAACCTTTGACCGTCCCGATTAAATCGGGATGCTCTATTTAGTTGAATACTTATTGAAAAATTTTAGAAGAAACGATGTGATAAAATTTAGAAAAATCATTAAAACAAAAAAAAACTCACAATAAAAATTGTGAGTTTTAAGTGAGCGCGAAAGGATTCGAACCTTTGACCGTCTGCTTAGAAGGCAGATGCTCTATCCAGCTGAGCTACGCACCCATTTGCAATTTTTAAGAAATTACTGAAAACTTTTAAATGGTTGTATTCATCTTTGACCGTTCCGAAAATCAGAATGCTCGAAGCTGAGCTATGCACCCAGTAAATAATTTTGAGAAAACTATGTAAACAGTCGGGGCGGCAGGATTCCAACCTGCGCCCTCCTGGACCAAAACCTGGCGCTATGACCGCAATACGATACCCCCCTAAAATATTTTTTTAAAAAAACAAAAACGCGGAGGGTAAGGGATTCGAACCCTTGACCGTCTGCTTAGAAGGCAGATGCTCGATCCAGCTGAGCTACGCACCCATGTGCAATTTTTAAGAAATTACTCAAAACTTTTAAATGGGTGTATTCATCTTTGACCGTTCCGAAAATCAGAATGCTCGAAGCTGAGCTATGCACCCAGTAAATAATTTTGAGAAAACTATGTAAACAGTCGGGGCGGCAGGATTCCAACCTGCGCCCTCCTGGACCAAAACCTGGCGCTATGACCGCAATACGATACCCCCCTAAAATATTTTTTTAAAAAAACAAAAACGCGGAGGGTAAGGGATTCGAACCCTTGACCGTCTGCTTAGAAGGCAGATGCTCGATCCAGCTGAGCTACGCACCCATGTGCAATTTTTAAGAAATTACTGAAAACTTTTAAATGGTTGTATTCATCTTTGACCGTTCCGAAAATCAGAATGCTCAAAGCTGAGCTATGCACCCATTAAATAATTTTGAGAAAACTATTAAAACAGTCGGGGCGGCAGGATTCGAACCTGCGACCTCCTGGTCCCAAACCAGGCGCGATGACCGGACTACGCTACGCCCCGATTAAAGGTCATCTTTTAACAAGAATTACCTTGTTTTTTGTGGGTGCAAAGATAGAATATTTTTTTATAATTCAAAATAAAATTTGAAATAATTTTTCGTGAATATTGAAGTTTTGTTTCTTGATTACCCTTACGATGTTAATTATCAT
>NZ_JAPDKN010000070.1 GCF_026163565.1 Chryseobacterium sp. YIM B08800
GATTCTAGTTCTTTAATTCTTTTGTTTTGCTCAATGGTATAAAGAGTTAATTCTTCAATTTTTTGCAAAAGCTTAATCTGAAACTCTCCTACATTTACTCCTTCTTTTTCCATTTGTTTTGCTGAAGCAACTTCAGGTAAGTGTTTTTTCTCTTTGATGTGTTTTTCAACATCTTCTAATTTTGGAAGATCATAATCTTCTGCAAATACAAAATCGGCAGTTGGAGTAAGAGTTACTTTTATTTCTTTGGCTTCAAATTTACCATATAACGCGGCGTCACCAAAGGGACCAATGTAGAATCTAGGTGATGTACTTCCTCCCGTGAATATTCTTAATCCTTGGAATCCAGACATCCATAACTCAGCTCCATCTATGACATTGGGAAATAAAAAACCATAATTGGGCATGGATACAGGTAGGGATATTGATGGCACATCTGCAGTCGTTATGGTCATCCTTGTATCATCTTGGAAACTGAGAGCATGTGCATTTTGGACATAAATATCTCCGTTTACAGTAAGTTTTCTTGTTGGATTATCAATTCCAATTCCAACATTTCCTGTAGTGGAGTTTGATGTAAGCGGTGCACCATTTGGAGAATAGAGTTGTGCAGGTAATGATACTGAAGCAAAAATTGCTAAGAGTAAAATTTGTTTTTTCATGTTTTAAAAAAATTAGATTTTAAATATTTCTTATTATAGATTTATAGGTTTTTAGCATCGCAGAAATCTGCGCTGATATAAGTGATTATGAAATTATGTTTATAAAATATGTGAAAAATTACAAAATCTCCTAAAAATATAGTTTTCCAGTTGAAAGTTAAGAGAGGCTTTTGTTTCAGAAATAAATTGATAAATCTTTAGATTAAAAGACTTACCTGAAGGGAATTTTTTTTTCATTATATGTGGTTTGGTGAAATTACTAAATCAATTTTGTGTGAGTGACAAATATAATAAAATTTATATAATAGTGTGTTTTTTAGTTTGTGAACATTAGTTTATATAATCACTTGCGCTCAATCCATTCATTCTCAGTTTGTACTTCCAATTAACATAAGCAAAAACCTGATACAATTTGTACTCAAATTTAACTCCGTATTTCTCTTTTGGATCGTAGTCTATGGAAGATTCAATGATATTGCGATATCTTCCCTACATGAAATAAGAATTCCACTCATTGACCAAAATTGTATTTCTACTTTTTAAATTAACTTCAGTATACTGATTCATTGGTCTTGCGATAGCATTCATAAAATAATCAAACTGGGTGTCGATAACAATTAAATCCCATTCTCCGTCATCATTTTTTGATGGTTTCATTGCAGAATCTTCCTTTTCGTTTTTAGGATTATTCTGGGCAAATGAATGTAATGGAATAAGAGCTGCAAATAATATGATGATTAAATTTTTCATAATGAGTAATTTACACAAAAAAAGCACTCCAAATAGAGTGCCTTGTTTTATTTTTTGATGTATTCTTTCTGAAGAACCGATACAGCAGGGAAGTGATCGCTGTAACCACCAGTGAATCGGTCTCCATCCCAAGAACGAAGCGGATAACCTTTCCATTGCCCTTCCTTATTCACTAAATAAGACGGAGCATAGATTTCTGCTTTAAAAATACTGTAAGTAGGAGTCAGTTTTTCTTTTGAATATAAATTCTGAGAGATGATAATCTGATCAAATAAGTTAGGGGCATCTCTATATGCTAAAGAAGCAACTCCTGCTTTATGTAATTTATACATTAAATTATAGTAAGGAGTTTTATCAGACAAATCTTCAGGATTTTCTACTGCACCTAAATGTTTTTTCAAACTCGGGCTTACCGGATCGTCGTTGTAATCTCCCATTGAAATTAATTTAATTCCGGGATAGTCAACAGATAATTTATCCATTTCAGCTTTCAAAACTGCTGCAGCAGCATTTCTTCTTGGCTGTGAAGCAGCTTCACCACCACTTCTTGAAGGCCAGTGATTCATGAAAACTGCAATTTTTTCACCATCCAAAAGTCCGATTGCCACCAGAACATCTCTTGTGTATTGTCTTTTTCCGTCTTCGTTGTAGACTTTTATTTCTTTCGTGTAAGAATTTTGAAGTACAAATCTGTTTTTCTGATATATAATTGCGATGTCAATTCCTCTTGCATCGTAAGAATTGTAATGTACGATTCCATAATTACTTTTTGCTAAAACAGGTTGCTTAATAAGGTCTTCAATTACCTGTCTGTTTTCTACCTCGATTAAACCGCAAATTGCCGGGTTATCATTGGTGTACTGTCTTCCAAGCTCTGAGATTACCTTTGCTTCGTTAGCTAATTTTTGGTTATAATATTTCGTTCCCCATCTTTTTGGGCTGTTTGCTGTGAAGTCTGTAGCTAAAATTTGATGACGAATTACTTTTTTTCCTACTAAAAGCTCATTGCTCCATTCTCCTTTATAATCTTCAGTTGTTTCTAAAAATTTTAAAGAATCGATTGGCACACTTCTGTGAAATTTAGGATTAGAAAAAGGAAGCGTTCCGTCAATATAATCTGCGGATGCGATGGTATCCCAAAGATTTTCTACATTCAGGAAAGCAACGGCTGCTCTTTTAACTTGTTTCTGCTGAGAAAAACCAAAATTAAAGCACAATACCGCAAAAATGATTAGATATTTTTTCATGTTTTTAAAATATTCAAAAAATTGAGGGGTTAAAATTACAACTTTTAAAATGATTTAAAGATTAAATTAATCTTAAGAAGCATTTTTGATTTAAATTATAATAAGGGCTTTTTGTTGAGAGTATTATTAAGTGTTAAGAATAATTAATAGAATAAAGTGCAGAAAATGTTTGAGTTAATGAAAATAATCCTAAATTTGTTGCCCCTTAAATAAAGAAGGTGTTAAAAACTAAGTTATTATGATTAAAAAACTATCCCTAATCTCTTTGTTTACACTATTACCTGCATCGTATTATTATGCGCAAACAACTGTTTATGCATACGTTAAAGGTCAAGACGGTAAACCGGTAGAGAGAGCAGAGGTTGATCTTGAACAATCTGTTGATGATGTAACTGCCGACAAAATCGGTTACTTCCAGTTTGTAGATTTAAAGCCAGGACATTATCTTATTACTGTTACAAAACCAAATTTTGAATCTAAAATTTTAGAGTTTGATGTAACAGCTGATGAGAAAAGAAAAGACTTAGGTGTTATTGTACTAAACAATAGTTTGGGTACAGATGCCGGAGTTGTTGTGATTGATGACTCTGCTACTGATACCGAAGACGGAGGATCTGCAATGCAGCCTACAGTAGGGCTTTTGAGTTCAGGTAGAGATGCATTTCAAAATGTTTCTGCTTTTGAATTAGGAGCATATTGGTTCAGACCAAGAGGGGTAGACAACCGTTTTGAAGATGTGATGTTTAACGGCGTTTCGATGTCTAAAAATGATGACGGAAGAATTGACTTCAGCAACTGGGGCGGTTTGAATGATGTAACAAGATATCCTTATGAAAATGTGGATAATATTACACCTTCAGAATATGCTTTTGGTAATTTGGGAGGTGTTGCTTATTATAATACAAAAGCTTCTTCTTACAGAAAACAAACTTCTTTAGCCTATTCATTTACAAATAGAAGTTATTTGCACAGAGCAATGGCAACTTATTCTTCGGGAATGACTAAAAATGGTTGGGCATTTACAGTATCCGGAAGTAGAAGATGGGGAGATCGAGCAATCCTTGATGGAGTTTATCAAGATGCTTATGCATATTTCGCGGCAATTGAGAAAAAATTCAGCGAAAGACACTCTATTAACTTCACTGGTTTTGGTTCTCCTACATATAGAGCTTCAAATTCTCCAAATACCCAGGAAGTTTATGACATCATGGGTAAAAATTACAACTCATATTGGGGGTGGCAAGATGGTGAAAAAAGAAACTCAAGAATCAGAAAGGTATTCGAACCAATGTTTATGCTTACTGATTATTTAAAAATCGGGAAAAATTCTAACTGGATCAATACAGTTTCTTACCAAATCGGAAGCGACGCAAGAAGCAGACTAGACTGGTTTCACGCATCAGACCCGAATCCTACATATTATAGAAAATTACCAAGCTATGGTCTTTTAACAGCTGATGAATTCAGAGCTCAATCTCAAATCGACTGGAACGCTCTTTATCAGGCAAACTATCTTAACAACCAAAATATGGATGGCTCTAAGAGAGGTGCTGTTTATAGCGTTGTAGAAGATGTAAATAAAGATAAAACGTTCAACTTTGCATCTCACTTTGATACAAGATTAAAGGAAAACTGGAAATTGAATGTTAACTTTAATTATCAGAATTTAAAATCTGATAACTTCAGAAGAGTTAAAGATTTATTAGGTGCAGAATATGCTTATAACTTAAATGCATTTAATGGTGATGTACAGTACAATACAGATGATGCAAATACACAAGTAAGAGTAGGAGACAGAACGCAGTATTCTTATGAGCTTTTGAAAAATCATTATTCATTAAATGTTTCTACAGAAGTAGATTTCAGCAAATTTAATGTTGTTGCATCTATCTTCAGTTCTTATTCAGAATCTCAGAGGGATGGACATTTCAGAAACGGAATCGCTGCTTTTAAAGATAATTCTAAAGGAAAAAGCGCAATTTATGACGCTTTGGATGCTGGTTTGAAAGGTAAAGTGACTTATAAGATCAACGGTAAAAACTTTATTGTTTATAATGGTGCGTTCTTTAGCTTAGCTCCGACATTGAATGAATTGTATATCAACCCAAGAGCGGTAGATTATTTAACACCGGGAGTTAAAAATCAAATTATCAACTCAAATGATTTGAGCTATATCATGAGAGGTCAGGTTCTTAAACTAAGACTTTCTGGTTATTATACTACAATCAGCAATTCTACAGAAATCTCAAGATATTATGCTCAGGTAAATAGTAATTCAGGATCATTCAATACCTTAATCAACGAAGCGATGACGGGTGTTGATAAAAGATATATGGGTGTAGAATTAGGTTTTGATGTAAAAATTACTCCGACATTAAACGCAACTGGGGTTGCAAGTATTGGTGAATATAAATATACAAACCGCCCTGATGTTTATTCTTTTGATGACTTAAATGACTTTAGAAGTTACGGAAAAGCAAATATTAAAGATTATAAAGTTGCAGGAACTCCTCAGAAAGCATTTTCTTTCGGATTGAAATACAATTCACCTAAATATTGGTGGGTTGGTGCATCGGCAAATTATTTGATGGATCAATATCTTGATTTCTCAGCTTTGAATAAAACAGCTGTTATGTATACTAACCCAGCAACTAATGATCCTTACGAAGGTGCTACACCAGAACTTATTCAGCAGTTGACAAGACAGACGAAATTTGATGATCAGTTTATGTTAAATGCCAATGCAGGAAAATCTTTCAAAATTGGTGAGTACAGACTGGGAATAAGTGTATCGGTAAATAATATTCTGAATAATAGAAACTATGTTACAGGTGGATTTGAGCAAGGTAGATTGGCGAATTTCCCTGATGTTCTTGAGGAATCTCAGAGACAGCCATTTTTTGGACCAAAACTTTGGTATGACAGAGGAACTACTTTCTTTACAAATGTTTATTTAAGATTCTAAAACAAGGTAATAATGAAAAAATATAATTCAATTTTAAAATATATTTTCGTGATGATCGCAGCACTGGTAATTACTGGCTGTGTACACGATGATAAATATAACGAGCCAAATCTTGATGGTTATCAGTGTGCAGATCTTACTGCTACAATGACGCTAACTCAGTTGAGAGCAAAATATGCTTCTACAGCAACTACAGCTTTTGTTTTTCCAGATAATTCTACTGATATTGTAGAAGGATACGTTTCGTCAACAGATGAAACAGGGAATATCTACAAAACAATTTACATTCAGGATAAGCCAGAAAATCCTACTCAAGGATTTGTGATCAGTGTAGATGCTGTAAGTACGTATACAAACTATCCTCAAGGTTCTAAAGTTTATATTAAACTTGCAGGTTTATCTTTAGGAACTTATGGTGGTGTAGTACAATTAGGAGTGAAAACTGGAACGGAAACAACTGCAACATCAGTATCAAGAATCCCTGAAAAACTTGTACCGGCAAGAATTTTCAGATCTTGTTCTGTTAGAGCGAATATTGTTCCTAAAATCATGACCTCTTTACAAATGGTTTCTGCGAACGATCAGTATATCGGATGTTTGATTCAAATGGATAATGCTGAATTCGACAGCAGAATTTTATGTACCAACTTTGCTCCAAATGGAGTTACAGTTGACAGAATTATCAGAGATAACAGTACAGCTACAACAAGAGTGGTGAGAAACAGTGGATATGCATCATTTGCAAATCAAATCTTGCCTTCAGGAAATGGTAAATTTGTTGGGATTTACAGTAAATTCAATAGTACTTATCAAATGTACATCAACAAAGTTACAGATCTTGAGATGACGAAATTTCCAAGGATTGATGGTATTGCATCAAACCCTTGTGAATACAGTGATAATGGTTTAACTCAGAAAACAGTTGCAGAAGTAAAGCAATTGGCAACAAGTCCGCTTACTTTAATTACTGGTGATTTTGTTTTAAAAGCGAAAGTAACAGCTAATGATAAATCTGGAAACCTTTTCAAGTATATTTATGTTGAAGATGCTACAGGAGGTATCAGAATCAATATTGACAAAGCAGATATGTTCAACGATCCTCGATTTGCTGTAGGTAAAGAAGTTTATGTAAAACTTAAAAACCTATATGTAGGAGCTGTTAGTGGAGAAGTTCAGTTGGGAGCTCCATTTGGTGCAGCTGTTGGTAGAATTGCAGAAACTGATGTTTACAAATATTTCTTCGATTCTAAAAAAGCCATTACTGCGGTTACTGCTACAGAAAAAACAATTACTCAGTTTACAATGGCTGATGTTGGTAGATGGATTAAGATTAAAGATCTTCAATTCATTGCCGGAGATTTAGAAAAAGTATACGCTTCCGGGCAGGTTACCAACAGAACTTTAGAAGACTGTTCTGGTAATAAAGTTATACTAAGAACAAGTAACTTTGCTGATTTTGCAGGTCAGGTTATCGAATCAGGGAAAGGTGATGTTTATGGTGTTTTAAGTATATTTAATGGTACTTATCAATTGTGGATCACAGATATTTTAGGTGCAGATTTAGATGATCCTAGATGTGATGGTTCAGTTTACGTACCGCTTGCAGTATTGTATAAAGATGATTTCGCAGCAGGAGGTTTCGGATCAGATTGGACAACTGTTAACGTTGCAGGTACTCAAGTTTGGAATACTTCAAACCAAGGTAACGGAACCAATTATTATGCAGTAATGAGTGCTCCATTAAATAATCCGGCAAACGAAGACTGGTTGATCTCTAAAACAGTTAGTTTAGTTGGTAAAACTAAAGCGGCAGTAAGCTTCACAACTGATGTAAGATACGCAGGTGCTGCTCTTCAGGTGTTTGCTACAGAAAATTATACAGGAAATCCTGCAACAACTACTTGGGTAGCTTTACCTGCTGCATTAGATACAAACAATGCTGCATTTGGTGACTGGGTAAGTTCAGGAAACGTAGACTTATCAGCATTCTTAGGAAAAAATGTAAGAATTGCATTTAAATATACATCAACATCTTCCGCAGCGGCAACGTGGGAAATTGATGATTTCAAAATTAAAGGTCAGTAATTAACTGATTTATTAAGATTTAAAGGATCTGTCTCATCATTAAGGCAGATCCTTTTTTATTTTATCTTCAATTGATAATAATTATGTTTTTTAATCTTTAACGCAAAGCTCATTTTAAATTATATTAATTAAGAAAGTAAGAGTTATCAATAAATTAATTTTATTAAGCATACATTGTTTCCAAGCTTAATCAGCGACTTGTCGCAATCCTTTTGCTCTCTTTGAAAAAAAATGATTCTAAACCTTTGCGTTAAAAAAACAGAATTAATCTTATTTTAAAAAAATACAAATAGATATTTATTTAAAGCAGGCTTTATTCGGCATCAATTCTTAAATTTGTTGTTATGAATTATTTGGAAGCTTTAAGCAGAAGATATTCTGTGAAAAAATTCAATCCCGAAATGATCATTCCGCAGGATACTCTTCTCAATATTCTTGAGTCTGGGAAACTGGCGGCAAGTTCATTGGGACTTCAGCCTTATAAAATATTCGTAGTAGAAAGTCAAGAAATGAAGGAAAAGTTAATACCGGCTTTCTATAATCCTTCACAAATTTCTACATGTTCGCATCTCGTTATTTTAGTTTCAAAAAAAAATATTGAAGAGACATATCTTGATGGGTATTTCAGACACATCTCCGAAGTGCGTCATCAGCCTGTGGAAAGTTTAGATTTATTCAGGAATAGTATTACAGGTCATTTTGGAAGACAGGAGCATGATGATATTTTAAACTGGGCAGAGAAACAATCTTATATCGTTTTAGCCAATTTAATGTATGCAGCTGCGATTGAAAATATTGATACCTGTCCAATGGAAGGTTTCAGGCAAGATATCATTGAAGAAATTTTGAATATAGATTCTGAAAAAGAAAAAGTAACAGTTACTTTGGCTTTGGGCTACAGATCAGATGAAGATCAATTCCAGCACATGAAAAAAGTAAGAAAACCAAACGAAAAATTGTTTAAATTTATTTAATTATTTAGACGATTGTCTTAAAGCAAGAATATGATAAAAGCGGATGTATTAGTAATTGGTTCCGGAATTTCCGGACTTTCTTATGCCATAAAAGTTTCAGAACAGCTTCCCGATGCCAAAATAATCATTGTAACAAAATCAGACGAAGATGAGAGCAATACCAAATATGCTCAAGGTGGTTTGGCGGTAGTAACCGATCTGAAAAATGATAATTTTCAGAAGCATATTGACGATACCATGAGAGCCGGTGACGGTGAAAACAAACGTGATGTTGTAGAAATGGTGGTAAGAGAAGCTCCTGCAAGATTTAATGAAATTGTAGAGTGGGGCGCCAATTTTGATAAGAAAAATGGTGAATTTGCTTTAGGAAGAGAAGGAGGTCATACTGAAAACAGAATTGTACATCACAAAGATATTACTGGTTTTGAGATTGAAAGAGCTTTGCTTCAAACGGTTAAAAACAGCCCGAATATAGAAATTCTCGACCATCATTACGTAATCGATATCATTACACAGCACCATGTTCCGGGAAAAGAATTAAATGAAGGTGAAATTAACTGTTATGGTGCTTATATTTTAGATGAAAAATCAAAATCTATAAAAAAAATCACTTCAAAAATCACATTAGTTGCTACAGGCGGCGCTGGTCATGTTTATAAAAATACCACAAATCCTACTATTGCAACCGGAGACGGCATCGCTTTCGTTGCCCGTGCAAAAGGAAAAGTGAGCAATATGCAGTATTATCAGTTTCATCCAACTGCTTTGTACAGTAAAATCGATGGAATGTTATTTTTAATTTCTGAAGCAGTTCGTGGTGACGGAGCAAAACTGAGAACCAAAAGAGGGGAGAAGTTTATGCAAAAATATGATGAAAGGGAAGAATTAGCTTCCAGAGACATCGTTGCAAGAGCTATCGACGCAGAAATGAAAATCACAGGTGACGAATATGTCGGTCTTGATTGCCGTGAAATGAATCAGAAAAAATTTCTAGAACATTTTCCAAATATTTATAAAAAATGTAAAAGTGAAGGGGTTGACCCTTTCACTCAATTGATTCCTGTAGTTCCGGCTTGTCATTATCTAATGGGAGGAATTGATGTAGATAAAGACGGACAGTCTTCATTGAATAATTTATTTGCTGTCGGAGAATGTACAAATTCCGGACTTCACGGGGCAAACAGATTGGCTTCAAACTCTTTATTGGAAGGTTTGGTTTTCGGTCACAATGCAGCAATGAAAACAGTAGAATTGTTAAAAGAAAATAACTTTAATTTTGATGATTTAAAAGCAGTTCCAGAATGGAATGAAGAAGGAATGAAAATTATTGACGAAATGGTCATTGTTTCTTACCTCAGAAAACAGCTTCAGGAAATGATGAGCAATCTGGTAGGAATTGTAAGAAGCAACAGCAGACTAAAAATGGCATTGCAAAAACATGCAGAAATTGCCGCTGCGGTTGACGAAATCTATCATTACTCTATTCTCTCGCCTCAACTTTCAGAATTAAGAAACCTTACCACAGTTGCGCATCTGATCATTACTCAATCGATGGAAATGACGCAAAATAAAGGAGCATTTTATAATAAAGATTTAGTTCAAGCATAAAATCAAAAAAGTGCTGGAAAAAAACAATGAACAATATATTAGTTGGATTTTAGACTTAAAACAAAAAATTCAGCAAAGTCAAATTAAAGCGGCAATTCAGGTGAATTCTGCTTTAATAGAAATGTATTGGGATTTGGGAAAAGAAATATCTGAAAGGAATTTTGAAAATACGTATGGTTCTGGTTTTTTTTCACTGCTGAGCAAAGATTTGCGCACAGAATTCCCCGAAATAAAAGGGTTTTCTGAGAGCAATTTAAAATACTGTAAACGATTTTATCAGTTTTATAATCAGTGCGATACAAATCGTCACCAGCTTGGTGACGATTTCATAAACAATCTTTTTTTGGTTCCCTGGAGACATCATGTGGAAATTTTAATTAAATGCAAAAATCTTGAAGAAGCTCATTTTTACATTAAAAAAACCATAGAAAATGGGTGGAGCAGATCTGTTTTACTCAATATGATTTCAGGAAAACTGATTGAAAGCCAAGGAAAAACAGTCAATAATTTTTCAAAGACGTTACCTGACTACGAAAGTGATCTGATTCGTGAAACCTTAAAAGATCCTTATATTTTTGACTTCATAAATATCACCGAAAACTACAAAGAAAGGGAACTGGAAAATGCTCTTACTGAAAATATTTCAAAATTTTTAATAGAACTTGGAAGCGGATTTGCTTTTGTAGGTAAGCAAGTGGAGATATCTGTAGGCAACCAATCCTATTTTATTGATTTACTTTTTTATCATATTAAATTAAAAAGATACGTTGTCATAGAATTGAAAACGGGGCATTTTGAACCTGAGTTTGCAGGAAAACTTAATTTTTATGTAACAGCTGTTGATAAACTGATGAGAGATGAGAATGACAATGCAACTGTAGGTATGATTATCTGTAAAGACAAAAATGAAATTGTTGCAGAATATTCTCTTACAGACTTGCATAAACCCTTGGGAATATCCTCTTATGAACTCAAAAAAATTTTACCCGACCATTTTAAATCTCATCTTCCCTCAATAGAAGAGGTTGAAAACGAATTAAAAAAAATACAATAACAAAATCGCCATGATTTGCATACAAATGTCAATGAATAAGCGATAAAAAAATAAATCTTTACTTATGAAAAGACCAAGCTACGCTACAGATAAAGTTTTAAAACAATTCATAAAAAATGCTTTAGAAGAAGATATTCAGGATGGGGATCATTCTACATTGTCTACCATTCCTAAAGATCTTCAGCAAAGTGCAAAACTTTTGGTAAAAGAGAACTGTATTTTGGCAGGCGTTGAGCTGGCTGAAATCATTTTTAAAACTTTCGATAAAAATTTAGTAGTTGAAAACTACATCAAAGATGGTGACGTTGCAAAAGCAGGTGACATTGCTTTTATTGTAACAGGAAGTGCAAGATCAATTCTTTCAACGGAAAGATTAGTTCTCAATTGTATGCAGAGAATGAGCGGTATTGCTACATTAACTCATGATTGGGATTCTAGACTGATCGGTACAAAAACAAAACTTTTAGATACGCGAAAAACCACACCCAACTTCAGAGTTTGTGAAAAATGGGCAGTTGCTATCGGTGGCGGAACCAATCACAGATACGGTTTGTATGATATGATTATGTTGAAAGATAATCACATTGATTATAACGGAAGTATTACCAACGCCGTAAAGATGGCAAAAGACTACGTGAAAAAGTCGAAGAAAAAATTGAAAATCGAAGTCGAAACCAGAAATCTTAAAGAAGTACAGGAAGCAATTAATGCAAAGGTTGATAGAATTATGCTCGATAATATGGATGTAGCCACAATGAAAAAAGCAGTTAAGCTAATCGATGGTACTTGTGAAAGTGAAGCTTCCGGCGGAATTACAAGAGATCAGCTGAAAGATATTGCTACCACAGGAGTTACTTTTATCTCTGTAGGTGCGCTTACTCATTCTGCTAAAAATATCGATTTAAGTTTAAAAGCTGTTATGTAAAACATTATATTTTTAATAAAAACAAAGGTATTTTGTTAAAAATTAAATAATATGATTTTTTTCACCTCGTAATTCGATTTTTGTATTTTGCTCTGAAAACCAATAGATTAAGCTTTGTTAAGAATCGTTAAAAATTAACATTCAGTTAATAATAGTTAAATTTTATTTGCCGAATTTTGCATAAAATTTAATTCTAACTATTACTTACGATTATGAAATTAATCAACAAATCGATGCTAACTGTAGTGATTTCCCTATCAACAGCTAGTGTTTATTATGCACAACAGGTTCAGGATACCGTAAAAAGCGAGAGGTCTAGAGATATCGAAACTGTTGTAATTGCTGGTGTTGCGGATCTTGCAAAAGACAGAAAGACACCTGTTGCAGTTTCTACAATTAAAGAAGCACAAATTCAAGAGAGGATTGGTAACCAAGAACTTCCAGAGCTTTTAAACGTTACGCCGTCTGTGTATGCAACAAAATCTGGTGGTGGTTTTGGAGATTCAAAAATCAACATTCGTGGTTTTGGACAAGAAAACATTGCTGTAATGGTTAATGGTATGCCAGTAAATGATATGGAAACTGGTGCTGTATACTGGTCAAACTGGGCAGGTCTTTCAGATGTTACCTCTGCAATGCAAGTTCAAAGAGGATTAGGATCATCTAAATTAGCTATTGCTTCTGTTGGTGGCACAATGAATTATATTACTAGAGCAGCAGATAAGAGAAGAGCTGGTAGAGTTGCAATTGGAGTAGGTAATGAAGGATATTTAAAGACTCAGTTTTCATATAATACTGGTAAATCTGCTACAGGATGGTCTTCTTCATTTTTAATGGGAAGAACTGCTGGTGCATTGTATGCAAACGGAACAGATTTCGAAGCATATAACTATTATTTAGCAGTTGGGTATCAACCTAATAAGAAGCATGATTTCCAATTTACATTCACAGGAGCTCCTCAATGGCATAATCAAAGAACAACTTCTACGACAATCCAAAATTATATTAAATATAATAATGATCAAGACGGTACTCCTAATAGGAGATATAATGCAGATTGGGGATTTAGAGATGGAGAACAATTGTCAAACAGAGTAAACTATTACCACAAACCAGTAATGTCTCTTAACTGGGATTGGAATATGAGTGAAAAGTCAAAATTAAACTCAGTATTTTACGCTTCTTTTGGTAGAGGAGGTGGTACAGGTGACGTAGGTAGGCTACAAAATAAGTTTGTTTCCGGTTTTGTTACTCCAGAAGGTCAAATAGATTACAACGCTATTTTCACAGGTAATGCAGCAGTAGATGTAAACAGTGCAGCTGCTCAAAGTACATTAGTAAGGAGATCATCAATTAATTCTCATAACTGGTACGGTGCAATACTTAGTTTTAATCATAAAATTAATGATAATATTAATTTCACAATTGGTACAGATAATAGATATTATTATGGATACCATTATCAAGTAGTAACTGATTTATATGGTGCATCAGGTTATAAAGATAATTTTAATAAAAATTTCTTTACAGCACCTAACAACCTTTATACTGTAACTCCTAGAGTTATTTCGAATGTATTTGCACCAAGACCTACGGCAAATCCTTTTGGTGGTAAGACAAACAATAATGAAGATAAAATAGCCTACGATAATGATGGAGAAGTTTTATGGTATGGAGGATTTGGACAAGTTGAATATTCTAACGATAAATTATCAGCATTTGTTCAAGGAGCTCTATCTAACCAATCATTCCAAAGAATAGACCATTTTATAATTGATGGTGTTACATTATTGAATGGACAACAAGCTGGTTATAGAAATACTTCTGCTGCAACTATTGCGCAGCCTACAGCAACGAATCCAGCATTAAACACCAAAACTGGATTTAAAGATATCTTGGGATATAATATTAAAGCTGGAGCTAATTACAACATTAATGAAAATCATAATGTTTATGGTAATATTGGGTATTATTCTAAGCAGCCTTTCTTAAATGCTGTATATCCAAACAATAAGAACTATTTAAATCCTAACTTGACAAATGAAAAAATCTTTGGTATTGAAGGAGGTTACGGTTTTAGATCTTCTATATTTGACGCTACTTTAAATCTATATAGAACTGAGTGGAAAGATAGATTTCAAAGAAGAGGTGGTCTAACTGTAACATATGATGATCCGTTAAACCCAGGAACAAATATTACTACTACAACTGCCTATTCAAACATTCAAGGTATTACAGAAATCCACCAAGGGATAGAACTTGAGGTGACTGCTAAACCTCATAGAATGTTAGATTTATTTGGTATGATTTCTATGAATGATTATCACTATAAAGGAAACGCACAGGGGAATATTTTCTCTGAAACAAATGAGCAAATTGGTTCTGATGCCCAAACACTTTATTTAGATGGAGTTAAAGTTGGAAGTTCTGCTCAGACAACAGTAGCTGGGGGATTTACTTTTAAACCTTTTGATTGGTTCTCTTTTGATGCTACTTATAAAGGAGTAAGAGATTTATATGCTAATTTAAATGTATTAAATTTCTCTAACGAAACCTCTCAAAACAGAGGCTCTTTAGAACTTCCTTCATTTGGTTTAGTAGATTTAGGAATTTCATTCAAAGTTAAGCTGAAAAATCCATCACAGTACTTCACATTGAGAGGGAATGTTTACAACTTGTTAGATAAAACTTACATTGCAGAATCTAACACAAATATCCACGCAAATCTTTCTAAGAGTGAATATGCGGCAATTAATTCTAACCGTACTCCCGCTCAGATTGAAGGTGACTATGCTGCGTATCAAGCAGCAGGTAATTGGAATGGTGTAAGCCAACAAAACCAAGTTTATTTCGGATTCGGTAGAACATGGTCTGCAACGTTGTCATTCAACTTCTAATAATATATAAAACATTAGATTTTATTACATACCAAATCCCAGCTTTATCGCTGGGATTTTTTTATATTTGTATACTTTAAAAATAGAAAAAATAGAAGTATGGATTTTTACAAAATTTTACTGAGTGCCCATAAAGGTTTTGCCTATTTGGAACTTGGATTAACAGCACTATTCATCGTCGCTTTATTAACCGTAATGTTCGGATATAGCGGGAAAGTAAACAAGTTACTGAAGAAAGTTACTTTATTTACTATGATCTTCTTCCACGTTCAGTTTACGATCGGGATTGTTATGCTGATCATGAACTTTACTAAAGGATTGGATATGGGAGCTGTTATGAAAAACGCTGACTTAAGATTTCAGTATGTAGAACATCCGTTTTCAATGCTTATTGCTGCAGTTTTGATGACTATTATCAACAAAAAAGTAAAATCTAATGACACGATTTCTTTAGGAATTGTAATCATGGGATTGATTGCAGTAGGTTTATTCGCATTTGCATTTCCATGGACAAGAGTCTTTGGAGCTTAAAAATTCAAAATTTAAGGTTTAAAATTCAATATTCCACATGAGTATTAAACAATTTGAAGATTTAGAAATTTGGAAGTTGGCAAGAATTTTATGTAACGACATATATAATATATAGCAACAGACTGATTTGAAAAGCAATTACCGCCTTAATAATCAAATCGACGGTTCATCCGGTTCAATAATGGATAATATTGCAGAAGGTTTTGAAAGAAATGGCAATAAAGAATTTATCCAGTTTCTATCTATTTCAAAAGCTTCTTGTGGCGAGACAAGGTCTCAATTGTACCGAGTTTTAGACCGAAAATTTATTGATGACGATACGTTTGAAAAATTAAAAAATCAAACTGAAATATTAAGTAAACGGATAAGTCGATTTATTACTTATCTTCAAAATAGTGAACTTAAAGGAAGTAAATATAAACCTTGAGTTTCTAAGCATTAAACCTTGAATATTAAATTTTAAATTTTTGAATATCATATTATGAAAGTAGCTGTAGTAGGTTCAACAGGAATGGTTGGACAAGTGATGCTTAAAGTTCTCGAAGAGAGAAATTTCCCTGTAACAGAATTAATTCCGGTAGCTTCGGAAAGATCTATTGGTAAACAGGTGAAGTATAAACAGGTAGATTATACTATCGTAAGCATCGACGACGCTATAGCTGCCAAACCGGATATCGCAATTTTCTCTGCAGGAGGCGATACTTCTTTAGAATACGCTCCCAAATTTGCTGAAGCAGGAATTACCGTAATCGATAATTCTTCAGCTTGGAGAATGGATCCTACTAAAAAATTAGTAGTTCCGGAAATCAATGCTGGTGTTTTAACAAAAGAAGACAAAATTATTGCGAACCCGAACTGTTCTACCATTCAGTTGGTAATGGTTTTAGGTCCGTTGAATAAAAAATACGATTTAAAAAGAGTAATTGTTTCTACTTATCAATCTGTAACAGGTACAGGAAAAGCTGCTGTAGATCAGTTAAACGGAGAGATCAGCGGAGATGATTCTGTTGCTAAAGTTTATCCTTATCAGATTTTCAAAAATGCATTGCCACATTGTGATGTGTTTTCGGATGATGATTACACTAAAGAAGAAATTAAATTAATGAAAGAGCCTAAGAAAATTTTAGGTGATGATACATTCAATTTAACAGCAACTGCGGTAAGAGTTCCTGTACAAGGAGGTCATTCTGAAAGTGTAAACATCGAATTTGAAAACGAATTTGAGTTGGATGAGGTAAGAAAAATCTTATCTGAAACTCCGGGAGTTGTAGTAATGGATAACGTGAAAAATAACGAATATCCAATGCCGTTTTACTCAGAAGGGAAAGACGAAGTTTTCGTCGGAAGGATCAGAAGAGATCTCTCGCAACCAAAAACACTCAATCTCTGGATTGTAGCAGACAATCTGCGAAAAGGCGCTGCAACCAACGCAGTACAGATTGCAGAATACTTGGTAGCAAACAACTTAGTATAAACTAACAAAAAAGAAAAGAGTCTCCAAAAGAGATTCTTTTTTTTATCAAATAATTTTAATTTGATTGGCTTTGGTTGTTAGTTGCTGGTTTTAATAAGTCCTGAAAGGATGACTTAACAAAGGATAGGATAGAGTCCTATCAAAAAAAAACAAAGGTTTACCAATATTAATGGTTCAGATAAATAATGAACATTAAATATCAAGACAAAAAATGGCAACAAAAAATATCAATAAAGACAAAATAGGCTTCCAGAAAATCATTGCCGTTTTCGGAGTCATTTTATTTGTCGGAAAAATCATCGCCTGGAAGCTCACAGATTCCGATGCTGTATTTTCTGATGCAATGGAAAGCATTGTGAATGTTATCAGTGCTTTTATGGGATTATATTCATTGCATTTAGCTTCAAAGCCAAAAGACGAAGACCATCCTTACGGACACGGAAAAGTAGAATTTGTCACCTCCGGAATTGAAGGCGCATTGATCGCCATCGCAGGAATCATGATTATTTATGAAGGTATAAACAGTTTAATAACAGGTAAAATTTTAGGAAAATTAGATTGGGGAATTGCCATCATTGCAGCAACGGCTATTATCAATTATATTTTAGGATATATTTCAGTGAAAAAAGGGGAAAGAGAAAACTCTTTGGTTCTTATCTCATCAGGAAAACACCTTCAGTCAGATACAATTACCACATTGGGAGTTGTCATCAGTTTAATTATCGTTTACTTCACCAAAATCTATTGGATTGATTCTGTTGTCGCCTTAATATTCGGTTTCTATATTATTTTCGTGGGCTATAAAATTGTTCGAAAATCCCTTCGTGGAATCATGGATGAGCAAGATCCCGAGCTTTTAAATAACATTATTCAGCTATTAGAAAAAAACAGACATATAGAATGGATTGATATTCATAACATGAAAATCCAGCAGTTTGGCTCGTCACTTCACATCGATGCACACATTACTTTGCCGTATTATTACAGTCTTCGTGAAGCGCATCAGGAAATGGAGCAGGTCATACTTCTTTTAGCCAAAAACACCAAACGTACCGTAGAATTCAATTTCCACATGGATGATTGCAAGACGATTTCTTGTCCGGTTTGCCAGATTATGGATTGCCCTGTTCGTGAACTTCCCTTTGTAAAACGTGTAAAATGGACTGCCGAAAATGTAACCAGTATAGAAAAGCATACCGTCGATTAATTTTTTTAGAAGCTATTTCCCGCTCTTCGCTCATACTCCTCACTCCTTTGCTATCCCATCCTCTAAATCCTTCCAACTTTCCAACGCAAGTTCCGGGGTAACCGCTGCGATGGTAAGTTTGTATTAAGAAAGACAGATTTATAAATTAGTTAAA
>NZ_JAPDKN010000071.1 GCF_026163565.1 Chryseobacterium sp. YIM B08800
TTTAACCTAAAGAATTTGCATATTAACATAGAACATCAGGGCTAAAAGTTTAGGCTATCAATTAATATATTCAGCAAAAATTCATATTACTAAAAACAAAAACGAACTCTCATTAAAAAGTCCGCTTTAGTTTAATTATTAAGAGGCCGTTTAAATTTGATATTTATTTTTAACATTAAGAAATTAAGATCTTTGTCTTAAAAAACTTAATACAAAATCAACGTGTTGATTTCTTAATCATTTCCTGCTTAAATAACTAAATACCTTAATGTTAAAATAAGAATAAACAAAGTCTATTTTAATTTAGAAATCGAAGATTATCTCCTTTCAGTCGATGAATGCTATTTCGACGTAGTCAAAATTAAGACAAAGGCAATAGAAAACCATTCAATAAAAATTTAAATCGGCTCTAAAAGAAAATTCAAATCGGTTATGAACCCGGTCTCACAAAAGTTTGCCAACCTCTCATCGTTTCGATAAAACGTTCACTGAGTCCACCTTCCCGAAGAAAATCAGCCGTCACAGGTAATTGCGGACTATCATACATCGGATTAGCTTTTACCTGAAGCGGAAAATCCCGTTGAAGAATTCCTGCTCTTGCAATTAATACAAAATCACAGCCTTGATCCAGTAATTCTCCGGCTCTTTGTGCGCTCATTATTTTCCCGGCTGTTCCCAAACGAACACCATTTCTTGGCAATTCTGTAAAAACACTGAGCATTGTTTTTCCCTGAAAACTTCCTTCTCTTACAAGCTGCGCCGAATCCCAGAGAGCCAAATCCAGATAATCGATCAATTCTTTATCAAAAATTTCGGCAGTAATTTCACGTAACTCTTCCAAACGAAGTCCGTATCGCTCAATCGACAAACGCCATCCAATCTGAAAATCATTTCCGCAAGCTTTTCGTATTCCTTCAATCACCTCAATGGTGAAACGAGCACGGTTTTCTACACTACCTCCATATTTATTAGTTCTGTCATTCAAGTTTGGAGATAGAAATTCAGATAAAATCCAACCAAAAGCACCGTGAACGGAAACTCCATCAAAACCAGCTAATTGTGCCCTTTTCGCAGCTTCAATAAAACTGTCACGAATTCTTTCCACTTCTTCAGTTGTAATCGCTTTAACATCTTTTAATGTTTTATTTGATGCAGGAGCGGGAATTCCTCCTAAAGATGGAACTGCTCTGTGACCTGCGTGATGCAATTGTACAGCCGATAAAGCTCCACCTTCACGAATTGCTGTAGCCATTTTCGTCAATCCCGGTAAATGTTTATCACTGTGGATTCCCAATTGTCGCTCAAATGCAATTCCTCCGGATTCAACAGTTGATGCACTGGTTTGAATTAATCCGTAACCGCTTTGCGCTAATTGTTCCATCCAAAATTGGTCATATTTGGAAGCTGTACCATCAAAATCACTTTGTTGGCTCGTTAACGGAGCCATCATAAAACGGTTTCTCATCGGCGACCCGTGAAGAAATGTGAGAGGTTTAAATAAATCAGAAACAGACATTTTTATAATTTTTTGGTTTTATGTATCAATTTTATCTGTTGCAAAGTTGAAGTTTTAGGCAGTCGCTAAAAATGGATGATTTTTATTATATAATGGATCTTTTTGAAATACAATGATGAATTAATTGAATAGAAATTTTGCTCTGTCAATTAATATAGTTGTCTATTGGAACTGAATTCTGATTGATGGTGGAATAATATTTATAAGTTAATTTAGAGTTTTGTATTAATTTAAATTCTTTCGAGTTTAAAAATAAATTTTAATTGAAACTAAGATTTTAACTTTAGAATCGATAAAAATATTTTTAAGATTTTCTCAATAAAATAGAAAATGCTAACATCAAACCGCAAATAAAACATATCTTTAAGTTACATGAATTGAAGTTGATAGAGAATAATTCCGGTGGCGGCAAGATACTTGTAGTTACCTAAAAACCAAACAAAATATATTATGAATGTACACTTACAACAGGATATTCAGCTTAAAAATGACCATTCCGATAGCTTTCGTTCGGAAATTTTGGAAGGTTTATCCAATGACCCAAAAAGATTATCTTCAAAATATTTTTACGATAAAACAGGAGATCATCTTTTCCAAAAGATCATGGCGATGCCGGAATATTATCTCACCAATTGCGAATTAGATATTTTTCAGAATAAAACAGACAAAATTATTAAAGCAATTTCTAATATCAATGAATCTTTTGATCTGATTGAATTAGGGGCGGGAGATGCGATGAAATCTTCCTTTCTTCTTAAAAAGTTAGTAGAAAAAGGTATAGATTTTACGTATATGCCTATCGATATTTCGGGAAATATTCTATCTGTATTGCAGAAAAATATGAATCAAAACATTCCCGAATTAAAAGTTTTTCCTTTGGAAGGTGAATATTTTGACATGCTCGACAAAGCAGCTTATATTTCAAAAAGAAAAAAAGTGATCCTTTTTTTAGGTGGAAACATCGGAAATATGGAGATTGAAGAAGCTAAACATTTTTGCGGAGAAGTGAAAAGAAAGCTCAATCCGGGCGATCTATTTCTGGTAGGCTTCGATTTAAAGAAAAATCCACACACGATTCTTGCTGCATACAATGATCCTGAAGGAATTACGGCTTCTTTCAACCTTAATCTTCTCACGAGAATCAATCGGGAGTTAAATGCTGATTTTAAAGTGGAACAATTTCAGCATTATCAGACTTATGACCCGATTTCAGGAGCTTGCAGAAGCTTTCTTGTAAGTCTTTGTGATCAAAAAGTTCAGATAGAAAATCTTTCATTTTATTTCAAAGAAAATGAATTGATTGATATGGAAATCTCACAAAAATTCTCAGAACAGGATATCAAAAAACTGGCAAAAGATTCAGGGTTTCACATTCTTACGGAGATTAAAGATTCCAAAAACTGGTTTGTAGATTCTATTTGGATGTTATAATTTAAAATGATTTTTATGAAAACAGATTCATTGCTAAAAAAAACAAATCCCACAAAAAACTGGGTAGAAAAATATTCTGAAATCCGAAACCATTCAGTGGGAATCTGCAGACCTCTGGAAATAGAAGATTATGTCGTTCAGCCAATTGTTGATGTAAGTCCGCCTAAATGGCATTTGGGTCACACAACATGGTTTTTTGAAACTTTCATTTTACAACCCAATTTTCCGGGTTACGAAGTTTATGATCCGCAATATAATTTTGTGTTCAATAGTTATTATGAAACCATAGGTGCCCGTGTAATTCGCACCGATAGAGGAAATTTGAGTCGTCCATCAGTATCGGATGTTTTTAAATATCGTGAATATGTAGATGAAAAAATGAATCAATTCCTTCAAAGCAATTACCTTACCGAATTTTTGGAATCTCTTTTGGAATTAGGCTTAAACCATGAACAGCAGCATCAGGAATTATTATTGACAGATATTAAATATATTTTAGGACACAATCCGTTATTTCCGGCGTATAAAAAGGAAAGTATTTCTATAAAAGAAAAAGGTGGAGACTCAGAAATGCTTAGTTTTTCTGAAGGAGTTTATGAAATAGGTTTTCAGGGAGAAGGTTTTTGTTTTGATAATGAATTGGGAAGACATAAAGCCTATCTAAATGACTTTCAAATCACCAGTCAATTGGTTAATAACAAAGAATATTTGGAATTTATGAATGCCGGAGGTTATCAGGATTTCCGTCATTGGCACGCTGAAGGTTGGGATTGGGTAAAACAAAATGAAGCAAAATCTCCTCTATATTGGCATTTTATCGATGGAAAATGGATGAATTATACCTTAAACGGTTTACAAGAAATTGATTTGGATGAAGCTGTCTGTCATATTAATTTTTTTGAAGCCTCTGCATTTGCTTCCTGGAAAGGAAAACGTCTTCCAACCGAAGCAGAATGGGAAGTTGCATCTAAACATTTTGAGTGGGGAAAACGCTGGGAATGGACAAATTCTGCGTATCTGCCATATCCCGGATTTAAAAAAGAAGCAGGAGCGGTAGGAGAGTATAACGGGAAATTTATGGTCAATCAAACCGTTTTGCGTGGTGCTTCAGTAGCCACACCAATTGGTCATAGTAGAAATACTTATCGTAATTTTTTCCCGACTCATCTGCAGTGGCAGTTTACAGGAATCAGACTTGCTCAATAATTTCTATCTATGATTACAGTAGAATTGGTTTCAAAAAATTTTAACGGAAAAAGGCAATTGATCATATTTCTTTTCAGGCAAATGATAAAGAAATTTTGATTCTTTTAGGACCAAGTGGTTACGGAAAAACGATAACTTTGAAATACGGAATCGAATGGCTTAAACCTTTAGGATTCAATAATTCTTATGCATTAATGATGCGAACAAAACAGGCAGACGAACTCAATATTAAATATATTTCGGATTTAAAAAATTATCTGGATTCAAAATAATTACCGTAAAATGAAATACAATTTCGACGAAATCATAAAAAGAAGAGGAACAGATTCCGTAAAATGGGATTGGGCAAAAGAAGGCGTTTTGCCGATGTGGGTTGCCGATATGGATTTTAAAACCGCTCCCGAAGTGATTCAGGCAATTTCTGATAAGGTTTCTCAAGGCGTTTTTGGTTATGGAACAATTCCTGAGAATTTTTATCAGTCGATTATCGATTGGTGGGAAAAATACCATCATTTTACCATAGAAAAAGATTGGCTTTTGCCGGCTACAGGAATGCTTCCTTCGCTTTCAGTGATTATTAGAACTTTTGTAAAACCTGACGAAAACATCATTTTGCAAACTCCGGTTTACAACCATTTTTTTGTGATTTTAGAAAATTATGGGTGCAATGTTTTGCTTAATGATTTGAAATATGAAGCTGGGAATTATTCTATTGATTTTGATGATCTGGAAACAAAAGCTTCAGATCCAAACACGAAATTGTTACTGCTTTGCAATCCGCAAAATCCTGTTGGAAAAGTTTGGAAACAAGAAGATTTGGAGAGAATTGCTGAAATCTGTTCTAAAAATAAAGTAATGGTGGTTTCTGACGAGATTCATTCTGATTTGGTTTTCGATGGACTCCATATTCCGTTTGCTTCAATTGCTCAGAATTTTACGCTTGATTCTATAACTTGCGGTTCGCCCTGCAAAACGTTCAATTTTTCGGGTTTTCCAATTTCTTATCTTATTTCAAAAGACAGAGTTATTTTAGAAAAAATTCATAAAACTTTAGAACTTCAGGAAAACAGTTATCCAAATCCTATTGCTTTAGAAGCTCTTATTTCTGCCTACACAAATGGACACGAATGGATGAGCGAACTGAAAAATTATCTTTACGAGAATTTTCTATTTCTAAAAGATTTTTGCAATGAACATTTGCCTCTAATAAAAGTAATTCCGCTGGAAGCAACATATTTAGTTTGGTTGGATTGCAGTTCATTGGGTAGAGGTTCAGATGAATTGTCAAAACTGCTTTTAGATGAAGGCAAAGTCTGGCTCAATTCCGGAACAATGTACGGTAAAAACGGCGAAGGTTTTCTGAGAATCAACATAGGGTGTCCGCGTATACTTTTGGTGGAAGGATTGAAAAGATTGCAAAATGTTATTAATAATCTTAAAGTAGATTAAGCGCTATTAATGCTTTTGAATAAAAAAGAATCATTTTTATTGGTGAGCTTATAATTTGTATTTATAAATAAAACTTTTATAAAAAATTATTTATATAAATCTTATATTGATATTTATTTATTTTTAAATAATTTAGCCGCTAATATGATGAAGAATATCCTTCCTGATAATGAGATAGGAAGATTGAAAAAATTAGAATTTTTTGATCTCCTGAACTTAGGCAAAGATCCTCAATTTGATGTTTTTGCAGAAACGGCATGTCTTATAGCAGATTGTCCTGCTTCTTTAATTGCGATTATGGAAAGCGTAACACAGACCATCCAAAGCTGTATAGGTCTTGAAATAGATTCTGTGGCGCGAGAGAATACGGTTTGCCAGTATTCGATAGCAAGCGGAGAAGTGGTCATTATTAATGATACGCTTTTGGATGACAGATCCCGAAACAATCCATTAATTTTGCAAGGAGGGATAAGATTTTATGTAGGTATACCATTTATTGACGACGAAGGTTTTGCATTAGGAACAATCTGTGTGATTGATTATAAGCCGAGAACTATTACAGAAAGTCAGATTACAGCACTCAAAAAGCTTGCAGATGTAATTTCTAAGCTTCTAACGGCAAAGAGAAAGACCGTTTATGCAGAATATTTTCAGCAACTCTTTAATATATCCAATAATCTGATCTGTGTTTTGGATGACGAATTGAAGTTTAAGGACTTCAACCCCGTTGTAGAAAAAATATTTTCATTAAAAAAAGAAAAAGCGATTGGGCTTAGTTTTAATGAAGTTTTTGGAGAAGGTAATAACAATCTTTCAAAGTTTAAAGATCTTTCAGAGAATGACCAGGAGGTGTCTTTTACTACTTCTACAGTAATTGAAGACGGAAGTTCTGTGATTGTAGAGTGGCTGTTGAAACCCAATCAGGAACTTTCTGAAATTTTCTGTTTCGGAATCAATATTACTGCACAGAGGGAAGAAAAACGTCAGTTGGAAAGCTCAGAGAGACGTTTCAGGAGTTTCTTTGAAAATGCCATCGGTTTGATGAGTATGCATGACATGGAGGGCAACATTATTTCTGTTAACGAAAAAGGTAGAGAAACGCTTCATTATTCTATAGATGAGGTGAAAAATTTAAACCTTAGAAACCTTGTTCCTGAACATAATTGGGCTTCTTTAAGCCTCTATCTTGATAGGATTAATAAAAATAAAGAGGATTTCGGAACCATGATTCTTAAGGCAAAGAATGGGGTAGAACAGATCTGGATGTACCATAATGTTGTTGAGATAGATGAAGAAGGAAAACCTTATGTAATAAGCACAGCATTGAACGTTACCGAAAGGGTGACTTTAGAGAAAGATTTAATTCATACCAAAAAAATGCTGGAGCAGACAAGTTCTGTAGCTCAAGTAGGTGGTTGGGAAGTAAATTTGAAAAAAGATACCGTATTCTGGTCTCAAAGTACCAAAGAAATTCATAGGATAAATAAAGATTTTCAGCCTAATTTTGAAAATGCTATTGGTTTTTATAAAGAAGATAGCAGAGAAAGAATTAAATTTTTATTCAACAGAGCGGTAACAGAAGGAATTCCGTATGATGATGAATTTCAGCTCGTGCGTAATGACGGTGTTACGATCTGGGTAAGGGTAAAAGGAATTCCGGAATTTGAAAATGGCGTTTGCAACAGGGTTTATGGGATCATTCAGGATATTGATGTATTCAAAAATATGTTCCTCGATGTTGCTAAAAAAGAAGCAATGATGCAATCGTTCGTAACGTATGTTCCGGTTGCCGTGGCGATGTTTGATAAAGATCTTAATTATATTTCTGTAAGCAGCAGATGGAGAGGAGAATTCGAAATGGATAAGACTGATATTATCGGAAAGAATCTTTTTGTAGTATCGCCAAACATCCCTGAAGAACGAAAAGAAATTTATCTTGCGGCTTTGCAAGGTAAAACTTATATAAATGAAGATTTTGCGATTAATGTTGATGGTAAAGAAGAAACTCAGCATTTCGACCTTAAGGTTGGACCGTGGTATCTTTCTGATAACGAAATCGGAGGGGTGATTGTCTCTGTACAAAATATTACCAATTCTGTACACACCAACGAAGAACTTAAAAATGCAAAAAAAATGGCTGATATCGCAAGCAAGGCAAAATCAGAATTTCTTGCAAATATGAGCCATGAGATACGCACACCTCTCAATGGTGTGATTGGGTTCTCTGATCTTCTTTTGAAAACTCCGCTTAACGATATTCAGACTCAATATCTTAATTATATTAATGAATCTGGGGAAAACCTACTGAACATTATTAATGATATTTTGGATTTTTCTAAAATAGAATCTGGTAAAATGGAGCTTCTGATAGAGAAAAGTGATGTTTATGACATGGTAAGTCAGGTTATTAATGTAATTCTGTATCAGTCTCAGAAAAAAAATATTGAACTTCTTCTTAATATTGAGCAGGGACTTCCAAAAACCTTATTACTTGATGAATCCAGATTAAAGCAAATCCTTATCAACCTCTTGGGTAATGCAGTAAAATTTACAGGAGAAGGCGAAATTGAGCTGAAAGTAGAAAAACTCCGCATGGATGATAGCAATATTGTTCTTCGATTTTCTGTAAGAGATACAGGAATTGGCATACCTATCGAAAAGCAGAAACATATTTTTGATGCTTTTACTCAGGAAAACAGCTCTATTAGTAAACGTTACGGAGGAACCGGTCTTGGTCTTACTATTTCAAATAATATTCTTGGATATATGGGAAGTCATTTATCGTTGATCAGTACTCCTGAAAAAGGTTCTGTGTTTTTCTTCGATATTGAAATTCCTTACGAAATATCTGAATTGAAAGAAGACGAGGATCTTACTATAAAAAAAGTGCTTGTGGTAGATGATAATGAAGCAAACAGAATCATTCTTCAACACATGCTTACCTATAAAAATATAGAATCTACACTTGCTGCCAACGGAATGGAGGCTTTACAAATATTGCTGAAAGGCGAGCATTTTGATGTGATATTGATGGATTATCACATGCCGATAATTTCCGGTTTGGAAACAATTGATAAGATCAAACAGTTATTTAATGAACGGAATGAGACTTCACCATTGGTAATTCTTCATACTTCTTCAGAGGAACACGATGTCATTAATTCTTTCCGTAAGGAAGACAATTCTTATTTTCTTTTAAAGCCTATTAAATCTGATGATCTTTATAAAACACTTAGACGTGTGGCACAAAATAATGTGACAGAAGTTATTGCTCCGGAACATTCTGAAAAAGCTGAGTTTTCTTTTATGAAAGAACTTGAAGTACTATTAGTAGACGATAACCCGGTGAATATGGTTCTGAATAATAAAATGATGAAATCACTTGCACCCGATGCGCATCTTACAGAAGCGGTAAACGGTCTCGAAGCTTTGGAAGAGTGTAAGAAAAAAGATTTCTCTATTATTCTTATGGATGTACAGATGCCGATGATGAATGGTATTGAAGCTACACAACAAATTCGTCTTTTACCAGGATATAAAAATGTACCTATCATTGGTGTTACAGCAGGAAATGTTTTGGGAGAAAAAGAAAAATGTCTGGAATCTGGCATGAACGATTTTCTGCCAAAACCTTTGCGACAGGCAGATCTTTTAGAAATGCTCAAAAAATATATTGCCATTAAAGAAGATAAAAAGGTTGAAACTGAAACAGAAGTATTAACCGGGAAATATATCAATATAGATATGCTGAATGAGCAGATTGGTGGTGATGATAATTTCAAAGAAGTATTTTTAAATCTCGTGATTAATGAACTTTCCCAGACAGAGACTAATATTGCTACCATAGCAGCAGAAAAAAATGCCGACGACGCTAAAACAATTCTTCATAAGCTTAAAGGCACTGCCGGAACCGCCGGTCTTTTCAGGCTTTCAGGCTATGCATTAAAATGGGAGAAAGAAGCTAATGAAAATATTGATTTTTCAGCGATGGAGAAAGAAATAAAAGAAGAAATAAGAATAGGATTAGATATTATAAAAAGTTTATTAAAATAAAAGGCAATGTTAATTTTTATGTTGAAGATAATTATTTGATTATCAGAGTAATTTGGTGATAATTATTAAAAAGCATTATATTATTTTAATCTGAAATGGCAAAGAATCAATTAATACATTTAAAAAAAAGATGTTGATTTGGCAATTAACGATGCCATGATGCCTTTTGTTTCAGGAATTTAAAAATAAAGCAATAAAAATTTTATCATAGATAAAATCTTTGCGCCTAAATTGCGTCTTTGCGATTAACTATTAAATTTTAAAAAGCTTAGAGTCTGTTTAAATTTGATATTTATTTTTAACATTAAGAAATTCAGATCATTTACCTTAAAAACCTTATAACAAAATCAACTGGTTGATTTCTTAATTATATCCTGATTAAATAACTAAATATCTTAATGTTAAAATAAGTATAAACAAAGTTTATTTTAATTTAGAAATCGAAGATTATCTCCTTTCAGTCGATGAATGCTATTTCGACGTAGTCAAAATTAAGACAAGGCAATAGAAAAACATCTAATAAAAATTTAAACAGGCTCTTAATATAAAGAATCTATCCGTTCAAAGTAATTTCATGAAATATTTTCTGAAGGTAGGGGAGTGAAGAATCTTGTTGTAATCTACAAGATCTTACGATTTTTTACGGGTTAACAAAAAAAAGAATAATAGAATGTTTACTGATTATACAGCCTAAGAATCTCCACCAATTCTGGTACAGATCGTATATTCAGTTTCTCAAACAATCTGTTTTTGTACGTACTGATTGTCGATGAATGGAGATTAAGCTGATTAGAAATTTCTTTGAGAGAAAGACCTTCTGCAATCTTATTAGCAATTTGCAATTCGCGGTCTGATAATGCTTCAAAGGGTGAATTTTTTGTCGTGCCGTTCAATGATTCTAAAAACATCGCTTCTTTTACCTCGTGACTTGCATATCGACCAGTATTAAGCATTGCCGTCAAAGCATTTTCAATTACTGCACTGGAGCTTTGTTTGCTTAAATAACCACCGGCACCCATCTTTAGATAACGTATTGCATACAACTCTTCATCTTGAGAAGAAAATATGAGAATTTTTAAGTCGGGTTGATGCATTTTTATATAATCGATCGCTTCCTGCACAGAACCATTAGGCATATTAACGTCCATAATGGCAAGATCCAATTCTTCATTCAGAACTGCTTTATACAACGATTTATAATCCTCTACTTCTGTAATTATTGCTGTAGGTAAGAGCCGTTTGATGGTTTGTATCAAACCCATTCGTACGATACCATGATCGTCTGCTACAATAATGCGAACGTTTACTTTTGGAGCCATTATTCAGTAAATTTACTTAAAAAAAGAGAAACCGTGGTGCCTTTATTTTCTGCGGAAATGATTTGGATGTTTCCCTGCAGCAAGGATACAAAATTTTTAACAATTTTCAAACTTAATCCAACTCCTTTCTCGCCGGAAGTTCCCTGAAATACAGGGTTATCATAACTGTAGATTGCCGATAAATATTTTTCAGCTATTCCCGTTCCGGAATCTATGACAGAAAGTATGACCTGATCACCTTCTGTAGCTTCCTGCAGATAGATATCTTGTCCGGGCAAAGAGTATTTTACCGCATTATTGAGAATTTTGTCTAAAACATATTCGAGCAACAAACGATCGGTTGTAAGAAATTCATTGGGATCTCCTTTGAAATGAAATTTAATGCTTTTTTCTTTTAATTGAGCAGCATATTTTTCTTCGAAATGGTGAAAAAGATCAATTACCAGGATTTTCACAGGTTTAATCTTAAAGTTTCCGTATTGAGTTTTTAACCAGGAAGTGCTGTCCTGAATGGTTTGCAGATTCTTCCGGGCATCGCTTTTTATCTGCGGCAACAATTTAAAAAAATCTTCCTCATTAATGGTCTTATCTTCCAGCGCTTCTATAAGCCACAGAAAATTTCCAAACATTTCTTTTGAATCATGAGACAATATAGAGATCAGTCCGTTCTTAAAACTGATTTCGTTTTCCAGTCTTTCGATTTTTAATTGTAGTTCGTTGATTTGGTCATTCATAAATTAAGTATCATGGGCTTTAAAAAATCGAATCCAGTATTTTTTAAAGTATAGTTTATTATTTATTTATTTATTTATTTATTTATTTATTTATTTATTTCGATTTCTACACAAAACTATTTTAGAATCATATCGACAGGGTTTGTTTTTAATAAAGGTTTGGTTAAAAAGTCCGGCATTTCTGCTTTCACACACTTTTATTTATCACAGTAAAATTCCCTGTTTACAGTGCAATAATAGGTATTTTGATGGTTTTTTCCAATACTTTTTTTGGGGTTACTTCAATGTCTTTCATAAATGTCCATATTAATAATATTTCTAATCACCACTCATAAATATCATCGGAAGAGATGTACAAAAACAAAACACGACGCTACATAAGTAACGTCGCAAATAGTATTTTTATTTTTATAATGTTTTCGAATAGTTTTAGTAGGAAGTATTAAATTGCCGTAAAACTGTAATAAACATTGATGGAGTATGTGGTATTTTCTTTCCCTACCAAACTTTGGGCACCTGTAGGAGGTATAGTATATCTTACGTTCAGCTCTCGGTCCAAAACTGGTGTTCCGTTAAAAAGTATTTTTTGAGGAGTTTTAGATAAGGGAGTATCTACAGAATTTCCATCTATGCCAATTTGCAAAATGTTGGAATTAATGTCTGTTTGCAGACCGCCTTTCTTGAAATAATTTTCGTCCGATTTTACATACAGTTCAAAACTCTCATTATTGGACAATACAATTTGGTTTGGAATTATTTGTGACTGACCATTGGTGTAATGAGCAGCTGTATTAAAATTAAAATTTACATTTCTCCCGGAACTTGGAATGGTGATCTCCGACCGAGGAAGAACCTTTAATTGAACAGCTGTATTTTGCAAACTGTTAATAGTATTATCTGTACTTGCGGCATTGAAGTTTAATTCAAAAGTATAAGTTCCGGCTTCAAAAAAATAGTTCTTAAAATCTTCCGCCGAAACATAGAGCATTGGCGTGAAGCTGTTTCTGTTTCCCGCTACAACACTGAAATTGGCAGGGGAAAAATTCTGAAAATTGGCAGATAAAGATTTAGTTGTAAGTGGAGATCCATTACTACCTAATTTAATACTTGCTATACTTCTGGTTCCCGAAACACCTTTAGAAGAAGTGAACTGAATATTTGCGGAAGCAGCTTTTGCCCATAAATTAAAATCGACCGTATTCGCAATTTCCGTATTCCCCAAATCCCACACTCGTGTGCTTGTATTGCGATATTCATTCAAAGAAGATATTTCAATATATTTTGTTAAAGAGGTTGTGATCCATCGTATTGATGAAGGAATAACTAAAATTGTTTTAAAATTACGTGGTGTAAAGTCGTTGTAATTCTGAGTAATATCCATGGAGTAATTTCCGGCTCGGAATGCATTTGCATTAAATTGTGAGGCAGGGATTTTAAATGTAAAATTGATATTTCCCCTGTTGAATCCACCCCCAAAACTAGTTGTTGGCGGTTCAAACCATTTTAAAGCACTTGTGCTGAAAGACTGAAAACCAGGCAAAGAACCCGAAAGTCCTACAGATGGTAACTGTCCACCCATACTTTCTAACTGCCATAAAAGAGTGGAGCTGGGTAAAGTAGATGAGGAAGAAGAGTGGGTAAAAGTAGGCCCGGAAACAGAGGTAAATGTAGGAGCTATTGGGAGTAATCCTAAAAAGGTATAATCCCAGTTTGTTCTGTTGGTATTCATTACCCTTGTAGGTACTGAGGTAAATTCAGTCCTGTTAAAAATATTATTTTCAGGAATCGACAGGTACACATCCTGAGCTTTTGTGACTGTAGATCCGCAGAACACGGTAAAAATTCCTATTAAAAAAGCCCTTATCTTTTTCATACTTTTAAATTTAAAACTTTTTCACCTTAATGGTGGTGTCTTTCTTCTTATATTCAAAAACCACAGTTTCTGAAAAACCTTCTTTTGTTACCTGAATAGTTTGGTTGGGTTGTGTATAGCTGTATTTGTCATTTTCAATATAGAGATTGTATTTTCCTTCTTTCAGGAAAAACTCAAATTCATTTTTTTGATTAACCACAGCAGTATGAATTACGCCATCTTCACCTTTTGCATACACCACGATTCCGGTTACATCTGTTTCCAAAACATCGTAGGCTTGTTTAATCTCTGTTAATTTCCCACTTACCTTACTGTTTTTTACCAGACCTACTTTACGTTTGATATTTTTATTTACCATAATTACAGGATCCATCATTAATCTGGCACCCGCATTTTCATTCACTTTCACTGTGTAAATCCCTTCAGGCACATTCTGAAAAACTACTTTTCCGTTCTTATCTGTCAGTGCAACAAAATTGTCGAGTTTTACTATTTCATTTGCAAGAACCGATTCACCCGTCTCCAGAAGTCCATTAGAGTTTTTATCTTCAAATAACTGAAACGTCACTTTATGATTTCCAAGAGCCGTAGCTGCGGTAAAATATTTTTTAATCCCAAACCTGAACTGGTAAAAATTGCCACTGCTTGTATAAGCGCCCATAGATTTATAACCGGAAAAATTAAAATAACCTGTGGAAGACCATGATGGTGAAATCTTATATTCCAGATTACCACTGATATTGCTGTTTAAGTTTTTATAAAGTTCAGAATAGTAAGTTCCGGCTGTTAAAGATCCGCTCAGATTATTTTTAAGCATCTGAAAATTATACGAGGCGTATACATTGTAGTTGGCAAAATTACGGTCTGCATTGTAATAAGAATTTAAATCAAATACATTAATTGCATTCCACTGAGCTGTTCCGTTAAGAGAGAAAGATTTATATCTGTAAGATAAAGTTGTTCTAAAGCTATTAAACCAATCGGCATTTTTGTTCTCTTTTGAATAAGAATATTCCGCTGTCAAGTTCAATCCGTGAGCGCCAAATGTTGTACTTATGTTGGTCTCCATTCGATACGAGAAAAGTTCCTGCGATGTGTAATAATTAGCCGTTTTCTGCTTTTCAATTTTTGGAGACAATAAGAAATTCCACTTTTTTAAAGCAAACTGGTAACCTGATCCAAAAGCTTCTGTACTGTTGAAATAATAACGCAAATTACCCGTATTCTCAGGCTGGATTGGCGCATTCTGGAAACTTAGGAAGTCCGGGTCTACCTGTGAATTCTGATATTGTATAAATGCACGTTGAGAATCAGAAAATTGGCGGCCGATTCGCTGATTTGAAAAAAAAGATCCTCTTTTGATTCCCGCATAACTTTTGGTGGCAAAGGAATTAAGAGATTGTATATCCCATTTCCCTACTTTTCCCTCATAATTTGCTCCCATTGAAGCTCCTGCGTTTTCATCTTTGTTCACAAGACCTTTTTCGTTACTGAAACCTAACTCAGTACGGATTGTGTGTTTATCGTTAATTAATAATGATGTTGTTGCGTTCGCTACCTGTGTATCTACGTTAAAGCGCGGATCATGGTCGAATAAATAGGATACTTTCCCATTAAAGGATTTAGCATTCCCAAAACTATATTTTCCACCCACTATTTTAGATCCTTCTGTCTGTTGGAAATAGGTACCATAAAGGTTGTAATTATTTTCCAGCGCAAGAACTTCAATCTGATTATTTTTACCAAATTTGGTAGAAAGCTTCCCACCTCTTCCAAAAACCGGGTAGTCGTAATCGTTACTATTAACATTCCCAACTCGCAATGCCGTATTTTTTTTCTCCAGTTCCAGCCAGGTATCGTATAGGTTATAAAGTCCTTGTTCATGATAATAATCTGCACCAATATTGAATCGGGATTTCAAGTTTTCATTTACTCGAAAAGTTGTGTTTCCTCTCAATTGAAGAAAATTAAAACCCGAGCTGTTTTCGTTATAGGCAATTTCCGCAAAATTACTTCCGTTCATCGTTTCATTTCCTCTGGCAATTTGTCTGTTGTTTGATAAAATAACTAAGTATAGCGTGTTGCTTCCAACAATTTCATTATTAAGCAGGTCTGTTGCGGTTGCATTAATATTAAATTCCGGGAAAAGCGTATTCTGTTTTCTGACTGTAACTTTGATCTCAACCGTTTGTTTTTCTAAACCTTCCAGAGATATGGTTTGTTGTTTTGGCATCATTTCCAAACCATCAGGAATGGATTGCAAATCGATCTTAACCGTTCTTTTGCTATACCCTTGGTTTTCTACAACCAGCAGGATTGAGGAGTCGGGAGAATTAGGATTAATGAAATTTTCATACGATGCCGTATAAATTGCAACATTTTTGTTCTCGTCTTTGTTAACGAAGAATGAGGCACTTTCAGTTTTAACTACCGTTGGAGAAGTGTACGAAACCTGAAATTTTATCTCATTGGATTTCAGTTTCATAAAATCTACATTGGCGATCAGTTTTACAGGAAGATTTTTAGACTGACCGGCACCTAATGTAAAGTCATTTTTTGGATAGAAAAGTAAACCCGGATATTTTTCGTCAGGCATGATATTCTGAACGGTAATTTCTTCAGAACTTTTATTCTCAATAACCAGGAAATTAGTAAAAGTAGAACCTTTTTCAACAGCTACATTGTTGTTTTCAAAATGGATTTCTATATCCTTCTTTTCTTGCGCAAAGGCAAACGAACAATGCAAAAGAACAATTGCAAAAAATAAGATTGTTCTTCTTAGGATTGATATCTGCATTCCATTTTGTGGTTTCAAGACTTAGTTTTTTAAAATTTAAAGTTTTTTTCGCCTACGCGTAAATCATTTGAGCCTGCCATTTTGATAATAGCCACACCAAGAAAGTTCCCTGAAATGTTTTCAGGTAAAGAAAACTGAACGGTCTGATCAGTATTAGGAAGCATTGAGATAGAAATTGCGGGTAGTTTTATTTCCTTACCAGTTTCGGTATTGGTCAATTCAAATTCAACGGTGGCATCATTGATGGTATTTCCATCGTTATGGATGCTTACTGCTACTTTTTTGTTTGCCGCATTCTCATTATTCACCTCTGCAATATTGGTAATATCCAAGCTTTTTGTCTGGTTTCCAGGTGGTGTATAAAAGATGTGAAGTCCAACCTCGAATAAGGTAATAATACCAATCCCGTTCTGAATACGGGCCTGATCTGCCTGCTGAGGAAGTTGAGTAAAAAATAACATGCTGTTTGTAACAGTAGACTTTGATGCGTTTGCCGGAATCTGCATGGTTACTACAATTTCTTTTGTACTTCTAGCCGGGACTGTTACTGAGTTTTCTAAGGTAGACACCCAAGCGGCATTAGAAGTTTTTGAGCTTCCTGCTTCAAGATAAACTTTATTTCCGTCTTCTTCTCTAACCCAATCTTTATAATTGAGATTAAAAACATAATCTTTTTCCGAGCTGTTTTGAAGCGTGACAGTCTTTGTCACTTTTTCTCCCGGATTACCGGTAAAAAACAAACGTGTAGGCGACATAGAGATACTTTGTGCCAGAATGGAAGAAGATCCTGTAAGAATAAAGAAAATGAAAAGGTAAATAAACTTGCGCATGGTGTAAATTGTTTAAAAATAAAGATCCCCAAAACTACTGAAAACGTAGCAAAAGAAAGCTTTACAGGCTAAAAAAAATGTTATAAAGCAGTCGCAGTATACGTAACTGTTTGCGTATAAGTTCCTGCTGGTTTACCTAATATATCTGAAGAAGAAGATTTTGCTGCAGGAATCGTGTAATCTAAATTCAATGTTAATGCGCTTCCAAGCGGAGCATTGGTAACTAAATTTTGATCAGTTGCAGATAAAACGACAGCATTTTTTGTTCCGCCCATTGTTCCTGAAGCTGAAGCAGCTTTGATCGTCAAAACATTTACAGGAATTAAGTTGGTTCCGTTCATGAAATTAGCACCTCCTGCTTTTACTTTTACGTTAAAGTTCTTTGTTGAAGTAACTTTCAAAGAATTCGCTTTAGTAATGGTTTGATCAGAATTATAGTCTGCTGCAGTAGCATAGTTAAAGTCAACGGTATTACCGATTGCTGTACTTCCCGCGTCGATTGAGATTACATCGTTAAGGGTGATATTTACAGTTGTTGTAGCGGTTGTATTTTGAGCATATACATTGTTAGTTCCTAATAAAGTTGCTCCGATAGTTAAGGCTGCGATTGCTATTAATTTTTTCATGGCAGTAATATTGATTTTTAATTTTGTTTAATTGTTCTCTTTTGTATACTGCAAATTTATAGCGGCGATAAAATTTTTTTTGTAGTTGAAACTGGAAGTTGATGTAGTAAAATAACTACACGGATTATTCATTTGGTTTAAATAGAAAAGCCCTCAACACTTCAAGTGTTTCTCTATATCGGTATTAATACATACAAAATCAAAGGCCTCCTGTTGGAAGCCTTCGAAACACCAAATCACAAAATATTAATATGAAAAAAATATTATAAAGCAGTTGCAGTATACGTAACTGTTTGCGTATAAGTTCCTGCTGGTTTACCTAAGATATCTGAAGAAGAAGATTTCGCTGCAGGAATCGTGTAATCTAAATTCAATGTTAATGCGCTTCCAAGCGGAGCATTTGTAACTAAATTTTGATCAGTTGCAGATAAAACGACAGCATTTTTTGTTCCGCCCATTGTTCCTGAAGCTGAAGCAGCTTTGATC
>NZ_JAPDKN010000072.1 GCF_026163565.1 Chryseobacterium sp. YIM B08800
CTTAAATTTTAACGGTTTTTATTTGCTTTTTGTCATAGAATGCGTAGCGGAAAAAAGAAAAGAGCCGGAAATTAGGAAGTTAACAATATCGTATAATCTTCTATTTCCCAATAATTATCAAGCAATCTTAGTTTAAATACAGCATTTCTATGGAAATAATTTTTTATATGATGGTCAACAAAAACTAATGCTCTTCTTTTAGAAGGATCAAATACAATCTCTGAAAAATAGACAACACCTATCTCACATTCATTTGTATGTTTATCATACTCTGCCAGATCCAGCACTTTTGCGGTACACAAATTAAATTGATTTGCTTTTATAGTACTTCGTGTGCTTAAATTTTTAATAATATCTGTATTACTGGAAAATTCTTTTAAAAGCTCCTTCCTTCTTTTTATGTAATTTATAGGAGCTTCGGGATGACCTGTAATAAAATTTTGACTACCTGTAGCAAAATCTGTATTTTTATTTTTAGTAGAATCTATATACAAATTGCAAAATTTTTCAGGATGATTAAAAATTTCGTTGTGCGCTTTTGTCTTCTCTTCGATATATAAATCATCATCATGAACTCTTAAACTATCAAAATATCTTTTTTCACCTAAATAATCTTCTCTAAAAAAATAAGGTATCAACTGATCTGTTAAATCATTATATAGTTTTACATTAGTATCGGTAGATTGACTTACACATTTTTTCATTTCCTCCTTACAATTCGTAATTAATAAAGAGGATAATAAAATCATAACTATTTTAGTTTTAAAATTCATACTGTTTAGGGATTTTGGGTTAATAACTTCATCTTTTAGGATTTAAAAGCAAGTTATCTTTTGGTTTGTTATAACAATCTTTTATTTAAAATTACAAAATTTCATCAAAGAAACCCCCACGGATTGAAAATCAGCGACGTCGAATTGCTTGTAGAAACAAAAAAATCATCATCAAACCATTTCCATTATAAGAAAACCCGAAAGTGCAGGATGCTCTGCACAATCAATCACATTACCTTGGCAGTAGCAAATTTTATGATATGGAACAGCCGAAAAACTTTTCACGCAAAGAATTTTTACAAATCTCAGGATTGGGAATTAAAGCTGTGTTTTTGGGTTCGTCATTTACTAAAACATTTGATTTTTCAGAAAAACCTTATTTTAAATTAAAGCCAATCGGTCGCTCATTAGAACTCGAAGGCTATTATATTTGGTGTTCTTCCCCAATTTGGGGTGAAGACGGCAAGGTTCACCTCTTTTATTCCCGCTGGAAAAAAGAAAAAGGAATGGGTGGCTGGCTTAATGGTTCTGAAATTTGTCGGGCAGAAGCCAATTCTCCATTCGATAAATTTGAACATAAAGAAGTTATTCTTAGTCCAAGAGGTGAAGGTTTTTGGGATGCAACAACCTGTCATAATCCTCTGATAAAAAAGGTTGATGATCTTTATTATCTATTCTTCATGGGAACTTCCAACGGAAAAACGAATACCAAAAGAATAGGATTGGCTGTTTCAAAAAAACTTGACGGAGAATGGAAAAGACCGGATCAGCCTTTGCTTCTTCCCGGAAAAGAAGGTTCGTGGGATGATCATTGTACCACAAATCCGGCTTTTGTAAAAGGAAATGACGGAAAATACTGGCTGTTTTACAAATCTTGGAACACTAAAGAATACGAAACTCAGAAAGGAACAGTTCGAGGTAACAGAAAATACGGGTTGGCAAAAGCAGATTCTCCAATCGGACCTTACACAAAGGTTTCTGAAAACCCGGTGATTGATTTTTCAAACTTACCCAACAATGCGCAATTGGAAGACGCTTTTATATGGAAAGAAAACGGAAAGTTTCATATGGTTGCCCGTGATATGGGATTTTTCAACCACGAATATGGTTTGCATTTAACCACAAAAAACGGGATTGAATGGACAAAACCCGAAATCGCTTACTTAAATATGCAGTCTTACGTTCAGGAAGCTAATCCCCCAAAACATTTAAAAAGATTTGGAAGACTTGAACGTCCAATGATTTTAATGAGCAAAGACGGGAAAAAACCACAGTTTTTATTTGGTGCAACACAAGGTGGTGCTTTTGAAACTTCTACAACTTTTGTGTTTGAGATTTTGAAAGGTTAAACTTAAACTACTTAGGCTTGAAAATCTTGTCAAAGTTTTGAACTTTGACAAGGTTGATCACAATAATCATTTAATTTTAATATTTTTGAGCTTTAATAAGTATTTGAGAATATGAATTTTGAAGATTTTATCATTTCACCAAGAAATTTCAGAACAGAAAACTGGCAGATTGGCAATAAAATTACAAAGGAAATAAGAGAAGACAGCATTGTACTTTTGTTTGTTTCTGATTACAGAGGAGCAAATGGTGAGGCTGAAGTTCAGGATTTTACGGCGGTAAGGAAAGAGTTTTATAAACTTTCGCAGCTAGATTTTGAAATTCCGATTGTTGATTTGGGAGATTTGGTTTCAGGAAAATCGGTGGAAGATTCTCATTATATTTTACAGGAAGTTTTGTCGGCGTGCCATTACAAAAGAGCGATTACGGTGATTATTGGTGGTTCTAATGATTTTGCGTTTTCATTATTTTCGGGTTTGCATTTTCATCAGAAAAATATTAATTATACTCAAATCAGCAATATTATTTCTCTAAAACAGGGTGAAAGTATTAATGAGCATACTTTTTTAAGTAAAATTTTAGGTTCTAAAAACTTTTCAATTAAAAATTACCATCATTTAGGGTATCAAAAACACTTGAACGAACAAGATTCTGTAAAGCTTATTAAAGAAGTTGAGTTTGATATAATACGTTTGGCGGAAATGATGAATTCTACAGAAAAAACTGAACCTTTTTTCAGAAAAGCAGATTTGGTAACGGTAAATTGTGATGCCATTGAAAGCTTCAGTGATGCATTTTCGATGAATCCACAGGTGAATGGTTTAAACCGAAGAGAAATTTGTGCTTACATGAAAGAAATCGGCTTAAGCGAAAATCTGAAATCTGTAGGGATTTTTAATTATAATATTTATTCTGAAAACCAGCTCAATCATCAGCTTTTGGCGCAAATGCTTTGGTATTTGATTGAAGGAATCAACATTCAGCAATCGCATCCCAAAGAAAGGCATTACGAAATGTTTTATGTTTTGATTGAAGACCGGCAATATGCTTTCAAGCGCGATACTTTCAGTAATCTTTGGTACTTTGGAGATGATGAAAATATTGAAAACTGCATCCCATGCTCGAGAAGGGATTTTGATGAAGCTAAAAAAGGCTGGCTGAGCGCAAGATTTACAAAAATCTAAGCAATGGAAAATCTGATCCCAAAAGTTTCTGTAATTGTTCCTGTTTACAACGTTGAACATTATCTGGCTAAATGTCTCGATTCTTTGGTGAATCAGAGTTTGCAGAATATTGAAATTATCGTTGTAAATGATGGAAGCAGCGATGGATCAGAAAGTATTATTCATGAATATTCAGAAAAGTATCCGAATAAAATAAAAGCTTTTATTAAGGAAAATGGCGGTTTGAGTGATGCCAGAAATTTCGGAATTGAAAAAGCAGCCGGCGATTATTTGGGATTTGTCGACAGTGACGATTATGTTTCTGGAACGATGTTTGCGGAAATGCTTGATCTAGCTGAAAAAAATAATGCTGAAATGGTAATCTGCAATATTCAGAAAGTGAATGAAGATGGAAATGTGATCCAAAAATTGACGCAAATTCCGAATATGCCTGAAAAGATTGTTTTGGAAAACCATTTTTCGGTTTTTTCAGATCTGAGTTATTTTGCGTGTAATAAATTATTTAAAAAGGAACTTTTTGCGCACAAAAGATTTAAAAAAGGGATTCATTTTGAAGATATTCAGCTGATTCCCCAGCTTTTGTTGGAATGCAAAACAATAGCACAGACACAAAGTTTTCATTATCAATATCTGGAAAGGGCAGATTCTATCTCGAAAACCCACAACGAAAGAGGTTTGGATATTCTGAAAGCTGTGGAAGATGTAGAAACGGCTTTTAAAATCTCAAAATATTCTTCAAAAACAAAAGAATTGAAAGGTTTTCAAATTTTAGAAGGAATTTATACCTTTTTGGCTTATCTTGCTTTTGTTAAAAATGAAACCCAATTCTACGAAATGGCTCAAGAGCTTGAGGATTTTATAAAAAAAAGAGATGTTAAAATGAAAGATATATTGTGCTACAGTCGTTTTGGTAAGAATTATCTATTATCTTTACCCACGAAAAAAATAATATTCTATCTTCTTTTTTTTATCGGGCAAAAAAAAGTAATACGAAAACTTATTAAACACAAATGAGATTTCAGTATTTTGAAACAGGTTTTTAGAAGTGTAATCTTTTTGAAATTTATTTTAAAATTTGCTGGAAACTAGTCGCTTAAAAAGCAGTTGATGAAAAATTTTGAACTATTCTTAAATGAAACAGGTATTTCTATTTTTTACATAAAAGTAGGGTTGGGTTTCTTGTCTTCTTTTCTAATTACATTTTTCTCTATTCCCACAATTATTAAAATTTCGAAACGTAAAAATTTGATGGATGAGCCTGGAGTAAGAAGCTCTCATCTCAGAAGAATACCTAATTTGGGAGGCATTGCGATGTTTTATTCCATCGGGATCTGTACTTCAATTTTTGCGTACGAAATTTTCGATTTATATAAATTTCTTTTTGCATCGCTCATCATTCTGCTCTATGTAGGGATTATGGATGATATTGTTGTAATGCGTGCTTACAAAAAGTTGGTTGCACAGATTGTGGTATCGGCTTTTATTGTAATTGGTTCTGATGTGAGAATCAGAAATTTATTTGGAATTTTTGGCGTTTACGAAATTCATTATTTGGTAAGTGTTATTTTTAGCATTATTACTTTTATTATTCTCATCAATGCTTTTAATCTTATTGATGGCATCGACGGTCTTGCAGGTGGTTATTCTCTTATTTGCAGCGCTCTTTTCGGAATTAGCTATTATCGTTTAGGAGAGTATAATTATCCTTTAGTTATTTTGTCGGTTGTTTTAATTGGGTCTGTATTGGCATTTTTATATTATAATTTGTCTAATTTACGGGCGACAAAAATATTTATGGGAGATACAGGTTCTATGCTTTTAGGGTTTTTATTGGCGTTTACATGTATCTGTTTTATAGATATTTTTATAGATAAAAAAATTATGAACGTTCCGATGTATCATTTGAAATCTGCTCCCGTAGTGGCAGTTGCGATTCTTATTTTACCTATTGTTGATACATTGAATGTTATTATAGTAAGACTTTGGAACAAAAAATCGCCTTTTGAGGCAGATAAAAATCATATTCATCATAAACTTCTTAAGCTTGATTTAACACACAGGAGAGCTAGTTTTTATATTATATGTTATTATCTGTTTATTGTTACAATTACCTATTGTTTTAGGCACGCCAATGTGAATCTGTTATTGGTCTTTGTTCTGTTTTTAGGGTTTTTAGGAGCTTATATTCCGGATATTATTTTCCTGTTGCGGAATAATAAACTAAAAACTAATAATTAATTCTATTTTTGCAAACTACATTTATTACGATGAAAATTTATAAGTACTTCCCATTCTTAGTTTTACCTTTTTTGTTGATATCATGTATCACCTCAAAAGATGTAAAATATATGCAACCAAGCGAAAGCCTTGTTATTAATGAAGAGGGTTTGATTCCCTACAATATTCCTGTTTACAGGGTTACCAAAAACGATATGCTAACCTTAAATATTGTAACAACTCCTAAAGGTGATGCAGCTCAATTTTATTCTTCCTTAAATGCTCAAACAGCAGGAAATAACATTTCATTTAGCGGAGGAAATACAACCGGAACCGGAACCGGGACTGGTGGAAATGCAATGATTTATTTTAACGGTTTAAAGGTCGATTCGAAAGGAGATATACTGGTTTTTGGTATTGGATATGTAAAAGCTGAAGGAAGGACGATTGAAGAAATTACTCAGGAGCTTCAACAAAAAGTAAATGAAAATTTTCAGGATGGAAAATCTGAAGTAAGACTCAATACAGACGGTATAACCTATTATGTTTTAGGGGATATTGAAACTACCGGAATTACAGGAGAAAAAAAAGCTCATAAAAATACATTAACGTTAACAGAGGCAATTTCTATTAACGGAGGGTTAAACAGAACCATAGACCGTAAAAACATTGTAGTTTACAGAAAACTGCCGGAAGGAATTAAAAAAGCGAAGATTGATCTTACAAGAGAAGACGTGATGAATTCTCCCTACTTCTATGTACAAAATGGAGACGAGATTTTCCTGACTACTCAAAGAAGAGCTCTTAACGGCTTTGGGAAAGATCCTATACAAACAATTATTAGTGGAGTTTCTGTGCTTACAACGGCATTGTCTATTTATCTACTTATTAAAAATCTTTAATGTATGATTCCAGGAAAAGAAGCTTTAGTAGGTAAAAATGAGCCGCAAAAAGAGAAATTCGGGTCATTTGCTTTGTTTGATATTGAACATTTTTTAAGAAGAATTCTTAGAAATTGGTATTGGTTTGTTTTAATGCTGTCTATTGGGTACGGTGTGTCTTGGTTTTATGGTAAATATTATGCACAAAATATCTATTCATCAGATTTAAAACTAAGTATTTCAAATAATACAGCCAGTTATTTTACGCCAAGCCAGTCGATTAATTTTATATGGGGGCAAAATGGTAACCAGGATGGTATTTATTTGAAAAAAATGCTGTTGTCTAGATCACACAATGAATTTTTAGTAAAAGAACTGGGACTTTTTGTGAATTATAGCACCAAAGGAGTAATTAAATCTACCTATTTAGATAAAAGTGACTCACCAGTATTTTTGGAAGTGGATAGAAAGCACTTGCAGCAAGTAAATTATCCTATTACATTAACGCCTAAAGGAAATGGCTCTTATCAGGTAAGTTTGCCGGAGGAAGGGCAGTCTACTAAACTCTATTCATATGACGCTGAAGGCTTTCAGAACATCGAAAGTTATGGAAGACCTGCCGATAAAACTATTAAGGTTAATGAATGGTATACTACTCCAAACCTTAGATTTAGGCTGGTTCCAAATCCTGTAATTCCTACGATAAAACTCGAAAATATTATTGTAAATCTTTCTACGGTAAATGATGCTGTAAATGGCATTGTTTCTACGGTGGGTGTTGATTTTGATAAAGAAATCAATACCATCATGATTATTTCTAAAACAGGTTTTAATCTGAATAGTACAGTTAATTTCCTCAATAAATCTGTAGCTGAGCTTCAGAAGAAAAGATTTAATGATAAAATAAAAGTTGATCAAAACACAGAAGAGTATTTGAAAGGAAGCTTAGCAGATATTAGAAAAAAATTAGATTCAAGTGCTGCTTATGTCAATTATCTTAAGGTCTCAGAAAAGTTATATGATATTACCAACAGAGACGAAAAATCTTTACAAAAAATAAAAGAACTTGAAGCTAAAAAAGCAGATATACTCAGCAAAATGAATTCTTTGAACAGTATCAGGAATTCTGTAGAGTCTCAAGGTTTCGATAGAATGATCAGTCCTTCTGCGGCTGGTTTTGATGATGGTCTTTTTACGGCATCTGTTTCTGAGCTAAAAGCTCTTTATCTTAAGAAAAGAGAACTGTCGTCAATTTATACACCTAATTCGGAACCGATTAAGGAAATCAATAGATTGATAAGTGAAGCAAAGGCCAACTCTTCAGGATCACTCAGAAATGTTCATACGGTTTATACTACAGAACTTAGTAAAATTGACCAACAGATTGCAGAAACAAGCGAAGATCTTACAGCATACCCTGAAAAACAAAGAAAATATCTTGATGCGGAAAGAGGCTACAATATGATTGAGGCTACCTACAACAGTTTGCTTAGCAGACAGAATGAAAGCCAAATGAGATTGGCAACCAATCAGTCTGATATTACAGTGATTGACCCGGCGAAAAATCTTGGACAAGGCCCAATTGGTCCCAATGTAAAAGGTACAAAAATGACAATTTTAGCTGGTTTTCTTGCATTTCCGTTTGTTTTAATTCTTTTAGGAAGTCTTTTTGACAGTAAAGTTAGAAATATCAAAGAATTGATAAGTGCCACTAAAATTCCATTATTGGGTGTGATTGGTAACAATAATAATCAAAATATGCTTACTGTTCTTAATACTCCCAAATCTTCTGTTGCAGAAGCTTTCAGAGGAGTTAGAGCCAATGTGAGATTTTTATCAGGAGAGGATAGTAGTAGTAAAGTTATTTTGGTGACTTCATCAGTTGGAGGAGAAGGTAAAACGTATGTTTCAATAAATCTTGCATCAGTTTTAGGCTTAAGTGATAAGAAAACTATTTTGTTGGGGATGGATTTGCGAAAGCCAAAAATTTTCGGAGACTTTGATATCGACAATAAACTTGGAATTTCAAACTATCTTACCGGAGAAGCATCAATTGATCAGATTATTAATAAAACCAAAATTCCTAATCTTGATGTGGCTACTTCAGGGCCAATTCCTCCCAATCCATCTGAATTATTGATGAGTGAAAGAAATGTGAAGTTTATAGAAGAGCTTAAAACATTATATGATTTTATTATCATAGATTCGCCACCTGTAGGGCTTGTTGCAGATTCTTACGAATTAATGAAGTATTCTGATGCTAATTTATATGTTGTTCGCCACGAGTATACCGAAAAATACATGCTTAAAATGATTACTGAAAAGTATCATAATAACGAGATTAAGCATTTAGGATTTGTTTATAATGATTATATTACTAAACAAGGTTACGGCTATGGCTATGGTTACGGCTATGGTTACGGCTATGGATATTTTGATGAAGATAAAAACTATACAGAGCCATTATTGATCAAAATTAAAAACAAAGTAAGAGCTTACTTTGATAGAAATAAGTAAAGCCGTTCAGGTAAAATTTACAGTTTGTAAATTTTACCTGAACTATTAAAAAAAGAATAAATTTGTTACTTTGCCGTTTACTTTATAACAAATTATATTTTTTTGTTTATTTTTAACTAAACATTAAGATTATCATTAATATAAAAATGTTTTATATTTGCAAAAATTAATTTTTAAAATAACCATAAATCCATATTCTTTTATGAATAAAAAATTATTGTTTAGCTTCCTTACCCTCTTAGGAACTGTGGTAAGTTTAAAAGCACAAAGAAATGAATTGGGAATTCGCTTAGGGATGAGTAATCTTGTTGGCGACATAGGGAAAACCAATTACATTTTACAGCAACCTTTGGATTTGGATAGAGCCTCAGAATGGGGTGTTCCGTTTTATGGTGGTATTTTATATAGATTTAATTTTAATCCGCATCAGACGGTTAGATTAGACTTAGGTTATAATCAGGTACAGTTTAGCGATAAGGCGGCAAAAGAAGAATACAGAAGAAACAGAAATTCATTCGGAAAGAATAATATTTATGAAGCTAGTTTAGTGTTTGAATATAATTTCTTCCCGGTAAATAATGAGCAAATGAGTATGTTGAGCCCTTATATTTTTGGGGGGATCGGAGGTTTAATGTTTGACGCTCCAAAAGCAACTTTAACTCATGATTTCAGAAGAAATGCAGATGGTGTGGCGCAGGCTCCAATCAATGAAAATGATTTTGTTACTACCACAGAATATTCTATGGGTAAAAAAACAGTTGCACAAATTCCTTTCGGAGTTGGTTTAAAATATAAATTCAATCACGGATGGGCAATTTTTGCTGAAGCTACTTTCAGATATGCTTTAACTGACCAATTAGATCATAGTAAAATTCTTGCAAAAGATGTGATTAGTAATTATAATGCAGATATTTTGAGCCCTACAACGGGAGGTTCTTTACTGCAAACAGGAAATTATTATAATGTTTCTAAAGAAAGAGAAGCAACTTATATAAGAAATAGATCTGTAGGAGACCCAGATTCTAGAGATTGGATGAATACTTTCAGTTTAGGATTGACCTATTCTTTTGGTAGACCACCATGTTATTGTGATTAAGAAATTATGTCGTTGATAAAAGAACAAATAAATTCTGAGAATTTACCGAAGCATGTAGCCATCATTATGGATGGAAACGGAAGATGGGCAAAATCTCGTGGTGAAGAAAGAACTTTTGGCCACAAGAATGCCATTAATGCAGTGAGAAACGCTATTAATGCATGTAATGAGATTCATATACCATATCTTACTCTTTATACATTTTCTTCTGAAAATTGGAATAGACCTGCAGATGAAGTAAACACTTTAATGGGTTTGCTTGCCGAGACGCTTTTATTAGAGGCTGAGGAAATTTTCACGAAGGGATTAAGAATGCATGTCATTGGTAACTTAGATAAATTACCGGTTATGGTAAAAGATCAATTACTTAGTGTCGTTGATCTTACAAAAGAAAACACAAAAGGAAATTTGGTTTTAGCAATAAGCTATGGCTCACAGAGCGAAATACTAAATGCTGTAAAAAATATAAGCTCCGATGTAAAAGATGGAAAGCTGGAAGTGGAGAATATTGATGAAAAATTATTTGAAAACTATCTTTATACAAAAGATTTTCCACCAGTGGATTTACTTATCAGAACAAGTGGTGAAATAAGGATAAGTAATTTTTTGCTTTGGCAGATTGCTTATGCAGAACTTCAGTTTCTCAATGTTCTGTGGCCAGACTTTACAAAAGATATTTTCTTCCAATGTATTGTTGATTATCAAAATAAGGAAAGAAGATATGGTCTTACAGGCGACCAAATTCAAATTCAGTAAATTTTAAGAAAAGAAAGATTACGATAAAATGAAGTTTAGACTATTACCCATCATTATGTTTGCTGCTTCTGCACATTTTTATGGACAGGTAACTCCGCAAGACAGTACAAAGGTTGAGACCGCTGCTGTTCTTGCAGAAAATCAAACAGGAACTTACACGCTGAAGGACATTGTTGTTGATGGGGTAAAAAAATACACACCAGCTCAGATCTTTAGATTTACAGGCTTATCAAAAGGCGAAATTGTAGATATTCCGGGGCAAAAGGTAAGTAATGCTATCAAAAAACTTTGGGATTCTCAATCTTTCTCTGAAGTGGAAGTTTATGTAGAAAGCATCGAGGGACAGACTGTTGTTCTTAGATTTTATCTACAAGACTTAAAAGACCTTGGAGAAGTAAAATTTACAGGAAAAGGAATCGGAAAGTCTAAAAACGAAAAATTAGCAAAAGATAATAATTTAAAGCCAGGAACTAAGATTACCCAAAATCTTGTTTCAAGCCTTAAAACAAATATTCCTAAAGATTACGTTAAAAAAGGTTTCGCAGATGCGAAAATCACAATTCAGGATAAGGTAAACGCAAGCGATCCTAACCTTGTTGACTGGACAATTAATGTAGACAAAGGAAAAAGAATTAAAATCAGCCACATCGAGTTTGAAGGAAACGAAAATGTAACTGATGCAAAACTTAGAAAAAAAGCTTTCAAAGAAACCAAACAAAAAAGATTTGGAATCGGAGGTATTTTAAAGTCTTCAAAATTTGTTGAAGAAAAATACCAGGAAGACAAGCAAAGCTTAATTAATTATTACAATTCATTAGGATACAGAGATGCCGCAATTGTTTCTGATTCTGTGTGGAGGAATAAAAAAAATAACTACGAAATCAATGTTAAACTAAAAGAAGGTAAAAAATATTACATCGGTGATATCACTTTTACCGGGAATACAGTTTATTCAACAGAATATCTTCAAAGAATCTTAGGATATAAGAAAGGAGATATTTATGATGCAGTAGGTTTCAACAAAAAAGTAGGGGAAGACGGAGGAAAAGAAGATGATTCTGATATCAAATCGATATACATGAATAACGGTTATCTTTTCTCAAACGTTACTCCTGTAGAAAAATCGGTTAACGGTGATGCAATTAATCTTGAAATCAGAATTGTTGAAGGTGAGCAGGCAAGTTGGAATAAAGTAACTTGGTCTGGTAACACAACAACTCATGACCATGTGATTTTGAGAGCATTAAGAACCAAACCGGGAGAATTATTTAAGAAAACAGAAATCAAAAGAACATTCTTTGATTTGGCATCAATGTCATTCTTTGATCCTCAACAGATCGGTCAGGATATTCAGCCAAATCAGCAAGATAATACGGTTGATATCGGTTGGAAATTGGTAGAAAAAGGTTCTTCTCAGGTTCAGTTACAGGCTGGTTACGGTGGTAACAGCTTCATCGGAACTCTAGGACTTACTTTCAATAACTTCTCATTGAAGAACTTCTTGAAGTTTAAAGATTTTAGACCTGTACCTCAAGGTGATGGTCAAACTTTATCTATTCAGGCTCAAGCGGGACAATATTTCCAGAATTATGGAGTTTCATTTACAGAACCTTGGTTGTTTGGCACAAAACCAACTGCTCTTTCTGTAAGTTTAAATAATTCAAGAGTTAACTATAGCCAAGTTACTGGACCGGATCAGAGATTAAATATTTTTTCTGCTACTGTTGGTCTGAACAGATGGTTGAAATGGCCGGATGATTATTTTTCGTTATATACAGGAATCCAGTTCCAGAAGTATAACTTTAGCAATTATCCTTTTGAGTTTGGTGATACCACAGAATTATATGGTAATGCAAACAATTTAAGTTTAAATGTTGGGTTAAGCAGAAACTCTGCAGGTATAGATCCTATTTTCCCTACAGTGGGTTCAAATATTGAATTGTCAGGTAAGTTTACTCCACCATATTCATTGTTTAGTAATAAAAATTACTCAACGATGTCACCTACAGAAAAGTATAAGTGGATGGAATTTTATAAGATAAAGTTTAAAGCTGACGTTTACAATGAAGTTATTGGGAAATTAGTTTTAAGATCTTCTGCTGAAATGGGCTTCATGGATGGTTATAATAAGGAATTAGGTGCACCGCCATTTGAAAGATTCTACGTGGGTGGAACCGGACTTTTTGGAGGTAGATTTGATGGTAGAGAATTGATTCCGTTAAGAGGTTATGAAAACGCTTCTACTTATGGTGGACAGGCTGAAGATATCACTCAAAGAGGTGGAGGTACTATTTACAACAGATTTACGTTAGAATTAAGATATCCGATTTCATTAAATCAAACAGCTAAAATTTATGCACTTACATTTGCAGAAGGAGGTAACGTTTGGAATAAGTGGGGAGACTACAATCCGTTCCAGCTTAAAAGATCTGTTGGTGTAGGGGTAAGAGTTTATATGGGAGCATTTGGTTTAATAGGATTTGATTTCGCTTACGGATTTGATAAAACAATCAGTGGTGATGTTTCTGGAGGTAGAACCCACTTCTTAATGAACCAATCTTTATAATAGTATGAAAAATTTTAAAACTCTTTTCACTTTAGCAGTAATTTTGCTTTTCGGATTTAGCAATGCTCAGAAAATAGGAGTCATTGACACCCAATATATTTTGGATAAAATGCCTCAATATAAAGAAGCAGAAGCAAGGCTTAATGCTCAGATTGATACTTGGGAACAAGAAATTAAAAGCGTTCAATCACAATACGAGCAAAAAAAATCGGCTTTTGAGAGTGAAAAAGTTTTATTAATTGGTGATCAGCTTAAGCTTAGAGAAAAAGAAGTTTTAGACTTAGAAAAAAGTATTCAGACGACACTAAGTTTAAGATTTGGTAAAACCGGCGAGATCAATCAGCTTCGTGCTAATTTGGTAGAGCCTTTTCAAGATCAGATTTATACCGCTCTCCGTACTGTAATCGCAAAAAACGGATTAGGTATAGTTTTTGATAAAAATAGAGACAATGTTCTTTCTTATGAACCAAGATATGATTATACAGATAAAGTATTGGCTGTATTACTAAAAGGAACCGAGAAAGAAAAAGAAAAGAAAACAAATAAAAAATAGTAAAAGTTTTACCAGAACTTAACTTTTACTTAAATTTAAAATCTAAAAACAAATTAATTATTTATTACCCGTTATGAAAAAATTAAGTGTATTATTTGGAGCAGTAATGATGTTTGTCTCAGTTGGGATGGCAAAAGCTCAAAAAATTGCTACTCTAGACTTAGTAAGCGTACTTAATGCAATGCCTGAGAAGAAAAAAGCAGATACAGATTTAAAAGCTTTCCTTGATGTGAAAGAAGCTGAGATAAAGAAGAAGACTGATGTTATGCAAACAAAATATGCTTTGTATACTAAAGAAGCTCCTACAAAATCTGAAGCTGAAAACAAAGCTAGACAAGAGGAAATGCAGAAGTTACAGACTGAAGCTCAACAAATGAGCGAAAGAGCACAAAAAGATCTTGCTGAAAAAGAAAAATTAGCTTATGCTCCTATCGAAAAGAAAGTAATGGACGCTGTAAACAAAGTAGCTAAAGCAAACAGCTATGATTATGTAATGGATACAAACTCTACAGGTCTTATCTATAAAGGAGGTCCTGACGCAACTGCAGCTGTTAAAAAAGAATTAGGTCTTCAATAATTTCTGAAATTAACAAAGATTTATAAAAACTACCACTTCATTTCGAAGTGGTTTTTTTATTTTTGCGCTATGGAAAAAGAAGTCTCAACTACCGTAAAAGTAAGATTCAGTGATTGTGATCCGATTGGGCATTTAAATAATGTAAAATACCTGGATTACATGTTCAATGCCAGAGAAGATCATGTAGAAACTTTCTATGGCTTTACTTATGAAGAATATACTAAAAAAACGGGCTGTACCTGGATTGCCATTCAAAATGAAATTGCTTACTTAAAAGAAGTAAAATACAATACTCAGGTTGTTATCAGCAGTAAAACGATTGAAATAGGAGACCGAATTTCTAAAGTAGAAATCCTGATGAAAAGTCTTGATGAAAAAACAATCCATGCGGTGCTTTGGGTGACGGTAATTTATTTTAATATAAAAACAAGACGTTCTGAAATTCATCCGGAAGAAATCATGCAGACTTTTGGAAAGTTTTATGTTGACTTAGAGCAAAAAGACTTTCAGTCGAGAGTAAAGTTTTTAAGATCACAAAATGCAAAAAATTCATAAAATCAATTCAATGAAAAAAATACTTGTAGTAGGAAGTAACGGTCAATTAGGAAACTGTATCAGAAAAATTGCTCCCGATTTTGAAAAAAATTATGAATTTATTTTTACAGATTCTCAATCTTTAGATATCATAGACGAAGATCAGATTAATGATTTTTTTTATGATCAAAAACCAGATTTTTGCATCAATGCTTCAGCATATACCGCGGTAGATCTTGCCGAAAAAGAAAAGGAAAAAGCTTTCGCTGTCAACGCAGATGGAGTAGGGAATCTTGCAAAAGCGTGCGCCGATTATAAAACGGTTTTCATTCACGTTTCGACCGATTATGTATTTGATGGCGAAACCAATTTAGATTATTCGGAAGATGATTTTACAAGACCTATCGGAGTTTATGGTGAATCTAAATTGAAAGGAGAGGAGCTGGCTTTAGAAAATAATCCTAAAACCATTATTTTAAGAACTTCTTGGCTGTATTCAGAATTCAATAAAAATTTTGTGAAAACAATGCTTAACTTATTCTCGCAAAAAGATGAGTTGGGAATTGTTGCCGATCAGTTTGGGCAACCAACCAATGCTAATGATTTGGCGGAAGCAATTATGAGTATTATAGAAAATCCAAATAAAACTTTTGGTGTTTTCCATTTTTCAAATTATCCGGAAACAACGTGGTTTGAATTTGCAAAAAAAATTGCTGAATTCTCCAAATCATCAGTAAAGCTGAATGCATTAACGACAGAGCAGTACCCAACTCCGGCAAGAAGACCCAAAAGAAGTACAATGTGCCTCGACAAAATTGAACAGATTTACAAGATTGAGCCAAAACATTGGGAAAACAGTTTAGAAGATTGTGTAAATATACTTTCAAATTAAAATGAAAAATATAATCGCTTTTATTTTTGCTTTTACCTTTGCATTATTTAGTGCTCAAGATGTTTATTTGTCTAAAGTCGCAAAGGTCAATGATAATACAGATAAAATTTTTATTAAAATTAGTAAAGAGACACCTGCAGAATACCTTGGTCAGATTGATGTTCAAGGATTTTCTTCTGATGACGAAAAAGTTTTCTCTAAAATTTATAAAAAGGCAAAAGAGATTGGTGCGAATGCTTTTGCTTACCAGCCTTTTGAAACAGTTGATGAGATTGAACAACCTTTTAATCCTGCGAACTATAGAATTAAACTTTTTTATATCACAAAAGAAGGGCTTTCTAGGAATTCACAGCAACTTTACCTGTTCTCTTCCGCAGAAAAATCTCAGACAATTAGTGTAAATAAAAAAAATTATGTCCTTGAACCAAGATCTTACCTCTCACTGACAACTGTTCGTGGAGATGTTTATACAATTTCGACGAAAAAGTTCCTCGGATCGGCAATTAAGATCTCAAATACAGATGGTGTTCCTCAATATTTTCAAGTTTCTGCACTTAAAGTCAGTTCAAACAAATCTGGTGATGCCGGAATAAATTTGAAATCAGGAGACATAATAGGAATTGATAGATCATACGGAGATTTTCTTAGAATGATCTACACAGAAAGCAAGCAATAAAATTTCTCATATACCATTTACCTCTGAAACTTTCGGAGGTATTTTTTTATCATATATATAATGTAAGTATATCTTCAACTCTCCAACTTTCAAACTCTCCCATTCTCTTACCCTCCAATTTTTTTCAGGAGCTTAATCCGTCTTTCACTCCTCGCTTTTTTGAGCCTTGCCTTTTCCTTTTAGCAAAAAGAGCTCAAACAAGCTGTTCAATCCGGGCTATTTTAGTAATTGTTCCATTTGGTAGATAACACCTAATGTCGTTAAATGCAAAAATATCTCAAAGCCATATCGTGGTGCGGTTAATAGAACATTATAAAATCACCAGATTAAGCTCCAAAGGAGCGACCTGTAAAACGGTAGTGGATTATAAAAAATGTATTTACAAAATGTTCAGTTGTGGTCATTAAAGGATTTTTTCAAAAAACTTCTTATTGTTTAATCATTAGAAGAGCAACCCCTAAAGCATAAAATCCTCCAAA
>NZ_JAPDKN010000073.1 GCF_026163565.1 Chryseobacterium sp. YIM B08800
CGGTAGTGGATTATAAAAAATGTATTTACAAAATGTTCAGTTGTGGTCATTAAAGGATTTTTTCAAAAAACTTCTTATTGTTTAATCATTAGAAGAGCAACCCCTAAAGCATAAAATCCTCCAAAAAGTAAATCCCAGACAGAACCATATATTAAAAACCTACACCCCCAAGGAACTTCGTCTTTATGATATATAAAAAATATTTTTTT
>NZ_JAPDKN010000074.1 GCF_026163565.1 Chryseobacterium sp. YIM B08800
TTAGCCCTTACTCTTTTTTATTATTCTTTTTTAAACAGGCTCTTATTAAATTTTAAGTATTGTGAAATGAGAATTTAATTATATTGAATTGATTAAATTTGGAGAAATTTAAAAATAATGAAGCATAACTTATCTTTACTCTTTCTTCTTTTATCTTTACTCTCATTCGGTCAGGTTGAAGAAAAAAAGCTGGACGAACTCATTCAGAATACTTTAAAAACTTTCGATGTTCCCGGAATGTCTGTTGGTGTTATCAAAGACGGAAAAATGATTTACTCAAAGGGTTTTGGAGTACGTTCGTTAACGACAAAGCAACCGATGGATGACAATACTTTGGTTGGGATTGCTTCTAATTCTAAGGCTTTTACTTGTGTTGCTTTGGCAATTTTAGCTGATGAAGGAAAACTGAACTGGGACGATAAAGTTTCAAAATATATTCCTGAATTTCAAATGTATGACCCGTATGTTTCTCAAAATGTAACAATTAAAGATTTGATAACGCACAGAGCAGGTTTAGGTTTGGGACAGGGAGATTTGATGTTTTTTCCGGAAGGTGGAAATCTTACAGTAAATGATATTGTGCACAATGTAAGATATTTAAAACCTGAAAATCCTTTCAGAACGACTTTAGATTATAACAACATTATGTTTATTGTTGCAGGAGAAGTTATTACTAGAATTTCAGGGTTAAGTTGGGCAGATTTTATCGAACAGCGAATTATGAAACCTGTCGGAATGAATTCAAGTTTCGGAAGCTACAACAGAGCAAAAGCTGTTGCTAATAAAATTGATGCGCATGCTCCTGTTGACGGAAAAGCAATTGCAGTTCCTCACGACTGGAACGAAACAGCCAATGCAGCTGGTGGAATTATGAGTAACATTAAAGACATGACAACTTGGGCTGAATTTCTTTTAAATGGATTTACAACCAAAGATGGAAAGAAATTAGTTTCAGATAAAAACATTCAGCAGCTTTGGAGTTTACAGATTCCAAGCGGAGTGGCGATGAAAAATCCTTATGATACAAGTTTCTACGGTTACGGTTTAGGTTGGTTTTTAAGCGATGTAAAAGGTCATAAACAAGTTCAGCATACAGGCGGATTGATTGGAACAGTAACTCAGTTTACTTTAATTCCCGATATGAAATTAGGAATTGTGGTTTTAACGAACCAACAATCTGGTGCAGCCTTCAACACGATTACAAATACGGTAAAAGATTCTTATTTAGGAATTGCTGATAGAAATTGGCTGAAAACCTACGGTGACAGAATGCAGAAAGTAGAAGCTGAATATAATAAGCAAAAGAAAGAAGCTTTTGCAAAGTCTGATGCCTTCAAAAAAGATAAAAACCTTCAGCCTAAAGCTGAGCAGTTTGTTGGAAAATACAATGATGTATGGTTTGGTGATGTAGAAATTGCTCAACAGGGAAATACTTACAGAATTTTTTGTAAAAATTCTCCAAGACTGAAAGGGGAGTTGCTTCCTTTTTCAAACAATACTTTTATCATCAAATGGGACGACAGAAGCTATGATGCTGATGCTTATCTTATTTTTAATTATGATGAAAACGGAAAAGCAGAATCTGCAAAAATGAAAGCGATTTCAGATGTCACAGATTTTAGTTTTGATTTTGATGATCTTGATCTGAAAAGAAAGTAATATTAATCAACATAGAAAAGAGGCTGTTTTTGCAGCCTCTTTTTTGTTAAATTATTTCTTGATAAACTTCTTAGTGATTTCTCCAGTTTTTAGAATGTAATTTCCTAAAGAAAGCTGACTTACGTTAATAGAATTTTGTTCTATTATTCCTGAATTGATAAGTCTGCCCGTCATGTCAAATATTTTATATTCTTTTGATGGAGCGTTGTAAACGTTTAGCTTGTCAATCGCAGGATTAGGATAAATTTTTATTTCTTTTTGCCCAGTTGAGCTGAATTCTGAAACAGAAAGATTAGCTAGATCTACTCTAAATATAGTGTTGGCAAAAAAATCTGTAATATACAGGATGTTATTATGCATTAATAATCCTGAAGGATAATCTAATAGGCTAGACGTTACCGCATCAGAAACTGTTGGGCTCAAAACGGAAGTGCTGATTTTTGAAATTTTTGAAGCTCCTGCTTCCGCTATAAATAGTTGTTTCCCATCTGAAGTAAGACCCGAAGGATAGCTTAATCCTTGAGCAATCACCACACTCATTGCAGAATTATTATTCAGCTCGAATCTTACAAGTTTTCCTGTAAATCTTTCGGTAATGTAAAGCTGATTGTCAACAATTTCAATCTCGAAAGGACTTGAAACATTCACTACATCTATTAATTGAGGTGAAGACTGAGTTACATCTATTTTGGCAACTTTATTATCTCCTTCCAATGCTACATATAAATCATTTCCTATAAACTCAAGACCTATCGGACTGTTTACGTTAGATATTACGATTTCCGGAGCTGTATTTGGATTTGTTAAATTTACTTTGGAAATTTTGTTGCCACCGAATTCTGAAATATAAAGCATATTATCTTTTATTGCCAATCCGTAAGGTCTGTTTACTCCCGTTACTATATCAATTGGAGGGCTATTCGGATTGGTAAGATCAAACTTTACAACTTTATCTGAATAATAGTAACCAACATACAAATCGTTACCATCCGTAATCATGGGATTTGGCGTTGTTAAATTGTCTTGAAATACACTTATTGGTGTTTGTGAATAAGTTTTGCTTCCTAATAATAGAAAGAAAGCGACCAATAAATAAATTTGTCTGTGCATAATAATAGGATTTTAAAATTATATTTTATTTAGAATAAATAAAATTTAGACAAACTTAATTGTTTTATTCACAACGGAAAAATGTGCAGTCGGTTGCATTCAAATAAAGAGAAATAACAAAATAATGATATTGTTATTAATCAGTTTTTTTAAATAAATGAATGTTTTTTAAAAGCTATTGAAATCGAATTAAATTTTCCCCGGCTCATAAAAGAAAAGAAGCTTTTTATTGGCTCCGTCAAACTGCGACCAGGAATCACAATCAATTTGAAAACCTGCAACACCACAAGTCGGAAAATGGAAAACATCCTCAGAAATAGAATTGGCAAAATTGGAAATGCCATTGTTGTGGGAGAAAAACGCAACAGAATTCAAATCATCATTTAAATCATAAATGACAGAATGAAAATTACTTTCAGAAGGATTGTAAAGTTTTTCATTAGTTCCAAAAGTTGAATTATAGGTCTGATTAAAAATCTTGCAGGTAGATAAAGCTCTTACCGCTGGGCTGGAAAGAAGATAATCAATACTTATACTGTTGTTTTTCAGAAATTTAGACATTTTCAGGGCATCTAGCAAACCTTTGTCTGCCAAAGGTCTGTCGAAGTCGCTAGTTTCTTCAGGCCAGTCACTTTTTGCATGTCTTACGAGGATGAGTTGCTTCATAGTCTTGAGTTTGGATAAGATAAAATTAAACAAAAATTAACGGATAAAAAACATGATTTATAAAAAAACTGTGTTAGGAATATAATGAGTAAAATTTCTTAAATTTGCAGACTTATGGGACAGATCATTGCTATAGACTACGGAAAAGCACGTTGTGGCGTTGCAGCAACCGATGATATGAAGATTATCGCAAGTGGTCTTGATACTGTGGAAACACGTTTTCTGATGGATTTTTTGAAAAAATATTTTGCAGAGAATAACGTCGAAGCAGTTGTAGTAGGTCTGCCAACAGACTTGAAGGGAAATGTTTCAGAAGTGGAAACTGATATTTTAGGGTTTATAGAAAATTTTAAAAAAGAATTTCCACAAATTGAAGTTCATCGTTTTGATGAAAGATTTACTTCAAAAATGGCTTCGTTTTTTATTTCTCAAAGTGGAAAAAATAAAAAACAAAGACAACAAAAAGGATTAATAGATAAAGTAAGTGCAACCATCATATTGCAGAATTTTTTAGAACAAAAAACAAGATGATTTTACCAATAAGAGCTTTTGGAGATCCTGTTTTAAGAAAAACGGGAAAAGAGATAGATAAAAATTATCCGGATCTGCAACAACTGATCGATAATATGTTTGAAACCATGTACGAGGCAAACGGTATTGGTTTGGCGGCACCTCAGATTGGTTTAGATATCAGATTGTTTATCGTAGATGTTACGCCTTTGGCAGAAGATGAAGATTACGAAGATATTGCTGAAGAGCTGAAAGACTTTAAAAAAGTTTTCATCAATGCTCAAATTCTTGAAGAATCTGGCGAAGAATGGAAGTTTAACGAAGGCTGTCTTTCGATTCCGGATGTAAGAGAAGATGTGAAAAGAAAAAGCACCATCCTGATCGAATATTATGACGAAAATTTTGTGAAGCATACCGAAACTTTTTCCGATATTAGAGCCCGCGTAATTCAGCACGAATATGATCATATTGAAGGTATCCTTTTCACCGATCACTTAAGTGCTTTGAAGAAAAAGCTGGTAAAAGGAAAACTTACAAAGATCACTCAGGGAGATGTGTCTATTGGTTACAAAATGAGATTTCCAAAATAATTTAAACTAAGAAATATATTAATATAAAAAGCGTTATAGCTTTTACTGAAATTAAAAAAATAAAATTATGCTGTTAGAAAAAATAATTTCAATCTCTGGGAAACCAGGTCTTTACAAATTGGTATCGCAGTTGAAAAACGGATTCATCATTGAAGAAGTTACTACCAAAAAGAAAGTGAGCATCGGTAACTCAAGCCAAGTGAGTTTGTTAGATAATATCGCAATGTTTACTTTTGATAAAGAAGTTCCTTTGTTTGAGGTTTTTGAAAATATTGCTAAAAATTACGATTACAAAGAAACGATCAATCACAAATCTTCAGAAGCTGAATTGACTGAATTTATGGTTGCATCTCTTCCAAACTACGATACAGAAAGAGTTTACAATTCTGATATTAAGAAATTGGCTCAGTGGTACAACATCCTTCACAAAGCGGGATACATCACTCCTGAAAGTTTTGTAAAAGCAGAAGCAGAAACTACAGAAGGTGAAGCAACTGTAGAAAAAGAAGCTCCAAAAAAGGCAGCTCCAAAAGCAGAAAAACCAGCAACTCCAAAAGTAAAAGCTAGTACAGGAGCTAAAGCTGCTGCAAAAAGCACACACAGAAAAATGGGATAATTTAGTTTATCTTAATTGATATAAAACCTTGTCAGTAATGATGAGGTTTTTTTTATTTCTTTTGTCTTGAAACAAAAGAAACAAAAGTTCAAGACTTGGAATTGAAAGGCTAAAAATAACCGATACTCACTAAAAATTCTAAAACTTGCGCGATTTCAAAATTGTTTCTTCACTTCTAAATTTGTGTCGCGCTTCGAACAGAAGAATTTTTTTAACGTTCGCATCGTTTATTTTCTTAACGCTTTCATTTCCTATGTCCTTTTGCCGAAACTCTGAAAATTACCACTAAATTTGTAAGACTTTTTGAATTTTTAAAATATGAATACCAGACAAGAAAAACTCGAAGCTTTCGGAAGACTTTTAGATATTATGGATGACCTTCGTGAAAAATGTCCGTGGGATCAGAAACAGACGCTTCAGACGCTTCGTCATTTGACATTGGAAGAAACGTACGAACTTTCTGATGCACTTTTGCAGGAAGATCTTACCGAAATCAAAAAAGAACTTGGTGATGTGCTTCTGCATCTGGTTTTTTATGCTAAAATTGGTTCTGAAAAAGAAAGTTTTGATATTGCCGATGTCATCAATTCGTTAAACGAAAAACTCATTTTCCGTCATCCTCATATTTATGGAGATACCGAAGTGAAAGATGAAGAAGAAGTAAAGCAGAATTGGGAAAAGCTGAAACTGAAAGAAGGCAACAAATCTATTTTGGGCGGTGTTCCAAAAGGATTACCGAGTATGGTAAAAGCTTATAGAATTCAGGATAAAGTAAAAGGGATTGGCTTTGAATTTCACGATGCCGAAGATGCCTGGAAAAAAGTGGATGAAGAGATCAATGAGTTTCATGCAGAAACCGATTCAAACAAAAAAGAGCAAGAATTGGGAGATGTATTTTTCTCTTTAATCAATTACGCAAGAATTTCAGGTTTAAACCCTGATTCGGCTTTAGAACGAACCAATCTGAAATT
>NZ_JAPDKN010000075.1 GCF_026163565.1 Chryseobacterium sp. YIM B08800
CAAACAAAAAAGAGCAAGAATTGGGAGATGTATTTTTCTCTTTAATCAATTACGCAAGAATTTCAGGTTTAAACCCTGATTCGGCTTTAGAACGAACCAATCTGAAATTTATTTCAAGATTTCAGAGAATGGAACGGCTTGCAGCTGAGGCATATTTAAAATTAGCTGATATGACTCTGGAAGAAATGGATGTTCTTTGGGAAAAAGCAAAAAAGCAAATGTTGAGTTAGAGTAAAAATTACATTATTTATAAATACATAAACGCAAAGATTTTATTTGAAATGCTTTTATTTAAAGGAGCAAAGATTACGACTAAAGTCGTTGATAAAGCTTGAAAATACGAATAGCAATACTAGGTTTATTTATCTCGGAAAACATCTAAAAAGTTATAAAAGAACCTAAATTATTTTTAGAATAAAAAAATGAAAGTCGATCACCCTGTACAAAATCGTTTTCAATATCTTATTGAAATAAAAAAGACCGATCGGAAATGGCATTTTCCGTTCCTGGCTGCTTTATGTATTGGTATTCCGCTTTTGTTGGGTTGGTTTTCCGGGAAACCGAATTATGGAAGCCTTTCGAGTTTGGGAGCGTTAACGATATTGTATTTTACGACAGCGCCAATCAGTCAGCGAATGATTCACTTGGCAGTTTGTGCTTTCGGGATTATATTTTCCTTTACCATCAGTCTGTTTTTTAGTTTTAATATTTATACCGCAGCTTTATCTTTCGGAATTGTTTCTTTTCTGTCGCATTTTATAACTTCTTATTTTAAAATTCCGCCACCAGGAAATTTTTTCTTCATTATGTTGGCGGCAATGGCAAGTACCTATCAGTTTGATTTGGAAATGATTCCTTTAAGAGTTGGTTTGGTAACAATGGGTGCTATTTTGTCGTGTTCATTGGCTTTTCTCTATTCAGTTTTTATTGAAAAAAGTGAGGTGGTAAATGTTCCACGAAGAGTTTTTAAAAAGAAAAGATACACGAAATTTGTTGAAAGTACGATTATAGGTTTAATTATGATGCTGACTTTAATTGTCGGTCATCTTTTAAAATTTCAAAACACGTATTGGATTTCTATTTCAACAGTAGCAATTATTCAGGGACGAAATTTCGAACATGTACGCCAAAGAAATATGCACCGTATTTTTGGCACCTTCATTGGTTTGGGTTTAGCATGGCTGATCCTGCTTTTTGATCCCGAAAAAATTGTAATGATAGGAATTATTGTAGTTTTACAGTTCATTGTTGAGTTAATGATCGTAAGAAATTATGGTTTTGCCGTTATCTTTATTACGCCGCTTACTTTGCTTTTAATAGAAGTGGGAAGTACTGTTCATCATCAGGTTGAAAACTTAATGGAGGCAAGATTGCTTGATACCATTATCGGAAGTTTAATGGGATTGATTGCAGGTTTTTTTCTTCATCACCAGCAAATCATCAATCAATTGGAGAAAAATATCAGATATTCTTTCTTTCAGTTTAAAAAATTAAAAAAATAAAATTATGCGCATTCTCGTTGTATTTGCTGTTATGCTAATGAGCTGCAATCCGAAAGCTCAAGATTCGGTAACAAAATCGCAGGAAGATTTGAAAACAGAATTTTCACTCCCAAAAAAGCTGAAAGAAGTTTCAGGAATTGCTCTTTCGCAAGACCAGAAAACCATTTGGGCAATTGAAGATGCAGGAAATAAAAATGTAGTTTATGGGCTCAGCAGACAAGGCAAATTGGTTAATGATGTTCTTGTAGAAAATGCTGAAAATAACGACTGGGAAGATATCACAAAAGATGCTGCCGGAAATATTTACATCGGGGATTTTGGAAATAATGAAAATGACAGACAGAATCTTTCGATCTTAAAATTAGATTTAAAAAATGATTCTCAGAAATCGACAAAGGTTATTCAGACCACGAAATTTCATTATGAAGGTCAGACTGAATTTCCTCCCAAAAAATCTACTTTACTGTATGATTGCGAAGCTTTTGTAGAAAAAGATGGAAGCTTTTATTTATTTACAAAAAACAGAAGCAAAGGTTTTGACGGAACTTTCTTAGTTTTCCAGATTCCAAATAAAGAAGGCAATTTTGAAGCTAAATTAGTTGGGAAACTAAAACTTGAAGGAGGTTACAGTGATGCAGCCATTACTTCAGCTGCGATTAATTCTAAAAACGAAATTGTGCTTTTAACGCATAAAAATATCCATGTACTTTCAGGATTTACAGCCAATGATTTTAATTCAGCTAAAATTCAGAAAATGCCTTTAAACCATAATTCACAAAAAGAAGCTGTGGTTTTCGTTGATGATAAAACTTTGCTGATTGCAGATGAAAAGGACAAAAAAGAAGGTGGTAATGTTTATCAATTTTCTTTAAAATAAATTATTTTTCAAAAGACTAAAGAAAAGATAGAACTCCTACGGAGTTCTAATTTTAGAATCTTGTTATTATTCTACAAAGGTATGGCTCCTCCGGAGCCATTTTTGAAAAAGGTAAATTAATTACAAAATAAAACCCGCAGAAAGCTCTGCGAGTTTTATTTTAAATTTATTTTTTTTGTTTCAAGACAAAAGAAAGGCTTTTTGCATTTGATATTCTTCATTGCGCTTTGCTCCATTCAGAATGACAAATTTAACTTTTTAGTTTAATAAAGCGGTCTATGACCGTTAAAAACTCAAGCCTACACCGCCTGAAATTCTTCCGCCATCTTCACCGGTAAAGTAATCGATTCTTGCAGAAAAAGTTTCGAGAATATTCATCCAAAAACCACCACCGACACCTTGATGCCATTTGTCTGATTGTTCATTATCAATCCACACTCTTCCCACATCATAGCCAACTAAAATTCCCATATTGACAGGAACGATATTATTTTTCACACGACCAAAATCCCAACGGATTTCAGAATTGTTGACAAAATATGATTTCCCGGCAAATCTTTCGTTTCTGTAAGCACGCATTGCGTTGTTTCCACCGATGGCTGCAGCCTGATAAAACTCAAAATTATTGTTGTTGATAATCATGGCATTGGAAGAGTTGGCAAAAACAAATCTTCCTTGTTTATCGATTCTGCGGAACAGGTTTAGAGTTCCTTTAAAAGAGGCAAAGTTTTGGTTAAATTCTGAAAGATTGGCTTTCCAGCCTGCATTTAAAATCATTTCCAAACCTAAAGTAGGGAAGGCGTTATTATCAAAATTTTTAAAACTGAAAGTATAATTAGCTCCTGCAAATTGTTGTCCGTTAAAAACTTCAGGATTCACTTCCGGAGATGCTGCAACAAAACGATCTTCATTCAACTGCACTTTAGAATGCTCAAAATTTAACTGGAACTGATGCTTCAGATTCAGCCAGCTTGTTTTTGAGATCGATGGAGCAAATTTAAACTGAGAAATTCGTACTCTGTTAAAGTCTTTACTCACTTCATCTTTTTCATATACCGATTCATTACCCAAGCCAAAAAATGTTCTTGCAAAAAATGGAGTAGTGTAGGTTGCATCAATTCCGGCATCCCATCCTGCAATTGCTTTTTTAAAGGTTCCTTTGTAGCCCACATTAAATCCGCCTGTTAAAGTATAATAATTGGCGCTAATGCTATGTTTCTGAGTAAAACGATCACGGATGAAATTATTCACTGTATAATTGGCTACAATTCCCAAAATTACACCGTCATCGGGGTTGTAATTAGCCATTGGATAACCTGCAAAGAAATTAAATTTAGGATGCTTCCAATTGTAGGTGTTGATGTCGTAATCATCACTGATGTGTTTTGCAGCTCCTTTGGTTTCGTACGTGTTTTTCTGAGATTTAAAATCATAAATCTTTACGTTTCTTCCGTTGGATACATTATAAACATCGTGATTATAGCCACCAATTAATCTAATATTTGTCTTTGATTTTCCATCGCCTGAAACTTCATAAATGTCATCATCATCCAATCCGTAGATCCAAAGTTCTTTAGTTTTTTTTCCGTCGTAAGATTTTTCAAAAACCAGTTCTTCGGTTTTATCTTTATTAATTTTAAATTGCTTTACGTCAACTGAGTTTTCATTTTTAACAATCACAAATTTATCTTTGTCTAAAGTTCCCACCAACGGAACTTTTTCCTGAAGAATGTGATAATATTCTACAGCATTAGCCTCAATTTTTTCTTTTCTGAGTTTTAATTTTCTCTGAATATCGGCAATGGTTTCATCCTGAACTTCTTTCGGAAGGTTTTTAAAAGCAACATCAATATCGGCATCTGTAAGATTTTGCTGAATAAATTTTGCCTGTTCGCTCCAGTTTTGTTCTGTAGAACCTTTGAGGAAAATTAAATCTAAAGGATAAGGTTCCATATTTACCCAACGTACATTTTTTATCTCATCTTTAAAAGATTTCATGTGACGAATCATTGGGATGTTCATAATAAAAGTAAATGCAGCACCATCATAGGTACTGAAAGCCTGATCTCTGTCTCTTGGAATAGGTTTGTAAATCACCTTATTTCCTTTTTTATATTCTGCCCATTTCCACTGATCTTCATGTCTGTCCCAATCTCCGATCAGCATATCAAAAATTCTTGCTCTGATGTATAAATCCTGGTCAACAGAATATTTGCTGTCTTTTCGCATATTTTTCAGAACATCCGATGTTGAAAGAATATCAGTAGCATTATCAAGCGACTGTAATGTTTTAGGATCAGAAGAAAAACGCTCTTCAATCATGTATAATTCATCCCCGTAATTTTTGTTGTAGCGACCCAAAGCTTGTTGTTTCGGGATATAAAATAATTCAGGATTACTGTGGAAAATCCCAAGTTTATCGATCATATTATTAACCGCAAATCCTGTAAAAGGATGATTGGTCGTATAAAAATCGAGTAAGAATCTTTCAGGGAACGTGTTATTCAATTCGTTTCCGAAATCATTTTTCTTAAAAGCCTGAGCATTTAAAAAACGGACTGCACTTTTCTTAATTCCGCGCATCACAAATTCCTGTCCGTCATTGGTTTTCAGACGAAGACTGTTCGACTGGTTTCCGCCGCCTTCTCTGAAAGGAGAATAACCGGGATTCATGTCTGAAAGATCTTTTGTTTTTGCTTCAATCGGAAGAGCATAATATTTTCTGTAATGATCTCCCCAAAGCCAACGATAGATTCTCCCTTTTTTAGTAAGTTTTTCAGCATAAACTGTTGAAGTGTAGGTTGCTGGAAGTGAGCTCGGAAAATTATTTTCAAATACTTGAGGTTGAGGAATTACTGAAATTTGCGTCAGTTTTTTAAGCTCATTATTTTTTGTTGAAAAATATTCTACATCTGAACTTAAATCTTTTCTGAGGTTTAAAACAGCAAAACCACTTCCGCCGTAAGAAAAATCGGTTTTATTAACAATCGTGGATGGATCTGTTTTGGAGCCAGCTCCGCTGATGATTTGTCTGATATTGTTGTCTGCATGATACTGCAGATTATGATCGTGTCCTGAAACGAAAATCACATTTTCTTTATCCTGAACAATACTTTTTAGTCTGTTGGCAAAATCTGCATAATGCCTGTTGTTGATGTCTTCCATATTTGCTCCGGAAGAACTTCTCAATGTTGTAAGCACAGTGGCAACTCCCGGAATCGGAACTTTTCCGTTAAATGCTGAAAGATGAGATTTTGCAGAATTAAATCCGGCATGTACTCCGGAACTGATTACAGGATGATGAACTGCGACGATAATTCTTTTATCCTGATTTTTTGTAATTAAATCTTTGAATTCGGTATAAAGATCGTCTCTGGTTTTAATATCACAACCTTTATTGATTCCCGGATATTTATCCCAATTTATTAAAGCCCATTCAGAATCGATAATAATAAGTTTGATGTCTTTGGTTAAATTAATATCATCAATTGGGCAAGAATTTTTAGGCAAAAAAGATTTTTTATCATTCAGATAAGTTTTTACAAAATCTTCCTGAGCTTTTAAGCCATCCAAACCGTGATACCAATCGTGATTTCCTGGTATAACCAACGTTTTACCTTTGAAGTTTTTGGTAATTGCCAATTGGTTTTCCATTTTTTCTTTTGCCAAAGGATAATCTTTATCACTTTCTTTTGGCATTCCCAAAGGATAAATATTATCTCCCAAAAAGATGAGCATCGAGTTGCTGTTGGCAGAATCTATCTTGTTCTTAAGAAAGTTCAACGTTTGCTGAGCCTGAATTTCTTCTGAGTTTCCGGCATCACCCACCAGGAAAATCTGAAAGTCATTATCCGTTTTTAGCTCAGATTTTGATACTTCATGTAAGTTTTTGCCCTTTTTTACGTTGTAGGTAGCACAAGATAAAAGAAGTCCCGAAAGGAGAAACGTTTTTCCTGCCGAGGATATTTTTTTTAAATAAGATTTAAAGGATAAATTCATACATTTACATTAAGAAAAATTCTGTGATGAGCACCTTAGACAAAGCTAAAAATTATGTTGAAAACTTATTCAAAGATAAACTATCTTCTGTTTACTTTTACCATAATTTTATTCATACCACATACGCCGTTCAGAAAGCAGATGAAATCATAAAGCATACCAATTTGTCTGAAGCAGACAGAGAAAAGGTGTTGCTTGCCTTGTGGTTTCATGATGTTGGTTTTACAGATTGCAATGCTGAAGGGCATGAGGAAAGGGGAGCCGCTATTATGAAAGATTTTCTTAAAAAAGATAATTTTTCTGATGAATATATTGATGAAGTTTCCAGACTGATTCTTTCTACGGAAAAATATCATCAGCCTCAGGATCTTTTAGAAATGATTATGAAAGATGCAGATTTCAGTCATTTTGCAAGTCCGTTTTATAACGATTCTGCAGAAGCTTTGCGTAAAGAATGGGAACTGACGGGCGGAATGTGTTTTTCTAACGATGAATGGAATGAGATGAATGTAGATTTTCTTAAAAACAAACATCGTTATTTTACAGATTACGCCAAAGAAAACTGGGAACCGCTCAAACTGAAAAATGTAAAAAAACTGGAAAAGAAGATGGATAAAATGGACAAAGAAGAGAAATCCAAAAAAGAAAATTCAGAAAAAAAAGATCAGAAATCTGACAGAAGTGTAGATACGCTTTTCAGAGTTACTTTGAATAATCATACAAGATTAAGCGATATTGCAGATAGCAAAGCTAATATTTTGCTTTCGGTCAATGCAATTATTATTTCGGTTTGCCTTTCTGTTTTGGTTCCCAAATTGGATGCTCCGAAAAATACCCATCTTATCATTCCTACTTTTTTTCTTTTGATATCGAGTGTATTGACGATTATTTTTGCGATTCTTTCTACAAAACCCAATGTAACGAAAACTACTTTTACCGATCAGGATATTAAAGACCGTAAAGTAAATCTTTTGTTTTTCGGAAACTTCCATCAAATGGAGTTTAATCATTATCTGAGCTCGATGCATGATCTCATCAAAGACAGAGATTATATCTACGATTCTATGGTGAAAGATCTTTATTATCTTGGAAAAGTTTTAGACAGAAAATACAAGCTTCTTTCGGTTACGTATCAGATTTTCATGGCAGGAATTGTAATTTCTGTAATGGCTTTTGCGTATGCTTTTCTTACGCTTTAATTTTTTAAAACTACATAAAACATGATTGTAAGACAGCGAACACACTGGCTGAAAATGTTATTTATATGGAAAGGTTCTGTACTAAAGAAAATCGTAGCTCAGCTTTGTATTATCACTATTTTCTCTGTAGCGGTATATTATTTTAACGGAAAAATTTACGATTATAAAGTAAAGCTCAATCCAACAGTTTTTACATTAATTGGTTTAGCTTTAGCCATCTTTATGGGCTTTTGTAATACGGCAAGCTATGACAGATTTTGGGAAGGAAGAAAGCTTTGGGGATTATTGGTCATTGAAACCCGCTCTTTAACAAGACAAATTTTATCTTTTATACCCAACGTTTCTAAAGAAGAGAAACAGGAAATTGTAAAATTGATTTCCGCATTTTGCTGGTCTTTAAATTATCAGTTAAGAGATAAATCGGATATGCAACCCCTTCAAAAGCTACTTTCTGAAGATCAGTTTCATCAGATTCAGGGTAAAAAGTTTATTCCCAGTATTATTTTAGGATTTATTTCAGATTGGCTGAACATTCAGAATAAAAACGGAAATATAGATACGATTGTTTTGACTTCTATGAATCATCAACTGAACCAATTTTCTAATATTTCCGGTGGTTGCGAAAGGATTTATAATACACCGCTTCCGTTTGCTTACAGTGTTTTGCTACATCGTACGGTTTATTTATACTGTTTTTGGTTACCATTCGGATTGCTCGATAGTTTAGACTGGATGATGCCTTTGATTGTACTTCTTATCAGTTATACTTTTATTGCATTAGATGCCATTATTCAGGAAATAGGAGAGCCTTTTGGTGAAGAAGAAAATGATTTGGCACTCAACAGTATTTGCAGAACGATTGAATTTTCTATTTTTGAACAAGCTGAAATTTCGCAAGGTGAATTAAAAAAGCCCGACTCTTATTTTGTAGATTGATTTACGCTAAAGAAACTCTCATCGCAAGCAACCCTGTAATTCCTTGCAGATCTTCAACTCTTAAAAGTTCAACATCCGATTTTAAAATATTTTGTTGCTGAAGTCTATGGATGTATTGTAAATATTCACGTTGATTTTCCAAGCCGAAATAAACGATGGTAATTTTTCCCGGACAGGTAATTCTTTCGTCAGAGTCTTTGATATGCGCTTTTTCAAGTCTTTTTTTAATGATTTCAAAATTAGAATTAAATGCACCGTCTACATCAAAACGTTTTTCATCCATTCGGAAACGGATGTCTATTTTTTCATTATAAACAAAAATAAGGGAGGCAATATCAAGTGAAACCGGAAGGTCTTTTTTAAATAAACGGAACTCATGTTCCATCGTACAAATCGTTTCCAGTTGCCAATATCTTAATTCATTAACAACTTTTGTAGAATAAGGCAATTCGGGAGCAATATTGGGACCGATGTAAAGATTATGCTCAACACCATCTGACTTGAACCGCTCAAAATAATGTGGGAAAATTTCCTGAGCTGACACTTGTTTTTCGTCTAAAATATCAGCCAGTTTACGGTTGAGCAGGGTAATAGAATCGTCTAAGTTTTTTCTGTTGGCGTAAAAAAGATCATTCTGTGTAAAGACCTGACTAAAGTAATTTTTGATTTTTTCTTTAATAGTTTCTTCACTTTTCACCTCAAGCTGACCTTGCAGATAAGGATGAATTTCTTCGCGCAAAAGTCTTTGGAAACGTTGTTCTGTATCTGCTTTTATTTCATTATTCAGCTCGTTTTCAAAAACATCTAATGCCAAAGAATATTTTTCAGCTTCTGATGAGTTTAAAATGGTCATCACTTCGTGAAGTCCGTCAATTTGCTGATTAAGATCTTCCAACATCAGCTTAAAACGTTTGTCTGACGAAGATCGAATGTCTGAAAAACTAAATAACGGAGTAAGATTTTTAAACGAAATCTCTTTTAAAGTATATATTTTTTTAGATAAATAAGCATTAAAATAACGCTCTGCCTCATTCCTGAATTTCCAGATCACGCTGTCGTGAATCGTCGTATATTCACGTTGAATGATCGCTTCAATCTGATTATTTCTTTCATAGGTAAACCTGCTCAGAGAGAAAATAATCATGTCGGCAACAAACTCGAGCTTTTTCAATTTCAAACCGTTCAAACTATTGGCAATAGGCGAAGTAAACTCCATCATCGCTAAAAGCTCGTTGTCTTTCATAATCGGAATGACCATGAAACTATTGATGTTATTATCTTTCAGAATATTGAAAGTCGGCAGTTTTTTGATTTCCTCATCGAGATTGTCAACATTGGAAACCACTACAGGTTTTGAATTGTAGCTGATGTTTTCAAAAGCAGTTTTCCTTGCTTCTTCATCAAAGGTGTTGATCCAGAAATCGAGAAGATAATTAGTGAAAACATTTTCGTAAATAGGAAGTTTTTCGAGCCTTTTGTTTTTTATATTAAATAACATTAACCCAAAATTGAGCTCGGCAACATCAAAATAAGATTTAAATATTTCTTTTAAATTCTCATCGGGTGAAGGATTTTCCAGATCAATTTTAATCATGCTCGATTTCAAATCAGACAATGCGACTTCCGAAGTACAGTCTATAAGAGAAATAATGCTGAATCCGTTTAAAATCCATGATTCGGGCTGGAAGTATTTTTTCCAAAGCTGTACATCATCCAGATTTTCAAGCAACATATCTAAAACATCATCCGACGGAATTTTAGTTCCTTCGGCAGGATAAACATCACTGAAATCTGAGTTGACCGTAATTTTATAATGCTTCATAATTCCTTGTTTATCGGGAATGTCATAATAAAATGGGATGGTAACTTTAATATCTTTTTTAAGATAAGTCTGCAAAATCAGGCAACAGCAAAAGACATAATATTCGTCGTCGCTGATGTCTCTGAACTCAATCTCAAAATCTTTTCCGGCATCATTCAGAATATTCTGAAATCTTTCGGTATAATTGAATGTAAGATTGGTGAGCGGAATTCCTGCGGCTTTAATTTCATTTCTCGTTAAACCGGTAGGGAAGAGGTCTGCCAACAAAAGTCTGATGAGGTCTTTGTGCTTTTCAAACACCGAAAGATCCTGAAAACCGTCTCTTAATTCTTTGAAATTTTTGGTTTTCTCAATCAAAGATTCTGCATAATTGGCGCGATACTCTAACCGATCGTTATACCGAATGTGCTCTAACACATCCAAATATTTTTTGAACGATATAAAAACCTGAAACGGACTTTCTTTCTTGTAGAGATTTGCCAAAATGTAAGAAAAATTGTGAGGGTAAAGGTATGAAAACTATGAGGGAATTGAGTGTTTTGGGGGAGGGATTTTTATATTGAAGAATGGTTTTTTGTTATGATTGAGATTTTTATTGTCGCTATAAGAGTATAGGAAAGTTATATTTCTATATACAAGATAGACCGCTTTTTAACACAAAAGCCTCACATTTTGTGAGGCTTTATTTGAATTATTAGCTCAAAGTCGGGAGACTTTGCCTTTACTTTGGATTCTATAAAAAAGA
>NZ_JAPDKN010000076.1 GCF_026163565.1 Chryseobacterium sp. YIM B08800
GATGGTACTGCGAAAGCGGGAGAGTAGGTCGCCGCCAGTTTTTTTTAAAGTCTCATACAAATTCATGTATGAGACTTTTTTTTTGCTATAAACCCAACAGATAACTAATCAGTGATCAATCATCATTGATAAGTAATAGGCAAGAGGTAATAAGTAATTTTGTTAGATGTTAGATGTTAGATGTTAGATGTTAGATGTTAGATGGAACATGAACTAGTTTTGCTAATCACTAATCACTAATCACTAATCACTAATCACTAAGGTTAAGGTTAAGGTTAAGGTTAAGGTTAAGGTTAAGGTTA
>NZ_JAPDKN010000077.1 GCF_026163565.1 Chryseobacterium sp. YIM B08800
TAAGGTTAAGGTTAAGGTTAAGGTTAAGGTTAAGGTTAAGGTTAAGGTTAAGGTTAAGGTGAGCTCCGAAGGAGCGAAACCTTTGTAGCAAAGAGATCATAACTATATCTATCCAAGCTCCGGAAGAGCGACACAATTATTAATCATATTATTCTTCTTTACATTTTTGATAAAACTCAAAAAAATAACATTTTGCTTTAAATTCTTTTTTACAACTTCTTTTCTTATCATATATTTTACAATAGGTGTTCATATTACTTTAAAGATTTTCTAGCTTTCGGATGAAAAAATTACTAAAAACTCTGTTTATCTTCCATCTTTATTGTATGCCGCATTTCCTAGCCCGGATAGAAGCGGTTACCCCGGAACTTGAATTTGAGAGTTGGAGGGATTTAGAGATGGAAAAGCAACGGCGTGAGGAGTAAAAGCGGATAGCCGGAAAAAGCTCCTAAGAAATATGTATTTTAAGGTCCTATCGTAAATACAATCTTATTGTTATAGGTTGCAGCCGGAATGGTGACAGAAACTCCGCTTAGTTGTATTTTAATTGGAATATTTGAATAAGACCCCAAAGCTAATACAGCTGTAATTCTAAATAATTCTAAATCTGCAAGTGTCACGGCTTGGTAAGCAGTTCCTCCGCTTATTGTACATAGTACACAGATTGTTGAGCCGTCACCTGTTCTTTTAACATTCAATATTAAATTTGAATTCCATGTTGGATTAGGCTCATAATGTACCGAAACTTTGCCACTGCTTAATGCAAGGGGAACACTTGCTGTTAATGATATTTGATTGTCAGAACTTTCGTAAGTTCCGGTGTAGTTTGATCCTGCTTCTGTGATTGTAGGTATAGGTACTGCCCAATTACCACCCGCTACTGTTATAGATCTTTGTGATTTTAAAACAGAGAAAAATATTAAGAAGACTATAAAACTTATTTTAAATAAATATCTTCTATCAAAAATGCTATAATATGCTTTCATACTTTTTTTATTATTCAGTGATGGTGTAAACAATTACTACAGCGGTATTGGTTCTTGCCGATAAATTCGCATAAGTATTTGCTGATAAACTTATGGTCAACCGATGTCCGTTATTTGATCCATTTCCGGTGAATGCACCGCCTATTCCGCTGATTATTGTTTGTGATGTTGTATTGAGAATGACTAGAGAACTTGGAGTTCCTAATGTTCCTCCTCCCGCTCCCGAAGCTGCGGATGCCTGAATTTTTATATCAACTCCGGGAATTACAGGATTTATAGAGGCTGTAATTTTTCTCATTGCTCCACCAGATGCAATTGCTGATGTATAGTTAATCCATTTTGTTGTATTTGTAGCAGGAGAAACAATCGCCATTCCGGCTTCTGTAGGAGCTGTAAAATTCATTGAAATTGCTCCGGCGGGTTCAATGTCCATTAAAGTAACTACAGGTAGAGTTACACTCATTGTACTGTTTCCTGTAAGTTGCGAAAACAGATGAGAAGAGATGGTAAAACCTATTAAAAAAACTAATTTGAAGTAACTCATTTTTGTTTTTTGTTTTGATTATAGCTTACTTTGATGGTTTCTTGCTGAAATTTTATTTCAGATGATTGTTTGATGATATTAATCGTTATATTTTTTGTTTCGGCAGATTGTAGATTAAATTCAAAATGGTCAATTGGTATTTTATATCTTTTGTCTAAACCGTTTCTGTAAACTTTTACTTTCCAATCTCCAGGACGCAGATAAGTAAAATCGAAGTAATCTCCCAGTACTACGATTTTTCTAAATGTTTGATTGCCGTTGTTTACTTCAACAATCACATTTTCGTTTTTCTTTTTTTGAGTTGAAAGCTGTGCAAAGCTCAGTATATTTTCGTGTTCCGTATAATCAATTTTTCCCAGAATCTTTGCGGCACTCGTCAACCCAAAGTTGAAAATATTTTCTTTATCAGTTAAAACTAAAGAAGCCGGAACATTTTGGTCTGCAATATCATTGATGTCTGTTGTTGATCTGTCAATTTCTAAAACGTAATCTCCAGGATTAACATTTTTGAATAAATAATTTCCATTTTTATCGGTTATTGAAAGATGATTTCCCATAATCAGCCGAATTCCGTCAACTTTTTTTACACCAAGATTTTTTATGTTTCCTGAAAGAGTAGTGTATTCTGCAATTTTCTGAGTCGGAAGATTCATCTTTAAAGTATAACGCAACGAAAAAATAAAATCTTTATTTCCCAATTCTCCACGCTGTAAATTATACCTCGCAGAAACCCCAAGTTCATGGTTGGAAAAAATTTGCTGTTGAAAAAGAAGTTCAAAAAGATTTCTGTCGGTATAGTAATCTTCCGGCATATAATTGTTCTGATAAAAAAGACTGAACTGTGTTTTATCTGAAAACCGGTTTAAAATTCTTGCTCCAAAATAAAACTGCTGTTGATTCTGTAATTGATAACGGGAAGTAAGCGCATAACTTCCATAGATATTAAATGAAGTTTTAAACTTTTCAAAACCAATGTTTGCAGTATAAAAGCTTGAATTTCCTGAGATTCCTGTCAAATAGTTTTGTGTTTTCCCCAATTGTCCTTCAATATTTAATTGAAAAATTCCGATTTGCTGATTTACAGAAAGTTTGAAAAAACGATCATTATAATCAAATTCTTTAGGCATTAATCGGTCTTTATATCTTTGTGAACCTCCATATAATATTACATTTCCGTTTTTAGAATATTTATATTGAATTCCATACTGCAAATATTTGCGATAAGGAGCGGCAAGAAATAAAGTGTCTCGCTGAAAATTTTTAGCATCCTGCACATAGCTTGCGATAAAATTAATCTGCTTTGAGAACTGATATTGAAGATTAATATTGATGTTACTGGTGTTATTAAAATATCCTGCATATTCCGGGCTTGCTCTCATGTACATCACATTTCCTTTTATTCTTTCATAATTGGCTATAGTTTGAATCATAAAAGCAGTTCCGTCTTTTTTTTCAGTTTTACTATAAGATGTTTCTCCTGAAATTTCAAGATTTTTATTGATATTAAACTTTCCTGTGAGATAAGGCAAATGTGCATTAGAATCTAATCTCATATTTGAAAAGGTGATATCCGTACTTTCTGTTCTTGGAATTTTATATAAATATCCTGCTGTAATTTCCGACTGTTTCCCGATTTTTAATTTTGAATACATATTAAATTCATCTTTAATATCTCTGAAAAATCTAGGATGATTGTAAAATCCTCCGAAACTTATTTTTTTTAAATCAAAACGAATTTCTGCACCTCGACCGTATCTTGCATATTCGGTTAAAAAAGAAGCGAAATAATTTTTGTCTCCTAAATGAAGCCATAAATTTTCTCGCTTATAATTCACAAAATATTCTTCGTATTGGGTAAAAGAATTAAAATCTACCGGATTTTTGGTGACTGCATGAAATTCTAAAGCGTTTTTATTTTCATCGTCTAAACTTCCTTTTCCGTACAATTCACCCTGAAAGCCGCTGTTATAATTACCCCGATTTTGCATACCAATCATAAAAACTGAAGCTGAAACCGGAAATCTGTGAAAAATATCTTCCTCAACAGGTTTTACAGAAATGATTTTTACACTTGAATAAGCAGCTTGATTTTCCTGCGGGTTGTCTTTGGAAAAAACCGAAAGGTTTAAATTCTGATACTCATTTTTACCTAAATCTGATGGAGTTTTTTTGCTTATCGTAATTTTTTTACTTTCTCCGGGAGCTAAAGTTATAGATGTACTCAAATCAATTGTAGCATTTTTACTTTCTAAAATTAAATTTTCAGAAACGTTACCATAATTTTTTAATAAAAAAGTTGATTGTATAGTCTCTCCTGCTTTCACAAATTCCGGGGAATCTAAAAGCGTAAGAGAAAGCTTTCTGTTTCCGGAAACTAATAATTCAGCTGATTGAATGATATTTTCGCCTGTTGTTTTTTCAGTTCCCTGCAGTAAGACAGAATATTTTCCTTGTGGAGTTTCTGTGGCAATTTGCAATGGGACGATATAAATTTTACTTTCATTGGGTGAAATGGTTATTGTCCCGTTTTTTAGAATAGGAATGATGAAATTGCTTGAAGCTTCAGCTTTAAGATTATAAGTTTTGGGTAAAGAGCCTTTGTTTTCTATGGTAAAGGAAATAGAAGTAGATGTTCCCGGTTTCAGACTATCTTTTTTTTGAGAAAAAATAAAAGCCGGGAACAACAGAGTAAAATAAATTATCCATTTTTTAATCATTCTTTACTTCTAGTTCTACATTTAGGGCGAATGCATTTTCTTCTTCATCAGTGGCAATCAGTACCGCATTGTATTTTTCGGGAGGCATTTTGCTGATATCGATATGAAAATATTTTGAAGTTTGTGGTAATAATCCGGATGCCTGGCTTGAAAAATTACCGAGCTTCTCTCCGGTTTTTTTGTCGTAAATTTCAATATTTGCGATGGGCCTGCAGTAAAGATTTCCTTTATTGGCAATAGCAACTTTTAAGATTTGTTTTCCGTCTTCTTTTTCAATTTTTACATCCTCAAATTTCAGATCGGGTTTTGCTTTTTCTGAATCGAAATCTGTAATTATCTGAATGGCATAGCGAATAATAGAGGTAATATTTACGCCCTGTTTATTGTCATTAGGTTTTATTTCCTCTACAGGTTCTACCATAATTACGCTCCAATAGCTTCCTGGTTCAGAAATATTGTTGGGAACGGTAATTTCATAGTAAACTTCTGTTTTTTGCTTGGCTTTAAGAGTGATAAGATTGGTATTTATTTTAATCCAATCCGTATTGGTTTTACTGTTGGTATGAGGAGTAGAATAGTAAATGGTGCCATCAGATTGATAACTATAATCCTGAAGAAATAGTTTTACACTTTGTAATTGATTGCCCGTATTTTCTATTTCAATTTTTCCCTTATAGACTTTTCCGTTTTCTACCTGGTAAGAGTGAGAAAGCCCATTGAGAACAACAATTCCGGCTTTTAAAAAGCAAAATTGAAGGATGAAAATTAGCAACAAAGATATGCGCTTTATCATATTAATGTAAAGTTTGGTGTTTAAAACATTGATGTAGCAAGATCAAGAAGAAAAAGGGCTAGCTATTTCTTCTTGCTTGTAAATGATGAAATGGAGCAGATTAGTTATCCGAAATGGTATAAGTAACGGTAGCTACAGTAGAGGCGGTTGCCTGTAAATCTGCGTAAGCAGCAACTGCTCCGGGACCACTTCCTGCAGCCAGAGCATACGTCAGGTTATGACCATTATTGGCTCCGTTGCCTGTATAAGCACTTCCTATTCCCGAAATAATGGTTTGATCTGTGGCACTCAGTGTAAGCTGAGCAGCCGGAGTTCCCAATGTTCCTCCTCCAGAACCTGTAGCTGCCGCTGCAGTTACGTGGATATCAATTCCGGGAATAATAGCATTTACACTTACAGATACATTACGGGTTGGGTCTGCAACCGATTTAATAGAAGAATAATTTAACCAAAGTGTGGTGTTGGCGGTGTTTGGAGTTACCGGGTTACCCGCTTCTGTAGGCGCTGTAAATCCTAAAGTGATGTTTTTTGTTGCAGCTGGCTCTATATCAACTAGTGCAACTTCGGGTACAGAAATAGTTACTGTGTGATTGTCTGTGTAGGTATCCTGTGCCTTAAGATTTGAAGAAAGGGAAAAGATAGCCAAAGACATAGCTAAGGTAATTGTTGTTTTTTTCATGGTATTAGTTTTTGCATTGTGAAGTTAATAAAATTCATTATAATAAAATATACTTAATGAAAGAAAATTATTGTTAAATATTCAAACACAGTATTTTATTATATTTTTTAATGTCATTTTACATCCTTAAATAATACAAAACAAGCAATTTTTTGACCTTTTACAGCAAAAAAATCTTGTACATTTTGGTGTACAAGATTTTTATTTTTTTTGAAATTTATCTAAGAGGCTGTTTAAATTTGGTATTTATTTTTAACATTAAGAAATTAAGATCATTTACCTTAAAAACCTTATTACAAAATCAACTTGTTGATTTCTTAATTATTTCCTGCTTAAATAAATATCTTAATGTTAAAATAAGAATAAACAAAGTTTATTTTAATTTTGAAATCGAAGATTATCTCCTTTCAGTCGATGAATGCTATTTCGACGTAGTCAAAATTAAGACAAGGCAATAGAAAAATATCTAATAAAAATTTAAACAGCCTCTAAGACTTTGGAGTTGATTTCCCAAAATCTAATCGCCCTACAAAATGCCAACTGTTGGTATTTGATTTTATTTTGAGATCATACCAACCCTTTGTTTTATCCAGACTGATGTTTATTTTT
>NZ_JAPDKN010000078.1 GCF_026163565.1 Chryseobacterium sp. YIM B08800
TATCTAATAAAAATTTAAACAGCCTCTAAGACTTTGGAGTTGATTTCCCAAAATCTAATCGCCCTACAAAATGCCAACTGTTGGTATTTGATTTTATTTTGAGATCATACCAACCCTTTGTTTTATCCAGACTGATGTTTATTTTTTCTCCCAAATCAGCAGCGAGATTAAAATCTTTTTTATTTCCGTCATACTGATTTTCTACAGAGATACTTACTGTATTTTTGGATATATTGGTCAATGTTATATCCACCTCATTTTTATAGAGATTACAAAATAAAGTTACTTCCACATCAGGACTTTTGCTTCCCTTAAATTTTCTCACAAAACGATTGGGTCCTGTTACTTCATAATTGTATGACTTTATATCTACCGGGTGCGAAATCTCATCATTTGAATTAAGTCTATACGAGAAATAGTACTCTCTTGTATTTAATTTATTTTTATCATAAACAATTATAGGCACTGTAATATCTTTTAGATTGGTCATTACAATATAATTGCTTTTGAGATTTACATCATAATTGTACTGTGGTAAGGTAGATAATTCCATGTCTCTTTTTTCTGAATTTCAATAGGTTATTACATTGATTTTTTCAGTGTATACTTTGAGAAATGGTGTATAGAATTAAGCTTTTTTTTAAAAATATTTCTGATATCAAATTTAAATGAACAGTATTACCTGTTTTTAAACTATTCATTAATATTGAAATATTATTTTAACAAAAATAGTGTTAAAATTTAATATAAAGATAATGTAAATGTGAATTTTTTTCTGAATTAAGAAAGACTATTGAAGTTTCTTTAAAATCTACTTAAGATCCCCCAGTGAATTTTTATATCATTAAACTTAAAAGGATTGCCAAATTCGTTACCATTAGAAAGCTGGAAGCTCATCAAACCAATAGGAATAAAGAAATTAAAACCAAGACCAACACTGTATAATTTAGGCTTTACGTTGAGCGATTTGTTATTGAGTTGACCATATTGCCCGAAGACATCAAAAAATGCCTGATTTCCGATGAGATATCGATATTCTAATCCTCCATAATAATAAAAATCGGCGGCGAGAGAGTTTTCGTTAAAACCCCGGAGAGAATTCCAGCCACCAAAACGGTACAATTCGTTGGCCGAGAAATCGATTTTAGAATCCATCATTGCACCTTCTCCTTTGATGTTGAGAAAGTGATTTCCGTTGATATGATAATTATACTCACCAAAAAAGTAAAACTGATTTTGGTTGGCTTTTATATTTTCACCGGTATAATTGGTTGCCAGGAAATCGTATCCTACATTTAATTTAGACTTATAAAGAAAAAGATCAATATCGGTAGGCTCGGTCATGTCAAAGAAAATACCGATCCCTTTTTTGTTGTAATCTTTCCCCTGAATATAAAGACTGTCGAGAATTGCTGATGATTCAAAAGTTCCTCGAAGTCCGATTTTTTGTCGGCTGTTAAGATGATAATAAAACGCAGGCAAAGCTTTTACATTGGCAAAAGTAGAATCTTGCCTGAAGATATTCACTTTCATATTTAAACCCACATTAGAGTTAAATAAATACGGAATATCAGTCTGTAAATCAAAAGTCTGACCTTTGTCGGGGTTTCTTTGCCAGTAAAGATTAACGGCTTCAAAACCGTTAAACATGTTTTTAAAATTCACATTCAGAGTTCCGTTCAGCGTAAATTTATCGGTTTTATCATTTCCAAAACCGATAACTCCATCAAAAGTATTGGTTTTCTTCTTTTCCATAAACAGATAAATCTGTGTAGAATCTTTTGTGAAAAGCGTTTGTGGCTGCCTTTCCAAAGTGATAAAAGGATGACTTTGGAAGTTTTTATTAATAGCGATCAGGTTTTTGTCGTCATAAGTTTTTCCTTTAAATTCTTTTTCAAGATTTTTTATAAATCTTTTAGGAACTCGGGTATAACCTTTTGCTACAAAACCATCGATGGTTCTTTTGTTATTTTTATTAATATCAAGTTCTACAACCGGAATGCCGTTTTTCTGACCTTTAAACTGAGACTTAATTCTGCTAAAAGCAAACCCATCATCAATATATTTTTTGTTGATATTTTTTTTAACTGAATCTAAATTTTTAGTAAAAAATTCTTTTTCAAGCTTAAATCTGTCAACAATAGAATCTGATAAATTAACGTAGGTCTGGTTGAAATTTTTTCCTTTGTCGTAGAAAATTTCTGTGCTGTCACCTTTTATTTTTACATCTTTTAGCTCGGTGAAAAAGTAATTGTTTTGAGCTAAAGAATCGAGAAATTTTGCGGCAGAAAGAGAATCTTTTACCTTTTTCTTTACTTTCGTTTCGGTGTCAATCAGAAAATAATATTTCTTTTGCGCTTGTACAAAAACGCAAAAGAGGATAAAAAATATGTTTAAAAATAATTTCAATTCAATTTATTTAAACCATTAAGATTTATTAAGTTGTTAAGAATATTAAGACAAGCTTCGCTGTAAACTTAAAAATCAGAATGATGATCTTAATTAAACTTAACTTCTTAAGTCTTCTTAATGGTTCAAATCTTTTTTATAATAAAATTTGTTTTAATAACTGAAACTACGCCAATTTATTGTATTTCTTCATCAAATTCTCATAAGTTCCCTGTGGAAGAATCCATTTTAAAGGAACGCCGATTTTCTGCCCGAATTTACCAAAATAGTAATGAGCTTTCCACTTATTTTTATTTAAAAGTTGATCGATATATTCTGCAACTTCCAAAGGCTCAGTTCCATCTCCAACATGAGAATTCATCAAAGCATATACTTTATCGAATACATTTTTATAAGGTTCGGAAACTTTCGTTTTTACACGGTTTTCTGCAATATTGGTTTTAATATCACCCAAATGAAGCGAGCAAACATCAATATTCCAAGGATAAACTTCGTATCTCATGGCTTCGGTAACTTTATCTAAAGCAGATTTCGAAGCCGAATAAAATCCACGGAAAGGCAATCCCATCTCACTTCCGATGCTTGAAACATTGATGATTTGCCCAAATTTATTTTCACGCATTTTCGGCATTACAGCAGTCATCATCTGAACTGCACCAACGAGATTTAGATTAAATAATTTTAAAATATCTTCTTTAGTAGAATCTTCCACAGAGCCTACCATTCCCATTCCTGCATTGTTAATTAAAACATCAATTCTGGTTTCTGTTTTTAAAACTTCAGCAATGGCGTTCTGAACAGCATCATTATCTGTAATGTCGGTCGGAATTGATTTAAAATACTGACTTTCGGTATGTTTTCGGCTTAAACCATAAACGTGGTGACCTTTTTTCCCGAAATATTCTGCTAATACGAAACCAATTCCTGAGGAAGTTCCCGTAATGATGATTGTTTTTGACATTTAATAGTGAAAATATTTATTTGAATTAGAGATTTTGAATTCTCTAAATCTGTTCATTTTTATAAACGGTAAATTTATGTAAAAGAACCAAAAAATAAGACTTTAGATATAATAAATCTACATAATCATTTTAAAAATTGATTAACTGAACTTCAAAAAAAATCCCGAAGACATGCTTCAGGAATTTTTAAAATTTATTCGTTTTTAGTTAATCTTCTATCACAATGCCTCCACATTGGCTCCCATTAGGAGTACAATAATAACGTTGACGGGGAATGCAGCACTTATAATATCCTACCATACAATTTTGAATACACACTTCGATTCCCCCGCTAATACTTTTCAATTCTTTTCTTGAAATTTTTTTTAAATTTTTCATAGTAATTAGTTTTAAATGATTTTTACATTTGTGGTATGTAATGTCCACACTATCAAATATATAAATTATTTATCAACTTAGAGGGAAGTTTATGCTTTTATTTTTTTTATTAATATTTTGAATGAAAAGTTTTTGTAAAAAAAATGGTGAGAAACGTTTATAAGTAGTCAATTATTAAAAGTTTAAACCAATATCTTCTTTCTGAATCATTCCGGTTTCTTCCAAATTGCAGATGCAGCCTTTTACTGTCTTATAATTTCCATTAATGCGTGTTTCTTTTCCTTTGCTGTCTGTAATAATGATTCCGGCAGAATAATCTTCACCTTCAGCATGATACGTTCTGAATAACAAGTATTCATATCCGTTATTTTTAAATGATAAATTATCGACCTCCATTCCTGCATTTTGTATTCCGCCACCTCGCCAATAAGAATTGTAATGAAATTTTTTCCAGCTTTCTTTGGTTCTTTCGGCAGGAAATTCCATTTCAACTTTAGCCTTAGTTCCGAAGCGATACTGAATGTATTTATTGGTTTTATCCTTTACCAAAGTCATTTTCTTGCCATTTTTGGTTTCAAATGAGTAAACAACTTCTTCATTGGGCAAAAGATATTGAGCCCAAAATGTCAAAGGAATTAAGAAATACAATATGATGAGTAGCTTTTTCATTTAATTTTTTTTAGATAAAATTTTTTAATTCTGAAAGGAATGACAATTATCCAAATAAGAAAAGTGTTTATCGTGCTCAAAGGTCTAATTATTTTATATAATAGCTTCCTTAAAAAGATATCGAAATTGTTAGCAAAACTTATTAAGGCTGAATCATAATGATTAAAAGGATTATCATACCAAGATAAATCTTTTCTTTCAGTGATGGTATAATACCAAAATAATATATTAAAGATTAGTAAAACAACTGTCGTAAAATAATTTTCAAAATATAAACTTGCAATGAATATTGATAATATTACAATAATAAATAAATGAAATTGGATACTTATAAATTCATAATATTTAACCATATTAAAAATATTCATCAAAATGCAAAAAGCTAAAACTAACATGATGAAAGTTTTAGCAATTTTATTGATTTTGAAAAACTTTGTTGATTCAATATTCATTTGAAAGCTCAATTATTTTTCTAATAAAATTTTCAAATCTTCCCAAAACATCGGGTAAGATTTTTCGACTACATTTTCATCTTCAATATTCAATTCTTTAATCAGGCAAAACGGCGCAAAGCTCATTGCCATTCTGTGATCTTGATAGGTTTTAATAGAAATATTGTCTTCAGCTTCATTAAAGCTGATTGATTTTATCGTTGAATCTGTGATTTCAGTTTCTGTTCCCAGCTTTTTCAGCTCATTGTATAAAGCTAAAAGTCGGTCGGTTTCTTTTACTCTCAATGTTCCCAAACCTGAGATTTCAAAAGGAATTCTCAAAACTGAAGCGGTTACACAAAGTGTTTGTGCAATATCCGGACAATTATTCATATCCAAAACAATTTTTTCCGGGAATATGAAACCTTCAATCGGCTGAAGTGTTAATTTGTGCTCGTCTTCAGTGAACGTGGTTTTAACTCCAAAAAACTGTTCATAAATATTGGAAATCGCAGAATCGCCCTGAGTAGATTCTTTGTAAAAGCTTTTCAGATGAATGGTTTCTCTTCCTAAAGCTGCAAAAGAGTAGAAGTAAGAAGCCGAACTCCAATCACTTTCCACTTCATAGTTGATGGTTGGTAGTTGATGGTTGATGATTGGTTCGACTTTAATGGTGTTTCCAACAAAGCTGTTTTTTATTCCGAATTTGGTTAAAATATCCAAAGTCATTTCTATGTATGATCTTGAAGTAACTTCCCCAACCAAGTTTATTTCCAAACCATTTTCTAATTTCCCTGCAATCAAAAGAAGGGAAGTGATAAACTGACTTGAAATATTTGCCGGAACATCAACTTTTGTCTCCGTAATTTTTCTTCCAATGATTTTTAAAGGCGGAAAACCTTCATTTTCTAAATACTCGATTGCAACGCCGAGATTTTGTAAAGCAGTAACCAGATTTTTAATCGGTCGTTCTTTCATTCTTCCGGAACCGGTAAGAATCGTTGTTTTTCCTTCCTGAATAGAATAATAGGACGTTAAAAAGCGCATCGCCGTTCCTGCGTGATGAATGTCAACAATCTCGCTATTTTCTGAAAGTGCTTTTTTTAATAATTGCGTGTCTTGAGAATTGGAAAGGTTTCCAATTTTTATGTTTTTAAACAAACTTTCTAAAATCAACAAACGATTCGAAATGCTTTTCGAACCGCTGATTTGTATGGTTTTGTTTCCTTTTAATTTTGATTTTTCTAACTTCATTGTTTTAAAGATTTTGAGACTTCAGATGTCAGATATCAGACTTTCAGTTGTCTGATATCTGAAGTCTAGCATCTGAAATCTACTTCAATTTCTCATTATTCTGATGACGGTCTTTGTCGCGATCAGTTTTTATTTTCATTTTTTTATCGAAAGCTTCCTGTAAATTGACTCCGGTTTGGTTGGCTAAACATAATGTGACAAACAAAACATCTGCTAATTCTTCACCTAAGTCTTTGTTTTTATCGCTTTCCTTTTCGCTTTGCTCGCCGTATCTTCTTGCGATAATTCTTGCAACTTCGCCCACTTCTTCGGTCAACATTGCCATGTTGGTCAGTTCATTAAAGTAACGAACGCCAATGGTTTTTATCCATTCATCGACCTGTTGTTGCAGATTTTTAATTTCCATCTAAAAAAATAATTTCAATTAACAATTAACAATTAACAATTAACAATTAACAATTAACAATTATAAATTAACAATTAACAATTAACAATTAACAATTATAAATTAACAATTAACAATTAACAATTAACAATTAACAATTATTACTGATAAGCTCCTAAAGTTGGACTGGTCGTTCTTGAAACACCTACAATATCTGTAGGAACCGAATTGGCTACCGTTAAATCACCGATATTTTTTGCAGGAGAATCTGCTTTTACTCTTAAATTCATTTTAGCAGCAAAATAATTCATAAATCTAGGATCCTGATTTTTTATACTTTGAGTAACGCTGGAACTCGTAAAATCAAAACCTGCTGCGCTTATTCCTGAATATTTTAGTAAACAGTTTTGGATAGTAAAATTGAAAAGCTGACCGGGTGTCTGCTCGAAACTTATGGCATTATCACGGTCAGAATAAACAATACTGTTTCTGATGTTGATATGAAGAGATCCTTGTACGGTTTGTCCGTTTTCATCCTTAAATTCATTGGTGGCAAAAATTCCGTTGCGCGTAAACTGTCCTAAAACTTCAGAATAATTAGCAATGGTAGAATGTACAAAATCATAAACCCCACCTTTGAAAATTCCAACGCAAGACTCTCCACAGTTATTCATTACCAAATTTTTTGCATTGATATTTGATCTTACCGAATAAATACCATATTCCTGAAATGTATGAATGAAAGAGTTGCTTATTGTTGCATTGGTTTCAGTCATTTCCAAACCTCTTGTTCCTCCAAAAAGTCGGGTATGGTTCATATTTAAAACAGATGCTGCTTCCATTTTTATAGAATTCCAGTTTCTTGGGATGGTGTCATAATATGTATCATTTCTGTCCCCACGAATAATCACCTGATTATCTGCTGTTCCGTTGATATTCAAAGTTGCACCAGTCGAAACTTTCATTCCACTGTTTTTGTGGAAATATATTTTTGTTCCCGCCTGTACATTTAAATTCACTCCCGGATCAACTTTCAGATCTCCGTAAATTATTTTAGCCTTATTATTAGACCATGTTACATCAGAAGTAATTACATTCGGATTTGTAGGTGTTTTAATAAAAAACTCAGCATCCTGAACAACAGAAAACAAAGTGACATGCTGTTGTCCTGCTCCGGTTGTAAACAAAACTCTGTCTTCAGCAATCGCTTCAGGACCTGTCGCTTGAGGTGCAATTTCTACAAAAATATAAAGACTGTCTTTTTTTCTGAGAGGAACATTTTGAAAATCGTGTCCGGTTTTTCCATCGACATTAATTTTATATAATGATGCAGCTCCTTTTTCAAGATTAATTCTTGGGATCATTACATCTTTATCTTCATTGTTAAATACTTTTACCACATAGGTTTCTGAGCGTACCTGATGATAAACGGTATCACAAAATACGGTGTCTCTTGAAAATCTCAATTCCTGAGAAGGGGCATCAAAAGTAATATCATCTTTATTACAAGAAACCGCCAGAAGTAATATCCAGAATGATAAAAAAAGTAATGATTTGAATTTCATAGGTAGAAATTTTTTGTTCTATTTAAGGTCGTATGTTATCGCTTGTTATGATTACTTTTTTGTAATTAAATGCAATGTAAGCGATTTCATCGAAATTAAAATTTATATAAGTTTCAAATTTAACGAAAATACTTTAATTTTCTTATCTTTTAAAAATTGTTGACAAGGTATTTGTATATTATAAAAATTATTGTATTTTTGCAACCTAAAATTTAGCAGAAGAAATACCATTACTATTTCGAAAGCAAAACTTTAATTTTTTAAAAAATTGTATTATGAAAAACGGAATTCACCCAGAAAATTATAGACTTGTTGTTTTCAAAGATATGAGTAACGACGAAATGTTTCTTTGCAAATCAACTGCAGACACTAAAGACACAATCGAGTTTGAAGGAACTGAGTACCCATTGATCAAAATGGAAATCTCTTCTACTTCTCACCCTTTCTACACAGGAAAAACTAAATTAGTTGATACTGCAGGTAGAGTAGACAAATTCATGAACAAATACAAAAAATTCGCTAAGTAATTTTTTGATTTTACAATATTTAAAGTCTTCCGATTTTCGGGAGACTTTTTTATTGGTTTATGCTATTTTAAATTTGTTAAAAAGCACTCGCTGATTTTGCAGATTGAGCAGATTTTCATTCTTGGAATAAATATGTATAAGCCTAAATTTTTAAATTCAAAGAACAAACTTCTCTCAATGATTCGTATTTTTGTTAATCTCGAAACATTTAATATAAAACCTTAAACCCGAAACTCTCATGCAACTCGTATTCTCAGATGCACAATATTGGGAAGATTTTCTTCCGCTTACTTTTACAAGACCTGTCGCAGAAATGCGATGCGGAATTCTTACTTTCTCCGAAAGATGGCAGAAGATTTTAGATTCTTCGGAAATTTCGTGGTTTACAGAAATGTATCTTCAGCAGAAATTCAGAGAGCCTGAAAAAAAAGGAAGTTTGTTTTTGGTAGCTAATTTTTTACCAACAGAAAACGTAATTCAGCAAATAAAAGATTTGAAGCAGGGTGAAGCTTTGGTTTATGAAGATGAATTGGTTGCTGCAAAAATAAATATGGAAGGTTTTTCTCTGAATCAGATTGAGAAAATGACCGACATTAAAGAAGAACTTGTTTTCTTTAAAAAGCCGACCGACTTATTTACATATAATAAAGAAGCCATCGATTTTGATTTTGAATTGCTGACAAAAGGAAAAACTTCTCAGGAATTATCTTCTACTAACGGATTTTTAGGAAATAAAGAAGATTTGTTTATTGAAGAAGGCGCAGAAATAGAATTTTCAACGATAAATACCAAAACTGGAAAAATTTATATCGGAAAAAATGCTGAGGTGATGGAAGGTTGTAATCTTCGTGGTCCGATTGCGCTTTGTGAAGGTTCTAAATTTAATTTAGGAGCAAAAATTTACGGGGCAACCACGATTGGTCCGCATTCTAAAGTCGGGGGAGAAGTGAGCAACATTATTATTTTTGGCTATTCAAATAAAGGTCACGACGGTTTTGTTGGAAATTCGGTGATTGGTGAATGGTGTAATCTTGGAGCAGATACCAATTCATCCAATCTAAAAAATAATTACGGAAATGTAAAACTGTGGAATTACAGAACAAAAGATTTCCAGGATACAGGTCTGCAATTTGCTGGTTTAATCATGGGTGATCATTCTAAAACAGCGATCAATACTCAATTGAATACAGGAACTGTAATCGGAGTAGCATCTAATATTTTTAAAGAAGGTTTTCCTCCAAATTTAATTGAAAATTTTTCGTGGGGTGGTTTTAAAGATGATGAACGATTTAAATTAGATAAAGCATACGAAGTTGCCGAAAAAGTAATGGCAAGAAGAAAATTGCCTTTAACAGATAATGATAAGGCGATTTTTAAATATATTTTTGATAATTATTAATTTATTTGAACCATTAAGATTAATTTAAGTTGTTAAGTTTTTTAAGTAAATATCTGAAGATATTAATTAAGGTCGCATCTTAAAGCGAAGCTCAACTTAATAATTCTAAAATTCTTAACTAAGAGCCTGTTTAAATTTTATTGAGTAATAATTTTATGGCAGA
>NZ_JAPDKN010000079.1 GCF_026163565.1 Chryseobacterium sp. YIM B08800
GCCATAAAATTATTACTCAATAAAATTTAAACAGGCTCTAAGAAAAAATAATTTTAAAAGAGAAGAGTTGTCATCAGACAGCTCTTTTTTGTTTTTAATACCAACCTCGTCTTGCGGCATTAATAATTGTATTCAGATTCAGAACCAAAGTGTAACGTATTCTTTTTCCGTAATCTTTAAAACTGGGCTCAAAACCTAGAGAAGACTGTACCGGAAGATAAATTTCAAGAAAATCTGGTATTAAACGAACTTTTACACCGCTGTCCCAAATAAACTGTGTCGGATTATTTTTGTTTTTATATAAACCTGCATCTGCATAAACGTGGAAAATTTTCCAAACGCTGGAATCTACATTGAAAGAAGTAATCCACTGATTCACCGTTCCCGGTAGAAAAGATTTAAAACCACCATCAGCTAAAATAAACTGCTGCGATAAGATTCCGCTCGATGCACTTTGCCCTAAAAGATTGTATGAAAAAGAATAATCTGAAACCCTTGAAATTCCGTAATTAAAAGTGTTGTTTCGGGTTTCATTTCTCACAAAATATCCGGCGAAAAGTCTTAAACTAAGCTTTTGTCTTGGTGCAAATTCCCATCTGTAAAAACCTTCTGCCGTAATTTTATTGTAATCTTCCATTCCCTGAGTACTCAAGCTGAAGCTTTTCTCGTGAATCATCTGATTATCGGTGTAGCCATAACCGACCGTCCAAAGATTATATTTATCATAATCACGATTGGCAATCATTTTTGCACTCAGATCACGTTCAAAATAAGTATAAGAAATTCCTAAACCACGGCTTACCGTACTTCTCGGATTTTTTCTGAAACTGATATTCGAATACAGTGAATTTTTCTGATACGCTAAATCATAATCATAATGAAAATATGATCCTGAAACTCCAAAGGTCAATCTCTGAATCACACTTTCAGCGGGCAAAAAAGAGTAGGAAACTGCGCCGGAACCTGTCATTTTGCCCGTTCCTGTACTGAATGACGGCGTTAATGAATACAAAAATTTCTGATCAAAAAGTGATTGGTTTTTAAAGTTAAGACCAATCAAAAATTTGTCGTAAGTATTGGTGAAACGTATTCTTGGGTTCAGATATATTTCATTAAACTCAGGATTCGGAATGTCTTTGATGAGTTTAAATTTAATCTTTTTGGCATTCGAAAATAATCCTTTGGTGTAAAGAAAATTATCGCGGTAATTCGCTTCCGGAAATATGTAATCGTTATTTAAAGTGATTTTGTAGATATCTTCAGACGGAAGACTCACTGTTTTTAGTCTTTCGTTTTCTTCAGTTTCAATCCAGTAAGAAGTTTTTTCTCCGCTCTTGGTTTGAGTTTCAAGCTTTACAGGAATTGCCTCGTCTGTATTTTTTACGATTTTAATATCAAGAGAATCGTTATTTACTCTAAAATTTTTAAGCCTGAAATTAACTCTGTTTTTCTGTTTCAAAAATCCTTTTAAATAAGACGTTGAAGTTTCTTCTTTTGCCAATTGATCTAAAAAATCTTCAGGATAAGCCTGTTTGTCTGTATTTTCAGCGATGTAATTTTTCAGTAGAAGATTAAATTTTTCTTCACCCATTTTATCGGCAGAATAACTGAAAAGGCTTCCCGTTTCAAAGCTGCTGATCGCCATGTCATTAAAATTACTCAAAACCGCAAAAGGTTCATCAATTTTCTGATCGAGATTCTGAGACATGATGTATTGATAAGCCAAACCGTATCGGTCAAGCAATTTCACTCTTGAAGCATGAAATAATTTCAAAGGTTTAACTCCTAAAATACTATTTTCAGGAAGGTTCCCGAGAAGTTTGGTTTCTCCGTAGAATTTTTTCAGATACTGAATTTCAAGATATGATTTTAAACCATTTTTAAACCAGTGATTTTCCTGTTTATCGGTAATAATACTTTCGTCAAGAATTTTTTTTGAGATAATTCCGAAATAATCTAAGTCGGTATTTTCTGCATCCGAAAATAATTTAAACCTGAATTTCCAAAATTTAATATCATTATTCCCGAAAAAGTCTTCTTTTGCCCTGAATTTTTCCGAAATAAAAAGTTGTTCCGGAATGAAACCAATTTTATCTTTGATGAATTTCAGTTGCAAAGGAAGGTAAAATTCGAGGTTCTGAATTTCCTGTTTGGTGATATTGTATCCAAATTTTATTTCAGTTTTAATATCTTCTGTATTGATTTTTATTGTAGGATAAGCATTTTTAGAAATAATAAATTCAGGATCTGAATCTAAATATCCTTTAAATAAGTTAGGCTGAATCTGCTGAAGATTACTTTGAATAAAAGAATTTGAAGGTGCATCAAAATCAACCGACCAATAGGTGTTGAAATTAACAGATTCTTCGATGTCGTGATAGTCTCTTTTAGAAATATTATCAACATCAAAATGATCAGGAACAATAAAGAAATATTTTAAAGCAATGTCTTGTTCAGAAGTTCCGTAACCTGTGAATTTTTTATCAGGAAGCTGCATTTTATACTGTAACTGCAACTTGATACTTTTTCCGGGTTCTAAATTTTCATTCAAAGAAAGAAATAAATTCTCGTCAGAAATAGTCTTTACCGGAACAGGTTGGTTTCCCGAATTTTTTATATTTAATTCTAAAACTTTTCCAAGTTCTTCCTGTTTTGCAAAGTGAAGACTGTTGTTTCTGTCTTCCAGTTTTCTGTAAACCAGAGAAGTACCTCTTTTGTTGTAGGCAGAAATCCAGTTGAGAAGTTTTATTTTGGTTAAATCTTTATCGGAATGGTTATGATATACAATTTCCTGATTAACCACAAGCGTTTTCCTGTCCTGCGATAATTTTGCATGAATGGAAATGCTATCTTTTTGTGCAGAAACCTGTACAACTCCCCAAATCAAAAAAAGACCAATGCTAAACTTTTTCAATGTCCTGATAAAGCATCAAATATAGCTTATTTTAGGTATAATTCTTTATGATTTTAAGTTAAGATTTATTAAAAAAATAAATATTTTGGGAATTCTTTAAAATAAAATTTGCTCCCAAATGAATGAGAGCAAATCGTAAATTATTTATTTTATAATGAAGCGAGATAAGCGTTCCAGCCTTCATTTTTATAAGTAACAGAAGCTTCTGCAGGATCTTCAGATTTGTAAATTCCTCTTCCTACAATAATGAAGTCGGTGTGAAGCGTTTTGAAAACATGTTTCGGAGTATTATACTGTTGACCTTTTCCGTCACCTGAATCTGCTAAATTTACACCTGGAGTAAATAGTAAAATCTCTTCAGGAAGTGCATTCTGAGACACTCCACCAATTACATTAGGATGAGATAATGCTACTTTTAAAGCTTCTTCTCTGTAGCTATTTGTCGTTAAAGTTCCTTTTGAAGACATTCCGATAATCGCCACAACGCCTACATTTTTGAAACAGTCTAAAGATTCGAAACCGCCAATTACCTGAGACGTTACGAAATCTGCCCAATCTGTAATTTTGAAAACTCCACTTGTGAACTGTAATTCCTGAGTGTTTCCGATGTCGGCAAATTTTCTGTCTTCCATTAATAAGAAATTATGCTTTGCAGCCAGTTCTTTCAAAGGAACGATTGTATTTTGATAATCGAAATCTGAAATAATATCGATATGCGTTTTTAAAGCAATAATATTTGGTCCAACTTTTTCAGCCAGTTCCAATAATTCCTGAGTAGTCGTTACATCAGCTGAAGCAATTAAGTTAGATTCTTTTGCTAAAGCAGTTTCTAACAGCTTTTTTGAAACAGAATGCTGTGCATTTTCAAATTTTTCCTGATAAGAAAGTCTTTTCTTTTCTTCAAACTGAATATGATTTCCTTTTAAAAAGTCCTGAATTCTTTTTACTTCTTCATCGCTCAATTCACCTTCTTCCTGTAAAATTGTACAAACTTCAGAGATGTTAAATAAAGTGTGAACTCTGAAACCTTTGCTTTCCAAAAGCTGTTTTCCGCCTTGTTCTCTGTCTAAAACAACCACAATGTCGGCAACTTTCAAATCTTCCTGCTCAACTTCAGCGATGGTTTCTATCAAAGATTTTCCGGAAGTGATGACATCTTCTACCAAAAGACAGTTTTGCCCCTTCTGGTAAATTCCTTCAATTAATTTTTTAGTACCGTAGTTTTTTGCTTCTTTTCTTTTTATAATTAATGGAATATAGCTTTCCAAAGACATTGCTGTAGCCATTGGAAGTGCAGCATAAGGAACTCCGCAAATCAAATCAAAATTATCCAAAGGAAGCATTTCCAGTAAATAATTGGCTAAGTTTTTTAAAATTTTAGGATCTGATGCTAAAGGTCTTAAATCTACATAAAACGGACTTTCGATACCGCTTTTTAATGTAAATCTTCCAAATTTGATGATGCCCAGTTTGTAACATTCCAAAAAGAATTCTTTCTTACTTTCCATTAATTTTTTATTAGATTGTGCAAATTTAAGGATTTGATGTTAAAGTCAATTGTCAATCATGAATTTTGCGTCATAAGTGAAGAATTAAACTTAAAAAAATAGAGAATGAATTGAATTTACATTTCATTCTTCATAAAAAAACATCCCCGAAAGGATGTTATTAATTATTTAAACGATTTCTGCGTCAATTACTTTTGCGCCATTTGTACTGTATTTCTGTTCAGCTTCCCAAAGAAGAAATTTATCGACTTCCCTTATTAATTTTGGAATAGCTAAAGATAAGACAGCCAAATCATCCAGAACTCCCGCAACGACAATGAAGTCGGGAATGATATCAATAGGAGAGATTACGTAAAGAAGACCTACTAATGGTAAAATAAGATCCATCGATTTTACTGGGTATGTACCTTTTCTCCACATATTCACCATTCTGAAGATGTCCGGAATTTTTTTTAGGAAGCCTTTGTGGGCAATAGCTTCTTTTGCTAAGTTGAGTTTTGAATATTTCATGTTTGTGCTTGTTTTTAAAATAATTTTCAACTCTGTAAATTTCGCAAAAGTTATACCAACTCAATCTAAATTTTAGTTAAAGTTTACTTAACAATGTTATCAATAAACTGGTGGATAGATTCTGCATCCCAATCAGTTGCGGCATCTTCCTTGATTAAAATTCTTCCGTTTTTGTCTAAAAGAAAGGTAGTAGGAAAGGCTTTCGGAAGTATCTTTTCAGAGATCGGACTTTGCGCAATATAGACAGGAACGGTGTAATTATTTTCTTTCAAAAACTTTCTTACGGTTGCTTCCTCATCTTTCATTGCAATTAAAACAAAATCTACATTTTCTTTTCTTCGGTCGTACAATTTTTGTATGGATGGCCATTCTTTTCTACATGGTGGACACCATGTTCCCCAAAAATTCAGAAAAACAGGCTTGTTTTTGAAGTTTTTCAGATTGGTACTTGGAACATTGATTCCTTGTAAATCTACATCATAATCTTCTTCACTAATGTGTACTGCATTTTCTATCGTAGCAATCGGGAAAAATTGATCTTTAAGATAATTTCGTATTCCGGGAACGAAAAAAATAACACCTAAAACTACGAGAACAACAACGTAAATAGCCAGTTTTTTCATAGTATTTATTTTATAGTAATTCTAAAATTTCCTGAATGGCATCTTTCCCTCTGTTTCTGGAATAATAAACCTGCAGATCATTGTAAAAACTCTCTCTTGGATATGATTCCGGATCGGCTTTAAATTTTAATAATAATTCGTGCCCAAATTTCGGACGTGGTCCCCAAGAATTTTTTACATTGAAGTTTTCGTCTAAAATAATCACTTTCGGAATAGATTCTGTACCATTCGTCAAAAATTGATTGATTAAACTTTTATCGCTGTCTCTCAGGAAGATTTTTACTTCATTATGTCCTTCAAAAAACTTTGCCAAAGCAGGAACTGTAGCACTTGCATCACCACACCAAGCTTCAGAAATAATTAAAATTTTTCCGTTGAAATTTTTAGATTTCAGCTCGTTGATTTGCTCTTCATCGATAACGAATTTTTTCAAAGTTCTGTCCATCCTCTGAATTCCAAGCTCGTAATACATTTTATATTCAGCATCTTGTGGAGTTGGAGGGTTTTCGAGTCTTTGATGTGCAATTTGAAGATATTCTTCAAAAGATATGGCTTTATCCCAGTAATTTTTCATGATTACTAAAAATTAAATTTAAAATTGATTAAGGTTTCGTGTTTTGTTGATTAGAAATAGATCAGCTAAAACAAATGCGGCTAAACTTTCTACCACAGGAACGGCTCTTGGAACAACGCAAGGATCGTGTCTGCCTTTTCCTTCAACAGTCACAGCATTTCCGTCTTTGTCAACACTTTCCTGAGGTCTTAAAATAGTGGCAACAGGTTTGAAAGCTACCCGGAAATAAATATCCATTCCGTTAGAAATTCCGCCCTGAATTCCGCCTGAAAGATTTGATTTTGTAGAAAAATCGGTGTTAAACTGATCATTATGTTCGCTTCCTGTCATTTTTGCACCACAAAATCCGCTTCCATATTCAAAACCTTTGCAGGCATTAACGTTAAGCATTGCTTTTGCCAATTCAGCCTGAAGTTTAGAAAAAACAGGTTCGCCAATTCCTACAGGTACATTTTTGATCACGCAAGTAATGGTTCCGCCAATTGTATTGCCTTCTTTTTTGATCTCTTTAATTTTTGAAATCATTTTTTCTGCCGTTTCAGCATCAGGACAACGTACTTCATTGCTTTCAATTTTAGAAAAATCTAAATCCTGATAAGGTTTTACACAGAAAATTTCGCCCACGGAAGAAACGTAAGCGTTAATTTCAATATCTTTTAAAAGTTGTTTTGCTAAAGCTCCGGCAACCACCCAATTGATGGTTTCTCTTGCAGAAGATTTTCCGCCGCCGCGATAATCTCTGATGCCAAATTTTTGATCGTACGTAAAATCTGCATGACTCGGGCGATAAGAATTCGCAATATGGTCATAGTCTTTTGATTTCTGATTTTCGTTTTCAATCATAAAACCAATAGGAGTTCCGGTAGTTTTTCCTTCGAAAATGCCGGAAAGAAATTGTACAGTATCGCTTTCTTTTCGTTGGGTAACGATTGCTGACTGACCTGGTTTTCTACGATCCAACTCATATTGAATTTTTTCAAAATCGACTTCCAGACCTGCCGGAAAATTATTGATGATTCCGCCGTAAGCAGCGCCGTGACTCTCGCCAAACGTGGTTAGGCTGAGAAGATTACCTAAAGTATTGAACATAGTACAAAATTACCGTTTTTTATTCAGATAATAAAGTCTTTAGTAATCGGTTTGTAGATAGCTCTTTTTGATGATTTCTATTGTTTTATCAAGCTCTTTTTTTTCTTCAGTATTCAATTTTTTCCATATAAATCCTTTTTTTAAATTGTTTTTATCAATAGGTTGCGGAAATATTCCTAATTTCTGATAATCTAAAACGTAGCTTTCTGAAATTGCAGGAATAGGAGTGTCAAAACTAAAAGTATATTTTTTTGAAACATTATATTTAAGATCTCTTATTTTAAAAGAATTATATTGATTGTATTCGTAATTAGAAGGTTTTAAAAGTTGATTTTTTTCAAACGGAGTCAAATTTCTGCTTAATTTAAAACTCGGAATAAGCTGCTGAACGAGTTTGGGGGATGAAAAAAGACCCATAAAAATGAGAGCTAAACCCGAAGAAATGAAGAGCGCATTTTTCTTATTTAAACTGTTGAAAAAAACTACAAAAAATAGAACGAAAAATACATCAATAAAGAATCGGTACTGCGCGGAAAAAGATAAAATTAAAAGACTTTTTACCAATATAGAAATACAAATTAAACTGGTGATTTTATTTTTTTTAATAATAGAAAAGATGATAAACCCGATTAAACTTACTACAAACGAAATGTTAATTGCCGATTTAATTCCATTCAAGAAAAGCCAGTTTTTAATGTAATCAAACCATGCGAATTTTAAAATTTCCGCATAAGAATATTGCTCGTCAAAAGTTTTTACAATCGCAAATTCAGATGATGCTTTTAGTAGTTCAGGATTGGGTTTCCATGAAATTCCTAAGTCGAAAAAAGTTAAGGGGAAAATGGGATAACCAAATATCCAGATGTTTTTTATGATGAATAAAAGAAAAATAAATGAACCTAAAATAAGTTTTTTATACCGAAATCCGGAAACGAAAATAGAGTAGAACAGAATAAAAATCGGTAGCCAAATAACGGTTGGCTTTATCGTAAATGTAAAAACAGAAAATGCAAATAAGAAAGCAAGGTTTTTGTTGCCGGATAAAATTTCATTCAGAATAATTAAAGAAAATACAATTGCTGGCAAATCCGGACTTGGAGATTGCGAAAAAATAAGGAAAACCGGAATGAAAATCAGTTGAATCCAACTTTTATTTTCGATAATATAAATTCCGTAAATAATAAGCAAAACGGCATTAAGCCTTAAAAATGGGTCTGCGAAATTGCTGAATCCTGCCTGAAAAATATGCCAAACAGACATTTGTCCCAAAATAAGATCAAGATTGGAAATTCCTTTAACCAAACCGTATTCTGTAAGCCATTTAATGGAAGGAACATAATACCCGAAATGATCTAAAATAAAAGGATAAAAAGAAGCGGAAAATAAAATTACAGCTACTAAAATCCCTAAAATGACTGAGTCTTTTTTTGAAAAGTGAAAATACTCCAGATAGAGTTTGTCTTTAAAAAAGTAAAAGAGTCCGATGAAAATTGTAGGAATTTCAACATATAAATTAAGCGGAACGAAAAATGATACTACCGTAAATAGTAAGCCGACGGAGAAAACTCCTGTTAAAATTTTCCCTGAAATTCCGTTTAAGCTTTTTCCAAAAATATTTTCCATCAGTTTTCCCCAACCCATTAAGGTTGTTATGAGAAAAATTGAAGAACATATAATCAGGAACATAAAAAAAGATTGCTTAAAAATAAGCAATCTTTCATGTTTTTGAAAATATTTAATTATTTAGGCTGTACCCGACCACTTTTTCTATCTTGTGCTCTACCTAAAGTGTAACCTGTCGCACCACCGATGATACCACCAACAACGGCACCACCACCACGGTTTTTCTTATTAACAATAGCTCCCAACGCAGCACCACTCACTGCACCAATTGCTGTACCTTTTGCAGCTTCGCTAATCCCTTTTTTCTGAGCGGTTGTTCCTTGTGAAGAACTGCTTCCTGCAGAAGAACTTCCGCTGCTTGAAGACGGAGCATCTCTGTATATTGTTTTAGTTTCTTTAATTACCTGAGGTTTTGCTGCAGCTGCTGTTTTAGCTTTTTCAACTTCAGCTATACTGTCGGTTCTTTTTTGTGCTTCATAAGCAAATCTTTCTCTTTCAATAGCCAGCTTTTGCTTTTCTATATCAAGCTGTCTCGCTTGGAATTCAAGTTTCTGCTGTTCTAATGTTTTTTCAGCCACTTTATTGTCGTCCTTCTTACAGGCGGTCAATGTAAATATTGAGATTACACCTGCTAAAACTATATTTTTCATAACTCAAATTTTTCTATTTTATTAAAACTTTTAAAGTCTTTGTAATGATAATTTCAATTATGAAGCCAAGGTTTAGTTAAAGAAGTGTTAAAATTTTACAAGAACTTTCTTTTCACGAAAATTAAAGGGAGAGTAATATCATTTTTTATATTGTTCTTTTTAACTTAAATCTCCGATTGTAGAGAATTTATTTTTTGTTATCGTCTGTTTTACATATATTTATAGTACTAAAAACTAACCAAATGGAAACTTCAGATTATTTTTCACTACTCGAAAGTTTTATATTATTAGGGTTTGCTTTACTGTTTATTTTTTTTATTTCTTCTTTTTTGAAACACCGTAGCAGTAAATCGGGATTTTGGTATTACAGTCAAGGCTTCCCTCATTATAAAAAGTACTTTTCAAAAAGACAAGCTTATTAATTTGAATATCAATGAGTTGTTTTTGTTTGCTGAATAGGTGAAATTTTAAGAAATAAAAAATCCCTAAACTAATTATAGATTAGGGATCGATTGGAGGTGCCTAGCGGATTCGAACCGCTGTAGATGGTGTTGCAGACCACTGCCTAGCCGCTCGGCCAAAGCACCATTTTTAGGTGGTGCAAATATAGGAAAATTATAATGTTCTCCAAATTTTTTATGCAATTTCTTTTATTCCAATGTTGTCAATTTCGTTCTTGGTCTGTCTTTCAGCCTGATAGTTTTTAATGTTGATTACTCTGGTATCGCTCCAGCTATCATGCCATCCGTTTTCTCCAAAAAAAGATAATGCATCAAAAGGAACCAATCGTATAATGTTTCTCATAAAATAATCACTCAAAGTAGGTTCATTGCCATCTGTCATGATTACTTTTGTTCCGGTAATATATTTTCCAAGACTTCTGCCTTTAGTAAAATATTCAATTAAAAAAATATAAAAGAAAAAGATAATACTAGTAATGATAATGTCTGCGACTCTTCCTAATCCTGCAAGCTTATAAAAGAATTTAGTAAAAAAATATATTCCAAAAATCCCATCTAATATCCCGCCCAGGAAACCTAAAATTAAAAAAATACAATTAAATGCAACTCTGTCAATGAGAATATTAAAAAACCTCATCCATTTTGTTGCTCTGTGTCTGTCAATAATCTGTAAATATTTTCTCATAATTTATGTTTGTTTAAAATCCTTTTAAGGTAAATCTTAAATTGGCATTCGTATCAATTACAGCCGTGATTCCGGAGTCGTTTAAAAGAATTTGATGAGGTTTTAGATTAAAAACCTTACCACTCATTTTCAAACCTTTGTAATATTCTTTGTTAAAAGCTTCTTCAATACTTTTCTTGGATGATGTTTCAAGTTCGCTTGTGGGAATTCCGTATTCATCTTCAATCATCTTTACAATTTTGCCTTTAAAAAGAGACGTTGCTAATTTCTGAAGAATGTTGGATGTTTTAAGCTTGAATTTTGTGTCTGAAAGCACTATTTTTTTCTTAGCTTCATCATAAACAGGAATCCCAGAAATAAAAGACGTTCCATTCACATAACCTTCTGTATCGGCTTCTATCATAATACGGTTGGCTTCTCCATACACTTTGATATCCGTAATTTTAACTTTAGAATTTCTGATGTCAAATTCTTTATTTAAAAATGTTTTTTTTGCAATTCCGGTTGCTTCAGAAAAAGGAATATTTGCAGTGGTCTGCAATACAAACTGATCAGCCAAAAGCGGAATAAAATTAAAATTCATCACCGCTTTTACAGGTTGAGACGATTCTGGTTTTGTTCCGGTATAAGTTTCTGAGAAAATATCAATGCCGATATTGGTGTCAATTTGATTTCCGTAAAATTTAAGCGGAGTAATATTAACATTGATTGGAGTAATTTTCAACCACGTATTATATTCTTCTGAAATATTAAAAGGCTGAGAAAAAGCGTTCCACGCTAAAACTGCATATTGCTGAAAATTGAGTTGTTCAGCCATTTGCTGATCGATGGTTTTAGAAAATTTGTATTGCTGTTCTTTCAGGCTTTTTTCAACCAAAGAAGTAATAGGAATCTTAATTTTTCCATAGTCTAAAACAGGTTTTTTTACCCATTTAAAACCCATGGGTTGTGTAAAAGTACTTACCGTCCAGTTATTTTTAAAACTTAAAGCGGTTTTAAAATACATTACTGTTTCAAAAGTTGTTTCCTGGTAAGTGTAAACTCCCAAAGTTCCAATGCCTTTTTCTGCCCATATTTTTAACGGAACTTCAATTGCAATGTTTTGATTGGCATCTCCAACCAGTCGAATTGGTCGGGTTTTCCAGACTTTCACTTTAAACTGATCATTATCGTTATCGGTATAAGAGTCATCCTGAAAGATCATATCTTTTACCGAAGCATTAATCATATTGCTGATCTCTGATAACGGAATAGTTACCGGCATTGTAATGCTCGATTTTATTTTCGGAAAATTGTAAATAGCATCACCTGAAGTATTGTTTTGCCCAAAAATACCGATAGAAAACAATAAAAATAATATTTTGAATACCTTCACTGTGTTTTTATTTTAAAATTGAAAATTACTCATTTTCTGTAATTCCACCTAATAAAAAACTTTTTTCAAGCTCAATACTTGCTCCTTTCATTTCGCCTTTCATTGGCGGACTTGTTTTGGTAATTCTTAATTTGATATAAGAGATTTGACTGAATCTTTCGTTGATTTTAGTGATGATTCTTCCCGCAACATGCTCTAATAATTTAGATTTAATTTTCATTTCGTCATGGATGATTTCATTAATATCTGCATAACTAATCGTATCATTCAAATCATCAGAAGCTGCAGCATCCCATAGATCTGTATGAATTTCAGCATTTAAAATATAATAGGTTCCGATAATATTTTCTTCAGGAAGAACGCCGTGGTAAGCGTAAATTTTTACATCTTCTAAAAAGATCTTACTCATAATTTTTTATATATAAACAAAAGTATTATATTTAATAACTAAACAAATCAAATAAATATGAAAAATCTAAAAAAATTAAACAGAGGGAATTTAAAAGCGATTAATGGTGGCGGAGTTTGCAATGAAAACTGTCCTCCCGGACCTTATGGGCCAGGTTTTCCAAGCTCGTGTAAAGCTTTCCATGCTTTACCAGAATGCTGTAAATCTAGAGTTTTGGTACATGTAGATTGTTTTCCTCAATAAAAAATGAAAGCACTGTGAAAAACAGTGCTTTTTTTATTATTTAATACTTTTCGAAAGATCGAGCATTGCTTCAATCGGTTTCAAAGCTTTCAGTCGAAGTTCTTCTTCAATTAGAATTTCAGGAAGCTCATATTTCATACACAAATACAATTTTTCCATTGTATTTCGTTTCATATAAAAACATTCCGAACAGTTACAGCTTTCATCAAAAACCAAAGCAGGGATCAATTCTTTGTGTGGTGCACGTTTTCTCATTTCGTGAAGAATTCCTTCTTCGGTTGCGATGATGAACTTCTGACAATCGTCTTTTTCAACAAAATTCAAAAGAGCAGAAGTAGAACCGATGAAGTGAGCCAATTTTAAAACAGCTTCTTCACTTTCAGGGTGCGCGATCATTTTTGCATCCGGGTTTTCGGCTAATTGTTGAGCAATTCTTTCCATAGAAAATGCTTCGTGTACAATGCAGCTTCCATCCCAAAGGATCATATCACGACCAGTTTTTTTAGATAAATATCGTCCTAAATTTTTATCCGGAGCGAAAATAATCGGTCGGTCAGTCGGTAAAGCTTCAATCACGGTTTCAGCATTTGAGCTGGTTACAATGATATCACTTTCTGCTTTCGTTTCAGCGTTACAGTTGATGTAAGTTGCAATTAGAGCATTTGGATGTTGCTCACGCATTTTTCTCAAACCTTCACCTGAACAACCGTCTGCCAAAGAACATCCTGCCATCGTATCAGGAAGAACAACTTTTTTGGTTGGGTTCAGAATTTTTGCTGCTTCCGCCATAAAATGTACTCCGCAGAATACAATCATATCGGCATCCGTATCTTTTGCCTGTCTTGCCAATTGAAGAGAATCTCCCAAGAAATCAGCAATATCCTGAATTTCTCCTGGTTGATAATAATGCGCCAGAATAACGGCATTTTTTTCTTCTTTCAGTTGGAGAATTGCTTTTACCAAGTCTTCTCCTTGAGGAATATCAATATCTTTCAAATCTAAAAATCCTTTTACCGGAAGGGTAGATTTAGCTTTTTCTAATGTTTCGGTGCTCATTTCAGCCTCAATGTTTTTGTTCATTAGAAATTAGAAGTTAGAAATTAGAAGCTAGTAATGATGTCGTTTGGTTTTTATAATCTTCAAACTTCCATCACCCGGCTTCCATCATCCAGCTTTTAACTTCCGATAAAACTTTTTATTAAACTTTCTATTTCTTTTTTTGCAATATCTAAATCGCTGTTGATCACGATTTTGTCAAATTCTATCGCATAGGTAAGCTCTTCTTCTGCTTTTTCTACGCGGGTTTTTATGGTTTCGGCATCATCTGTTCCTCTAGAATTCAATCTTCGTTCCAACTCGGCAATCGAAGGTGGTTCTATAAAAATGGACAATGCTTTTTCACCAAAATATTTTTTTAATGAAATTCCGCCTTTTACGTCTACATCAAAAATAACAACTTTTCCCTGATTCCAGATCTTTTCAACCTCAGATTTTAAAGTTCCGTAATATTTATCGGTATAAACTTCCTCAAATTCTACAAAAGCATCTTCAGAAATTTTTTGTCTGAATTCTTCAGGCGAAATAAAATGGTAATCAACAGCATGAACTTCACTTCCTCTCGGCTGTCTTGTTGTACACGATATAGAAAATTCCAACTCAGGAATTGCTTCGAGAGAATGTTTTACTAATGTCGTTTTCCCGCTTCCTGATGGCGCTGAAAATATGATGACTTTATTCATTTTTAGTTTCGGGTTTCGAGTTTCGAGTTCTGAGTTTCGGGTCTTCAGATTCAGCCTTTTAACTTCGAATCTAAAACCCGTATCACGAACCTCTTAACTATAATACATTTAACGTTTGCTCTTTAATTTTTTCCAAATCATCTTTCATCATCACCACCAATTTCTGAATTTCAGCGTGATTGGCTTTTGAGCCTAAAGTATTGATTTCTCTTCCGATTTCCTGTGAAATAAAACCAAGTTTTTTTCCATTAAAATCTTCATTTTCCATCACCTCAGAGTAATATTTCAAATGCTGAGAAAGTCTTACTTTTTCTTCAGAAATATCTAGTTTTTCAGTGAAATAGGCCATTTCCTGATAGAAACGTGTCTCGTCAACATTTTCAAACTCTTTCAGTGTTTTCATGTAACGTTCTTTCACAGAATTAATTCTAACTTCTTCGTAAGGAATAACTTCTGAAAGATATTTGTCTATATTTTTGATATTTCTTTCCAGTTCTTCGTGAAGAATTTTTCCTTCTGTTTTTCTGAATTCTTGGAATTTATCAACCGCATTATTAACGATTTTCGCTAAAGCTTCCCATTCACCTTCAGTTAATTCGTCGGGTCTTGAAGTAATCGCATCCGGAAGTCTTACTGCCATTTTAAGATATTCAAAATCAGGTCCGTCTGAAGCGATATTTTTAAGCTCATTCATGTAAGAATCAATTAAACCTCTATTGATCTTCACATCATTGGTCTCTTCAAGATTCTCAATATTGATGTAGCAATCTACCTTTCCGCGGATGATTCTATCGTTGAGAATTTTTCTTACTTCAAATTCTTTTTCTTTGTAACGTAAAGGAATTTTGATATTTAAATCAAAGCTCTTGCTGTTCAGAGATTTAATATCTATCGAAATTTTTTTTCCTTCAAAAACACTTTCGGCTCTACCAAAGCCGGTCATTGATAAAATCATAGTTTTTTATTGTCGTACAAAGATAAACATTTAAGTCTATAGTGTGATAAGATGAAATTTTAACATCATACTTTGTAATTGTACAATTTTAAATTTATTTGAACCATTAAGAGCCTGTTTAAATTTTATTGAGTAATAATTTTATGGCAG
>NZ_JAPDKN010000008.1 GCF_026163565.1 Chryseobacterium sp. YIM B08800
AAATATTGTTTTATAAAAAGAAAAAAGCGGAGGGTAAGGGATTCGAACCCTTGCGACACTTTCGCGTCGACAGTTTAGCAAACTGCTCCATTAACCACTCTGGCAACCCTCCTTTATTCTTTATTTTTTAATGATCGTTGTTCTGTTATTGCGAGTGCAAATATAGAACAGATTTCTTTATTTACCAAATAAAATTCAGAAAAAAATTGTGTATTTTTACACTGATAAATGATTAAAAAAGTAAACTAATGCGTAAGACATTATATATCATCGGCTTAAGTATGTTCGTTTTTTCGTGTACTTCACAAAAAAATATTAAAAAAAATACATACCGTTCGAAAACTCCAGTCTCACAGCCAAAAACTGTAACTAATTCTGCTTCTCAAGAAAAAATTAAACCACAAATTACAAAAGAAAGTGGAGTAGAGTTTTTCACTACCAATATTGCAGATATTACTAAAAATGATAATACGGCAAGTTACGGTTCTATTGTTTCGGCAAAACCTGCAGGATACAAAGTTGTAAAAACTCATTTCCCCGCAATTGCTCAAAATTTCAGACAAAAATATTTAATCCTTCATTATACCGTTTTACCGGATGATAAATCGATAACAGTTCTTACTCAGCAGGGCGTTAGCGCACATTATCTTGTAAATAATTTAGGTGACAATGAGATCTATCAATTGGTAGACGAGAACAAGCGTTCTTATCATGCAGGGGTAAGTGCATGGCGCGCAGATAAAAACCTAAATGATACTTCAATTGGAATTGAGATCGTAAATATGGGATTTACTGCTGATGCAGCTGGTGTAAAGACGTTTCAGCCTTTTAGTGATGACCAAATTAAAAAAGTGGCAGCTTTAGCTAAAGATATCGTAACCAGATATAATATTCCTGCAACCAATGTTTTGGCGCATTCAGATATTGCACCGTTAAGAAAGCAAGATCCGGGACCGCAGTTTCCTTGGAAAAAACTTTACGACGAATATCAGATCGGAATGTGGTATGATGAAGCCACAAAACAAAATTTGCTTACTTCAGCACAGACTGATGTTTCAACAAGATATAATGAGTCTCCGTTTATCTTTTTAGTTCAGACTGCTTTGCAGAAATTTGGCTACGAAATTTACCCTAACGGAAAGTGGGATGATGCTACCAAAAAAACAATTGAAGCATTACAATATCACTTCAGACCTCAAAATTACGATGGGATTATGGATGCCGAAACATGGGCAATTCTTCAAGCTTTAAATCAAAAATATCCTACAAAATAAATTTTAAAGCGCATCTTTACGGTGCGTTTTTTATTAATCAAATAATTAAACTATTAAATAATATTTAATGGAAAATTTCAGACAAGAAAGTGATTTACTCGGCGAACTAAATGTGCCGTTAAATGCTTATTATGGAGTTCAGACTCAGAGAGCAATTGACAATTTCAAAATTTCAGGACAGCTTTTGTCATCTTATCCGGAATTCATCAAAGGTTTGGCGTATGTGAAAAAAGCGGCTGCTAAAACCAATTATGAATTAGGTCTTTTAGATCAGGATTTATATTTTAAAATTGCAGAAACTTGTGACGAGTTAATTGGTGGATTATTTCACAGCGAATTTCCGGTAGATATGATCCAGGGTGGAGCAGGAACTTCTATTAACATGAATGCTAATGAAGTAATTGCGAACCGAGTTTTAGAAAAATTAGGCAAAAATAAAGGAGAATACGAATTTTGTTCGCCAAACGATCATATCAATCTTTCGCAGTCTACGAATGATGCATATCCTACAGCGATCAAAATGGGATTGTTGCAGATGAACGAAATTTTAGTAAAAAAATTGATAGGAATCGTTGATGCTTTCCGTGAAAAAGGAAAAGAGTTTCATGATGTGATTAAAATGGGGAGAACTCAGCTTCAGGATGCTGTTCCAATGACGATGGGGCAGGAGTTTGAAGCATTTGCAGCAACTTTGGAAGAAGATATTTCAAAACTGAATAACAACGCCAATCTTTTTGTTGAAGTCAATATGGGTGCAACAGCAATTGGTACCGGAATTAACGCTCCAATCGGCTATGCGACGCTTTGTGCTAAAAATTTAGCAGAATTAATAGGATATCCGGTGATCTCTGCTCCGGATTTGGTTGAAGCAACTCCAGATACAGGTTCTTATGTGATTTATTCTTCAGCAATGAAGCGTCTTGCGGTGAAACTTTCTAAGATCTGTAACGATTTAAGATTGCTTTCTTCAGGACCTAGAGCTGGTTTGTCTGAAATCAATCTTCCTCCGATGCAGCCCGGTTCATCGATTATGCCTGGAAAAGTAAATCCTGTAATTCCGGAAGTGGTTAATCAGGTTTGTTTTAAAGTAATTGGAAATGATTTAACTGTTACTTTTGCTGCCGAAGCCGGACAATTACAGTTAAACGTAATGGAGCCTGTTCTTTCGCACGCGATCATGGAAAATATTCACTTCCTGTGCAATGCTTTAGAAACGCTTCGTGAGAAATGTGTGATCGGAATTACTGCCAATAAAGATGTTTGTCTGAATATGGTAAAACACAGCATTGGAATTGTAACTGCTTTAAATCCTTACATCGGATACAAACAATCTACAAAAATTGCAAAAGAAGCTTTAGAAACAGGTAAAAGTGTTTATAATTTAGTTCTGGAACAGAATCTACTTTCTCAGGAAAAATTAGACGAAATTCTTGATCCTAAAAATATGCTGAAACCGCACAATAAATAATATTAACGATAATTGATAAATGATAATTGATGCAAGCTAACTGTTGAATTTTATCATTGATCAATTATTATTCATCATTATCATTTACATTGAAATTTTTAATCATAATTCCTGCACACAACGAGGAAAATAATCTCCCGTTTACTTTAGACTCTTTACAACAGCAAAGTTTTAAGGATTTTAAAGTGGTAGTGGTGAACGATGGCTCGACTGATAAAACTTCAGAGGTCATTCAAAAATATACTGAACAGGATTCCAGATTTGAAACGGTTAATTTAGAAAAGTCTTTGCATCAACCGGGTTCTAAAGTGGTTGTGGCTTTTAAAAATGGTTTACAGACCCAGGATCTGAATCAATTTGATATTATTTGTAAGTTTGATTCAGATATTATTTTGTCTGAAAATTATTTACAAACTGTCGCAGATTCTTTTGTGAAAAACCCTGATTACGGTTTGGTTGGAGGATTATTGTATGTTGAAAAAAATGGAGAATGGGTGTATGAAGGAAATTCTAACAAGCATCATGTTCGCGGTCCGATGAAAGCGTATCGAAAGGAATGTTTTCTCCAAATGGGAGGTTTGCGTGAAACATTGGGTTGGGATAATATTGATGCAATTCTTCTGCAAAATTTAGGTTGGAAAGAAGTTGTCCTTCCGGATTTACATGTGAAATTAATCAAAGTAAAAGGAGCAGATTATACCATAAAACCGGCTGATTATTATGGACGATATTTTTATTTTTTAGGCTTAAATCGTTTCCTGACTTATGTTGCGGCTGCAAAAGAAGCTACAAAAATAAAATCGCCTTCATTTCTGTTTCAGATTATCAGTTCGTACGAAAAAAGCAAATCTCAAAATCTTGAGTTGAAAATTTCAAAAGATGAACAGAAGGTAATTAATCAGCAACGTTGGAATCAGTTTAAAAAGAAATGGTTTAAATTATAAATTATTTTGAATCAATAGGAACGGGCTTTAGCCCGTTTTTTAAATACAATGAATACAATTGGCTTTAGCCAAAACTTAAAATCTAAATTTTCACTTTGTAAAAATATAAAATTCGATATTTTCAAACCTAACAGGTTTCTAAAACCTGTTAGGTTTATTCAAAAGAACATTCATAAATAAATGAAAAAAATAGCTTACATAGAAATCGATACTCACGCAGAAATTGCTGCTGATTTTATGAATTTGATGAACGATTCAGAAGAATTTTCTGTGGATTATTATTTTTCAGAAAGAATTAAAAATCAGATTCAAACAAATAATGAAGCTGTTTTTTTATCAGATAATTCGATGATTTTAGACCAGCTTAAATCTAAGAAATATGACCTCGTTATTATGGGAACGGTTCATCGATATTTCAATACTTTTTTGAATATCACCAATAAATATAAAACGGCCGTAATTGTTCATAATCTTAATTTTTCAAAGGCTTCTAAATTAGATTTGATCAAAAATGTTTTCAAAGAAGATGTTGTTTACCGGATGAAATTATGGTGGAAGGAAGGTCTTTTTAATACATCAAAAGTTTATAAAAAATCAAAAAATCTTTTGGTTTTGGATAAAGAATTTTCTTCGCAGGAATATCAGTTTTTGCCACTTTTTTATACAAAATCCATTGAGTTACCTGTAAATAAGATATTTACAGTAGTTATCCCGGGTGGAGTTTCTCAGAAAAGACGAGATTATAAAAACGTAAATAAGATTATTTTAGACTTAGAAAACAGAATGAAAGGAGGTTATAAACTGAAAAACCCACTTATTGAATTTGTATTCCTTGGAAAAGCTAAAGACGATGAATTAAAGGAGCTTGTCGATTTAGAACGTTCTCTTGAGCATATCAATATTACCTATTTCAAAGAAAGAGTTTCTCAGGAAGATTTTGAAATGTGGATGAAAAAAGCAGACGTTTTGTGGTGTCCAATTCAACAGCAAACCAAATTTTTCAGCCAAAAAGAAGTCTACGGAAAAACAAAAATGACCGGAAATATTGGTGATACAATAAAGTTTGGTAAAATAGCAGTTTTCCCGGCAAATTACACTTCAAATCTAGATTTTATTGTTCCTGAAAAAGAAAATGTTATTGAGCAGTTTTACGAATTACAGAATGTTCAATATGATTTTCAGAAAGAATACAGCAAGCAAATTGTTCTCGAAAATTTAGAAGATCTTCTTCACGGGCTTACTTAAATTTCAAAATACTTTTGAAGAATTTCATATTCAGATAATCTTCAATCGGAAATATTTTGGTGAAATGATTTCCAATAAATATCAAGATTAAAACAACTGCCGGTTTATAAATAAGATTGATGAAATTATTATCAAAAACAGGCAAAACAATCGCTACCGTTATCGCTAAAGTACAGATAATCGACACGAAAATCATTTCAATAGAAAAGGGTGAAACTTTAAACACAAAATAATTAAAAATGACTTTAATAAGATTGTAAAGAGTAACCGAAATTGCAGTTGACAGTGCGATTCCAATCAGAGAAAGATCGGTATTGTTGATGAAATACCAGTTTAATCCAATCGTTAAGCCAGCTAACAAAAGCATCACGATAATATTAAATTTGTAATATCTTGAAAGTGAAATGATATTTCCGTTAAAACCTGTCGCTAAATCCATTAAAACAGCAGAACCCCAAATCCAGATCACAGGTTCATACATTCTCAATAGATCTCCTTTATTGGGCATGAAATGCGTTAAATAAGGGAATCCTACCATAATACAGCCAAACAAAACAGCTCCTAAAAAATAAATAGTTAACGATGTTTTTTTATGAAACCTGTCGAGTTCTTTCATGTCTCCATCGGCTAAGTTTTTTCGGATAATTGGCGCAGAAATATTAAATAATCCCAATTGCGGAATAGAAATCAATGAAATAAGTGCTAACAAAATACTGTAAACAGCAATCTCTTCTTCACCGATAAATTCACCGATCATATAATTGTTGATTGCCATGTGATTTCCGAAAGTTCCTAAAAACCCAAAGAAACTATACGCCGCAAACTCTTTGTAAAAATTGTCTTTTTTAAAGTAATCTCTGCTGAAATCAAAGTGTATTTTGTCAAGTTTATTGGTGTAATAAATATATCCTGTAAGCATTAAAGCAAACATTCCGAAGAAAAAAGCCAATGCAATCTGCTCTGAAAACTGAAAATAAAAAAACAGACAGAAAGAACCTAAGTTGGCTAATTTCGGTAAAAGATTATCGAAGATATTAGAAACAACAATTCTCTTGTAATTGGAAATATATCTGTTTAAAATTGCACATAAAGAAAGCGTTAAAACAAGCGGTAAAATGTATTTTTTGCTTTCCCAGATCTTCATTTTTGTAAATTCAGGGAAAAAGCTTGGGATAAGGAAAAAAACAACCAAAAAGATTAAAAAATTAATAGAAACCAATGCTAAAGAAAGAGACAACATGTTTTGATGTTTGCCGTCTTCATGAGCCTTTCCAAAAAACTTCACATTCGAATATGAAATTCCCAACACAACAAAAGGAACCAGCATTTCTGCAGCAGACATGATGTATCTTAGTTTTCCGTAAAAAAATAGATCGTTGGTGAAAATAAAGATAGAGAACATCCCGATCAACGTCGCGACGTACCCGATAATAGAATACTTAAAACCCTGCCTTGCTACTACACTCATATTTAGATTTTAAACGTTTTTGGGAAGGAAAATGATATTGTTGATGTAGTCGGTTTTATTTTTTTCGTCGCTGATGTTTTTTAATAAAATTTCTTCAGTCAGTTTTTCGAGGGTAAATGTTTTTCGATTTAAATAATGAGCTTCAAAACCCCAGTTTTCAACTTCGGAAATCTCGTTCCAAATGGGTTGATCGTGGTGTCTTTGTTCCATTTCAACCATTAATGTGGGTTTGAATTTTTGTATGGTATCTTTTCCGCCAAAAAGAGTTTTCATTTCGTTTCCTTCCACATCGATTTTGATGAAATCTATTTTTTTGATGTTTTTAGATCTCGTCCAATCATCCAATTTTACGACTTCTACGGTTTCTGTGTAAGAGTTTTCTTCGTCTTTTTCCTTGTAAGAAGTATTTAAAGTACCTCTTGATGCAACCATTTTTCCTTTAATGATCGGAACTTTAAACTGTGCCGTTGTATTTTCGTCAGAAAGTGCCACAGAAGAAATGTGCATCGTCGGGAAAAGTCTTCTCAGTCTGATGTTGAGTTTTTTATTGGGCTCAAAAGCGTAAATGTTCTTGTGATTCAGCTTGTTTTCAAACTGATAAAGAAAAGTTCCTACATTGGCTCCAATGTCGAAAATTACGGCATCGTTTTGTAAATATTCTTTGATCCAAACCAGCTCTGGTTCTACATTACGACCCGAAAAATTTTCTTTGGTGAGGTTTTTTAAACTTTTAAAATACCTCTGTTTATAGAAACTTGGACTGATGTATTGTAGTTTTTCTGCGAGTTGCTGGTATAAAGACATGGTGTGGAAATTTGACGACCAGCAAAGGTAATGAAAAATGTTAAATTGTTGTTAAAAATATTTAATTGTAATGTATTGGTTATCAGTGTTTGTTTTGCTTTTGTTTAATTTTTGAGATTTGAAATTGAGGTATCTAGAAAATCATTCAAAGGTTTTGCTGCTTCAAATATTTTTGAAATGTTTTTTACTGCATTTTTATCAGAAAGATCTTTGTTGGTGATGTTGTGAACTCCAATGAAACTTTTCAGTTTTAAATATTCTCCCATCGGATCTTCCTTTTCAAAACCTTGCGGAACATTTTTTAGTTTGTGTTCCTGATCGAGCCCGCCGTAATATTTTTTGAAATCTTTATCATCGATTGCTTTTAGAAAATCATCTTTAAAAAGAGAGATTTCTTTTCTGATTTCTTTTAAAACAGGCGAATCCGGTAAATAAATTCCGCTTCCTAAAAAAGATTTCCCGGGTTGTACATGAAGATAGAATCCTGCTTTTGTATTTATTTTCCCCATTCCAAGAGAGGCTCCGAAATAGTTTTTGTAAGGTGTTTTATCTTTTGAAAATCTGGTATCTCGGTAAATCCTGAGCAAAGATTTTTTGGCATCGAGTTTTAAAATAGTATCATCAAATTTTCCCATTTCGCTAATCAATTCTTCGGTGAAATCCTGAAAATCTGATTGTGCTTCAAGAAAAAGATTTTTATTATCATTAAACCATTCTCGGTTGTTGTTTTTTTCGATAAGTTTTAAAAAATCAAATACTTTAGATGAAATCTGAGATGCCATATTTTAAATTTTAATCAAATGTAAATAATAATATTCAAAATAAATACCCATAGATTTTTCATTAATTCATAATTATGAGTGTATAAAATGTATTATTTGCTAATTGTGATTATTGTTGAAAAATTTTTAAATTAAAAATAAAAAAATTGTAGTTTTTTTGTCTAAATATAAAAATGATTGTGGTTTTCTAAAATAAAATTATCAATTCGTTAATATTGTATAATTCAATATCCAAATAAAAACTGTATCTTTGCAAAAATTTTATAATATTTAATGAATTTATTTACGGAGACCAATTTAAGTCCTGATATCCTTAAGGCCATTGGCGAACTGGGTTACGAAAGCCCGACAGAAATCCAAAAACAGACTATCCCTTTCATTCTTTCAGATATTCGCGATCTAATCGCACTTGCGCAGACAGGGACAGGCAAAACAGCAGCGTTTTCGCTTCCGATTTTGGATATGATTGACGATACGAGTCGCAAAATCCAATTTTTGGTGCTTTGTCCGACACGAGAATTATGTCTTCAGATTACAAAAGACATCAAAAATTATTCAAAGTACATGCAAAACATCAAAACTACAGCAGTTTACGGTGGAAGCAGTATTGTGGATCAGATTCGCTCTTTAAAAGAGAAACCGCAGATTATTGTGGGAACTCCTGGAAGAGTAATCGATTTGATTAACAGAAAAGCATTAGACTTTTCTGCAATTCACTGGTTGGTTTTAGACGAAGCAGATGAAATGCTTTCAATGGGTTTCAAAGATGAGTTGGAAACCATTATGAAAGAAACTCCTGAAACAAAACAAACTTTCTTGTTCTCGGCAACGATGAGCAAAGAGGTGGAGCGTATTTCAAAAAATTATTTGACAAAACCTCACCGTATTTCTGTGGGTTCTATTAACGAAGTTAAAAAGAACATTAAGCATGAATATTATGTGGCAGGTTACCGTCAGAAAAAAGAGGCTTTGAAGAGATTGATCGATTCAAACCCTAATCAATACTCAATTATTTTCTGTAGAACAAGAATGGAAACTCAGGAAGTTGCCGATTTCTTGATGCAGAATGGTTATGCAGCTGATGCTCTTCATGGTGATCTTTCTCAAGCGCAGAGAGATACGGTAATGAAGAAATTCAGACTTAAAAATATCGATATTTTGGTGGCGACTGATGTTGCGGCTAGAGGATTAGATGTAGATTCTTTAACTCACGTTGTACATTACTCTTTACCAGATGATCCGGAAGTATTCGTTCACAGAAGTGGTAGAACGGGTAGAGCAGGAAGAGACGGTATTTCTATTTCTTTAATTAAGCCTGAAGAAAGCAGAAAGCTAAAGCAGATTAAATCTGTTACTAAGATTGACATCGTTGAAGCTAGAATTCCTACTGGTGAAGATATTGTAAAAGCTCAGGTTGCAGGTGTTTTCGAAAACTTATTAGAAGTACACGAAGATTTCTTTGAATTTGATGATTCATTGATTCCTGATCTTTCTGAATTTACAAAAGAGCAATTGGTGCACAAATTACTTCAGTTCCAATTAAAAGATCTTGCTTTGTATTACAAAGACAGACATGATCTTCTGGAGCAGAAAATGAGCAACAGAGATGACGACAGAGGTGGAAGAGGAGACAGAAGAGACCGTGACAGAGGTAGAGATCGCGACAGAGGAAGAGACCGTGACGGAAGAAGCGACAGAGGAGAAAGAAGAGGAGATCGTGGTGGAAAACCTAGACAAAGAGACGAAAACATGACTAGATTTTTCTTCAATCTTGGTAAAAAAGATCAGTTGAAAAAATTAGATGTTTTAGAAATCATCAACAAGGCTACTTCAAGCAAAGGAAACAAGAGAGCGGAAATCGGTAATATCGAGATTCTTGAAAAATTCTCATTCTTTGAAGTTGAAAAATCTTTCAAAGGTGAGCTTCTTGGAAATATTTCATCAATGAAGTTTAAAGGAAAAGATATGAGAGCTGAAGAAGCTAACTAATCTTATTCATACCATATTAAAAAAAACCGGCATTATTTGTCGGTTTTTTTATTTAGAGCCTGTTTAAAGTTTTATTAAATGTTTTTCTATTGCCTTAGTCTTTTTTAAACAGCCTCTTAATTTTGACTACGTCGAATCTTCGATTTCTAAATTAAAATAAACTTTGTTTATTCTTATTTTAACATTAAGGTATTTAGTTATTTAAGCAGGGAATGATTAAGAAATCAACACGTTGATTTTGTATTAAGTTTTTTAAGACAATGATCTTAATTTCTTAATGTTAAAAACAAATATCAAATTTAAACAGCCTCTTAGATTTTATTTAAACAAGTGTTTAAAATGTTGATTCCAAAGCTTATACAAAGATGATGGTTGCTATTGGTTTTTTATGCTGATAAATATTACTTCAATGTGAACAAAAATTAACGCTGGATGCTTTTTGGTAACATGGTTTTTTAAGAAATTTGCACACGAATTTATAAATACTATAAAATGGGCATTGGTAATATTTTCCACGCTTTTCAACCGAAAGATAAAATCTTCTTTGTACTTTTCGAAAAAGTTACAGATAACCTGGTTGCTATGTCTAACGATTTTAATCACGGAATCAAAGATTTTGATCTGAATGATGATTCTATGCTAAAATTGATGAGCGACTATGAGCACAAAAATGATGAGCTTACTCACGAGATTTTCGTTGAATTGGGGAAAAACTTCATTACACCTTTCGATCGTGAAGATATTCACACTTTAGCTACAGGTTTAGATGATATTGCAGATTATATTTACGCTTCTGCTAAATATATTTTCCTTTACAAATCTCCTTTGATGAAGGCTTATGCAGATTTTTCATTATTGATTCACAAAGCTTGTCTTGAGATCCAGAATGCAATGAAGAACCTTAAAGGTTTCAAAAATATGGAGCAGGTAAAAGAAGCTTGTATTAAAGTAAACTCTATAGAAAATATTGCGGATGATCTTCTTTCAAATTCTATGGTAGAATTGTTTGAGACCAATGATGCAATTAATATTATTAAAATTTCATCAGTATTAAATTACCTTGAAGTAGTAACCGATAAAGCAGAAGATGTTGCCAATACAATTGAAAACATCATGATTAAATACGCATAAAACAATATAACAGAAATGGAATTTCCTATTTTACTTACGGTTATTATTGCTTTAGCTTTAATCTTCGATTACATCAACGGTTTTCATGATGCGGCAAACTCTATTGCAACGATTGTTTCTACTAAAGTTCTTACACCATTTCAGGCGGTACTTTGGGCAGCATTATGGAACTTTGCAGCTTTCTTTTTAGCAGCTTATGTAATTGGTGAGTTTAGAATTGGTAATACGATTGCCAAAACCGTTAATGAAAACTTTATTACGCTCGAAGTAATCTTTTCAGGTCTTATTGCAGCCATTGCCTGGAATCTTTTAACATGGTGGTTTGGTATTCCTTCATCATCATCACATACATTGATTGGTGGGTTTTTAGGAGCAGCTTTAATGCACGCTTTTATGTTAGACTACAGAGAAGTAGTTGCGACTCATCCGGATTTGGGAACTTTTACAACCATAAAAGAAGCTTTCATTAAAGTAACCACACAAGATATTGTGAAATTTGATAAAGTAATTCCGATTTTCTTATTCATTTTCATGGCTCCGATATTGGGGATGGTGATCTCTATCATCATTACTTTAATTATTGTTCATTTATATAAAAGATCAAACCCTTACAAAGCAGATAAGGCATTTAAGAAATTACAGCTAGTATCTTCAGCTTTATTCAGTGTAGGTCATGGTTTGAATGATGCTCAGAAAGTAATGGGTATTATTGGTGCAGCATTAATTTATTATCATGTAAATATGCTTCATGACCCTGTATATTTGAAGATTCCTTCTGCGGGACGTTTCGATTATTTTGCACAGCATTATATTTGGGTTCCTTTGGTTTCATTTATTGCAATTGCATTAGGAACAATGAGTGGTGGATGGAAAATCATCAAAACAATGGGGACTAAAATTACAAAAGTAACGCCATTAGAAGGGGTAAGTGCTGAAACAGCAGGAGCGATCACGCTTTTCATCACAGATCAATTAAGTATCCCGGTTTCTACAACGCATACAGTAACAGGTTCTATCATTGGGGTTGGACTTACAAAGAGAGTTTCTGCAGTACGTTGGGGAATTACCGTAAGCTTACTTTGGGCTTGGGTTTTAACAATTCCTATCTCGGCGATTGTTGCTGGAGTTACTTACTTGGCAGTAACGTTTTTAACTTAAACGAAAAATTTTATCACAATACAAAACTTTGTCCGTTTGGGCAAAGTTTTTTGTTTTACAACCCCTCAGAAAATCGTATTTTTGTTCAAATTAAAATCTTTTATGGAATTCTTAGACACCTACCAACAGATTGTTGCTGATGCTATTGCTAAATATACGTTTAAAGACAAACCTACAGAGCTGTATGAGCCGATGAATTATATCATCTCGCACGGTGGAAAACGTCTCCGTCCGATTATGGTTTTAATGGCTTGTGATTTGTTTGGTGGTGATCAGAAAGAAGCGATAAAGCCGGCTTTGGCGATTGAGTTTTTTCACAACTTTACGTTGATTCATGATGACATTATGGATGAAGCTCCGCTAAGAAGAAATAAGCCGACTATTCATACCATTCACGGTCTTAATACAGGGATTCTTTCAGGAGACGGTTTAATGCTTAAAGCCTATAAGTTTTTTGAAGATCTGGAACCTGAAATTTTTAAAGCTTGCGTAAGAATTTTCACGCATACAGGTTTGCTTCTTTGTGAAGGTCAACAATATGATATTAATTTTGAAACTCAGGAAAATGTAACGTTTGAAGATTATATCAGAATGATTACTTACAAGACCGGAGTTTTGAGCGCATCCTCTTTTGAGATTGGAGCAATGATTGCAAAAGCGCAGTTTAAAGATGCTAAAGCAATATTCAATTTCGGAAAACATATCGGTATCGCTTTCCAGATTATGGATGATTATTTGGATGTTTTCGGTGACCAGGCTCAGTTCGGTAAAAAACATGCCGGAGATATTTATGAAAACAAAAAAACAGTACTTTATCTTTTAGCAAGAGAGCACGGAACTGAAGAAGAACGTAAAGAATTAGACTATTGGTATTCTAAAAAGACCGATAACATCGATAAAGTTTACGGTGTTGAAAAGATTTTCAGAAGAACAAGAGTTGACGAAAAAGCATTGCGTTTAATCGAAAAACATAACGAAATCGGACAAAGTTATCTTGCAAAAATAGATGTTCCCGAAGAAAAGAAAAAACCATTCTCTGAATTGGCAAATTACCTGTTGAGAAGAGAATCATAATTTGAGAATTTGAAAATGTGTCAATTTGAAAATTTTAATTGTCGCATTTTCAAATTTTTAAATTTTCAAATTAACTGAATGAAATTCCGTACAGAAGTTGATATACAACCATCGCAGCAAAAAATTGAAATTGAAGATAAAATATTTTCAATAGGCTCTTGCTTTGCTTCGGAAATGTCAGATTTATTTCAGAAAGGTCAGCTTCAGACAGTCAACAATCCTTTTGGGACAATTTTTAATCCTTTTTCGATTAATAATTCAGTAAAAAGGCTTCATGATTCAGAGTTCTATCACGAAGAAGAATTGATTACTTTTAATGACGAGTTTATTTCTTTAGATCATCACACTAATTTTGATACAAGATATATTCATCAGACTTTAGATAAAATTAATTCGAAAATAGAGGAAGGAAACCGTTTTTTGCAGGAATCGAATTGGGTGATTATTACTTACGGAACTTCGTTTATCTATGAATTTGAACCAAAAAAGAAGTTGGTTGCAAACTGTCACAAAATTCCACAAAAATTCTTTGAAAAAAGACTTTTAACACAGAAGGAACTCACAGATTCTATTTACGATACGATCATTAATCTTCAGGATATTTGTCCGGAAAAGGTCCAAATTTTGTTTAGTGTTTCACCCGTTCGTCATACAAAAGACGGCATGATTGAAAATCAGTTGAGTAAATCTAAGTTGATAACAGCGATTCATGAAGTGGCTTCGCAGTTTGAAAATTGTCATTATTTGCCGATTTACGAAATTTTAATGGATGATTTGAGGGATTATCGGTTCTATAAAGATGATTTAATCCATCCTAATTCTCAAGCTGTTAATTATATTTTTGAGAAATTTGGTGAAGCTTATTTTTCGGATGAAACTAAAGGTTTTATTAAAGAAAATTTTAAAATCCATAGAGCTTTAGAACATCGAACAAATGACGAAAAGGATCCCAAATTTATTGAGTTTAAGGAAAAACTAAATCTGAGAATTGAAGTTCAGAGACAAAAAGTAAAACACGATATATTTAAGGTTTAAAGTTTAATGTTAAAACTTGATGTAATGATTGATTTTACGAAACTTGATTATCTGAAAATAGGAAATGAAAAGCAAAAAAGAGCTTATGAAGTTCTTACAAAATACAAAATATTCGAAATCCTGAATTATTATTCGCCAATTTTAGCAGGAACAATTCCTATTGAGATTGATGTTGAAGGAAGCGATTTAGATATTATTTGTGAGGTTGAGGATAAGATTGAGTTTGAGAAATTTTTAATTGAAAAATTTAAAGATTTTGATTTAAAAATTAAAAAATCAAATATAAATAATGAGGAATCGTTAGTTTGTAATTTTGAACTAGAAAAATTTCCAATCGAAATTTTTGCACAAAATAAACCAACAGTTGAGCAAAATGCTTATCGCCACATGATTGCAGAGTATAAAATTTTGCAAGAAAAAGGAGAGAAGTTTAAACAAAAAATAATAGATCTTAAGAAAAAAGGTATAAAAACCGAGCCGGCTTTCGGAATACTTTTAGGTTTAGAAAATCCTTACGAAGATCTTTTAAAATTTTAAAAATAATGATTGATACACATACGCATTTATATGCCGAAGAATTTGATGAAGATAGAAAAGAAGCGATTCAGAGAGCTTTAGATAAAGGGATTACAGAGTTTTACCTTCCGGCTATCGATTCAGAATCGCACGAAAAAATGCTTCAGTTGGAAAGCGAATATTCTAATCAGATTTTTTCGATGATGGGATTGCATCCTTGCTATGTAAAACCAGAATCTTGGGAAAAAGAACTTGAAATCGTAAAGGATTATCTTGACCAAAGACATTTTCCTGCGATTGGAGAAATCGGAATTGATTTATATTGGGATAAATCGACTTTAGATATTCAGGTAAAAGCTTTTGAACAGCAGATTGACTGGGCGATTGAAAAAGATTTGCCAATCGTTATTCATACCAGAGAAAGTTTTGACGAAACTTTTGAAGTTTTAGAAAGAAAAAAACATCCAAAACTTCGCGGGATTTTCCATTGTTTTTCAGGAAATCTTGAACAGGCAAAACACGCTTTAGATTTAAACTTTATTTTAGGAATCGGTGGAGTAGTAACCTTTAAAAACGGGAAAATTGACCAATTTTTAAATGAAATTCCATTAGAAAAAATCGTTCTGGAAACTGATTCTCCATATCTTGCACCCGTTCCGTTTAGAGGAAAAAGAAATGAAAGCTCTTATCTTGATCTGGTTGCCGGAAAATTGGTTGATATTTACCAAAAAGATTTTGCAGAAATTGATAGGGTGACGAGTGAGAATGCGAAGAGAATGTTTCAGAGAAATCTAACAAGCTAAAACAAATAACAATCGTCACACATGGAATTCATTAAAAAAAATTACCATTATCTGCTTTTTATTTCCTCAGTTTTCTTCTTAGGAAATCCTTCCAAGTTTCCTTCAGATGATGGCTTTTTCTATCCTCAGATTGCTTATAATGTTGTACATCATGGTTTTATGGGGTTTAATGATTTGTATCTTACCAATGGGTTTCATCCTTTATGGATGGTTTTTTGCATTGTTGCAGAGCTTATTAATCCTTTTGATAAGTTTTTTTTATTAGATATTGTTTGGTTTTTTCAGGTTTTACTGGTTTTGTCTGGATTCATTCTTCTGGAAAAAACAATTTTTAAAGATTCCAGAACCGGAAAGATATTCAGTTTAGCATTTTATTGCTTAATGTTTTTTAGTTTAGGAACATTATATCTTATTGAAGCGCATCTCACGTTTTTTACTTTTGCTTTGCTTCTTTTTTTCATGTGTCGAAAATTCACAAACGATTTTGCATTCGGATTTATATGCAGTTTGGTGTTTTTGGCTCGATTAGATCATGTATTTGTTATTTTACCTATAGGATTTCTGTATTGGAATTTCAGAAAATGGAACATCAAAAGTTTAGGAAAAATGCTTATTGGTTTTTCAGTTTTAGCAATTCCTTACATAGTGTCTAATTACTATTATTTTGATGCTACTGTGCCGATTAGTGGAAGAATAAAGAGTTCATTCCCACATGTTCAAGAATATATTGATTTTGGCATATTTCAAAAGCTATTTGCTCTTTTGGGAGTTTTATATTTTGTTTTTTTGAGTTTTAATAAGAAAGATCAGTACAGGAATGTTAAGCTATCTTTTTTAATAGGAAGTTTATTACAACTATTTTATAATTTATTGTTTCAATCTGAAATAGGGCAGTGGTATTTTGTTTCGCAAATGTTTTTTTGCGGATTATTTATTTACGATACTGTAAATAGTTTGAAAAGTACAATATTTAAAAAATTTACTTTAGACAAAATTGTATTTTCCGGAGCTCTGATTTTTGTTTGTGTAATTGGCTGGCTAAAACTTACGACAAGTTTCAGTATTCAGAACAATATCTTTGCAAATCATTCTAAATTTGAAAAAAAGTCTACTGATCTTGTACGTAAAACAGCGCAGGAATTTGAAAAAAATATCCCACAAAACTCGCGCATTTTTGTTTACGATTTTCCGGGTAAGTTTGCTTTTTATTCAAATTTTAATGTAATTCCTGCAGATGGACTTGTTGCGAATAAGAGCTATTTTAATGATATGAAATCCGGAAATTTTAAAAACTTTTTAAATAAAAATAATATTGACTATTTAATTTTTCCGACTCATTTTTTCACAAAACATGAGACACAGGGCTTTTTGGCTCTTCATGTAGACAGTCGTACTGAAGATTATGTTTTTAAAATAAGAAATACTTTAAACAGAACAATTATAGACAGCTTAAAAGAGAGTGAACTCAATAAAATAAAATCATACGCTAACCCGATAAAAACTTGGCAACCACAGTATGATTCTATCACGGTTTATAAATTGAAAAATTAATCTTATAAAGAAAAGCCTTCCAATTCGGAAGGCTTTTCTATTTATTTTTTTCTGGAAAAATTACTTTTATTTTTTGGCTTTTTAAAACCAACATCTTTTCTCTGCTGAGCCGGGCTACCTGTTTTTTTAGGTCTCGGCGTAAAAGGTTTGTTGTTTGAATCTCTTTTTTCTACAACCAAATTATCGGTGTGATAAGGATGATCTTTTACCACAGGAATTTTCATTCCAATCAGCTTTTCCGTATCTCTTAAGTTTAATAAATCTAAACCATCAACAAACGAAAGCGAACTTCCTTCAGCTCCGGCACGACCTGTTCTTCCGATTCGGTGAACGTAAGTTTCTGCAACGTCCGAAAGTTCGAAGTTGATCACATATTTCAGCTCATCAATATCAATTCCTCTTGCTGCAATGTCTGTAGCCACCAAAATACGCGTTTTTCCTGATTTAAAATTATTTAAAGCATTTTGTCTCGCATTTTGAGATTTATTACCGTGAATCGCTTCTGTGGGAATATTTGCGGCTTGTAGTTTTTTAGCAATTTTATCTGCTCCGTGTTTTGTTCTTGAGAAAACTAAAACAGATTCAGAAATTTTATTTTGTAAAATATGAGAAAGAAGATCCAGCTTTTTATCTTTATCTACAAAATAAATAGATTGTTTAATGGTTTCTGCAGTCGAAGAAATCGGCGTTACAGAGACTTTTATAGGAGTATTCAGAATAGAATCTGCCAATTTCTGAATTTCAGTCGGCATTGTTGCAGAGAAGAAAAGCGTCTGTCTTTTTTGAGGTAAAAGTTTAATAATTCTTTTTACATCGTGTACAAAACCCATGTCAAGCATTCTATCGGCCTCGTCCAAAACAAAAATTTCAAGATTTTTAAGAGAGATAATTCCCTGCGCAATAAAATCTAGCAATCTTCCCGGAGTTGCTACCAAAATGTCAACGCCTTTTCTCAAAGCTGCCACTTGATTTCCCTGTTTTACACCACCGAAAATTACCAGTTGTTTTAAGGGTAAATTTTTTCCGTATGCATTGAAGCTTTCTTCAATTTGTATAGCCAATTCTCTCGTTGGAGTAAGAATTAATGCCTTAATATGATTATTTTTCGGCCCTTTTCTTTCTGTAAGGTTTTGCAGGATAGGAATTGCAAAGGCTGCTGTTTTACCTGTTCCTGTTTGTGCTGTACCAAGTACATCTCTGTGTTCTAGAATCGATGGAATTGCTTGTTCCTGAATGGGAGTAGGTTTTTCGTAACCTTGAATTTGAAGCGCATCTAAAATGGGCTTAATTAATTTTAAGTCTGTAAATAACAAAATGTGTATTGTGTATTAAAATAATGCGGTCGAAGCAGTATACTTCATCATTTTTTAGCAGATCTGCCAAAAATTTTAACAGAATTTTTAAGTAATATTAATTACTATTTGGCTGAGAATGCCGCGAAATATGTTGCAAAGATAGTTTAAATAATTTTAAGTGTAATTACTGAACCTTTTCCCACTGTTGATTGTGCTTTAAATTCTCGAAAAATTGGTAAACGGTTATCAATTTTTCAGATCCTCTTTTACCGTAATCTTCAATGTTTTTAGATGATCGGTCATTGAATTGTACTCTCAGATATGAAGTTGGTAAATCTGTAATATTTCTTGAACCGTATTTTTCATTAAGGCTTTTTATATCTAAACCGTCAAGAAGTGTAATCAGTTTTTTGTAATCAGCTTCTTTAATAGTTGTTTTGAATGTTCCTTCTCTTGGTTTATCAAATTCTCCTTTTGAAAATCCTTTCGAAAAATTAAAATGTTCGGCTTCCAAAACAGCTGTTCGGTCTGGATTAATAGTCATTTTAAAAATCGGGCAAGAACCAAAACATGCTCCTGCTTCATATTCTATGGTTGAGTATTTTGAAGTAGACATTTTCTGAGAAGAGCATGATAATAGAAAGATTATTGTAAATAGGCTTAGTAGATATTTCATTGTTTTAAATTTTAAAAATGTCTTTCAATAAGCGTTCCAAATAAAAAGAGAAACCTTTTGAGTTTCTCTTGTGTGTTTTAATTAAATCTATATCCTACACCAGCTTGCAGAAAACCAATTCTTGTTTCAAAACCATTTTTGTGCGTATCAAAAAAGTTGAAATTGTATCGCGCATCAACAAAAAATTGATCTGTTATTTTATATTCTGCGCCAAGAAAAGGGAAGAGATTTAGTGTTTTATAGTCAACTAAATCCTGAGAATCTGTACCATTTACAATTCCATCGGTTTTAACTTTTTCAGAAAGATTAAAGCCGAAATTCATTCCTGCAGAAGCCGAAAATTTTGGAATAAAATAGTATTTTACTGAAACCGGAACCTGAATCTGAGTAAATTGATAATTAAAATCAACATTTCCCATTTCTACAATTTCGCTGCCAATAAGCTGTACCAAAGGAAGAGAATCTGTACCGCCAATCTGAGTATATAAAACTTCAGCCTGAATGCCCACTTTTGATGAAAGAGGTTTTTCTGCTACGAATCCTGCATAGAAATAAGATTTTGAATCGAGTTTGTCATCAAAAAATTTCATGTTGGATAAAGAATAACCTGCTTTTACACCAAATTTAAAATCTGCGTCAGAGTTAGATTTTTGAGTTTGAGCACCAATAAATCCCGAAATAGTGATGGAAAGGGCTAAAAAAAAATTCTTAGTCATAATTTTTTTAAGTTTAATTTAAAATGAAACGGAGATTTGTAAAAAAAATTGTGCTGCAATCAATGATTACAGCACAATTTTTTTTTTTATCCGTGAAGCCTTTTCCAAATGGCATCCTTCAATTCCGTTAAACCTTCCCCGGTAACACCCGAGAAAAATAATGGTTTCTTATTTTCCGGAAACTCTGCAGCGATTTCTTTTTTCAGCTCGTCATCCAAAAGATCGGCTTTAGAAACAGAGATAATAAAATCTTTATCTAAAAGTTCAGGATTGTATTCTTTCAATTCATTTTCCAAAATTTTAAACTCCTGAAAATGATCTTCAGAATCTGCAGGAATTAAAAATAATAAAATTGAATTTCTTTCAATATGTCTTAAGAATCTGTGACCAAGACCTTTACCTTCTGCTGCACCTTCAATAATCCCCGGAATATCTGCCATTACAAAAGATTTGTAATTTCTGTAATCAACGATTCCTAAGTTGGGTGTTAAAGTCGTAAATGCGTAATTGGCAATTTTTGGTTTTGCAGCAGAAACTGAAGCTAAAAGCGTAGATTTTCCTGCATTTGGGAAACCTACAAGACCTACATCAGCTAAGATTTTAAGTTCGAAAACAATGTAGCCTTCCTGCCCATCCATTCCTGGTTGAGCAAAACGCGGAGTTTGGTTGGTAGATGATTTGAAAAATTCATTTCCTTTACCACCTTTACCACCTTCCATCAAGATGATTTCCTGGCCATCTTCCAGAATTTCGCCTACAACTTCTCCGTCTTCATTTTTAGCAATTGTTCCGATTGGAACATTGATGTAAACATCTTCTCCGAAAGCTCCTGTTAACTGGTTTTTTCCTCCGTTTTCACCACGTTCCGCTTTTACGTGACGGGTGTATCGAAGAGGAAGTAAAGTCCATTCGTGGGCATTTCCTCTCATGATGATGTGTCCTCCGCGACCTCCGTCACCTCCATCAGGACCACCTTTAGGAATATATTTTTCACGACGAAGATGGGCAGAACCTGCACCTCCGTGACCGCTTTTACAATGAATCTTTACGTAATCTACAAAATTGCTCATAATTTCAATTCAAGGTTTAAAGGTTTAAAGTTCAAAGTTCCCAACCTTGAATATTGAACTTTGAATAATGAATCAAAAATTTATGCAAATTTTTGAACTTCAGCAAAAAGTTTTTCTGAAATCTCGTTGATTTCTCCTACACCGTTGATCTCTACATATTTACCTTGTTGTTTGTAAAGCTCGGCTACTTCTGCTGTTTTTGTGTAGTATTCTTTTATTCTGTTTTCGATAATTTCTACATTGCTGTCATCAGATCTCCCGCTGATTTCACCTCTTTTCAGTAATCTTTCAACCAAAATAGAGTCTTCTACAACTAAAGAAAGACAAACATCGATATTATCATTCAGTTCTTCTTTTACAATTTTTTCCAAAGCTTCTGTCTGCACTGCAGTTCTAGGATATCCGTCGAAAATAAATCCTGCAGCATCGCTTGGTTTTCTGATTTCGTCAATCAGCATATCTGTTGTTACCTGATCCGGAACCAATTCTCCTTTATCGATGTAAGATTTTGCCAGTTTTCCCAATTCGGTATCATTTTTCATATTGAATCTGAAAAGATCACCTGTTGAGATTTGCTTTAAATTGAATTTCTCGATTAAGTTTTGCGCTTGAGTACCTTTTCCACTTCCTGGAGGACCGAACAGAACAATGTTTATCATAATGTTGTTTTGCTTTGGGCAATGGGCAATTTGCTTTTGGCGGTTTGCAACTTTGCTTTCAGCTTTTTTAGTTATTATTAAATTTATTTCTTTATTTTACTTTTTTAAGCTAAAAGCTGTGAGCTCATAGCCAACAGCGTTTAATGGTTGATTTGTCCGTCTTCCAATTGATATAGATTCGATAGGTTTCTACCCAGTTCATCATAATCTAATCCGTAGCCTAAAACAAATTTGTTTGGAATTTCTTTTCCGATATAATCCAGCTTGAAATCTTTCTTATAAACTTCAGGTTTCAATAAGAATGAAGCCAGCTTAACAGATTTCGGACGCTGTGTTTCTTTGAAATATTTGAATAGACTTTCAACAGTATTTCCTGTATCTACGATGTCTTCTACAAGAATGATGTGACGGTCTTTTACATCTTTAGTAAGTTCCATTTTCTGATAAACAATTCCTGTAGATTCTGTTCCAGCATAAGAACTCATCTGGATAAATGCGATCTCGCAAGGTCCTGGATAATGTTTAAGAAGATCTGAAAAAAACATGATAACACCGTTTAAAACACCAATGAAAACAGGTACTTCGTCTTTGTAATCTTCATAGATTTTTAGAGCGGTTGCCTTTACAATTTCCTGAATTTCGGCATCCTTTAAATAGGGAACAAAAGTTTTGTCGTGAACTTGAATACTTTCCATAAAATTTTTCGTAGGGCGCAAAGTTACGGATTTTAGATTAAAATATTTTGTAGTTTTTGTTTATGTATTGTTATCGACATTATTTTATGAATAATGATTTATTTTAAATCTTATCTTTAACGCTATTTTAATTCATATTTTCTTCAAAATTGAATCTATAAATTTGATGCTGTGAAAATTTTAATCATAGAAGACGAAACAGAATTTTTTATTTTTGTAAAAAGAATTAAACGACTAAATGGTTGATTCTAAAATATGGGCAATACATTTTCTGATAACAATCAAGTTGGAGTAGTTTCTTCTTTCCCCGAATTAATAAACACCAAATTCAAAGGAACGGTGAATGCAATCTGTTGGAACCGAAACTTGTATGGAGATTTTAAGGAAATTGTTTCTAAACTACAATTAAAAGAAAACATTACAGAAGTTTCTATTGAAGATCTTTTAGCTTTGGAACTATCAGAAAAAGGAATATTAGCAAGAGAAATTATTTTAAATGATTTACAGCTATTGACAGATTTCGGAGCATCGCCTTCGCTTAATTTACTTAAAAGCTACGAACGAGATGATGAGTTTGATTTCATTTCGACAGATGTGTATTCTTTTCATGTAGATCGTTCGCCAATTGGTACTGATACTTTTTTATGTACTTATCATGGCGCAGCAAGCGATATTATTTCTAATGATCAGGTCGAACAGAAAATTTTGATTCCAGAAATCAGAGAAAAACTCAGAGAACTACACGACGGATCTGAGGAAGAATTAGAAGACTTTTTTAAAGAAAATTTTTTCGATCTTCATTATGAAGCAAAATTTGGTGCAATTCCAACAAATTTAGGAATAGGAAATCTTTGGCGATTGGCGGTAGATCATCCTTCGCAAGAGGTTTTACCTTGTGTTCACAGAGCTCCTTTAGAAAATGATGGGGAATATCGTTTGCTTTTGATTTGTTGATTCATTAAAAAACCACACTTTTGGGTGTGGCTGTATTTTAATATGATTTGAATGTTTTTTTACTTTCCGATACAAAACTTAGAAAAAATATTTCCCAACACCTCATCATTTGTCACTTCTCCTGAAATTTCACCGAGATGTTCTAAAGCATTTCTTAGTTCATAGGCTAATAATTCGGTTGAAATTTGGAAAATAATCGCTTCCTTTACTTTATTTACGGCATCTAAAGATTTTCCTAAAGCTTCAAAGTGGCGTTGGTTGGTGATGATTACGTTGCTTTCTTCTGATTTTAGCTGTTCTACGTAAGAAGATAATTCGTCTTTTAAATCTTGCATATTTTGGTTTTCAACGGCTGAAATGGTGATGAAATCAAAATCTTGTGAGATTTCTTTTCTGAAAACATTTTCCACCAGTTCATATTGAGAAGGAGAAACTTCATCTATTTTTGTTGCGCAGATTATCAGTTTCAAATCATCTCTTTGCAGAGACTTTATCATTTCAATGTCTTCAGAAAAGTTTTCTGTGGCTGCGTCAGCGAGGTAAACAAGAATGTTGGCATTTTCAACTTTTTCTTTTGCTTTTTTTACACCGATTGCTTCGATTTCATCGGCAGTTTCACGTAAACCTGCAGTATCAATTAATCTGAACGCATGACCTTTGATGTGAAGTATTTCTTCAATCGTATCTCTCGTCGTTCCGGCAATATTGCTCACAATTGCTCTTTCTTCTTTTAGCAAAGCATTAAGAAGGGTAGATTTTCCAGCGTTTGGTTTTCCGATGATTGCAACGGCGGTTCCATTTTTGATGGCATTTCCATATTGGAAACTTTCAATAAGAGAATTTAATTTGGCTTCAATCTTATTAAGCAGTTGATTCAAAGCGGTTCTGTCTGCAAACTCAACGTCTTCTTCGGCAAAATCGAGTTCCAATTCAATTAAAGAAACGAAATTTAATAAATCAGTTCTTAAAAAAGAAATTTCATTAGTAATTCCGCCTTTTAGTTGGTTTAAAGCTACTTTTCTTGAAGCTTCATTTTCTGAAGCAATCAAATCGGCAATCGATTCAGCCTGGCTTAAATCAATTCTTCCGTTCATGAAAGCCCGCATTGTAAACTCACCGGCTTTTGCCATTCTTGCTCCGTTTTTAATTAAAACTTCAAGGATTTTCTTAGCAATATGGGGTGAACCGTGAAAAGAAATTTCTACAGAATCTTCTGCTGTAAAAGTTTTTGGAGCTTTAAAAACAGAAATCATCACCTCATCAATTACCTCATCTCCATCTTTTATAAACCCGTAATGAACAGTGTGAGACTGCGCTTTTTCAAGATTTTTACCGTCAAAAATTTTAGCAGAAACAGGAATTGCATCATTACCGGAAATTCTTATAATTCCTATGGCTCCGATTCCGTTGGCTGTGGCAAGTGCGCAGATAGTGTCATGATTCATTTTGCAAATTTACGGTTTTAAATGAAAATTTCTTATGTTAATCGACACACAGATTGATTGATTAAAAGTTTTGTTAATCGCAACAAGTTTAAGTAAAGATTCAAACTAAAAAAAAACGTCACCTCTATTAGATAGAGATAACGTTAAAGGATATTAGTTTTTTATATATAATTGTGATTGGTTTTGCTTGCACAAAAGTAGTTGATAAGAATTTATTTTCTTTCAGGATATTCCTCATAAATAATACCGTAAAAATACGGTTGTGTACAATAAAAAAATCGTCCCGCAAATTTCTTTACAGGACGATGAGTTTAATAATTGTACTGTTATTTTAAAATATTAGAAATACAATTAATGATTTATTCTTCTAAAGTGGGCTTACAAGTGATAAGAACCATTCTTTTACTTCACCTTCCAAATGTGGAGCCAGTTTTTCTTCACATGTTTTATGGTAAGAATTCAGCCAATTGATTTCATCCTCAGAAAGAATTTCTTTTACGATATCATTTTTAAAGAACGGGCAGAAAGTTAATGTTTCAAACTCGTAAAATGTACCGTGAATTGTAGTTTCGGATTCTTTTACAGCAATCAGGTTTTCATGACGGATTCCATAATCGCCTTCCAGATAATATCCCGGTTCATTTGAAACGACCATTCCAACCAAAAGCTCCTGCGGATTCATATCTTTTCTGATATTTTGAGGACCTTCGTGAACGTTCATAAAACTTCCAACTCCATGACCTGTTCCGTGATTGTAATCTTTCCCATGCATCCATAAAGGAAGTCTTGCAATCGCGTCAAGCTGAACTCCTCTTGTCCCTTTTGGAAATTTCACCATCGATAAACGGATCATTCCTTGTAAAACCAGAGTAGAATTGATTTTAAATTCTTCAGAAACAGCTCCCAAAGCTAAAGTTCTTGTAATATCTGTAGTTCCTTCTAAATATTGACCTCCAGAATCAACCAAAATACTTGCATCATTGGTCACTTCCTTGCTTCCTTCGCTTTTTGCAGAATAATGCATCATTGCACCGTTATCTTTATATCCAATGATACTTCCAAAACTTTCACCTACAAAATTTTCGCCTGCAGCACGGAATTCTCTCAGCTTTTTACCAATAGAATATTCGTTCATGGTTTCTTTTCCGGCATTGTGCGTTAACCAGTAAAGAAATTTTACCATTGCAACACCGTCTCTTACCATTACTTTTCTGAAACCTTCCAACTCAGTTTCATTTTTCTGAGCTTTCATCAGATTTCCTGGAACAGCAGCTTTTACAAATTTATTGTCAATTTTTAAAGCTTCAAAAATCGATTGGTTGCTATTTGGTGAGACTAAAATGTTTTCGTTTTTAATCGTTCTAAGATGATTGTAGAATTCTTCGTAAGGCATCATCTTTACGAATGATTCATCCATTTGTTTTCTTGCTTCAACCTCCATTTTTTCGAGATCTGTAAACAGAATTGCATCATTTTTAGTAATCAAAATATATCCTAAAAATACAGGATTGCTTTCTACATCACTTCCTCTTAAATTCAAGGTCCATGCAACATCATCAAGACTTGAGATGACATGAACGGTAACTTCCTGCTCTTCCATTTTTTGACGGATTGCAGAAATTTTATGAGTTACAGATTTTCCTGCTCTGTCAAGCGGATGTACAAAAATTGGATTTTTTGAAGGTGTTCCTCTTTCTTTCCAGACTTCTTTTAATAAAGGAGAATCTACTAAAGTTAAATTTTTTGCATTCAGTTTTTGGTATAAAAGTTCCCAGTTTGAATGGGATGTTGCCAGAGCATTGACTGCCACTTTTCCGTTAGCTGGGATTTCAGAGATAATCCAATCAATATAATTAGGAGTTCCTTCCATTCCGTCTTTGAAAAGGTCGATTCCTGAACCTGCCAATTCAATGGGAGCTTGTGTGAAATATCTTCCGTCTGTCCAAAGTCCGGCTTTATCTTTAGTAATTACCACAAAACCTGCAGAACCAAGAAAACCTGAAAGCCAGGCTCTTTCTTGCCATTCTTCGGGTAAATATTCGCTCATGTGAGGATCTGCAGAATATACTATAAATGCATCAACATTATTTTTCTGCATTTCTTCACGAAGAGCAGCTACTTTTTCCTTTGAAGTCATTTTTTTATCAATTTTAAAGATGGAAAGTTACGAATTAATGCTGATTTCAAGAGTAAAAAATGGACAAAGTTTGAAGGAGTTTGTTGGATGTTGGAAGCGGGGAGAGGGAAGTTAATTAGAAATATAAAATTAGATTTTCGATTTTTTTATAATTTTTTTAATTCAATAATGACTATTTAATTATAAAGAAACGAGCAACTACTTCCTGCTCCCTCATCAAGCATCCAAGCCTTTTAGATACCACATCATAATCTTCATTACGGGAAATTTATTTTTTGGAAAGATTATTGCAGTATCGGCAATATGGGAACGCAAAACTATAATAACCACTTAAAATTTTATCCGCCGCATCATTTTATTTACCTGCCATTGTTGCTCATCGCAGAGATCTTTGGGGTTTATAAAATCTTCGCAGATTCCGAAAACCAACTTTTATGGTTGCTGTTTTCGATCATCATATTTTTAATTCTTTATTTAGGAATTATGGTGCGCCAACATTACGCATTGGGACTGCAAAACCGTTTGGTAAGGCTCGAATTTAAGCAAAGATATTTTGAACTGTTCAACAAAAGATCAGATGAGGTGGAAGAAAAGCTTAGTTTTGGTCAGATTGCTGCTTTGAGATTTGCTTATGATGAAGAATTTAAAGAGCTTTTATATAAAGCTTTAAACGAAAATATTTCGGGAGATCAAATCAAAAAATCTATTAAAAAATGGAGACCAGATCACCATCGAATTTAAAATAATTAACAACCTAAATTATATTACTATGAAAAAGTGGACTTTATACAGCATGACTATTCTTAGTTTAATGCTACTTACAAGCTGCGAAGCTGTGGAAACAATCTTTAAGGCCGGAATGTGGTGGGGAATCATTTTGGTTGTCGGCGTAGTAGGGATTTTAGTATGGCTATTTTCTCGGGGTAAGAACTCTTAACCAAATTTTATGGAACAATCAGACTTAGAGATTATTTCTCATCTTAAGCCATCGAAGATTGTGAAAATTATGAAAGATCCGGTAGCTTCTGCAAAGGCAGTGAATCTTATTTACACTTCCGATGCAGAAACTTCCGGTATTATTCGTAGAAAAAGAGGCAAAAAGTTTCAGTACTTTAAAGAAGGCGAAAAGATTAAGGATAAAGAAGAGATCAAGCGTATTAATGGTTTGGTAATTCCTCCGGCTTGGGAAAATGTTTGGATTTGTGCTTTAGACAACGGTCATCTTCAGGCAACAGGTTTTGACGTAAAAAATAGAAAACAATATCGATATCATTCTCTTTGGAGCGCATTGAGAAATCATACGAAATTTTACAGAATGCTGCAGTTTGGTTATGCTTTGCCAGAAATTCGTTTGCAGCTTGAAAAAGATTTAGCTTTAAGAAATTTTGAAAAGCGAAAAATTCTGGCTTTGATTGTCAGTTTAATGCAACGTACCAATATTCGTATTGGTAATAATATTTACGAAAAGCTCTACGGTTCTTTTGGTTTGACTACTTTAAAAGGGAAACACGTAAAAGTTGAAGGACAAAAAATTAATTTCTCATTTAAAGGTAAAAAAGGTGTGATGCATAATGTCAATCTTAAAAGCAAAAGATTGGCAAAACTAATTATAAAATGCAAAGAGATTCCTGGGAAAGAGCTGTTTCAATATGTTGATGACGAGGGAAAAAGACATTCTGTAGATTCGGGAATGGTGAATGATTATATTAAAGAAATTAGCGGTGAAGATTTTACAGCAAAAGATTTCAGAACGTGGTCTGGAACGGTGAATGCTTTAATTGCTTTTAGAGAAATCGGCTACGCTGAAAATAATTCTCAGTATAAAAAGAAAGTAAAAGCTGCATTAGATATTGTTGCAGAACATCTGGGAAATACAAGTACAGTTTGCAGAAAATATTATGTACATCCTTTAGTCATCAACCTTTACGAAAACAATACCATCAAAAAATATCTTGACGAGCTTGAAGTAATTGAAGAAAACGACGGGAAAGCTGATCTTACACATGAAGAGAAATTGGTTTTAAAAATTCTGGAAAAAGAAAAGATGTAAGAATGTGAATTGTGAAAGCTCGATTCGCTTTGCTTGTCAATTTTTTGATTAAAATTTAACTTAATTCATTTAAAATTCACCCTTTACTTGCAAAGCAAAATTGACAATCGACTTTTCACTTGCAAAGCAAAATTCACCTTTGACAATTATTCAAAATAAATTTTAAATGTTGTAAATTTGTAAAAAAGCAAAAATTAAACAATACAACTCATATGTCAAAAGCAATTTCGCAAGTACCATTTGCAGTAAATGAGCCGGTAACTTCTTACGAACCGGGATCAGCAGAAGTAAAATCTCTTCTTGCAACTTACAAAAAAATGTGGGCAGAAAAGATAGAAATCCCAATGGTGATCAATGGTAAAGAAGTAAAAACAGGTGATACTGTAAAGCTTCAGTCTCCACAAGATCATGCACACGATTTTGGTTTTTATCATAAAGGAACGATGCAGCATGTAGATGATGCCATCAATACCGCTTTAGCAGCAAAAAAACAATGGAACGAGCTTGGATGGGAACACCGTGCAGCAATTTTCTTAAAAGCAGCTGACCTTTTAGCTGGACCTTACAGAGACGTTATCAATGCAGCAACAATGATCGGACAGTCTAAAAACGTTCATCAGACTGAAATAGACGCAGCTTGTGAATTCATCGATTTCTTGAGATTCAATGTAGAATTTATGACAGAAATGTATTCTGAGCAACCGGTTTCCGATGCAGGAATCTGGAATAGAGTAGAGTACAGACCGTTGGAAGGATTCTGTTTTGCAGTAACTCCATTTAACTTTACAGCAATTTCAGGAAACTTGCCAACTTGTATGGCAATGCTTGGAAACGTTGTAGTTTGGAAACCTTCAGATAAGCAAATCTATTCTGCAAAAGTAATTATGGATGTGTTGATCGAAGCGGGTCTTCCTGCAGGGGTTATTAACATGATTTTTACAGACGGAAAAGAAACTGCTGAGAAAGTAATGGCTCACAGAGATTTTGCAGGGCTTCACTTTACAGGTTCTACAAAAGTTTTCCAAGGAATGTGGAAAATGATTGGGGACAATATTCACAACTACAGAACGTATCCAAGAATTGTTGGAGAAACTGGAGGAAAAGATTTCGTAATTGCTCATCCTTCTGCAAATGTAGAAGCTGTTGCAACGGCTTTGGTAAGAGGTGCTTTCGAATATCAGGGACAAAAATGTTCTGCTGCTTCAAGAGCTTATATTCCTCAATCTCTTTGGGCTGATGTAAAAAAAGTAATGGAATCTCAGATTACTTCAATTAAAGTAGGTTCTCCGGAAGATCCTTCAAACTTTGTGAATGCAGTGATCGATAAAAATTCTTTTGAAAAATGTAAAGGTTATATCGACAGAGCAAATGCTTCAGATGTTGCAACCGTTGTAATCGGTGGTAAAGCTGATGATTCTAAAGGATGGTTCGTATATCCAACAGTTATTGAAACTACAGATTCTCAATATGAAAGTATGGTTGAAGAAATCTTTGGTCCTATCTTATCTGTTTTCGTTTATGAAGATGCAGACTGGTCTGAAACTTTAAAAGTTGTTGATTCTTCTTCTCCTTATTCATTAACGGGTTCTGTATTTTCACAATGCAGATACGCAACTCAGGAAGCTTTCAAAGCGTTAGAAAATGCATCAGGGAACTTCTATATCAATGACAAACCAACTGGTGCAGTTGTTGGTCAGCAACCTTTCGGTGGAGGTAGAGCTTCAGGAACAAACGACAAAGCTGGTTCTAAAATGAACTTACTAAGATGGACTTCTGTAAGATCTATCAAAGAAACTTTTGTTTCTCCTAAAGATTACAAATACCCATATCTTGGTTAATAAGTAATGAATAATTGGCAATGAGTAATTTTTGCCTGTATAAATATAGCCTCGGAATTTTATTTCGGGGCTTTTTTATTATAAGATATTAGAATTTTTAAAATCAAATATTTTGAATGACAGAGTCCTGAAAGGACGATTTATCAAAGCATCGGGTAAAGCCCGATGAAATAATCAAGTAAAACAAAAAAGTGACTCATTTGAATCACTTTTAATTTTGAATAATATAAAATAAATCTACCAGTCTCTTTTCTTTAGAATCAAATAAGATCCTACAATAAATAAAGCACACCAAACCAAACATGCAATAAGACTTTCTGTAGGGTAAGTAAACTCATATTTTAAACCGAGCATTTTAGCCATATTTAATCTCAACATCGGGTTTGGAATTAAATTAGACATACTTTCCAAAGGGAAAAGCTTGCTAAAGAAAAATTCATGTTGTAGAATTTCGTTTCGCTGAGCAGCCTGTGTTCCTGCTACTTTAGTGTAAGTTTCAATTCCGCCAAGAATAGATTCCCCAACCCAAATTACAAAAAATGCAAGGAAAACAAAGATCGATTTTCTTAAAAGAATTGATAAAAACATTAGAAAACAAAAGAACGCAAACAGTTTTAAAAAATAATTTCCAATGAAAAACATTTCTTTATAAACCAATGCTGATTCTGTAGTTTTTGAATATTTTAGACCTAAAAACAAAGTAATAGCAAATACAATAATTGTTGAAATTATTGTAAAAATACTAATCGTTAGTAACTTTGATCCAATAAATTCTTCTCTGCTTAAACCATCAATTGTATTCTGCTTAAACATTCTGTTGCTGAATTCCTGACAGATTGAGAAAACTATAATTAATCCTAAAAATATTTTTAATAATGCTACTATGTATGTGGTAAAGTTCCAAATTTCAGGAAAGTTATACATTCCTTGTTCTTTTAAATTGATGGTATCTCCGAAAAGTTTCAGATCAATTAAACCAATACAAAGAAAGATCACCAAAATAGCAAAATACATAATGGTAAAAACCTTGAAAGGTGTATAATTCAGATTTTTATAATATTCTAATTTTAATAATTTCATCATGATTAATTAGTGTTTTTTACAAGTTCAAGGAATTGATTTTCAAGCGATTGTTTTTTCTTAGCCAAGTGCGACAAGAAAATACCTTTTTCAGCAAGTTTCTGGTTTAAGGTTGATGCAGAAATCGATGCATCATCACGAACCTGTGCTTTTACGAGTTCACCTTCTGTAGAAATCGAAGTAAACCATTGAAGTTCTTCCAAGGCATGCAAAAGTGCAGAATTATTATCCGCTTTCAATTCAAAAAAGCCTTGGTTGCTGGTAATTTCATCTACTCTTCCCGAATAAATTGCGTTACCTTCTTTTAAAACGATTACATGACTGCAAATCTTTTCTATTTCATCTAAAAGGTGACTTGCAATAATAATGGTAATGCCTTGTTTTGCGATCGATCCGATAATTTCTCTAATCTGAATAATTCCTTCAGGATCTAAACCGTTTGTTGGTTCATCCAAAATCAAAACTTCAGGATTATTGAGCAAAGCAGAAGCAATTGCCAAACGTTGCTTCATTCCCAAAGAAAAGGTTTTAAACGTATCTTTTTTTCTTTCTAAAAGCTTAACTGTGTTTAAAACTTCATCAATTCTCGAAAAAGGAGTTCCTTTGATCTCGGCAACAATTTTCAGATTGGTTTCTGCACTTAAGTAAGGGTAGAAGTTGGGTTGCTCAATAATGGCTCCGATTTTTTTAAGCGTTTCAGGAGTTGTTCCTTTTTGCCCAAACCAAAACCAGTCGCCGCTTGTAGGATTGATTGTTGAAAGCAGCATCCCGAAAGTAGTAGATTTTCCACTTCCGTTGGGACCGAGAAGACCGTAAACATTACCTCTTTCTACATCAAAAGAAATATTGTTGACTACGACTCTTTTGAATTTTTTCGTCAGATTCTTTACTGATAAAATTTTTTCCATGTAGTATATTGTATGTACTATGAGTTTCTCTTTTTTGTGAAATGTTACAAAGAAGATTAATTTTAATATAAATGATGAATGATAAATGATGAATACTTTTAGCTAACAACAAATAACTAACAACCAACAACCAATTTTTTTCATTACATTTGATTTAAAGATGTTTGTATGAAGTTAATTGAACTTGCAAAAGAATTAAAGGTTTCTGCAGAAGCCATCAAACAGTTTATTCAGGATTTTGATCTTGATTTGATAGACTGTATTTCTACTCAATTTGAAGTGAAAGAAGATTTTGAAAAATTCGCCCGTGAAAATGTAGACTTTTTGAAAATATATGAAAAAGATTTAGATGAAAATAAAACAGTTGAGCAAATTGCAGAAACCATTAATCAGCCTAAAGAAAAAATAGAAAAAGCGATTGAAGAAATCCCTTCAAATATTTTTGATAACGGATTGTTTCGTTCTTCGATCTCGAGTTATAGGATCGATCAGAAATTAGGCGGAAATTACAAATTTGTCTATAATTATTTCGGAAATAAAACCAAGCTTCAGCAAAGAGATTTTATCGGTTACAGAGATCTTTTCTTTTATATTTCAGATGTTTTAGAACCGTTTTTAAATCCTCAGCAAACCAAAGACTGGGGAATTCACAAACCTGCAGGAATAATTTTGTATGGACCTCCAGGAAGTGGAAAAATATTTTGGGCGAATAAAATTGCCGAAATCATCAATTATAAATTTAAAGAAGTTAAAAAACATTACCTCGGTACTTCATTTATTGACGGAAATCAAACCAATTTCAATGATTTTTTGGTATCGATGATGAACGAAGATAGAGTGTTGCTTTTCCTTGATGATTTTGATGAAATTATGATGGAAAGAAATGCAGAAAATAATGTGGCTTCCTGCAATCTCGAAACTCAGGAGATTATTCTTCATCACGTTTCAAAATTTGAAAGTGAAGGGGTTTTGATGGTGGGTTCTGCCAATTCTGTTGTTGATATTAATGAAGAAATTCTGGCACCGGGAAGATTTGATGTTTTAGTTCCGATATTCCCACCAAATGCAGCCGAAAGATCAGAAATCATTCTCTATTCGATGACCAAAAATCTGGATAAAGATTCTCTGCTTTTCAAAATTCTTAAAAATAATAAAGCAGATAAAATTCCTTTCTGGACAGAAACGGTTGCAAAAATGAAGGTTTTCAGCAATACGATGCTTATCGATTTTACCCAAAGTTTAAAAAAGAGAATTAAAAACCGTTACCAAAGAACTAAAGATGAAAAACTAAAAATTGATGAAACTCTTCTCAACGGTGCTTTACGTGATGCTGCAGCAAAATTAACTGAAGAATATCTTAATCAGATTGCCCAGTTTTTAAATGATGTGATTATCAATAATCTTGATGATTTCCAGATGAGAATTCACTCGCTAAAAGCTGAACTGGAAACCTATCAAACGGTGGAAGAGCCAAGAAGAGAAATTGGTTTTATGCATAATGATGAAGATAAGGAATAATCTGAAAAATGTATAAATTCACTATCTTATTTTCTTTGCTGACGGTTCCGTTGGTTGCATTTGTTCTATTTTTTGGCGGCGGCGGTCACGGAACCTATATTCCTTTTCTTGTGCTTTTTCCTTTAGGATTAATTGGAACTTTTGTATCCGACAATATAAAATTTTTGTTTTTTGTTCTTGGATTGTTTCAATTTCCAGTCTACGGTTTTTTAATGGATAAATTTAAAAGTAAGAAAGCATTTCTGTTTATTTTTTTATTTCATATTTCTGCCATACTTATTATTTTCCTCTTTAAGAAGAATGAATTTTTTTAGTAAAATCTTCACTATTTTCTTTTTAAATATATTCTTTTTTTATGTTATAAATTATTCATAGTGTTTGTGTAATTGATGAGATTATTGTTTTTATTCTGAGTGTTTATTGTTGAGAATATTTAAAATTATTTCAAATGTTAGTTTTTAAGCAATTCTACAAGCGGTGAGTATGTGTTGAGTATGTACTTTCAGAGCATAGAGTAGCACTTTTCAGAGGTCATCTAATATATTTGTTGAGGTTTTGTTCTAAGGTAAAACTTAGATCTATTTAAAAAGCTAATCAACATTCAATATAAAAACTATGAAAAGAAAATTACTTTCTCTTGGTGTAATTTTAACTTTGGCTCAGTTAAATGCGCAGACTTATCAAACATTAGCGGTTTCAGGATTTAACGCAGATGTTATTGCAAATGGAGTAGGAGATGCTTCAGCTTCTACGACAATGAGTTTAGATAAAGACACGGATAATTTCGCATATATGTCAAGAGACTTTAAAGCGACATCTTCATCTACGGCTTTAACTTATGGTTTACCAGAAACAGGATTAATTACTTCTGCCGTTTCAGCAACTTTAGGTTTGACTTTTCAACTGGCTTCTTATTCTGGAAATAATTCTTTAAGACTTCCAAATGCAAACGACACAGGGACTCTTACTTTGGCAACACCAACAGCGGCAAATAATGTATATGTTCTTGCGGTAAGCGGAAGTGGATCTTCTACGGGAGATATTACGGTAAATTTCCAAGATGGAACATCACAAGCTTTTACGAGTACAAGTTTCCAAGATTGGTATGGCGGTACAAATGCCGCAATTCAGGGGATTGGTAGAATCCACAGAGGAACTAATGCTTTAGACGCTGCGGGAGGAACAAACCCAAGAATTTATCAGATTGCATTAGCAATAAGTGCTGGAAATCAAAGTAAACCAATTACTTCTATTACCGTTAAAAAAACTTCTACGGCAGTTACAGTTATTAATGTATTTGGAGTTTCCGCTCAGGTTAATAATTTATCTGTTTCAGATCTGAAAAAAGCGAGAGAAAAATCGGTTTATCCGAATCCTTTTTCAAATGAATTGAATTTGGCTGATGTTTCAGATATGGTTTCAATCGATATTTTAGATTTTGCAGGAAAAACGATTAAAGCTAATATTCAGCCTCAATCAAAATTAGATCTTTCATTCTTAGATAAAGGAAATTATATCCTTGTTTTAAAAAACAAAAACGGAACATTAACTTCTCAAAAAGTAGTTAAGAAATAAGATAGAGTTTTTTTCACTTTGATTATTATATAATTTACAAAAACAATCATTGTGCAATAAGCCGGTTTTAATTAATCGGCTTGTTTTTTTAATATGCCTGTCTTCTTTGAGATTTGAATAAATATCAGGTTACATTTATAAAAAATCGCTGATTTAAAATTTATTTCGGTCAATTACTATTACTTATCACACATTGCTAATAACTCATGATTTTATCCGTAAATTTGCTTTTCAAATTTTTTAGCTTTGATTAATAACGACCAGATAAAAGAAGTTCAATCTAGAATTGAAGACCTTCATAAATATCTTCAGATTGATAAAAAGAAGATAGAGATTTCTAATGATGACGAAAAAACGGCAGCTCCGGAATTTTGGGATAACCCCAAAACTGCTGAGGTTTTTCTAAAGCAGCTTCGTTCCAAAAAAAAATGGGTAGAAGAATATGAAGAAATCAATACTCAGTTTGAGGATCTTCAGGTTTTACTTGAGTTTGCAAAAGAAGACCCCGATTCTGAAAAAGAATTGGATGAATCTTTCCCTCAATTATTAGAGAAAATAGAAAATCTGGAGTTTAAAAATATGCTTTCTAACGAAGGTGATGAGCTTTCTGCTGTTCTTCAAATCACTGCAGGAGCAGGTGGAACAGAAAGTTGCGACTGGGCTGCAATGTTGATGAGGATGTATAATATGTGGGCGGAAAAACAGGGCTATAAAATAAAAGAACTAAACTTTCAGGAAGGCGAAGTTGCTGGTGTGAAAACTGTAACCCTGGAAATCGACGGCGAATATGCTTTTGGTTATCTTAAGGGTGAAAATGGCGTTCACAGGCTGGTAAGAATTTCTCCTTTTGATTCTAATGCAAAACGTCATACAAGTTTTGTTTCAGTGTATGTTTATCCTTTGGTGGATGATACGATTGAAATCAATATCAATCCTGCCGATATTTCATTTGAAACGATGCGAAGTTCAGGAGCGGGTGGACAAAACGTAAACAAAGTAGAAACCGCGGTTCGTCTTCGTCACGCACCTACAGGAATTATCATTGAAAACTCAGAATCTCGTTCTCAGCTTCAGAATAAAGAAAAAGCAATGCAGCTTTTGAAATCCAGATTATATGAAATGGAATTGGAAGAACGTCTGAAAGCACGAAACGAAATTGAAGCCAATAAAATGAAGATCGAGTGGGGAAGCCAGATCCGAAATTATGTGATGCACCCTTACAAACTGGTGAAAGATGTACGTTCCGGTCATGAGACTTCAGATGTTGATGCTGTGATGAACGGAAATCTTACACCATTCCTAAAAGCGTTTCTGATGGCTGATGGAACGGCGGTTTCAGACGATGATCTAGACCTATAAAAAATCATGTTTACATTTTTGTTAAAATATGCTAATATATTTTCAGCATAATTTTATTAAGCTTATTTTTGTTCATCATCATTATATATGGAAGAATTCAATAGTTGGAGAGATTTATTAAACCCTGAGTTTTATATCAACATGGGTGGTTTTTGGGTAATTTTGTTTATCATATTTGCCGAGACAGGGTTATTTGTAGGGTTTTTCCTTCCGGGAGATTCACTGCTTTTTGTTTCCGGAATTTATGCGGTAGACATTATTTCTAAAACATTCGGTTCTACAGGAAGTGACTTTTTAGATACCACTATTTTGGCAAGTGCGGTTGCGTTTGCTGCGATTGTAGGTAATCAGGTAGGGTATTGGTTCGGAAGCAAAACAGGACCTGCTTTGTACAAGAAAAAAGACACGATGCTTTTCAAGAAAAAATATCTTTATCAGGCACACGATTTTTTTGAAAAAAACGGAGCTTTGGCAATTATTATGGCAAGATTTTTACCTGTGGTAAGAACTTTTATGCCGATTGTAGCAGGAATTGTGAAGATGGATAAGAAATCTTTCTTCCGCGATAATATTATCGGAGGTGTTCTTTGGTCTTTCAGTTTAATTTTTGCGGGGCATTATCTGGATAAATTATTCCTTGATCAGTTTGGTATCAACCTGAAAGAAAAACTAGAGTTTATCATTATTGTAATTGTTTTAATTACAACCGTTCCTGTAGTTCTTAAATTTATGTTTGGAGCACCAAAAGGAAATCCGAAACTGGAAGATGAAGTTTTGGAAGATTTGATTGACAAAGAAAAATAATCAATTTAAAAATATAGAAATTAACCCGCAGCTTTTGCGGGTTATTTTTTTCGTTATAAAGTTGCTTAAATTTTTCTCTCGCAGATTAAGCAAATTACGCAGATTTTTTCTGCTAAACCTCCTAAATCTGCGAGAGAAAAAGAAATAATAACTGCAAAAGAACAAAAGAAATGATTAAAAAAGAATTGAATTTTAATTTCTAATCCATTCCAAAATATTCGGGTAAATGATGCTGTCTCTTTTTTTCTTGTTGAAAAATCTCGGTGCATGTCCGGTTTTATCCATAAAAACCAGTTTATGCGGAATATTCATTTTCGTTAATACAGAATCTAACGCTAAACCTTGTTTCTGATTCACCAGAAAATCCTGATTTCCCTGAAATAAAAGCGTCGGAACATTTGTTACGTTCGCTACCGGACTTGCCTTTTGAAAATCTTCAGACAAATTTTTACGATTAAATTTAGTCCCCACTACCTTCTGAATGGTTCCCGAAGTGTATTTTGAGTAAAATGATTTTAAATAATCATGAGAATAAAAATCTGTCGGCCCGCTGAGAGAAATAATCTTCTTGATTTTATCAGGATTTTGATAACCGTAAAGCAAAGCTAAATGTCCTCCTGCACTTTCTCCCAGAAGAATATAATTGTTCGGTAGAAGTTCTGCTTTTTCTGAAAGCGCATTGAATTTTTCAATCACAGAATTAATATCTTCCAGCTGATCTTTGTATGTGAGATGTTTTGAAACCAAGCGATAATTCATATTAATACTCGGGATATTATTTTCAAAAAGCATTTTCTGAATTTGAATCATGTGTTCCTTTCTGCCATATTTCCATGCGCCGCCGTGAACAATTAAAATAACGGGAGAATCTTGCGGATAATCTGCGGGAAGAAAAACATCCATTTTCTGGCGTTTGTGTTCACCATATTTCAGATTATAGATTTTCTGACTGTCTTTTCCCACCCAAACTCTGAATTTAGAATTGCATGAATTTAATACAAAACCAATTAATCCTAAAACAAAGAAATGGTAATTGAGAATCAGCTTTTTCATAGAGTAAAGGTAAGGAGAATTTGATTTTAATGATTATCAATACCTATGATTTTTTAGTATCTGTTTAATTTTTTAACCTAAAATTTAAAGCAATAATTGAGACGGAGACATGACGAAGTTATGGTTGAGAAATTTCGTAAGGAAAACAACTTCAAAAGCAATAAAATATTCTGACTGTTTAGCTTTTACTATAAATAATTATTCAGACAAATGAGATTTAAAAGTTCTTTAAAAACCAATTAAAATCTATATTTTTGTAAGACTTAACATTTATTAAAAAAATATTAAAACACTATGGCGTCTGGTTTTTTTGCGATTTTAGATGATATCGCTGCTTTGATGGATGATGTTGCTGTAACAAGTAAAATTGCAACCCAAAAAACAGCAGGTATCTTGGGCGACGATTTGGCGGTAAACGCAGAAAAAGCAACAGGTTTCCTTTCTTCAAGGGAAATTCCTGTATTGATGAAAATTATGAAAGGCTCATTTATCAATAAACTGATTATTGTTCCTTTTGTTTTCCTTCTGGAATGGCTGTATTCACCTGCAATTAAAATTATTCTAATTATTGGCGGGTTTTATTTAGCCTATGAAGGGGTAGAAAAAATTGTTGAATTTTTATTTCACAGAGACAAAAAAGGACACGAAGTAATCGAAGAATCTGATGATATCGTTGAAGAAGGCGAAGATGCCGAAAAAACTAAAGTGAAATCTGCAATTACAACTGATTTTATTTTATCTCTTGAGATTGTTATCATCGCATTGGCTGCAGCGAAAGATGGTTATCATGCGCTTAAATCGCAATTTGATCCGTTTCTTGTAGAAATTTTTACGGTTTCTATCGTTTCGATTATTGCAACTATTGGGGTTTACGGAATTGTAGCATTAATTGTAAGAATGGACGATGCTGGTTTCAAATTAATTAAAAAAAGTAATGACAAAGGCTTTTTTGGTAAATTAGGACATTTGCTTGTAAAAGCACTTCCTTGGGTGATAAAAGCTTTAGGAATCATCGGAACTATCGCACTAATTTTAGTTGCAGGTGGAATTTTTGATCATAATATTGATTATCTGCATCATGCGTTATCAACCTGGAGCGAAATGCTGAAACAGGTTCTTTTCGGTTTAGCAGGCGGATTGATTGCCCTGTTTTTAATTACCGGAGGAAAGAAAATTTATACATTAGCAACAAAGAAATAATTGTTAGATCTTAATAAAAAAATCCTGCTTCATTTTTCTGGAGCAGGATTTTTATTTTAATGTATTTCAGCAATTGTTAATCCATCTGGTCTTCCGCCAATATCTAATTTCTGAATCACTTCCATTGTTTTTAAATCAATTACAGAAACCGAATTATTCGGAGTGCATGAAATAAAAAGTCTGTTTTTTCCTTTATCCATCAACATTGCTGCACCCTGTCCTGAGTTGATTTTCTTAATCATTTTTCTTGTTTTTGAATCGTAAAAAAGTAATTCTCCGGTTTTTACACTTACAATACATACATATTTTCCGTCGGGTGTAAACTTCATTCTGTGTAACCCTAAAATAGATGTATTGATTTCTTCAGTTATTTTTCTTTTTTCTAAATCAATAATGATAATTGTTCCATCCGGTCTTACTGTCCACAATTCTTTTCCGTCGGTAGAAACATCGAATCCTTCTGCTCCTTTTCCTACAGGGATTAAAGTTTGGATCCAGTCCCATATCGGTTTTGCATTGGGAGGCAAAACTCCGGTTGGCGGAACTGTTGGCTGCAATAAAACGTGATCAAAAATACTTACAGTTCCAGAATCGATATTGGTTGTATAAAAATGCTCAGAATCGGGTGTTAAATATATAAGATGAGTTGTATTTTGCCCTGTACCCATCGACCATTCCAAGATATTTTCTTTTAGATCATATCTTCCAACAGCTTTCGAACCTTGCGCTGTAAACCATAATTTATCATTCTGAAATGCCAAACCATGTGAACCATATAAAGGTCTTGTATCAATATTTTTTAAAGGTTTAAAGGTGATTAGATCAATCACGTTGATTTCATGTGAAGTCCCGTTTATTGTATTGGCAACATAAGCAGATTTTCCATCTGTTGAAGTAATGACTTCATGCGGATCATCACCGACATTAATTTTAGTGATAATTTTTAGGTTGTTGTAATCTAAAACAACCATTTTTTTGTCGGTTTTTGATAAAGCTAAAATGTATTTTTTCTGAGCAGAAACTAAACTTGAAATAAAAATTAAAAAGAAAACAGAAAGGTATTTCATAATTCTAAGAGAATATTAATTATTTAATAGATACAGTTTTCTTTACATGGTTAAATCGATTTGTAATGAATACTGATTTAATTAATTATTTTTGCAGAAAATATGGAATTTGATTTATCATCAAATGTGATTTAATCTGATTCGTTTTTCAGAAAATTATGGGTAGAAATTTATCAATTGATGTTTTAAAAATCATTCTGGCATTTTTTGTCGTGTTTCTGCACATGAATTTTTTGAAAGAAACGTTTCCTTTGTTAAGCTATATTTTAGTAAACGGACTTTTTAGAATTGCAGTTCCCGTTTTTTTAGTCATTACCGGATTTTATTTCTTCCATATCGATACTGCAAAAAAACTCAGGAAATGGCTTCTCAGAACATTTCTACTCTATGCAATCTGGATGCTGATTTATATTTCTTATTGGAAAGATAATGATGAAATTTTACTGACAATAGTTTTTGGATATCACCATTTATGGTATTTGATTGGGACGTGTTTTTCAGGACTGATTCTCTATTTTCTTAAAAACCAGAATTCAAAATTATTGTTTGGTTTGACAATTTTTTTATTCCTTTTCGGTTACATGGTTCAGGTTTTAGGAAATTTACATTATTTAAACGCTGAATCAGATTCACTTTTGAATGATTATTTGCTTTACCGAAATTTTCTTTTTGTATGCTTCCCGTTTTTAACGATTGGCTTTTTGATTAACAAACACCAAATTGATATTTCAAAATACAAAAACTCATTTTTGCTGGTTGTTTTTTCAATTTTATGTGTAATTGTCGAAGCATTTTTCAATTATAAATACATCAGTAGCGAAAGTACAGATATATTATTTTCTTTGATTTTTGCGAGCCCGTTGCTGTTTTTGTATTGTCAGAAAATATACATTAAAACTACTTCTAAAATTCTAGCCAGTTTTTCTACAGCGGTATACGTGGTGCATCCGCTAATCATGAAATCTGATTTTTACAAAGAAATCGAATCTTTCAAAATCCTGATTTTTTTAGCGATTTTAATTCCTATAAGCTTTGCTTTGGTTTACCTTAATAAGAAATTGAAATACCTGCTTTAAGCTTATTTAGAGTATTTAAAATAAAAGACAACGAAATAGTATCGTTGTCTTCGTATAAATTAGTTCATTTCGTAATTGATAATAACCATTCTCAAAATGAAATGTACGAAATCTTGCTCCGCATCTCTTCTGCTGATGAGTCGGTTTTTATAATCGTAAGATTTAAAAACTTTTATTAATCTCAGATAGGTTTCAAGCTCTTCATCTTTAATTCTGATTTTTACGTGCCCGTCTTTTCTTTTGATAATCTGATCATCCAGAGTTCTCACCCTGAATAAAACATCGCATAATATAGGTTTTACGCCACCATATCTCTCCACAATATTCACTTTGAATGCATCAAAAGTAATGGCATGGAAGATTAATTTTGGTTGGGAATCCGGTGTGCGAAGTTCAAGCTTGTAGTTCATGAGTCTTTTTTTACAATATCCTTTTTAAAGGAATATATCAAATTAAATATTGATGTAAATTTAAAAATAAAAGAGACTTTAAAAAGCCCCTTTTTAAATTTTTTTTAGTTGAATAAATCTTTTACTTTATCGAAGAAAGTTTTTTCTTTTCCAGACGGTTCAGCAACCATTTCGCCGCTGCTCATCTGTTTCTCGAAAAAGTCTTTTTGGTCTTTGGTCAATTTTTGTGGTGTCCAGACATTGATGTGAATAAACATATCTCCTTTACCATAGCTGTCGATACTTGGTAAACCTTTTCCGGCTAATCTTAAAATTTTTCCGGATTGTGTTCCTGCATCAACAGTAATTTTTACTTTTCCACCAACGGTAGGAACTTCTTTTTTGGTTCCCAAAGCGGCTTCCGCAAAAGAAACATATAATTCCTGGTGAAGATTATCACCTTCTCTTTTTATTGTGTTGTCTACTTCCTCTTCTACAATCACCAAAAGATCTCCAGGAACACCACCAAATGGCGCATCATTTCCTTTTCCTCTTACATTCAGTTGGATGCCGTCTCTTGCTCCTGCAGGAATGTTGATGGTAATTTCTTCCTCATCTTTTATTAAACCTTGTGCATTGGCTCCTGCAGGAATTTTATCGGCAACTTTACCGATTCCCTGACAAGTTCCACAAGTGGTTTGCGTTTGCATCTGTCCGAACATCGTATTCATCACCTTCATCTGAACTCCGGCTCCGTTACATGTTGGGCAGGTTTTTGAAGTGGCACCCTCTGCCATCTTCATTTTTTTTACTTTAAGAGTTTTTTGAGTTCCGTTCACCATCTCTTCAAGATTCAGCTTGATTCTGATTCTTAAATTAGAACCTTTCACCTGTTGACGACCACCGCCGCCACCAAATCCTCCGAAACCGCCGCCACCAAAAATATCTCCAAACTGGCTGAAAATATCTTCCATGTTCATACCGCCACCGAAGCCTCCACCGCCAAAACCACCGGCACCGCCAACTCCGGCGTGTCCGTATTGGTCATAGCGAGCTTTTTTGTTATCGTCGCTTAAAACTTCGTAAGCTTCTGCAGCTTCTTTAAATTTATCTTCAGCATCTTTATCACCGGGATTTTTATCTGGGTGATATTTAATGGCCATTTTTCGGTATGCTTTCTTTATTTCGTCGGCACTCGCAGATTTGCTGACCTCAAGAACCTCGTAATAATCTCTTTTTGACATCTTTTAATATGAGTAATTAGTAATGAGTAATTGGTAATATTTCTTATTACTAATTACTCATTGCTTATGTTTTAGTTTCCTGTTACAACTTTTGCAAAACGAATCACTTTATCACCTAAAGTATATCCTGTTTCAATAACGTCTACAATTTTACCTTTCAAATCTTCAGAAGGTGCAGGAATTTGAGTAATCGCCTCGTGGAAATCTACATTAAAGCTGTCTCCGGCTCTTACTTCCATTACCTTTAAACCTTTTTCGGTAAGCTTGTTTTTAAACTTGTTGTAAATCAATTCAACACCCTGAAGATCCGCTTCATTACCATTTTTGGCAATTTCTTTTAAAGCTCTTTCGAAATCATCCAAAATACCCAACATAGAAACCATCATTTCTTGGTTGGCGTAAGTGAAAAATTCCATTTTCTCCTTTGATGTTCTTTTTTTATAGTTTTCAAACTCAGCATACAGTCTGATGTAACGGTCTTTTTCTACTGCCAAAAGTTCTTCTGCAGTAGGTATTTCTGTCACATTTTCCTCAACTGTTTCTTCAGTCTGTGTGATATTTTCTTCCTGATTATTGATATTTTCTTCGTTGATATCCTGATTTTCCATATTTCAATAACTTTTTACATTGTTGTTTCACAAACATTCTGCCAAAGAAAAAAATAATGACATTTAGGCAGAGTTTGGTTGTAGTTGATAGTTGTTGGTTATTAGTTATTGGTGAATGATTGAGTATTGTGTTGTTGAATATTGTTTTTTAGTTCTCAATCTGGTCTGTTAATTCCCCTCCTTTGGAGGGGTGGCGAAAATTTCAAAGAAATTTTTGTCGGGGTGGTTTGGATAATGTGAGTTTTAAAATAATTCTCTAATTTAAATGCTGTATTTTAACTGTTTACAGCCCTATTTTTTAGCCCAGATTGCGCAATTGTTTGAGCTCGTTTTTTTGATTTTGGTTGGGGGGGCGCA
>NZ_JAPDKN010000080.1 GCF_026163565.1 Chryseobacterium sp. YIM B08800
TCTTAAATTTTAACGGTTTTTATTTGCTTTTTGTCATAGAATGCGAAGCGGGTGCAATAGTGTGCATGCATATCATGCACATTAGCCTATTTAAGTTGACTTTGTTCGACTAAAAATATTATGTTAGTTCCTGTTAAATTCAATCCATATCTTGTCATTTCATCATCTACAATTTGTGGCGTTTGCCCTTGCCCGTGTCCACCAAGTTTATTTCTTATTGTCGGAATTCCACTTTCAAGAAGGTTTTGCAAAGAAGTAAATTGATTTTGAGTAAATGTTGGAACTAATCCATTTTGAAAGCAAACTTGTATTAATTTCTTTGCAGTATCAGTTTGATTAAATGTCCAACCTTTTTCCTTACAAATTATTTTCATTGTACTTTCAAATGCTTTTAGACATTCTGTTAAACACTCTTTGTTTCTGCCGTGTCGGTAATGTTCATGAGCTTTTAAATATTCTTCATTTGCACCTGAAAATTTTCTGCTTGCAAGAAGAGAAATTGTAGGTTTGGCTACTTCAGCATGAATATAAGTTGAGTCAATTCGAATAATTTCACTTGCAGTAAAAGAATAACCGATTCCATTCTCTTTAAATCGTTCATTAAGTTCAGAAATGGCATCATCAGGTTTAATTTTATAATTGGTGTTGTAGCTATATTTTTGATAGTTTGGTTTTATTATTTTATCAATGTATTTAAAAGTTAGCTCTATAACATCTAAAACTTCCTCGGTGTTATTTGTTTGTAGTAAGAAATTTAAAACTTGTTCAAAGGGAGTTTCTCTATAACTATCCTCTATGAGCTGAAACAGACCATATTCTCTACAGAGAGTATTGTAAATAAATTCATAAGCTTGTCCGGCTTGGTCATCATGATATTCTTTACGTTGTCCTATACAATCTCGAATTATGTGGACAATCTGTACTCTTAAATTTTGAGGTATATTGTCATAAGTATATATATCGGGTATCTCTCCTCTTAATCGTTTTTGTCTTTTTGAAAAAAGGTCAAATATTGCCATAAAATTAATGTTAATATTGTGTCTAACTATGTAGTTTACGCATTGTCTTGATAATGACAACAGATATTGCGCAATGCTATTTTGATTTTAGCTATCTATTTGTCAATCATTAAATTTAAAATATAAATATACTATTTCCTTATGGAAAACCATAATTTAAACAAAAAACCGCCCTATAAAAATAGAACGGTTTTAATTTATATTGTTTTAGCGTCATGCTACTACATCATTCCCGGCATTCCACCACCCATTGGCATAGCTGGTTCATCTTTTTTCACTTCAGTGATTACACATTCAGTTGTCAATAGCATTCCAGAAACAGAAGCTGCATTTTCAAGGGCAACTCTTGTTACTTTCGTAGGGTCGATGATCCCTGCTTCAAGCATGTTTACATACTCGTCAGTTTTAGCGTTGTAACCGAAATCTCCAGTTCCTTCAGCAACTTTAGCAACGATTACAGAACCTTCACCTCCTGCGTTAGCAACGATTTGTCTCAATGGCTCTTCGATCGCTCTTTTTACGATTTTAATACCTGTAGTTTCGTCAGAATTAATTCCTGTAAGGTTTTCTAAAGCTGTGATCGCTCTTACCAAAGCAACACCACCACCTGCAACGATACCTTCTTCAACTGCTGCTCTTGTAGCGTGAAGTGCATCATCAACTCTGTCTTTTTTCTCTTTCATTTCAACTTCAGAAGCTGCACCTACGTAAAGTACGGCAACACCACCAGCTAATTTAGCCAGTCTCTCCTGTAGTTTTTCTCTGTCGTAGTCAGAAGTAGTCGTTTCCATCTGAGCTTTGATCTGAGCAACTCTTCCTTTGATTTTGCTTTCTTCACCACCACCGTTTACAACTGTTGTGTTGTCTTTGTCGATGGTTACTTTTTCAGCAGTTCCCAACATATCAATGGTAATGTTTTCCATTGTGAAACCTTGCTCTTCAGAGATTACTGTTCCACCAGTAAGGATTGCGATATCTTCTAGCATTGCTTTTCTTCTGTCACCAAATCCTGGAGCTTTTACAGCAGCAATTTTAAGAGAACCTCTCAATTTGTTTACCACTAAAGTTGCCAAAGCTTCACCTTCAACTTCTTCAGAAACAATTAATAAAGATTTACCACCTTGAGCGATTGGCTCAAGAACCGGAAGCAATTCTTTCATTGAAGAGATTTTTTTCTCCACTAAAAGGATGTATGGATTTTCAAGTTCAGCTAACATTTTCTCAGGGTTTGTCACGAAATATGGCGACTGGTAACCTCTGTCGAACTGCATCCCTTCTACAACGTCAACCGTTGTATCGATACCTTTAGCTTCTTCTACTGTGATCACTCCTTCTTTACCAACTTTTCCGAAAGCTTCAGCGATCAATGCACCAATAGTTTCGTCGTTGTTGGCAGAAACAGAAGCAACTTGCTTCACTTTATCTGTAGAATCTCCAACAGCCTGAGATTGAGTTTTTAAGTTTTCAACAACTGCAGTTACTGCTTTGTCGATTCCTCTTTTTAGATCCATTGGGTTTGCACCTGCAGCTACGTTTTTAAGACCTTCTCTTACGATAGCCTGTGCCAAAACAGTAGCGGTAGTAGTACCGTCTCCTGCAATATCATTGGTTTTGGAAGCCACTTCTTTTACCATTTGCGCTCCCATATTTTCTACTCTGTCTTCAAGTTCGATTTCTTTTGCTACAGAAACACCGTCTTTAGTAACGTGAGGTGCACCGAAAGATTTTTCGATCACTACGTTTCTACCTTTTGGTCCTAAAGTTACTTTTACTGCATTAGCCAATGCATCAACCCCTCTTTTTAGAGCGTCTCTTGACTCGATATCGAATTTTATTTCTTTTGCCATTTTATTTAGATGTTAGATGTTAGACGTCAGATGTTAGACGCCAAGCATTATTTGAAAATTTATTTTGTATTCAGTTTTAAGTCTGAAATCTGATGTCTTGTATCTGGAATCTTATCCAATAATTCCTAAAAGATCTCCTTCCTTAACGATTAAGAAATCTTTACCGTCTAATTTTAATTCAGAACCTGAATATTTTCCGTAAAGAACTTTGTCACCTACCTGTACAGTTGTAGGCTCATCTTTTTTACCAGGACCTACTGCTACTACAGTACCTTCTTGAGGTTTCTCTTTTGCAGTGTCTGGAATAATAATACCTGAAGCTGTTTTAGTTTCTGCAGCGATCGGCTCGATCAAAACTCTGTCTGCTAATGGTTTAAAGTTTACTGACATAATATATTTTATTTTTTAATTATTTCTGTGTTGGAAGTCTCTAATTGTATGCCAAGAAGAGGTTTTTAAAATTTTGGCAGACTTTTGAAATGTTAATGTGAAATTTTGGCAGAAAAAAAGTTCATTGGTTACAATGAACTTTAGTAAGTCTTTATTTACACGATTGATCATAATCTTGTAACAGCTTCTTGTACATATTTGTGTACAATTCTGTTTTATATTTCATATTTATTCTTGAGGCTTCTGCTCCTTTTTTCCCTTTTATCAGAGCTTTTCTTTCAATGTCAGATTCTTTTTTGTTTTCTTTAAAAGTTTTATTAGAGAAATATTCATTCTTTCTGGCTTCATCTACTTTTTTCAGAAACTCGGGGCAGTCTGCCCCCACAATTTCGTAGGCTTTATAGAACTTTTTGTAAAGTTTCTTCATATTAAACAAATCCAAAGGACTCAAAGAGCTGTAATCTACTGGTGCTACTGCAACAGTTTCGTTGGGTTTGCTTATGTAAATCATCACATACATCAATTGGCAGTTGTCTTCGTTCCCATTAAATCCAGCTGCGTTATTGCTTCCAAAATCAGCTTTACAAACCATACTTCTGTAGCCGTAAAGATTAATTTCTCCTTTTTCCATCAAAGGTAACATCAAAACTCTTCCTTCAGATTCTAGTTCTAGATTGTTATCTATTTCTTTAACAATTCGTTTGTCGAGCTGAAATTTTTCCTGAGTATCTTCATTGGTATAAATCAAACTTTTAATATCCGAAACAGGAATGAGCTGTACGGCTGTATCATTTTTTGAAGATTTAAATTTTACCTCTTTTCTATGTAAATTGGCACTTTTTTCCGAGCTTTTACCAATATATGAGAAAGTAGCAACATCAGGAAGCATAAAATCTTGTGCAAATCCGATTTTTGTTGACCCGTCTTCCATAAGAATTTCTATGGGCAAAAAATCTCTTTTTCCAGTATAAAACTGTAAAGATTGCGCAAAATAAAATTGTGCTGATGCGATAAGCAACAGAAGAATACTGAGTTTTTTCATATAAAATGACTAGTTTTTATTTTTAAATACTGAAATCCAAATCTTAGAAAAATAGTAAGGTTTAATTTTTCTTTCCTGCAGCCTGCATTGGGTTGACCTTTCCATTGGCACCTCCTCTCACGGTTGCGTTTTGTTTTTCTTTGAAAACATGGAATTTTGAAGTCTCAGAAGAGCTTCCGTCATTGCTCCAGAAATTGTTTGAAGTATCAATGTCTGCCGTTTCTCTCATTGGATCCAGCTGAATTGATTTTATTTTTTTATCAAAATAAAACGTCTTCGAAACTTTCTTCTCATTGTGTCTCCAGATTTGAGCTGAAGATCGATCTCTTAATTTTGAACCGTCTTCAAAGGTAAACTCAAGAATAACAGGCATTACCAAACCTCCTTTGTTTACAAAATCAATTTGATAAGCATTGATGTTTTTAAGCTTTTCTTGTTCTTTTTTGTCTAAAGCTATATTTCCTTCTGTTTTTAAAGTGTATTCTTTATTGGTATCTACTTTTTCCTGACCACGATCATAACGGTAATAAAAATCCTGCAAATCTTTATCTTTTTCTACTGCAAAATTGATAGTTTTATCTTCTTTATTTCTGATTTTTGAAATGTCTTCAAAAGAATTTTGCAGAGGTTCTTCTACTTTGTACTTAGTTTCGTTAGCTTCTTTTACATTGCTGAAATCCGGACTTGCGATGGTTACTTTATCAATCGCAATATCTACAGGATCTGTTCCGTAAAACCAACCTCTCCAAAACCAATCAAGATCTTCACCACTTGCATCTTCCATGGTTCTGAAAAAATCTGCAGGTTCAGGATGTTTGAACGCCCATCTTTTAGAATAGGTTTTAAAAGCTTTGTCAAAAAGCTCTCTTCCCATAATGGTTTCACGAAGGATATTTAATCCTGTTGCAGGTTTTGAATACGCATTGGGTCCAAACTGAATAATGTTTTCAGAATTACTCATAATTGGCTCCAACTGATCTTTCGGAAGCTTCATGTAATCAACAATCGTCCAAGCCGGACCACGTTTTGAAGGGAATTTATTATCCCATTTTTCTTCAGTTAAATATTCTGTAAAGGTATTTAAGCCTTCATCCATCCAGCTCCATTGTCTTTCGTCTGAATTGATAATCATCGGGAAAAAGTTGTGTCCAACTTCATGAATAATTACGCCAATCATTCCGTTTTTAGTACCTTCAGAATAAGTTCCGTCTTTTTCTGTTCTTCCAAAGTTGAAACAGATCATCGGATATTCCATTCCATTTGAAGCTTCTACAGACTGCGCTACAGGATAAGGATATGGAATTGTAAATTCTGAATACGTTTTAATGGTATGAGCAACGGCTTTTGTGGAATATTTTCTATAAAGACCATAAGCTTCTTTTGGGTAGAAACTCATCGCCATTACTTTGTTGTTGTTTTCAGGAATGGTAACGCCCATTGCATCCCAAACAAATTTTCTTGAAGAGGTCCAGGCAAAATCTCTTACGTCTTTTGCTTCAAAAACCCATGTTTTTCTTTGTTTTGAATGATTTTTTTCTGCTTTTTTAGCTTCGTCCAAAGTCACAATTTCTACTGGCTCAGCTGAAGTTTGAGACTTTTTATATCTTGATAATTGTTCTGATGATAAAACTTGTTCGTAATTTTTACATTCTCCGGTTCCGCCAATAATGTGATCGGCAGGAACGTTCATCGAAACTTTATAATTTCCAAAAACTAAAGCAAATTCACCTCTTCCTGTGAACTGATGATTCTGCCATCCGTGAAAATCGCTGTACACACACATTCTTGGAAACCATTGCGTGATGGTGTACAGATCATTTCCATCTTCTGCGAAATTTTCGTAACCGCCACGACCGCCCATTTTTATTCTGTTCGGAATATTGTAATTCCAATCAACTTTAAAAATGAATTTTTCACCTTTTTTCAAAACTTTAGGCAGATCAATACGCATCATCGTTTTGTTGACGGTATATTTCAAAGGATTTCCTGAAGCATCGGTTACTTTTTCCAGATTTACACCGTAACCATTATCTTTTACCGGAAGCTCAGAAGTCTTTAATTGCTGATCATTCAAAGATTTTGGAAGAGTAGAAGAGAACTGATAATCTGCTTTATTTAATGTTGATTGCTGGTTTTCATCCAATTGAAGCCAAATGTAATCTAAATCGTCGGGCGAATTATTATGATAAGTAACCGTTTCTGAACCTTTCAGATTTCTTTTATCTTCATCAAGATATGCGGTGATGTCGTAATCTGCCCTGTTTTGCCAATAAGCCTGCCCGGGAGCTCCGGAAGCTGTTCTATAAACATTTGGTGTAGGAAGAATGGTTCCTAATTGTTCAAATCTGTTTCCGTGATTGCTTCCCGGATTGTTTTGAATATTTTGAGCTGAAACACCTAAATATAGAAATACAGAAAGTGCTGTTACTTTTAGTTGCATGGATAATGGATTTAAGAATTATCAAATATAATAATAAGTAGCTGAAAATTTAGAAATGTTGCAAATTTAAAAAGGAATTCTCTCTAAAGTCATTTTTAAAGACAATGCAAAAACTCCCGATGATATAAAAAGTATCCAGTCTTTTTTGTTGACTTTAAAAAGGTTTAATAAAATAAATAACAAGACCAATATTGCAATCACAATAACGATTTGCCCAACTTCCAGACCAATATTAAAACCTAAAAGCGGGATGGCAATGCTCTGGCTTTTGGCAATCATTACTCTTGCAGTATTGGCAAATCCTAACCCGTGAATGAGCCCGAAAAATAAGGCTAAATAATAATTTGTTTTATTCTGAGTCTGCTTTTTATTTTTCATTACAATATTTCCGGCAGCTGTTAAAACAATCGTCAACGGAATCAAAAATTCAACCCAATCTGAAGGCAGTCTTACCACATCAAGAATGCTTAAAGCCAATGTTATAGAATGTCCGATGGTAAATGCAGTTACCAGAATCAGAATTTTTTTCCAGTCTTTGGCGGAATAAACTGCGATTAATGCTAAAACAAAAAGCTGATGATCAAGCGCATCTAATGAAATAATATGTTCCCAACCGAGTTTTAAATAAAATAAAAAGTCCTGCATTTTCCGATATTTTTTTTGAAATGCGATGATACAAAATTTATTTTAACTTTGTATAAAATTGAAGTGATGAACCTTACAATAGAAATAGAAAATAAAGAAGATTATCCTTTTATAAAGAAACTTTTGGAGAGTCTGAAAGGTGTAAAAATCATTGAAAACAAATATGAAATAATTGAAGGTGTTCCTGCCCATGTTTTCGAAGAAATTGAAAAATATGGCGAATCTTTAAAAGAAGAAGATTTAATTTCAAAAAAAGATTTCTTTAAATTAATTGATGAGGAAATATGCAAGTTGAATTCTCAGAAATAGCAAGAAAAACTTTATCTGAAAACATTCAATTCCTAAGAAAGCTATGGACAAATCGTGAAATAGTAATCTTTCTTGAAGATGTAAAAAAGCTTACAAATGATTTGGAGGATGGAAAATATCTGCAATTTCAAAAATCAACCCGAAATACAAGAAGTGTTCTGATTGGCAAAAAGCATGTAAGAATGTTTTTCCGAAAAGAAAATGAAACTAAAGTTGTTATTTTACTATTCTTCGATATGAGACAAAATCCACAAAAAATTCTAGATTTATTAAAATGAAAAAAGCATTTTTCTTTTTCACTATTCTTTTTATTCTATTTTCTTTCACTAAAGTAAAACATCCTTATCACGTTGGTTCGGTAGAAATCAACTACAATTCAAAATCAAAAACTTTTGAGGTTACCGGAAGGTTTTTCTTAGATGATTTAGAAAATGGTCTTAACAAAAAATATGGCAAACCTTTTCATTTTAATGATGTAAAATATAAAGCCCAAATCAATGAAGCTTTAAAAAACTATAGTTCAGAATATTTTAAACTCAAAACAGATAATGAGTTTTTAAAAATCAATTACATCGGCTATGAAGAAGACAGCGAATCTGTGAATATTTACTTGGAATCTGAAAAAGTGGAAAACCCTAAAAAAATAGAAGCTGCGGTAAGTTTTCTTTACAATTTATTTGATGACCAGATTAATTTGGTTCATATCATCGTCAATGGTAACCGCAAAAGTGAAAAGTTGACATATCCGAATCGATATTTATTTCAACAGTTTTAAAATTTATTTTTGAAGTTGCAACAATGCATTTTCTGCTTTTGCATGAGCTAAAAGATCTGGAAAAAAATCGTCATAGCATTTCTGCAAGACTTTTTTATTATCTAAAAAAGCCTGAAAAACCGGAATGTCTTTATCTAAATATTTAGCTTTATTCAAAACATTCTGAATACTGAATTTAATGCCCCAATCTTCCCGATAGTTGAATAACCAGTCATCGTGTTCCATTTTTGCGAGCATTCTTTTGAAATTTTCTGAAAGAAACTGCTCATTTTCATTAAGAACTCTATAAACTTTCAGCGAATGTTCTTTCCAGCCTTTTAAAGAGTTGATACTGAAGTCGGTAGCCAGAAAATAATCCATTGAAACATCTACAAAAGCTCCTGCATAAAGCCTTACAAGCGGACTGAATACTTTTTTTGCTTCATGTATTGCAGGATGAGAATCGGTAAACGTGTCAATTGCACGATGAAGAGTAATGCCATCCTGAATGTCTTTCGGGAAAGAATAACGGTCTTTGTTTCTAATAAAATCTTCGAGAAACTGCCCGACAATTTGTCCGTCATTGAAAGTAAGAAAAGAGTGGGCGAGAAAGTTCATAAACGAATATAGAAATTTTTAAGCAAACTTTTGTCATTAAAATAATCGCTCATGAAAATCCTCAACTTTACTCACTTCTTCGATCTTGATCCCAAATTTTCTCTTCGGAATTTTATTTAAATTAGAGACAAAAATCTTCTCATAACCCAGTTTTTCAGCCTCGGTAATTCTTTGTTCGACTTGTGCAATAGGGCGTATTTCTCCACTCAAACCAATTTCGCCTGCAAAACAAAAATGTTCAGAAATAGCAATATCTTCATTCGAGGAAAGAATCGATGCAACAACAGCCAAATCTAAAGCAGGATCGTCGGTTTTTATTCCGCCTGTAATATTTAAGAAAACATCTTTTGCACCCAACTGAAAACCTGCTCTTTTTTCAAGAACAGCCAAAAGCATATTTAATCTTTTAGAATCAAAACCGGTGCAGCTTCTTTGCGGAGTTCCATAAACTGCAGTACTTACCAAAGCCTGAATTTCCAAAAGCATTGGTCGATTTCCTTCTAAAGTTACAGCAACAGAATTTCCGGAAAGCTCTTCAAATTTCTTTGTAATTAAAATTTCGGAAGGGTTTTTTATTTCTTTTAAACCTTGGGAAACCATTTCGTAGATTCCGATCTCTGCTGTTGAACCAAAACGGTTTTTATTGGCTCTTAATAATCTGAAAAGATGATTTCTGTCGCCGTCGAAATTCAAAACGACATCCACCATGTGTTCTAAGACTTTTGGTCCTGCAATTTGTCCGTCTTTTGTGATATGACCCACTAAAAATACGGGAACATTATTTTCTTTGGCATATTTAATAATCTCATTGGAGCATTCTCTAATCTGAGAAACGGTTCCGGGTGAACTTTCTATCAATTGAGATTGAAGTGTTTGAATAGAATCGATAATCACGAAATCCGGCTCTAATTTTTTAGCTTCATGAAGAATTTTTTCTAAAGACGTTTCGGTATACAAAAAGCAGTTCGGGTTTTTGACTTCGGCTAAACGATCGGCTCTCATTTTAATTTGAGATGCACTTTCTTCCCCGGAAACATAGAAAATTTTCTTCTTCATTTTTAAAGCAAGTTGAAGAAGCAGGGTCGATTTACCGATTCCGGGTTCACCACCGATTAAAGTAACAGATCCCAAGACAATTCCGCCTCCCAAAACACGATTCAATTCATCAGAAGGTGTTTTTATTCTCGGTTCTTCAACAGCCTCAACTTCAATGATGTTGATGACATGTTGTTTTGATTTTGAAAAAGGTGGGGTTTTTGAAGATGTTTTTTCTACAATTTCTTCTACCAAAGTATTCCATTCCAGACAGTTTTTACATTGCCCGGTCCATTGAGGGTATTGAGATCCGCAGTTTTGACAGAAATATGCTGTTTTAAGTTTTGCCATGCCGTAAAATTATGAAATATGCTTTAAATTTTTATCTTATCATAGATCAACATTCATTATAAATATACTCTCTATATTTGTCATTATAAATTTTAAAAAATGAAAAAAATACTATTAAGCTTTGCTTTTGCTTTGGTAAGCGCATTTACTTTTGCACAAACTGCCTGGAAAGTTGATCCTGCACACTCATCAATTAATTTCAATATTAAACACATGGGAATCAGTTTTGTGCAGGGAAGATTTGATAAGTTTCAAGGTGAGATAGATGCTCCTGGTGCTAATTTGGATAATGCCAGATTTGATTTTACTGTTTTTCCGGAAACAATCAATACGGGGGTTGAAGCTAGAGATAAACATCTGAAGAGTGCAGATTTTTTTGACGCAGAAAAATTTCCGGAAATGAAGTTTCAAGGGGCAACTGTATTACAAGGAAAAGATAAAAACTACACACTTAAAGGTAAATTAACAATCAAAGATGTTACAAAAGAGATCAGTATTCCTTTAACTTTTGGTGGTATTGCTAAAAACCAGCAAGGTAAAGAGATTGTAGGGTTGCAGGCAAAATTTACAGTAAATCGTTTAGATTATAATATTAAATATGATCCCACAGGAGCAGGTATTGCAAAAGATGTTGAGGTGAGTTTATTTTTAGAATTAAAGAAATAATAATTTCTATATATAATTTGGTTTAGGCGAAAGGTTTCTCAAAGTTTTTTTGGGAAACCTTTTCTTTTTAATACTGCACATTACAATTAAAATAAACTTAAATCAGAATTTAAAAGTGCAACAAAATTGCTTTGCGTTTCTTTTTGTCCTAACTTTGCACAAACCTAATCTAATGAGTAAAAAGAATACAAAGTACATCTTTGTGACAGGAGGTGTAACTTCATCTTTGGGAAAGGGAATCGTTTCTGCTTCTCTGGGACTTCTACTAAAATCACGCGGCTTTAATGTAACGATTCAAAAACTGGATCCTTATATTAATATCGACCCAGGAACATTAAACCCTTATGAACACGGAGAATGCTATGTAACCGAAGATGGTGCGGAGACGGATCTGGATTTAGGACACTATGAGCGTTATCTTGATGCGCCTACTTCTCAAAACAACAACGTTACAACAGGGAAAATCTACCAAACGGTTATCGAAAAAGAAAGAAAAGGAGACTTTCTTGGAAAAACTGTTCAGGTAATTCCTCACATTACAAACGAAATTAAACGTAGAATTAAAATTCTTTCTAAGCAGAACTACGATATCATTATTACTGAAATCGGTGGAACTGTGGGAGATATAGAATCTTTGCCTTACATTGAAACTGTACGTCAGTTGAAGTGGGAATTGGGTGAGAAAAATTCTATGGTGATTCACTTAACTTTACTGCCATATTTGGCTTCAAGTGGAGAATTAAAAACAAAACCTTCTCAGCATTCTGTTCGTCAATTGATGGAAAGCGGAATTATGGCCGATGTTTTGGTTTGCCGTACAGAGCATAAAATTCCTAAAGATCAGAGAGCAAAATTGGCTCAGTTCTGTAACGTTTCTTTAGATAACGTAATTGAATGTAAAGATTTGGAAACGATTTATGAAGTTCCAATGTACCTTCAAAAACAAAACTTTGATGATGTAGTTCTTAAAGAATTAGATCTAAAAAGCGATAAAAAAGCAGATCTGAAAGACTGGGAAACTTTCTTGAAGAAATTTAAAAATCCTAAGAAGACTGTAGAAATTGCTTTGGTAGGAAAATATGTTTCTCTTCAGGATTCTTATATTTCTATTGCTGAAGCTTTCAAACATGCAGGTGCAGATTTGGAAACCGAAGTAAAAGTAAGATGGGTTTACAGTGGTGATTTAACGAAAGAAAATATTAAGGAAACCTTAGATGGAGTTTCTGGTATTTTGGTTGCTCCAGGTTTTGGCGACAGAGGAATTGAAGGAAAAGTTCTTACCGCTCAATATGCAAGAGAAAATAAAGTTCCTATGTTGGGAATCTGTTTAGGAATGCAGATCATGACTGTGGAGTTTGCAAGAAATGTTTTAGGATATTCTAAAGCTAACTCAATGGAGTTTGATACTTCTACAGAACATCCTGTAATTTCTTTAATGGAAGAGCAGAAAAATGTAGTTGATAAAGGAGGTACAATGCGCCTTGGAGCTTGGAAATGTTCTTTGAAAAATGGTTCAAAATTAAACGAAATTTACGGAGCGAAAAATATTTCTGAAAGACACCGCCACCGTTATGAATTCAACAGTGATTATATCGGTGAATTTGAGAAAAACGGCTTCCTAGCAACAGGTACAAACCCAGAAACAGGTTTGGTAGAAGCATTAGAAATGCCGAATCATCCATTCTATGTTGGGGTACAGTATCACCCGGAATATAAGAGTACGGTTGCAACGCCGCATCCTTTATTCAGAGCTTTCATTAAAGCGTGTTCAGCTAAATAAAGTAATTTTAAAATTACAAACGTCATATATAAACTCAGACTGATTATTCTCAGCCTGAGTTTATTATATAGTAACACATTATAGTATAGAGTTTTGATAAAAAAACAGTATTTTTGTCGACTCTAAAATGTATAACATTTTGATATACATTTTAAATGAAAAATTTGAACAACAAAAGAAACAAAAGCTTTTAGTCTAAAAAAACTTGGAGTATTTCACTTTTTAGTAAATAAAAGTTCTCAAAATAAGAAAATCAAAGATTTTCAAAAACTTTAATGTTCTTTTAAAAGAATTGAGAAGCTTTAGAAGAATTATTAAAAAACTTTTGTGCCTTTTGTGGTTAATTAAAGAAAAAAATATTTAAAAATTTTAATAAAAATAAAATGCAACAGAACAACGGACTCGATAAAAGTCAGATTATTAGTTTTGCGGTTTTATGTTTGGTTCTTTTCGGATTCATGTTTTATTTCCAAAGGAATAGCGCTGAAGAAGAAAAACTGAAAGCTGAACAACAGAAAACAGAACAGGCAAAAACTCCGGTAAAACAAACTCCAGCAGCTGATATCAATCCCAATGTAACCCCGAATGCGATTCAGGTTTCCAATTTAGCAAACAACGAACTGAAACTTGAGTTTTCAAGTTTGGGAGGTCAGGTTTCAAAAGTTGAGCTTTTAAAATACAAAGCCTACGATCACAAAACCGATAAAGCTGATCTTCCGCTTAATCTGATTACAAAAAATAACTCGAGTTACGGTTTTCAGTTCAAAGATAAGTCTGGAAAAACTGTTAATACCAAAGATTTGGTGTTCTCTCCGGTTGTTAACGGTAATACTGTTACTTTAACGGCAAACTACAACGGTGCAGCCATTCAGTTTATTTATACTTTAAATAATAATCCTAAAGCAGAACTTAAAGATCAATATACTTTAGATTTTAAAGTAAGAACTCAAGGTTTGGCGAATGTAACTTCTGATAACAAAGCAGATTTTATCTGGGATTACCAAGTGAGAAACTTAGAAAAGGGTAGAGCTCAGGAACAATCTCACTCTGAATTCTCTTATGCTTTCAATAATTATAAAGATTATGATTATGACGGCAGAACAACAATGGATGAAGAAAAAGAAACGCTTAACTGGATTGGTGTAAAACAGCAGTTTTTCTCTTCTGTAATTGAATCTAAAACAGGTTTCACGCACAGCAAAGGAAATCAGGAAACAATCGAAGAAGGCGAATATTTGAAAAAATTGAACTTCGAAGGTTTTGTTGCCATGAACGGGGGCGAATTTAATCAGGACTTTACATGGTACTTTATGCCATTGGATTTACCATTATTAAAATCTTACGATAAAAACTTTGACGAAATTCTTCCATTAGGATGGTCTTTCATTGGAGCAATGAACCGTTATTTCTTCATGTGGTTATATAGTATTATCGCTGGATGGGGAATATCTGCAGGTTGGGTAATTTTCCTAATGACAATTATTGTGAAATTGATCTTGTCACCAATTATGTACAAACAGCATAAATTGAGTGCAATGATGAAAGTAATTCGTCCTGAAATTGATGAAGCTAACGCAAAATTCAAGGATGCAGATCCGATGAAAAAGCAACAGGCAACAATGGAAATTTACAGAAAAGCAGGCGTAAATCAAATGGCGGGATGTCTTCCGGCGTTGGTACAGATTCCGATTTTTTATGCCTTATTCAGATTCTTCCCGAACTTTATCGACTTGAGAGGACAAGGGTTCTGGTTTGCAAAAGATCTTACAGCGTATGATGATTTGATTAAATTACCATTTAAAATTCCATTCTTGGGAGATCATTTAAGTGTTTTTGCATTAGCTTGTACGGTTGTAATTTTAATTTATACCGTAATGACTTCAGGAAATATGCAGCAACCACAACAGGAAGGAATGCCGAATATGAAAGTGATTATGTATATTTTCCCGATCACATTCTTATTCTTCCTGAATACTTCTGCATCTGGTTTATCTTGGTATTATTTTGTATCGAACGCGATTAACATTTTGATTATCCTCGTTATTAAATATGTAATTCTGGATGAAAAGAAAATTCATGCCCAAATTCAGGCCAATAAAGAAAAGCCAAAAGCTGAAGGTAAATTCCAAAAGCGAATGAGAGAAATGATGGAAAAGGCTCAGGAAGCACAGAAAGCGCAAGAGCAAACAAAAGGAAAGAAAAAATAACTTATTATAACAAAAAGAGAAGCAATTTATTGCTTCTCTTTTTTATTTAGAAATATTTTAAATTAAGAAGGTGCTTATTTCTTTAATGATAATTCAACAATGATTTATCCCTAATCATATTTCAAACGGAAAGACTGTCGATGGTATTTTGTGATACCGTGCTTTATCAGGGCTTCCTGATGTTTTTTTGTGGCGTAACCAAAGTTGGTATTCCATCCATACTCTGGATGTTCTTCGTGGAGTTCTATCATTAATTTATCTTTGATATTAAGAGCCTGTTTAAAAAAGTAATAATAAAA
>NZ_JAPDKN010000081.1 GCF_026163565.1 Chryseobacterium sp. YIM B08800
TTCATATTTATACTTTTTACCTATAAAAATAAAACGAGTAACCATTTAGATTACTCGTTCTTTGAATTATTTTTTATTTAAATTTCTTTGTAATGTTTCATTAATAAAGGAAATCAACACTTCTGAAACATTACCATTTTTATCTATTCCTCATAATTCCTACATAAGCTGCAAGGCATAGCATTCCTAGAAATGAAATAATAATATATAATATTAATAAAACATCTGAAAATATTCTTTTTCTTTTACTAAAATTTTGAATTCTATCTCTAATATTTTCGTATGATGTTACTTTCCAATATCTAAATCCTATTAAAGAAAGCAATGGTAAGCAGTAAGCTATAAGGAAATATTTATTTGAAGGTCCTATTTTAATATTAAAAAAGTAATCAAAAGCAATAATAATTGATATTAGATTCCAGCAAGGCAATGCACACGTCATTACAATTCCGTAACTCTTTTCTGCTTTATCATTGTTGAAATACCTATATAAGTTTGTTAATTGATAATATATATAATCGATTAAAATCATTTTCCTATGTTATTTATAAATTCTCCTAAGTTATAGCCATTCTCATCAAGATGCTGTCCTATATCCTTTCCTGTAATTATCGAAGATGCTGCATTGAGAATAAAGTATGTACCTGCTATTCCTTGAGTGACTCCTGTAGGAGTTACCGCCAATGCAGACATTGCTGTATCTAAAGTGTTTGAGGTTGTGAACCCGTTCTGAGATATATCATATATTCCCAATCCCACTCCAGCAACACCCAAAGCAGTACCCGCAACCTTTGCTCTGCCAGCCCACTTTAAGGCTTTATCTGCGTTGACTTGCCTAAATGGTAATTTTAAGGAAAGTACTTTTTTGCCTAAAATTTTTTTTTCAAAATATAAAGACATTGTTGAATATGGTTTTGGTGCACCATATATAGATGCATGTTTATCTCCCGCTTCAACAAGTTGACTAAATGTAAATGCGTATCCAGAAAACTTTCTTAAATTTGATGCTGTTTTATTCCAATCAACACTATCAAAATATGATTCTAACTTTGCACTATGCATTATCATATAAGCTGATACCCCACCCATTTCATCACCATCTCTATACTTCGAATCATCACCCTCTAAGGTATACCAGTTCGCATATCCATTGTTGAAAGACAGACCCGCCATTTAGAAAATAATTGTACATAGAACCTGCGGCATTTCCTGTAAAATTATAACCACCAGATCCACCGCTTCCATCATTTCTGTTGCTTCCTAAAAAGCTGTCACTATACTGCTTTCCTGTTACATAGCTTGGCGTTCTACCAGAAGTATCTACGTGCCATCATCATTAAACCATCTTCCGTCTACATCAATAAACAAGAGTAGTGAATGCCTACTCTTGTTTTTGAATGTTTATTTTTAATTAGTTTTGGATTTCAGTGATTTAGGTTTTGTAAAAGTTCCATCACTAACTCTGAAACATTACCCAAAAATTCTAATTAATGTCCCGATAATAAAAATAACGATACTAATAATAATAAAAATCTTGAGATAGGTTGTTATTCTACTTTCCTCATTTTTCTTATTTTCTATCTCTGAAAGATTGATTTTTCCAATAAAAAGCAGTTTGAAATATTCTTTGGGTGAAAGGTTTTTTCTAATCTTAGGTAAAGTTATTATTTTCATTATCTCATCCATGTTTTTATAATAAAGTCCCAAAATTTTAAGTCTTGTAATATTGCTCTCATCTACTAAATATAAAACTTTATAGCTACCCAAGCTTCCTGTTTCTGTTGTCTGAAAGGTTCCAATATAATCCTCAAAATATAATGTCTTACCGAAAGGTTGTAGAATAGAATAATATTTTAACTGATTTTTTGACTTATCTATTATTAAATATTTAAAGCCCTTCAAAACAATCAAAAGAAATAATTCTAAGAAAAAACAAAAAATAAAAATTGAAATATTAAAAAACGATACTCCTTTATCTATTATATAAATGATAGTTTTTATGCCGAACATATAAGCCCCAAAGATTAATAAGAAAAGCATTAGAAAAAACCATAAATACCAATTTATGTGTATATTACTTTTTATCATTTTTATCATTTTTAATAAAGTCCATCATACATATCTACAGTAATACTTTGTCCCCAATCACTTTGATCAATTACATCGGAAAGAGTTCTAAATCCATTACCATTTAAATAATTTACGGCACCCGTTCCCATATCTGCCACAAACCAAGCTCCTGCCACTATTGAACCAACACCTGAAAATGAAGCTCCCAACATAGCTGCGTTAATCATATGGGATGGCTTGACCTGTCCAGACATTGCAATATCTGCAGCAAGAAATACACCTCCTGCAACTGTTAATTTAGTTCCTAAACTTCTTGCTCCTTGAAAACCTTTTACCTGCTGCCCTCTCCAATATTTAGCGCCTGGATTTTTCCATCTTCCTTCCCAAGAAAACGAAGTACCTCTTGTTTTAGTTTGGTGCCATATATCATTATATTGAAATACACCAGTTCTCGGTATATTTACAGTAGCACCTAGTCCAATTGCTGTATTTGCTAAAAAAGAGGTTTTAGATAAAATATTTGAATAATTATCAAATTTACCTTTTGCGTTCCATTTGTTCATATAAGAATTAAAACGGCTTTGTATATAACTACTTCCCCAACTAGAGAACACAACCTCCGGAATTTCAATAAAACCATCTAAAAGCGTATTGAGACTTATATAACTTCCATTGTATCCTAAAGAAATATGATCCGTATTTTCAAAACCATATCCTGTATTCTCCCAAGTTCCTCCTAAAGCAAACATTTTATTAAATAAGTCTGGACTCATTCCACTAACACTACCGCCGCCGCCATTATTTCTATTTACTCCTAAAAAGCTGTCACGATATTGTTTCCCACTTACATAGTTTGGCGTTCTACCAGAAGTATCTATCGTACCATCATCATTAAACCATCTTCCGTCTACATCAAATCTTAACACAGGATTATTTGCAACATAAGAATAGGTACTTGTAGAAACGTACATTTCAGCAAGCTGATCTATTCCGTTCCATCTTCCAATTTCAGGCATATATTGTCTCCATCCGTAATCAATCATACCCGTCTCACTCTGTAGCTCTTTACCGTTGTATTTATAAGAAAATGCAGAATTAGCCATGTTTCCGGTATTATATCCTGTATGCTTTAATCCAAAAGGATAAATTGTTTTCTTCTAAAACCGCTGGAAAACCATTTGCTCTTTTTGCATAGCTTAAAGGAATATTTCCTAAATGGATAGTCTCTAAATAGTATTCTAGAATTTTAATATCTCTCCTAAATCTTTATAAATTAGTATATTAATATTTCAATATCCTAATTTTTCAAATATTACCTCAATTTGATAGTATAAGAAATATAAAGTTTTTGTTCTAAAAAAATAGTAACTCCACTGATACATTGCCTACGGTTGCAATACATTAGCCTATTTACCATTTGATATTAAGCTTTTCTCGTTTTTGAAAAGATTCAAATTCTTTAGTGTTCATTGGACCAGTTATCTTCTCTTCATAATTATATTCATCAAAATTCTTATCCAATAAATAAAATATTTCATCTCCATAATAATCAATACATTTAAAGATAACATATTTATTTTCTATCCTATAGTCTTTTACTTCAAAAGGAAATATATTTAACTGATCTCCATTATCAAGTTTAATAGCTGCAACAGGATAATCATAAAGCTCGCCTCCGTTAGCTACATATAAATTATTATAAACTTTCTTTTCAGAAAGGCTACATGATACTGTTATTAAAAACAATAAACATAAGAAAACTCTTTTCATTATTTATAAATTTTTTCTTTCCAAGTATATGTTTGGGTCATATTACCCATTTGTGGTAATAGAGATCTACTCCAAGATGGAACAGGTGCTTGATAAAAAAATGATTTAAAGCTAGTTCTGTTGAATATATCAAAAGTTAGATATTCTCCATCTGAGTGTATATTGATTGTCATACTTCCGATAAACTGTTTGTATGGACTCGCTCCAGAATTAATTGCACCTTGTAATCCAAAACTTCCAGAGTAATTTGTAACATTCACATTAAAACTTTTCAGACGATCTGCTTTTGCATACCAAAAATCTCTTGCCCTTTCTACTGCAGGTGCGTTTTTCAAAGAGTTAACAATTCTTTCTTTAGTAATAACTCTATGTACTTTACCATTTCCTGAAAACCAGTCTGTAGTCAAACTAAAAGCATCTCCAAAATTTGCAAAACTTTCAATAAAATCTTTTTTTAATGAACCAAGCCAACCTTTTACTTCATCACCAGGATTTTTTTTATCGGGACAACAATCTTCCATAGGGTCTTTTGTATTATCTATGTAATTCTGCATCCAAGGACTCAATGAGCTTTCACTAGAAGAAGCTAGCCATGCATCTATAAGATCTCCTATGGTAGGTTCAGATGCAGATGTTAAATCTCCTACCCAAAGACTTCCACCACTACCGCTGCCTCCAGAGCCATCATTTCTATTTACTCCTAAAAAGCTGTCACGATACTGCTTTCCTATTACATAGCTTGGCGTTCTACCAGAAGTATCAATTGTACCATCATCATTAAACCATCTTCCGTCTACATTAATAAACGAGAGTAGTGATCGCCTACTCTCGTTTTTGAATGTTTACATTTAATTAGTATTGAATTTCAGTGATTTAGTTTTTTTTAATTGCTATTACTAATTATTTGCTTTTATAATTTTCGAAACTATTTAATATTATATTTTCTAATTGAGAAAAACTACAATTTATAAAATTGGCAGATATTGATATAGGGGTACCATAAGAATTATAGTTTCCTTTAAGTAACTTGGATTTTATCCCTTTTGTCGCATTAATATATTTTTTTGGATTTTTTACTTTTATAAGTAGGAAACTTGTCGATGCTACATTACTCTTATCTATTGAAACTATATCTTCCCATTTAATAAGCCCTACACTTACAAAACTTGAATTATCAATAATTCCTTCTTGATTTATTATAATTCCTATATTTCCATCAAATATTTTTTTTTGAATAGCACTATACAATGCAAAACCAAAAAAAAGTAAACCTAAAATCCCTGCAAATTTTATAAATAACGTATTTCTTACTAAAAATGTAACAAAATCATCAGGTTTAATAATAAAAAAAATACTTAAAGTTATAAATATTAAACATCCTACTACTAATAATGAAAATTTTTTATTACTAATTTTAATTACTATACTGTCCATTTTCTTTTTTAATTAATAATTCCATCTCAGACGATCTTATTTTTCGAAAGTGTTATAATACCACAATTGTATTTCTCCTACCAATGATGTGGGCTCTTCATTTGGATCAAACTCTTTTACACCACCATTTTCTATCTGCTCTTGCGTATAACCTCTTTCTTTAAATATTTTTTTCTATTAATATTTCCTTCTACAAACGTAAATAGTGCAGATATAATAAAATATCCTATGATTAAAATTCCTCCTTTTTTATCTTTTTGGAAATTATATGTCAAAAATTTCTTTTTATTAACAAACAATAAATAATTCCTATAAATATCATTATAAATATTCCATAATATTTATTTTTTAGTGTTGGAAATAATTCTGAATAACTAATTACTCCATATAAAGAGAATAAATTAATACTTATTACACTTGTGCTAACTGCAGTCGCACTAAACAAAGCCTGAGATTCACTTTCCTTGTATCTGTCTTTATAAAATCGATATATTCTGAATAAAAAATAATAATAATATTCTTTTTTCATTACTTAGTTTTCATATAGCTTTTTTATTTCAAAAAATATAATTCAAAATTATGATTACGTAAGTCGGCGATTATTAATACGATGATACAAATTACTATACTCATAATGATATAAAGTTTTGCTGATATATCCCAATGTTTGAATATTTCACTATTTTTTTTAAAGTTATCAAATATTTTTATGTACTTTTTCTTATAAAAAATTAAAAAATAATTCGTAATTACTAAAAAAGATAAAAAAATAATTATAATGGCTTTATAATTTGAATTGAGTTTCGGAATAGTCCAAAAATCAGTTACAAACAGATATACCATATAAATCGAAAAAATATTTAAATTTAATAATAAAGAAGTTACAGCTAATGTCGCAAAAATTGGAGTTTTTTCCTTTTTATTATAATATCTGTATATAACGAAGTTTAAATAATAATACCATTTCATATTTAATTTATTTATTCCAAAAATCATTTCCTGTTTGTTCCAATACTAATTTTCCACCAAAGTATATTAAGCTAACTGGAGCTCCCCAACCAGTAAAACCAATACCTCCCATTATTAGATCTAATCCACCTTCTCCAACTAGATTTTTTCTACCAGAAGCTATTTCCCAAACCGTGATTCCCACTCCAATTCCTCCAACAACTTTTCCTGCTACGGAATATACAGAAGCTGCTTTTGCTGCTGCAGCATTACCATATCTTAATCCTTGAACACCTCTTACAAACTTACCATTTTCTCCGAGCTCTAAAAGTTTGGTGCTTTTTATTAGGCCTTTTGCATCTACCCAGTAGTTTTTATTATAAATACCTTTTTCTAAACCGTAATAAGCAATTCCGCCCATTGTTGCAGCATTTCCTATTTGGCCCCAATTGTATCCTTCGGTAGCAGGAAAATATCCTCTGTCTCTAGAAGATGTATTGAATCTCGCAGTATACATAGTTATTCCTCCTGTATTACCTGTAGGCAATCCATCATAATCAGAATACATACTATTTTCCCCTTCATCTAAGGTCCACCATCTTGCCTCTCCATTTTTAAACGAAATTCCATCTATACTTCCACCATTTACAAAATAATTGTACATAGAACCTGCGGCATTTCCTGTAAAATTATAACCTCCAGATCCACCGCTTCCATCATTTCTGTTGCTTCCTAAAAAGCTGTCACGATACTGCTTTCCTGTTACATAGCTTGGAGTTCTGCCGGAAGTATCAATTGTACCATCATCATTAAACCATCTTCCGTCTACATCAAATCTCATTATCGGGTTATTGGCAACATAAGCGTAAGTACTAGTCGATGTATAGTTTTCAGATAATTGATCTATCCCGTTCCATCTACCGATTTCTGGCATATATTGTCTCCATCCGTAATCGACCATCCCCGTTTCACTCTGCAATTCTTTTCCGTTATATTTATAAGAAAATGCAGAGTTAGCCATGTTTCCTGTATTATACCCTGTATGCTTTAAGCCAAAAGGATAATAATTGTTTTCTTCTAAAACCTGTGGAAAACCATTTGCTCTTTTTGCATAGCTTAAACGAATACTTCCTAAATGATCTTTAGTAGGTATAAATATACCTATTTTGTACGAAATCATAATATCTTCTTCATTGGCTGAAAACTGTAATTTTTTCACCAATACATTTGGAACATGAGTAATCATCTACCTTCATATTTATACTTTTTACCTATAAAAATAAAACGAGTAACCATATAGATTACTCGTTTTTGAATTATTTTTTATTTAATTTTTTTGTAATGTTACATTAATAAAGGAAACCAACACTTCTGATACATTACCTTTAATTTCTTTGTAATGCATCATTAATAAAGGAAACCAACACTTCTGATACATTACCAGATTTTTTCATTTTTACAATTTTTGTTCCCGTAGAATATTAGTAAGTACCAAAATTAATTTTGTGCAAATGAAATGTAGATGCAAAAAAGATTACAGTTATAAATATGATTATTCCCCAAACAATCATTCCTCCAAAAGTATTTTTTTTTCTAGATAATTCATCAAATTCTTGTTTATATTTTTTCCAAACATTATCATAATAATCAAGTGATATATAATTTGAAATTATGATAATTAAACCCATTATATATATAAATACATTTGAGCTTGATTTCGGAGTAATTTCATTAAATATTTCGTAACAGTTTTGAATTGTGAAAACAATCCAAAGTTCAAGAGCCATAAGTGCTAAACTTGCTCTAAACTTACTAAAGAAATTTTCAAAAGGAGATGATGTCCATAACATTATTTTATATAATTTATAAAAAAAATAATAATAAGCTTTTTTCATTTTTATAATTTTTGTGATCCATAAGGAAAAATGTATTGACGTGGCAATCCTGAATCCTTGAAAATAGCATCAAATTCTGCTTGCCTTCTCTCAGTATCTTTTATAGCTCCAGGATGATTTTCATCACCTGTCCATCCTCCCGGATAGAAAGCATCCATACCGAAATATAATAATGACGGAATAGTCCCTACCCCAGTTAAGCCGTAAGCACCCATCGCTGTATTAAAAGTGAATTTTTCTCCAGAAATTCTGCCTTGTTTATAAGCACTATAATCTAAAAATATAGCGACCCCAAAAGAGAATCTTCCAATTGCTCCCGCAACAGGTGCTGCCTTAATAAATGTTCTTCCATTGCCATAAAATTTATTGCCAAAAAAATTTACAGGCGCATTTGGTCTTGCAGTTCCTATGTAAAATCGATTTGCAAATGTATCAATTCCGGTTCCCGTAGCTCCAATAAACCAATTTATTTTGCCTCCTTTAGAATACCAATTACCGGATTCATCATTTGTAGAGTTAAATCTTGCAGTATACATAGTCATATAAGCAGATGATACCTCAGTCATTCTGCCATCGCCATAAGACATGGTATCATCACCCTCTAAGGTATACCATTTTGCCCATCCATTTTTAAACGAAATTCCATTTATACTTCCACCATTTACTAAATAATTGTACATAGAACCTGCGGCATTTCCTGTAAAATTATAACCACCAGATCCACCGCTTCCATCATTTCTATTTACTCCTAAAAAGCTGTCACTATACTGCTTTCCTGTTACATAGCTTGGAGTTCTGCCTGAAGTATCAATTGTACCTTCATCATTAAACCATCTTCCGTCTACATCAAATCTCATTATCGGGTTATTGGCAACATAAGCGTAAGTACTAGTCGATGTATAGTTTTCTGCTAATTGATCTATCCCGTTCCATCTGCCGATTTCAGGCATATATTGTCTCCATCCGTAATCAATCATACCCGTCTCACTCTGTAGCTCTTTACCGTTGTATTTATAAGAAAATGCAGAATTAGCCATGTTTCCGGTATTATATCCTGTATGCTTTAAGCCAAAAGGATAATAATTGTTTTCTTCTAACACCCGCGGAAAACCATTTGCTCTTTTTGCATAGCTTAAACGAATATTTCCTAAATGATCACCATAATTATAAACATACCTTGCATTTGCAAAATCATAATATCCTTCTGATGTCGGGAAAAACTGCAAAGTACCGTTCTCATACTGAAACCCTCCAAGATAATCAACTGTTTTTCCGTTACCAATCTTTTTTAACTTTGTACCATCTGCGCTGTAAAAATACTGCACATTCTGATCGGGTGCAGTAGCCATTACTGTAGCCAAATTTAAAAAATTATATTGAATGGAAGAAATGCCTTTATCCGTATGGCTCGTCATATTCCCGTTTACATCATAAGATAATAGATTTCCACCAATAGGATATCCACTCTGGTTTTCTGTAGCATCCTGTACTTTATGAAGTTGGTTGCCACTATAGGTATAAGAAAGGTTGTCTATAAGAACAGGGGTTGTAGTACCTTGTGGTGCATATCTTTTAAGACTCAGGATGTTCCCGTTACTGTCGTAAGTTTGGCTTTCATTAAAAAAGTCATTTTGGGGAACAGCTACCGAAGCTTCAGAATAGGTTCCTTTCAGAAGTCGGTCGAGCTTGTCATATTGATAAGAGTATCTTCTTAAAACTTGGTCGTTGGAAGTTTTCCAGTCTACCTCTGTAATAGAGCCGTTAAACTTTGCCGATGCTGCAGAAGTATTAGAAGGATTCTGGTATTTAATCTCATACGCGAATAATTTACCATTTAGATTGGCGGGATCATTTATTTTAGTGAGAGCGCCGTGAAGGTTATAAGCATAAGTAATATCCTGAAGTCCTCCTCCTGTCTTTTTATTGGTAATCTGAGAGAGCTCATTATAAACATTTTCCGTAAGCAGCTCGGCAGGGTTATTATTCACCTGATGCCAATGCTTCTTCATCCTGTTTTGAGGATCATACTCATAGGTTTCTCTCAATGTTATTTCATTGTCTGCCGCAGTACGTTTATGGTATGTATAATTTTCTTGTGGCATCCCTGCAAAATCAAGTTTTGATTCTTTTGTAGTATAACCACCCATGTGATTTACAGTATATGCTTTAATAATTCTGCCTTTGCTGTCATACCATAAAAAATTCTTTGTCCAGTTATCATTTTCAATATTCTTGATCAGCGAAGCTGTAGGAAGCGATTTGGTGCTTGTATTATAAGTCTGCGCATCCTGAGAAAGAACATTTTGTCCTAAAATCTGGGTTGGGATTGCAGGAGTTCCGGTAGGGTAAGTATCATAGTAATTAACGCTAAGTACCGTCATGCTTCCTGTAGGGAAAGCATTTTTAGTGTAATAAATATCTATACCATTTGCCGTGAAAAAAGAATCGCTCCTGTTTTCATTATTGGCTGCATTGGCAGACATGTTATTCAGGGCGGTCTGCATCGCTACTCTAGTCGCTGTATTGCTGAAAAAACCAGAATATACCACTCTTCCGAGCTTATCATATTTTGTAAACAGCCAGCCTCTTTTTGCAAAATTGTTGGCAGTACCTCTTAATGCTGCGTCCTGAGAAAGCACCAGTCTGTCCTGCTTATCATATACCAAAAATTCCCATCCTTTTCCGGGAAGCTTTTTTTCTACAAGCCTGTTCCAGCCATCATACCGGTACTGATAGCATAGATTATCAAGTGTAAGCTGGTCGGTAAGCCCAGATTCTGATGCTAAAGGAGAAATTACATAAACCTGATGTCCGTATTCATTATATACATAATAGGTATCAATGTTTTTAGAACCGTCATTTTTCCTTGAGAGTACAAGCTGCCCCTTTTTGTTTTTGTACTCTGTATTGATGCGCCCATCTTCATCAGTCACGGTTGTTTTGTAAAGCTGTGCAGCAGGATATGTTCCACTAAGGGAGAGAATACTGTTTGTTCTTGCTTCTACCCATGTTGTAGAAACGATGTATTTTTTTACCTCTCCTGCCGTGTTTGCTGCGTAAGCCATAGTAGCAGGATGGCTATTCCAGTCATTACCCGGTTTTTTCTCTTGCAATACTCTTCCCAATGGGGAGGCTTCAGGTATTTTTTCAGAGTAGATTTTCTCATTTCCATACACTGCATTTGCTGCAGAAAGAGGATTACTGTATAAGCTTCCGTTTTGAGATGTCGACTGCGGAACCGGAAGGTAGTTTTTTAACTCTCTTCCATAGCTGTCATATTCTACTGGAACCACAATATCATTACCCTGCGGTGTCGCTTTTACAGAAATACCTTGCTTCAGTCTTCCCAGACCATCAAAATACTGTACAGATTCTGCTTTTTTGGTGCAGTCTTCATTAAGACAGTTTTTACTGTAAATATAATTTTCTGTTGCCGGGAGGTTTGCCTGGCTGTAGAGTGAATAATAAGAAAATATAAAGAGTAAGTATACTATTTTTTTCATTGCATTTTAGTTTTTGTAATTGTACTTATATTCTTTCAGCACTTTTCCGTTCATATCGGTAACCTTCTCCAGCTTGTTGTCTGCATTGTAAATGTAGATCTCCCTAATTCCGTTGGGTGGAGTATTGGTAGTCATCCCGATCAACGGGTCATAAGTATTGGTAGAAATGGTAAAATCCTTTAAAGCTGCATTCTTCCTGAAGTTATCTAAAGCTGCAAGCAATGCCTGTTCGTTTGCAGGATCTGCTGCATCTGCATTTGATGCATCTATAATAGCTTGAATATAAGGAGAAACCTGTGCATAAGTAGCGCCCTGTATATTTGCAATAGGCTGGGTTTTATCGTATCCGTATACAATTGCCGTGGGAATTCCCACAGAGGAAGTCATTTGCAATACATTACCTTTTTCATCATACAAATCAAAAGTCATGGCTGTTTTTCTACTTCCGTCACTAATATTGATTGCCTGTATTGAAGTAGGTAACACGGATGATGCATTATCAAATTTTGTTTCTGATCTGCTCAATGTTTTTCCGTTTTCTGTAGCCTCCTGTATCACGGGTATTCCTGTAATATTTTTTGAGAAAAGCCCGCTATAAGTTCCTGAAGAAGCAGGATAGGTGAGTGAGGTTTCTGTACTTACGTCATCATATATTTTTTTTATGGAAGAAGCTTCAAGATTATCGCCATTAAATTCGGTTTCAGTTTTTTCCTCTATAATCTGATTATCTATGTAGCTTTTTGTTGTTGCCACTATTTTCTTGAAATAGGCAGCTGCTGAATACATATGATCGCCAATCATTAAAAAATGTTGACCGCTCGGAACATTCTCCATAGTATAGTCTGTGTTTTCGGAAATCAAAAGCTGGCTCTGTGCGTTATATATTTCTTTTTTCTCTGCTAATCCACCTTTTGTAAGGTTGTAATAAGGCCAGAAAGAATAATTTGATCCCACAGTTTGATATGAAGGATAATCATTAGGGTTTTTGTAGTAATATTTAGTATACCCAATAGTATCGTCTGCATTGGTTACTTTAACATTTTTATACAAGGTAAACTGGCTTACATTGGCATCTCCAAAGTCATCTTCAGGATCAAAATTATAGCCGGTAGAGCTGTTGCTGTCAGTAAAATTATCATAGCTGAATTTAGTAACTCTTACAGGGTTTAAATCATTTCTGTTATCATAGTGTTTAATATTCGCTATTCTCAAGCCTGTGGTAACCTCGCTGTTTTTAAAAGGCAACGGAGTATGCCCAAGATCCAACATCATTATATTACCTGTTCCTCCAGAGCCAACAAAATTTATTTCATAATAACCGGGAAAAAGATCAAATTCCTCCATTTTGTAAGTACTGCTGTTTCCAGGATTTGCACAAACTCCATTGCTTGTCATCGGGTTGCTTCCCTGTTTGATACTGAAATCTACATAAGTTGGCGTATTAGAATCCCAAAATATAGGAGTATAGGTAGAGGTAACATTAAAAACAATATACACCTTCTTTTTTATATTGGGTGTTCCTGGTATGTTAAATAATCGCGTTGTTCCCTGGTTTGTATCAAAAGAAAACTGACTAAAGTCCTTTAAATATTGTAATTGAGAATTTACAAAGCTTGATCCCTCAATGATAGGTTTGAGATATTCAGATGTTCCTTTATCCATGTATATTTCCTGCGGTTCAAAGTTGTATTCTGTAACTCCTCCTGCTGGACTGATCACTCTTTTCAAAACTCCAATACCTGCATATCTCGGGTTTGTAGTACGATCGTTTACAGGACAGAAGTAAGAAAGGTTGTAACCATAAGGAACATTAAAATCTGTAGTAAACTGATCATATTCACTCGTGTTATACTGAAATTCTGTTTTTTCTGATACAATATTATTTCTGTTTATTTTTTTAAGCATAGTTAGTACCCTCTTGCTGGTACCCGTTGCTTGAACATCATTGTATAGGGAATGTGAATATTCAAATCCATATTGCGAAATCATATGATTATAGTTATCTTTTAAGACTACTTTTGTTATACTGTACGGATCATTCATCGTTTTTTCCAATGAACTGTCATAAGTGTAATCAAGCTCTATCTTTCCATAGGAAGGTGATATAATTGTTTTCAGTTTACAAGCCTGATAATCAATCAGATTACCAAGTTTATATTTCGTGTCTTTCTGATAAGAAAAATTTGCAATTTCTACATTATTCGCATCTTTAATCTGGCTAAGAAAAAAAGCAGATTTATAAACTCTTCCATATTGCTCAGAGCTACTTTTACTATAATCATTAAAAAAATATTTAATCCCTTTGGTATCTGTAATTGTAAATGAGTTTAAAATTAAAGTAGCACTGTTATTTTCTCTTGTATATTCTATCTTAACTAAATTAGATGATATGTTAACTACAGAGAATGTATTCGCAGTAGTATTTCTTACAATCTTAAACTTTCCTGATAATCCGGGCAGGTTATAATAATAGATATCATCAAATTCATTTCTTTGATAATATTGAAGGCCGTCATCATCATATTTTTCATCAAGCTCTCCTACAATTTTTCTTGATATAACCCCGCCCATAAATAATGACCATCCCGTACCAACATCACTTGCCGCTTCATAAGGAGAAACATTCATAGGATTATATGAAAGATTTAAGCTAAGGGCGATATTTTTATTATTAGAAGGCAAGTTTAGCAATGGAAATGAGATATCAGGAATTCCAGAAGCATAAGAAACTGGAGCATTGGAGTAAGCAGCCAAAGACGATACCGATGGTACAGGTCTTGAAAAGTCTCCAAAATTGACGTCCTGTTGTTGGGCTTTAAAATAAGTATAAGCACCAAAAAATAAAATAAGTGCCGATAATTTTAGTTTTATATTCATCATGTTTATTTTTTAATCAATTTAGCATTCGCAGTTTTCTCAGTATCAGTTTTTATCACAATCAGATAAGCTCCCTGAATCATATTTTGCGTGTTAATTTTCGTCACTTTATTCTTCGTCTTTAAACCCTGAAGTTGTCTTCCTCCCATGTCATATAATGTGATATCTGCTTCCTTAAAATCAAATCCAATTTCCACATAACAATAATCTGATACCGGATTAGGATAAATCTTGATATTTTGCTTTTCGATTAACTGGTCAATCTGAGAATCTCCCAATTTTACAATCTTCCAGTTCTCTTTTCCGAGTTCTTCAGCGCTTGTTCCTGCTAATACAATTGAACCATCTTTATTCATTTTCAGATCAGAAAGTCTTTCCTCTTTCTTTCTCGATTCTCCTTTTACATGCTTTCTCCATTGTTCATTTCCGTCATTGTCGATATACATCATCCAAAAGGTCTCATCATCAACCTCGATTCTTCCTTCTGCCTGAGTATAACCACCCAACAATATTCCTTTGGTTGGGTTCACTCCATTCACCCCGCTTCCGGCATCCCGCATCCCGTTTATCACATTCATCCCCATCAGAA
>NZ_JAPDKN010000082.1 GCF_026163565.1 Chryseobacterium sp. YIM B08800
ATTTCCGTCATTGTCGATATACATCATCCAAAAGGTCTCATCATCAACCTCGATTCTTCCTTCTGCCTGAGTATAACCACCCAACAATATTCCTTTGGTTGGGTTCACTCCATTCACCCCGCTTCCGGCATCCCGCATCCCGTTTATCACATTCATCCCCATCAGAATATCCCGGTTTTTAAAATTGTAAGATTTCTGCCACTGTTCTTCACCTTTCGTGTTTAAAGAAATCAACCAAACATCTGTTCCTTCTTCAATTCCA
>NZ_JAPDKN010000083.1 GCF_026163565.1 Chryseobacterium sp. YIM B08800
AGGAACACCACCTGCAGCTCCGGCAAATGATAATTGTTCTGGTGCGGTTAATTTAACCGTGAACCCAGATCTCGCATGCGGAACGACTATTTCAGGAACTACGGCTTGGGCAACTTCTTCTTCTGAGACAGCCCCTACTTGTGGTGCTACAGGTACTAATGATGATGTTTGGTATAAATTTACTGCAACTAATACTACTCATAGAATTGTGTTGTCTAATGTATCTGGATCTACAGATATGGCAATGGCTGTTTATAGCGGTGCATGTGGAAATTTGGTTCAGCTTAATTGTAGTGATCCTAATACAATGGATGTTTCTGGTCTTACCGTAGGACAAGAATATAAAGTACGTGTTTGGACATGGTCTAATGATTCTACTACAAATGCTACATTTAATATTTGC
>NZ_JAPDKN010000084.1 GCF_026163565.1 Chryseobacterium sp. YIM B08800
ATGTGGAAATTTGGTTCAGCTTAATTGTAGTGATCCTAATACAATGGATGTTTCTGGTCTTACCGTAGGACAAGAATATAAAGTACGTGTTTGGACATGGTCTAATGATTCTACTACAAATGCTACATTTAATATTTGCGTAGGCACTTTGCCTTTGCCTCCTGCAAATGATAATTGTTCAGGAGCTATAAATTTAACAGTAAATCCAGATTTTTTATGCGCTTCGACTACAGCAGGGACTACGGTTTCGGCAACAGCATCTACGGAAACAGCGCCATCATGTGGTGCAACCGGAACGAATGATGATGTGTGGTATAAATTTACTGCAACCAATACTGCTCATAGAATAGCATTATCTAACGTGTCTGGTTCTACTGATATGGCAATGGCTTTGTATAGTGGCAATTGCGGAAGTTTGGTAAGTATTTCTTGTAGTGACCCGGATATTATGAATGTTACAGGATTAACAGTAGGTCAAGAGTATAAAATAAGAGTTTGGACATGGTCTAGTGATGCTGCTACAAATGCAACATTTAATATTTGTGTAGGAACACCGCCACCGCCTCCAGCTAACGATAATTGTTCTAATGCTACAGTGTTAACTCCAGGTAACACGTTTGCTCAAAATGCTTTAGTTGGTAATACTGATGGTTCAACGAATACACCAGCTCTAACTGCAACTTGTTTAATTACTCCAACCAATGTAGGTGGAAATGTTTGGTATAGTGTTGTTGTCCCTGCTTCAGGAAGCTTAACTATTGAAACGGATGCTGTTACAGGATCTCCACTTTCTGATACGGTAATGTCTGTATTTGCAGATTGTACATCAACTACATCTATAGCGTGTAATGATGATGATGGAAATGGCAATTTCTCTAAAATATCATTAACGGGACAAACTCCAGGAGCTACATTGTACGTGAGCGTATGGAAATATTCAACTGCTACAGATGGAGCGTTCCAGGTTTCTGCTTATGATTCTTCAATTGTTTTAGCAACAGGTGAAACTAAGGCTAAAGATAATTTTAAAGTTTATCCAAACCCATTTGTAGATGTCTTGAATATTTCGGATGTGTCTAATGTGAAGTCAATCTCTGTGATGGATGTTGCAGGAAGATTGGTAAAAACATTTGATAAACCTGAAGCTGCTCTTCATTTAAGAGATCTTAATGCAGGAATGTATTTGGTAATTCTTCACATGAAAGATGGTTCTAAACAAACTATAAAAGCGATTAAAAAATAACAGTTTTTTAGTAAATGATTAAATGATAGAGGCTAGATTTTTCTAGTCTCTATTTTTTTGTCAGATATTTTTGTTTTATTTTCATAATTAATCTATTTAAAAAATCATTTTAAGATCAAAGAGATAAAATCCGAGTGATTTGTAAATATGGGTACAATCAATATTTTTCGAGATAGAATATTTGAAACTTCATTATTGTTAATATTACAGCAATCTGATGAAAAAACGGACATTCATTGCTTTCTTAATTTCTCATAAAAAACCAACCTTTACCGACACATTTTTTCTGTTTACCTCATAAATTTCTTCATCTGTTTTTTTGAAAATACATTTGATCTAAGAAAAATGAGAAAATATGAAAACAATTGACAGAAAAGGCTTTTTAAAAAGTTTAGGTTTAGCAGGCGTTACTGCTTTGGCAGCACCGATTCTGATTCATTGTAGAAATGATGAAGATGAAGATTCTACAACAGGCGTTATTGACAATTCCATCTCAACAGCTTGTGCAGTCACCAATTCGGAAACGGAAGGTCCTTTTCCGACTAAAACACCCTCCAGTTTAGTACAAACCAATATTGTGAGCGACAGAACGGGAGTTCCGATTACAATTGCAATTACCGTTCAGAATGCGAATGCAGGTTGTGCCAATTTACAGGGAGCGATAGTAGACATTTGGCATTGCGACAAAGATGGAAATTACTCTGAATATGGCGGAACAGGGATGCAGTCTGCCAATTACACTTCTGTACATTTTCTGAGAGGCAGACAAACCACAGATTCCAGTGGAAAAGTAAGCTTCACCTCTATTTTTCCGGGTTGGTACAACGGAAGAGCGACCCACATTCACGTTCATATTTATAATACTGCAGGACAATCTTTGCTGGTTACTCAAATTGCATTTCCTGAAGGAAGCGACAGTGCTGTTAACTTGGTTGCTGCAAGTACAGGCTATAAAGGAATGAGCGGTTATACCTACAATTCTAATGATAATGTTTTCAGTGACGGAACCTCCAACGAAATGTCCAGTATTTCGGGAAGCGTAAGCGGAGGTTTCGCGCTGACACACACGATAAAAGTTTCGGCTTAAAAGATATTTCATTTTTATAAATGAGCAGTAAATTATAGGAAATAGATTTGATGATGAAGTAAATAATTTGCTGCTTTTTAATTTTAAATCAATCGATTATGTTAATTCAAAGCCCATCAAAAATTATAAGAAACGATTTCAGAATTTGGAATAAGATTAACACCAATGCTATATCTGAAGTTTTTAATAACCAAATACTGAATGTATACGAAGCTGTTTTAGAAGTAAACGGAGAATGGCGCATTAATTTTGAAGAGGAGAAAACAGTTTTAATCTTGCCATTATATGGTGAAATAATTATCAATGATTATTATCATTCTCTTTTTGCAGGAACTTCTCTTACGATGAATCTCGAGCAGGGAAAAGACCTGGTTTTTAAAAATCATATTTATCATGATAAGGCAGACATTCTGATTTTTGTATTTGATAAGCAAGAGAATATAAGTAACATTTCAAGAAACGAGATAGATTTTACATTGAAAAATAATTTCAGGAATATTTCAGAGTCTTTAGAAACCCCAAATTTTATCGGCATTTACAATGGTCGTGCAGAAGGATTTTATACACTGAAAAACCCAGAAAATTCAATTTTTGGAATGGTAATTAACGGAGCATTTGAATTTCAAAACAGATTGATGGAAACAAGAGATGCAATTCTGCTTTCAGAAATTGAGACTCTCGAATTTGAAGCTTTAAGTGAAAATGCGCTTATAATTTTCTTTGAGGTTTAACATTAAAAAAATTTAGAAAATATGGATAGAAAAAACTTTTTAAAAAATTCTCTTGGATTAGCCGGAGTTGCCGTTGCAGCCCCAAACTTTTTACGTTCTGAAATTGTTTCTGATGAAAATTCAGGCAAAAACTCAGCAAAAAATGTTTTAAGCTGCAGTGTCACCAATTTTGAAACGGAAGGCCCATTTCCTACGCATACTCCATCAAGTCTTGTGCAAACCAATATTGTAGGAGACAGAACGGGAGTTGCTTTTACCATGAATATTTACATCAAAAATACCAATGGAAATTGTGGCGCTTATCAAGGTGTTTTAGTTGATGTTTGGCATTGTGATAAAGACGGAAATTATTCCGAATATGGCGGAACTCAAATGCAGCAGACCAATTATACCAATTATCATTTCTTAAGAGGTAGACAGACGACCGATGCAAATGGTTTAGTTTCTTTCACAAGTATATTTCCGGGATGGTACCAAAGCAGGGCAACGCATATTCATGTGCATATCTACAAGCCGGACGGAACTTCGCTTTTGGTAACTCAAATTGCATTTCCTGAGGGAACAAACAGCGCAGTTTACAACGTAAATGTTAACGGAACTTCTTACGGTTATACCAAAGGAATGACAGGATATACCTACAATGCAAATGACAATGTATTTTCTGACGGAACAAGTAACGAAATGAGTACAGTTACAGGTTCTCTCTCCGGAGGATATATATTGACTCATACGATTTATGTTGCAGGAACAGCGAGCCTTGGAACGCAAGAAACTTCAAATCATAAAAACTTTAAAGTGGATCAAAATTATCCCAATCCATTCAGGGGAGAAACTGCTTTCCCGATTGTTTTAAACGAAAAATCAACAGTAAATATTGATCTATTTGACATCAGCGGAAGAAAAATCACAACAGTTCTTAACCAGCAAAAACTTTCTGCAGGAAAACAGGAAATTAAAATGAGCCAAAACCAACTAAAATCTGGGATGTATGTAGCAAAAATTACTATTGAAAACTCTAAAGGAATATTTAATCAAAATCTAAAGGTTCTTATAAATTAAAAATGCTCCATATTAATTTTATTTAGAGCGGGACAGAATTAGAAAACTTTCCTTTTTCAATTCATCATAATTTAAACATCATGAAAGCAAAAATAAAACTCGCATTCCGAATTGTAATCGACAGAAATTCTGAAATGATTTGGGACAAATATATTTTTGAAGACACCTATTTTGAATATAAAATTCAGCATCAGGTTTTTGATGATAAAGAAAATCCTGTAAAAAATTACTGGGAACTTTTAGCTAAAAATCCTCATGCCGAAAGAATTTCCTTTTTATTGAGTTCAGCGGTTGTCAATTATGTTTCTCAGTTAAATGGCGAGATCAAAAGCCTTCCTGATGTTTTGGGAAATACTTTTTTTCCGATTGAGAATTTTAAATTAGATTTAATAAGTTCCAATATTGAAGATTCTTCAAAGCATAAAATCGGAATCACTTTTTATACTCCGGAATTAGCTTTAATCGACATCATCGACAACAAGTATCTCTTAAATAAAAATATATACAACGAAAATGGATTTGAAACTTTTATGTTTGCTTTTCATCCACAAGTTGCGATTGCTTATTACGAATCGGTCAATCATTCATAAATAATTTTGTAAAAAATCCGCTGGAAATATTTCCAGCGGATTTCAATTTTATTTTACTTGTGGAGCAACCTTTTCTCCAAATAATTCAATGGATTTCATCATTACATCATTCGCAGGATCTCCTACATCCATGTGGCCGATGAATCTTGTAATCCCGAAAATTTCTTTCATGTAATTGATTTTATCGGCAACTTCATTAGCATTTCCGATAAATAATGCTCCATCCTTCCCTCTTCCACCTTCATACTGGATTTTTGTATAAGGAGACCAACCTCTGGAAGCGCCAATTCTATCCATCTGAGATTTATAATTGTGAAAATATCCGTCTACAACTTCTTTTTCATCACTTACAAAAGTGTGAGAATGAATGGCAATCTGCATTTCAGCCTCATCATGTCCTGCTTTACGATATTCTTGTTTGTAAAATTCAATTAAATTTTTAAACTGGATTGGCATTCCGCCAATAATTGCCACCACTAAAGGCATTCCCAATTGTGCAGCGCTTAAAACTGATTGTGGAGTTCCGCCAACTGCTCTCCAAATTGGAAGTTTCCCGTTATTTTTTGCTCTCGGATAAACCGTTTGGTTCTGCATCGGAGCACGTAATTTCCCAGTCCAAGAAACGTTTTCTTCTGAATTTATTTTGAGTAATAATTCTAGTTTTTCATCAAAAAGCTCTTCGTAATCATTTAAAGAATATCCATAAAGTGGAAAAGATTCTATAAAGCTTCCTCGCCCTACAAAAATCTCTGCTCTTCCATCAGAAATCAGATCTAATGTGGCAAAATCTTCGTAAACTTTTACAGGTTCAGATGAGCTCAAAACCGTAACTCCACTTGCTAATTTTATATTTTTTGTAATACTTGCAGTGGCGGCCAAAACGATTTCAGGTGAAGAAACGGCATAATCTGCACGGTGATGTTCTCCCATTGCGAATACATCGATTCCTGCCTCGTCCATTAATTTTACCTGCTCAAGAATTTCTCTGATTTTAATTCCTGCGTTTCTATATTTTCCGGTAGTCTGATCAAAAGCCAAGTCGCCAAACATTCCTATTCCTAATTCCATATTTCTGATTTTTAGATAGAACAAAATTAGGCGAATGAAAACTCAAATGCATTGATGAATGATAAGAACGAATAATTTTTCAAACTATATTTTTTTGACACATAAGTCATATTAGTTTTTAGTTTAAATCATTTAAAATATTTAGACAATATAAAAGAAAAACAAAGATTTTCAAAAACTAATGTGTTCTTATATACACGTCAAAAAAAACTTTAATGTGACTAATGTGTTAAAAATTTTGCGGTTAAAATTAATTTTGAAAGCTTAAGACTGTTTTTGATTCCCCAAGAGACCAAAAAGCAGTTTATCTCTTATCTCATTGGTAATTTCAGACGTTGATTCTATATTTCTTTTAAACCAGAAATAAGAATTATTCAGCGTATGAAGGATAAATCTTGTCGTAAAAGCAGAAGATTTCAGTTCCCAGTTTTCGGCCTGATAAATTTCAGAAATGAGTTGTTCTACTTCTTGCTGGTAATTTTTTCTTAATTCAATAAATTCGGGCAATCTTTCTTCCAAATGCCTCCATTCATTAGAATAAATGTGCGTAACATCGCGGTTTTTAAGAACAACCGATAAATGTTTATCTAAAAAAAGATTAAGCTTTTCCTGCGGAGAAACATTTGTATTTTTTACTTCCTGAAGTTCTGCAAAAAACTCATGAGCAACTCCAAAGCAAATCCACTCAAGAATTTCTTCTTTAGAACGAATGTGTGCATACAATGACGCTGCTTTTATATTTAGTTTTGTTGCAAGATCTCTTACCGAACTGCCCATATAACCTTTCTCTTTGAAAAGTTCTACAGCGACTTCGAGTATTTTGATCTGTTTTTCTTTTAACTCCATAGGTAAAGTGCAAAAGTAATTATTCTGATTTTAATATCCTGATTTTCATCTAATCATTTACAATCTTTCCTATATTTTATAATATTCTACTGTTCAGTGATTACTGACTCATATTTCTCGATTCTCTGTTGAATTATTTAAAATCGGAAATTTTGTCTTTTCAAAACAAACCCAAAAATGAATATTTCGGAAATTTTGTCCATTATTTTTAAAAAATCAATAATTGAACAGTTTTTGAAATACTCTTCACGAATTAAATGATTGATAAGATTGAGGACATCAGAAATTAGAAAATCTGATTTGAAAAATTAACATTTATGAGACTCTTATGGTCTGAAATCTGATGTCTAAAATCTATAAATGAAAGTAAAATTGCAAGAACCAAAAAATACATAAAACATGAACTTAAATCAATATACCGTAAAATCACAAGAAGCCATCCAAGCTGCACAACAAGTAGCAATGGAATTTGGCAACCAACAAATAGAACCTCAACATTTACTGGAAGGAATTTTTCAGGTAGATGAAAATATATCGCCTTTCTTACTGAAAAAATCTGAAGCAGATGCCAATTTGGTAAGAGAGCGCAACCGTGAAAATCTTGAAAAACTCCCAAAAGTACAAGGTGGAAATATTTATCTTTCACAATCAGCAAACAAAGTTTTGCTGGATGCGCCCAACATTGCAAAAAAAATGGATGATGAGTTTGTAACCATCGAACATTTGTGGCTTTCATTATTAGAAACTAATTCTGAAGTTTCGAAAATGCTGAAAGATATGGGCGTTACAAAAAGCCTTTTAGAAGGCGCAATAAAAGAACTAAGAAAAGGAAGTAAGGCAACTTCTGCAAGTTCAGAAGAGACGTATCAATCCTTAAATAAATATGCTAAAAACTTCAACGAACTTGCTGCAGAAGGGAAACTTGACCCTGTAATTGGTCGTGATGAAGAGATCAGAAGGGTTTTACAAATTCTTTCAAGAAGAACAAAAAATAACCCAATCTTAATTGGTGAACCAGGTGTTGGTAAAACGGCTATTGCAGAAGGAATCGCACACAGAATTATCAATGGTGACGTTCCTGAAAACCTGATGGATAAAACCTTGTATTCATTAGATATGGGAGCGTTGATTGCCGGCGCAAAATACAAAGGTGAATTTGAAGAGCGTCTAAAATCCGTCGTAAACGAAGTGACAAAATCTGACGGACAGATTATTTTGTTCATCGACGAGATTCACACTTTGGTTGGAGCCGGAGGTGGTGAAGGTGCGATGGATGCTGCCAATATTTTGAAACCTGCTTTGGCAAGAGGAGAATTAAGAGCGATTGGTGCAACGACTTTGAATGAATATCAAAAATATTTTGAAAAAGATAAAGCGCTAGAAAGACGTTTCCAGAAAGTAATGGTGGAAGAACCGGATACGGAATCTGCAATCTCAATCCTTCGTGGAATTAAAGATAAATATGAAGCGCATCACAAAGTAAGAATCAAAGACGAAGCGATTATCGCTGCAGTAGAAATGTCTCAAAGATATATTTCTGACAGATTTTTACCGGATAAAGCGATTGATTTGATTGATGAAGCTTCGGCTAAATTGAGAATGGAAATCAATTCAAAACCTGAAGAATTGGATGTTCTCGATAGAAAACTAATGCAGATGGAAATTGAATTGGCAGCCATTTCAAGAGAAGGCAATCAGACAAAAATTGACCATTTAAAAGAAGATATTTCAAAAATTTCTGAAGAAAGAAATGAAATTAATGCTAAATGGCTGAAAGAAAAACAAAAATCTGAGGATTTAACCCAGATTAAAAAAGATATAGAATCTCTGAAATTAGAAGCAGAACGAGCTTCAAGGGCGGGTGATTACGCAAAAGTTGCTGAAATTCAGTACGGAAAAATCAAAGAGAAAGAAGATGCTTTGCAAAAACTTGAATTGGAAATGCAAAACCATCAGAATGAATTGATTAAAGAGGAAGTAACCGCAGAAAACATTTCTGAAGTTATCGGAAAATGGACAGGAATTCCGGTTACAAAATTGCTTCAATCTGAAAGAGAAAAACTGTTACATCTTGAAACTGAACTTCATCATCGAGTTGTTGGGCAAGACGAGGCGATTACAGCGGTTGCAGACGCCATTCGAAGAAACAGAGCAGGATTGAGTGACGAGAAAAAACCAATCGGAAGTTTCTTGTTTCTGGGAACAACAGGTGTTGGTAAAACTGAGTTGGCAAAAGCGTTGGCGGAGTTTTTATTCGATGACGAAAACAATATGACGAGAATTGATATGAGTGAATATCAGGAAAGACATTCGGTTTCGAGATTGGTTGGAGCACCTCCCGGATATGTTGGTTACGACGAAGGTGGACAATTAACGGAAGCCGTGCGAAGAAGACCATATTCAGTCGTGCTTTTAGATGAAATTGAAAAAGCGCATCCTGATGTTTTCAACACGTTGTTGCAGGTTTTGGATGACGGAAGATTGACGGATAATAAAGGTAGAGTCGTGAATTTCAAAAACTCGATTATCATTATGACTTCGAATCTTGGTTCGCATATTATTCAGGAAAATTTTGAAGGCTTCGACTCCGCTCAGCCTAACAGCACCGGCGTTTTGGATGAAATTGTAGACAAAACCAAGATTGAAGTTTTTGATTTGCTGAAACAAACGCTTCGTCCGGAATTTTTAAACAGAATTGATGAGACGGTATTGTTCCAGCCTTTAAGAAAAAAAGAAATCGGAAAAATCGTTCAATATCAGTTGAGAGGATACAATGATTTGTTAGCAAAACGAAATATCATTATGACCTCAACGCAAGATGCCGTAGATTATCTGATGAACAAAGGTTACGACCCGGTTTTCGGAGCAAGACCTTTAAAAAGAGTTATTCAGCAGGAAGTTCTCAACAAATTATCGAGAGAGATTCTTGCAGGAAATGTGAATGACGGCGACAGAATCACATTAGATTATTTCGAAGAAACAGGTTTGGTTTTCAGACCTACGGAAAAATAAGTAGTTTTTTTCATATATAAATTAATTTTTGGATAAGTACCACAGATCTCATTCTGTGGTACTTATTTTTTTTAATGGAAAAATAAATTGCAAAGACAGGATTTACAGTGAAAAAACGGAAGACTTTAAAAAGTTTTTTTTGCAAATTTGTACCAGATATAACCATAAAACCTAAGAAAATGAGTAATCAAAATGACCCAAACACTAGTATGAACAACTTAAATTTGAATGATCCGAATACACTTCCTGTAGATTTTATTCAAAATTTAGTAGACAATTACCGAAACAATCAATTGGAATGCATTAATCAAAACATGATGATGGATGATGCACATTCTATTTGGTTTGATTTATCAACGCTGAAAAGCTTTATTACAGAAATAGAAACCCAGGCTCAGATAATTGATCCTAATGTACAAAATGACGATTTAGGAATTCGTTTTTATTATGCTGCATACCCGGGAACTCCTGTACTGCCTATTCCTTCCGACTATGCCAAAAGACATACTTTGGTGATGATTCCTACAAAAAAAGATCAGGATCTTAATTATGATTTTAATCCTTTTGAAGGAAAAGCACTTGCTGTAACCGGAGGATTGGCTTTAGCTCAAAATCACGGAACTTTGGTTCCTCCAAGTACATCAGTAGTAGAGTCTTATTAATCAATCATTATGAGTGACTTCCAATTATTTCTACAAAGTTGCATGATCTTCGCAGAAGGTCTTGCTGCACTTGCATCAATTGTTTTCTTTAAAAAAATAAAAGGAAGTCACTATCGATATTTTTCAATATTTCTGATTTTTATTTTCTGTTGCGAAATATTCGGAAAGTTTGCCGAAAACTATATTTCTTATCCAAAAAATTTATTTTTTAATTACTTCGTAATCCCGATAGAATTTATATTTTTTTATTGGCTTTATGCCTATCAATCACTCAAAAATAAAAAACTGTTTTTTGTATTTTCGGCATTATTTCTTTTAGCATTCATCCCAAATCAGCTTTATTTTGTAAAAAACAAACATATTTTTTCTTTCAACTACACGTTTGGAAGTCTACTGATGATGTTTTTAGTTATTATGGAATATTATAAGCAGGTTAACTCTGATAACATTCTTAATTTTACGAAAAACAGGATGTTTTACATTAATCTTGGCGTAACTTTGTTCTACATAGGTACGCTCCCGTTTTGGGCATTTTATTTCCAGCTTTTGGAACATATGGATATCTGGAGTCTCTATTATAGCTATTTCCTTTTATCCGGAATTGTGATGTATCTGTTATTTGCAAGTTCATTCGTATGGGGAAAACAGAATTATACTTAACTATTATTTTATTCAATATTTTTTTCGTCTTATTTCTGGTAGCTGTGATGATTTATATTAGAAAATACAAGCAGAGAAAAATAGAATATCTTAATGAAATTCAGCTTAAAAATGAAATTCATCAGAAAGAGCTTTTAGCAACCCAGCTCGAAATTCAGCAGGCTACGATGCAGCAGATCGGTCGTGAACTGCATGATAATATCGGGCAAAAACTTACACTGGCAAGTCTTTACATACAACAGTTGCTTTACGAAAATAAAATTCTGGAAGAAAGCGAAAGAATAGATCAGGTTTCGCAAATTATCAATCAGTCTCTGCAGGATTTAAGAAGCCTTTCAAAAACATTAACCGATGATAACATTAATCAGAAAGACATTATAACTTTAGTTCAGGAAGAAGTAGATAATGCGAGTGTATTGAAGAAATGCAAAATTCATTTTGAGCATAATTTTGAATACCTTGATCTAGATTTTGTTTATAAAAATGTTTTATTGAGAATTACACAGGAGTTTATTCAGAACAGTATTAAACATTCAAAGTGTAAAAATATTTTCATTAAGCTTAATACTACCGAAGAAAATCTTTGGGAACTAAAAATTAATGATGACGGAATTGGTTTTGACATCGACAAAATTCTCTCCAACGGAATCGGGCTTACCAATATGAAAAACAGAACAGCAATCATTGGAGCCGAATTTAATCTTGAAAGTAATAAAAACAGAGGTACCATGATTGAAATAAAACTAAAAAAACGACCATGAAAAAGACCATTGTAATTGTTGACGACCATTTATTGATCGCCAAAGCGCTTGAAGGAATTATAGATAACTTCGAAGATTTTGAAGTAATCGATGTGGCCGAAAACGGAAAAGATATGATTGACAAGTTTGAAAGTGGGCAGAAAATTCCGGATATCATTCTTTTAGACATCAGTATGCCGGTTATGAACGGTTTCGAAACTGCTGTATGGCTTAAAGAAAATCATCCAAATATCAAAGTAATGGCGCTCAGTATGCAGGGTGACGACAACAGCGTCATCAAAATGATCAGAAACGGAGCCAAAGGTTATCTTCTTAAAAACACTCACCCGAAAGATCTGGAAATTGCACTTACAAAGCTAAACAGCGACGGTTTTTTTTACCCGGATTGGGCATCAAAAATTATTTTTTCGAATATGAGTGACGAAAAAAATAATGAGAAAAAAAAGAAAATCTCTGAACGAGAAAAAGAATTCCTTACTTATACTGTTACTGAACTGAGCTATAAAGAAATTGCAGAAAAAATGTGCTGTAGCCCAAGAACTGTAGAGAGCTACAGAGATCAGCTCTGTGAAAAATTTGATCTTAAAACAAGAGTCGGTTTAGCTGTTTTTGCAATTAAAAACGGTTTTGCAGAATCGTAGCTAATGATCTAATTAAAATTTTCCCACCCGTAGTGCATTTGGTTTAGATTGAATAAAAGTTGTGCAAACT
>NZ_JAPDKN010000085.1 GCF_026163565.1 Chryseobacterium sp. YIM B08800
CTGCCATAAAATTATTACTCAATAAAATTTAAACAGGCTCTAAATAAAACAAAGGAAGTAATGATTGCCGATTACTTCCTTTGTTTTATTTAAAATTATTCCAGAAATAGTAAATTATTGAAAGTTAAGAACCAATTGCTCAACATCTTTAAAATAAATATCGCTATCCTGTTCATTTTTGCTTTTTAAATAAATAGGCATAATAACATTTGATAACGAAATGTTCCAATTTAATAATGAATTATAAATTCCGGTGGTTCTGATTCTAAAAAGCTCAATCAATGAAATTAATTTCAAATTTGAGATTTGTGAATAATCATATATATAAAATTCTCTAGGATTAAAATATAATGACTTGCTGAGAATATCGTATTTACCTGAAAAATTCATTTTTATTTTTATCTGTTTCATACAGTAATTTTATTGTAGTATAACATATAATATGCCATACCATAAGGACATGAGCTAAATTTAAAATTGACTTTTTCAGTTTACAAATAAATTGAATATTTTATTTCCAGTATCAGAATCAACAGTATTTAGCACAGTAATAACCTCGTGATGGAATGATATTTGCTGAACATGTAAGTTGAATAGATTAGGCCTTGCTAATCTAATTATAAATGAAAACTGATGATTACTAATACTAAAAAAATCATGGTCTGCGATGATGACCAAGGCATTTTGGATGTCATTCAAATGCTTTTGGAAACTGAAAACTTTACCGTATTTACAGAAATTCACAGCCCTAATCTGATCAATAATATAAAATCAAATTCCCCCGATCTACTTTTATTAGATTTATGGATGCCATTTATGGCTGGAGATGAGATTCTTAAATCCATACGCGCTAGCAAAGAATTCAAAGATCTTCCGGTGATTGTATTATCCGCAAGTGTTGACGGATCAGATATTGCTGAAGATGCCGGAGCAAATGCATTTATCGCCAAACCATTTGATATGAATGATCTCATTTCTAAAGTTAAAGGTTTGCTTATGAACTAATTTTATTCTTTCCTCCCAATACATCAAAACGATAATGTTTTAAACTCTATTGAATAGTATGCTTCTATAGTTAACAATTTATCAGATTCAATACTGAATTTATAGTCATAATTTAGCCCCTAAACTAAAAAATAAGTCATAAAATTTATTATCAATAAATAATTATGACTTATTAGAAGTTATAGAGATATAAAAAATATCGTTAAATCAGGTAGAGACTTAAAGAACTTCCCCAATCTGGCTTATTCCCGCCTTAACTGAGTTTTTGACTTCATCAAACTTACCCATTCCTATTTTTTTAACTAAAGATGCGGCAAAACCCTTCATTTGTTCGAAAGTTACATGAGGAGGCATTGCTAAAGTATCTGGATCCGTATAGATATTTACCAATACCGGTCCCTTATGTTCAAATGCTTCACGGATAACGTCTTCTGCTTTTTCAGGATCTTTTAGTTCAATACCTTTGATATTCATTAATTCTGCAATCTTATCAAAAGGTGGATTAATCATATCAGTCTGCCAATCGACATACCCTGCGACTTCCATTTCAAGCTTCACCATACCGAGAGAATGATTATTGAAAACAAATATTTTGACTGGATACTGATATTGCATAATGACTGCTAATTCACCTAAAAGCATAGACAATCCTCCGTCACCACTCATAGCAATGATTTGTCTGTCGGTTGTTGATGCAGCCGCACCAATTGCCATCGGTAAAGCATTGGCCATTGACCCGTGGTTAAATGATCCTGTTAAGTAACGACTTCCTTTAGCACGGATAAATCTGGCTGCCCATACTGAGGTCATCCCTGTATCAACCGTATAAACTGCGTTTTCAGAAGAATAATGATCGATCAAAGTAGCGATATATTCAGGGTTAATCTTCGAAGGAGATCCTTTTTTTTCTGCGTAATCACTAAACCTTTTTTCATCATCATTATAGATTTTCTTCATTTTCTTAAGAAAAGAATCATCCGATTTAGACTCAATAAAAGGCAACAAAGCCGTCAACGTATCTTTAATATCTCCGGCATAGCCGTAATCAACGTGTGCGCGCCGCCCTATCCTTTCAGGCTTTTCATCAATCTGAACAATAGTTTTATTTTCAGGTAAAAATTCCGAATAAGGAAAATCGGTTCCTAATAAAACTAAAACTTCTGCCTCGTTGCAGGCATCATATCCAGATTTATTACCTAAAAGACCGTTCATACCAACTGCAAAAGGGCTGTTTTCTCTGTCAAAGAATATTTTTCCTCTGAAAGAATATACAATAGGAGCATTTAATTTACCTGCTAATTCCTCAACCACATTCACTGTACCTTTACAGCCGTGTCCGCAGAAGAAAACAATTTTCTTTTCTGAATTTAACAATTGTATCAACTGTGACATTTCGGGATCTGAAGGCCTGAATATCGGAGCTGTATTAAAGCTTTTATACCCTGTAGATACTTCTTCATATTCTGCCGATGCCACATCGCCCGGTAAGCCTAAAACCGCAACACCTTTTTCATTCAGTGCAGTCTGTATGGTACGTTGAATCATAGTGCCAAACTGCTTGGGTGTATTAGCCATAAAAACCTGCTTACTACAGTCTTTGAAGAGGAATTGAGGATTGGTCTCCTGAAAATATTCAGTTCCGAATTTCTCTGTTGCGCAAGTGCTTGCAATAGCGATGACAGGATTTCCTGATCTGTTCGCATCATAAAGACCATTGACCAGGTGAACATGACCGGGCCCGGAACTTCCCATGCAGCATCCAATACCGTTAAGTTCTGCATCCATTGAAGCTGCGTAGGCTGCAGTTTCTTCGTGCCTTACGTGAATCCATTCAATTGTACCATCTCTTCTGATAGCATCATTAACCGGATTTAAACTGTCTCCTGTTATAGCATAGACTCTTTTAATACCGGCACTTTTTAACATTTCGACCAAATGGTCTGATACATTTTTAGCCATATAATTTTTTTATAATTATTAAAAACCTTTATTAAGGCAAGTGATTCTTCCAGTGATTGGTGTCAAAAGGAATACCAAATGAAAAAAGTATGTTTTAAAATGTGTACCGATATTGGAATATTTATTGTTAAGGTGTTTAATAACTAAATTAAAATCACCATGAATATTTTATTTACAACGATCAATAAAAAAGCATGTATGACTGAACTCCAGAAAAAACTATGGAACGGGGCTGAACAATATATGAAAAATCAAGTTAGAAGAAAACTCCAAAGCCTGACATCTTATATAGGCAATGTAAATGTCAGTATACTAATTGACATGAATAAAGGATTTGCAACAGTGTTAAAAAACAACCTGAGTGAAGAACAGTTTCTTATAGCACAAAGAACGTTACGAAATAAAATTTAATATCTCAAATCCATCTTAATAAGGGATAATTAGTATTTATACCTATTTGACATTTTTTAACAAAAACAATTCCTTATCCTACTCACAGCCCTCTTTTTATTGATACTTTTGAGTAAGCACTTAGAAATGCACTCGAATTTATTCAATTTCTTCTGTCTAATGATTTAAAAGCCTAAATTCTTTTATTACATTAATTACGAAATATTATACCCGCAACAAGCACTTATCATCATTAACTTTTCCGGCATTTCATGTACCATAATTTGATCACAATAAACAGACTTTCCATATCTTTGCCATATTTATGATAACTCAGGAAAACTTATCCGATAACAGTTTCAATCTTGATCTAATTCTTCAGGCATTGGCTTCCTCTCCGGCACCGACCTCCATCTACTCAGGGGAAAATATGGTCATCCGTTTTGCAAATGCGGGCATGCTGGAGCTGTGGGGTAAAGACTCATCTGTAATAGGTAAACCCTTAATGGAAGCACTTCCTGAACTGGAAGGCCAGCCTTTTTTAGAGTTGTTGCAGGAGGTTTGGCGTTCAGGTAAAACCTATTCAGTATCTGAAGCTCCTGCTAAACTTATCATAAATGGAGAAGAGGTGCTTGATTATTTTGATTATGAATATAAAGCACTTACCGATCAACATCATAAAACATGGTGCATACTCAATACAGCACTTAATGTAACATCACGCCGTGAATTTTTACAGCAAATACGAGAGAAAGAAGAAAGGGAACATGCGCTCAATGAGGAAATGGCTGCAACATTGGAAGAGCTTACCTCTACCAACGAAGAGCTCAGTAGTTCTATAAAGCAGCTCGCTCATAACAGGGAATATATCCGAACTATTATTGAGCAGGCTCCGGTTGGAATTGCGATGCTGAAAGGTCATGAGCATATTATTGAAATCGCTAATCCAGCCATTCTCAATATTTGGGGTCGCAAAGAATCTGAAGTCATTGGTTTTCCGCATGAAAAAGCCCGTCCTGAATTGCAGGGACAACCCGTTAATATCTGGCTTAAAGAAGTCTATAATAGCGGTAAACCCAAAATTAATACGGAATTTACAGTTAAGTTGCTCGATGGTGATGGACTGAGAGAGGCTATTGTCAATTCTATATACCAACCCATACTCTCAGAAGATGGAACTGTTTCGGGTGTTCTTGTTATTCTTGAGGAGATTACTCAGCAGGTTTTAGAACGTCGGAAAAATGAGAACGATCAACAAATGCTCGCATTGGCTATCGATGCAGGAGAACTTGCTACTTTTTATTACCAGCCTGCAACCAACCTTTTTTCAGGAAATACCCTTCTTAAAAATTGGTTTGGACTGTCGTCTGAAGAAAATTTAGATCTTTCCGTTGCATTGGCAGTTATCCTTCCTGAAGATCGAGATGGGGTAATTGATGCTATTACACATTCTTTAAGCAAGAACTCTGATGGTCATTATTTTATAGAGTATCAAATTCAAAACAATACCGATAAAAAGATAAGACTGCTGCAAGCGAACGGAAGAGTTTTTTATGATAAAGAAGGCAATGCGTTAAGTCTAAACGGTACTCTTAGGGATATCACTGAACAAAAAAAAGAGGAACAGCGAAAAGACGATTTTATGGGAATAGTCAGCCATGAACTTAAGACACCGCTCACTTCACTAAAGGCATATCTTCAACTGCTACAACGGACAGAGGTAAATATAGAAAAAAGAATATGTTAGAGAAATCTGTAAAGCAGGTGGATTATATGAACAGTATGATTAATGGTTTTCTAAATGTTTCACGACTTGATTCCGGGCAGATGCATATAGAAAAAACCGAATTTGATCTCCAAATATTATTCACTGAAATTGAGCATGAGGTTCTTTCAACCAATCATACGCGTAATTTTATTTTTAAAACATCTGGCTCCTTAACCCTATTTGCAGATCGCGATAAAATATCGCAGGTACTCCATAACCTTATTGGAAATGCGATCAAGTACTCTCCTATTAACACCTCAATTACCGTAGAATATCTTACAACAGATAACAACAGCTTAAAAATAAATGTCCAAGATCAGGGAATCGGTATATCCAGAGAAGATCAGGAACGGATATTTGAACGTTATTATCGGGTGAAAGATATTAACAGCAGAAGTACATCGGGATTTGGTATCGGACTTTATCTTTGTAAAGAAATTATCGAACTGCATAACGGTACAATAGAAGTTCAGGGCTCTAAGAATGAAAGTACTGTATTCTCATTTGTACTGCCTATCAACGGAGAAAAGCTTACCTATTAATAGTAAAAATTATAACAATAGTCTGTTAAAAGTTAGAAGTAAGTAATACTTTTCACTCAATATTTCAGCCTCCAATTAGTTGTTTCAAATCTTTATTTAAAAAATTATCAACTCATTTGTAGAGTTGATAAAAATACGTGCAACTATTTACAAATAAAAGACTGTTTATGTCTTATTTGTATCATATAAACTTAATTCACCAATTTGGTTCATTAATTGTATATTAAAATTTAATCTGAATTTTTATCACTTAATATTACCTATCTTATGAAATGGAAATTTTTCATGACTGGCATTTACTCTATTTTCCATGCAGGTTTATTACATGGTCAAGATAACAACGTATTCGGATTTGTTGAATCATTCTCTTTAGCGCAGAAATATGCTTTACATCAGTTCCAAATCAATGGATTCCTTGCATTTACTGCAGGAATATTTATTGTTAATAAGAGAAGAAATTTTATTCTTAGAAAAAGATACCGAAAACTTGTAAATAATTTATCAAATGATTACAAGAAAAAGGTGCAGAAAGAAAGTAGAGATTCTTTCGTTTCAAAGCCAGTTGATAACCTACTCATTCAAAATGATTTTCAGAAAATGTATTCAACTAGTATGGAGAAAAGAATTGTCAAAGGGTTAAACCACTTTAAACAATCCGAGAAATTTCTTGACAAAGAAACTTCATTAGAAACTCTGTTAAACGACTTGAATATTGAATTCAAATATCTACAGGAAGTGATTATGAAACATGAATCAGTCAGCGCCGAATTATATTTACACCGATTAAGAATTGATTTTATCATAAAAAAATTATTCAACCAACCAAAATACAGAGACTACAAGTCTGCTGATCTTGGATCGATGTGCGGCTACCATTCCGCAGGTGAATTCGAATCTTATTTTCAAAAATCATGTAAAATTTCGCTAATCTACTTTCTGGAGCAATTGAAAAAAGATCATCACAAAAAATACAGGAACAAATCTAAAGTTGCTTAAATAAAGGTATTTAATATTTATTCCCTAAGTAATTTTTGGATAATTAATCTTAAGCTAGTTCATGACCGACTCTTTACCAAATTTTTTAAGTGTTACAAAATGCGAGCGAAGGGCAGAAAGAAAACTTTTATTTTCAATATAAGGCAAATTGAACTCCATTGCAGTCTCTTTTACAATAACGGATATCTCACCGTAATGGATGTGGCAGACTTTAGGAAACAAGTGATGTTCGATCTGCCTGTTGAGTCCACCAAGAAAAAATGCGGCAAGTTTATTATGGGTTGCAAAATTTGCAGTTGTACGCATCTGATGTTCCGCCCAAGCCTCTTCCATTTGTCCGGTTTCATTAGGCAGTGAAAAATCGGTACCTTCCACAACGTGAGCCAACTGAAAAACCAGACCCATTGTTAATCCTTCGGCGATATGCAACAAGAGAAAACCAATTAAAAACTGCCACCAACTCACATCCAGCACTAATAACGGAAGTATAATAAACAGGAAATAATAAAGCGCTTTATAAAAAAATAAATTGAAATACTCCAATTTAGGATGCTTGCTCTGATGCGCACCAATTTTTTTCTGGAAAAACTTCAGATAATCTTTACGGAATACCCATGACAAAGATGCCAAGCTATAGAGCGGAAAGGCGTACCAATGTTGATATCGCTGGATAGAATTTACTTCGTCTTCGGCAACAATACGTATCAATCCTGGCGCTACTTCAATATCTTCATCGTGTCCGGGGATATTTGTATAGGTGTGGTGAACAACATTATGGGTGATACTCCAAACATATGGATTGGCACCAATAAGATTAAAAATAAAGCCAAACAGTTTATTTACTTTTTTATTTCCTGAAAGTGCACCATGTATAGCATCATGGCAAACATTGAAACCTATAAAGGCACTGAACATTCCCAATAAAATAGCTAATGGAATGAGCGCCCAAATAGGCAAAAGTCCCGAGATGATTAAAAGATATATCCCTGTGAACCCTGAAAGAAAATATTGTCTTACCCCACATGAGCTTATTTGCATGTTGGCTTACCTAACGTTGATTGAAAAAATCATCAACCCTGCTCCTGACTGTTGCATAAAAACGAGAACCTGAAGCAGATGAGAATTTTACTTTTTGTGACATAGATATCATATTTGATCTACTTAAAGCGAACAAACTGATATGCTAAATCTGGTGTTGAGATAAGAAGAAAGTTGAAATTTCCGGTGCATTACGGGATTGTATATTACTATAACGCATTAATTGCAAATTTATTATATTATCTTTTAACCCGGATCAGGAAAGTTCTTTTCATTAACACAATTAATTATAATTAAGGTTTTTTATTAATTAAGTTATAATTCTTTATAGAGGTTGAGGAACAATATAAATAGGTAATAATTTTGAAAAATGATAAATTTCCTTACCTTTAGTTTTTATATATGGCTTAAATTTTGGTTAAGTTTGGAATGAACTTTAAATAAAATGACATCAGACATGCAGCTCTGCTTTTCAGTTATTTAATTAAAATAGGAAGATTTGGAAACAATATACGACCACCTAAACTCTATCAATGACAATCTCGATAATAACATTTATCTTCAGGCATTAAACTCCGAAAAATCAGGAATAATAATTACTGATAACAAACAGCCTGACAACCCTATCATCTATTGCAATAAAGCTTTTGAGGACATTACAGGATATGCTCATAACGAAATTATCGGACACAATTGTCGTTTTCTTCAGGCAAAAGATCGCACACAGCCTGAAAGAGAACAAATAAAAGACGCCGTAAAAAATGGTAAAGAATGTCATTTGGAAATCAGAAACTACAGGAAAGACGGTAAATTATTTTGGAATGAACTTATCATATCGCCCGTAAAAAATAATGAAGGAGATGTTACCCATTTCATTGGGGTTCAAAATGATATCAGTGACCGGAAAAAAGCAGAAAACGAATTACGAGATGAGAAGGCATCAGCTGAAAAAAAAATCATTGAAAGAACCAAGGAACTTCACGATAATGAAGCATTTCTTTCGAGTATTATTCAAACCGTGAGAGAATCTCTTTTAGTTTTGGATGCCGATTACCGGGTTTTAAGTGCCAATACTCACTTTCTAAATTCATTTAAAGTAACACAGGAAGATACTGTTGGGAAAATATTATTTGAATTGGGAAATCATCAATGGGATATTGAAGCTTTAAAAGAACTTTTAATGAAAATTCTTCCTACCAATAATCCCGTTATCGATTTTGAAGTAGAACACGATTTCCCATATATCGGAAGAAAAATTATGCTTGTTAACGCCTACCGAATAGAGTTTGAAGGGCAGTATAAAGACAGAATATTAATCGCTATTGAAGATATTACAGAAAAAAAAGAAATTGACCGTAGAAAAGATGATTTTCTTTCCATTGCAAGTCATGAATTAAAAACACCTTTAACTACAATTAAAGGATTTGTACAGCTTCTTACTCGAATGGCTCCCGAAGAAGCCTCTGAAAAATTCTTGACAACTCTAGAAAAAGTCTCCCTTAATGTTAACAGACTTAATAACCTGATTTCTGAACTGCTGGATACTTCCAAAATACAGTCCGGGAATATAGAAATCCATAATGAACCGTTTCAGATTGATACGCTTATTCATGATACAGTAGAGAATCTTTCTCTTGCAACAGACTACACAATAAATATCAGCAGCAATACGAAGGCTACCATTTTTGGTGACGAGTTGCAGATTTCCCAAGTCATCAATAATCTGGTTTCAAATGCGATCAAATATTCACCAGGCTCCGATAAAATTGATATCTATTGTAACAGGGTCGGAAATTTTGTAAAAGTTTCAGTAACAGATTATGGAATGGGAATCAGTCAACAGGATCATTCTAAAATATTTGAAAGATTTTTCAGGGCAAGAGATATTCAGAAAAAATTCCCCGGAATGGGAATAGGCCTTTATATATGTCGTGAGATCATCGCCAAACACAATGGAACACTTTGGGTTGAAAGTGAAATTGGTGCAGGATCTACTTTTAACTTTACGTTACCAATTATTAAGAAGAAAAAAGAATAGAAATGCAAGGTAAAAAAATAATGATCTGTGACGATGATGACAGCATCCTGGAGGTTCTTCAAATGATGCTTGAGATTGACGGCCATACTGTTTTTTTAGAAAACAACAGTACCAATCTTATTAAACAAATAAGCAATATTAACCCTGATATTTTACTCATGGATCTTTGGATGCCGGTTCTTTCAGGTGATCAATTGCTTAGAACGATAAGAACAACTGATGAGTTAAAAGACCTGCCTGTTATTATTCTATCTGCAAGCGTTGATGGTAAGGAAATAGCAAACAGTGCCGGTGCAGATATGTTCATCGCAAAACCTTTTGATATGGATGATGTTTCTTCAGGAGTAGAAAAACTACTTTTAGCTTAATGTTGAGAAAATAATGATATATTTTTATATTTAAATAATTCATTACTATTAAAGTTCTAAGTTTCTGCTTAAAGCTGTTCTCAATCGTTTTTTCTACTTTTGTCTGATCTAAATTATTATGAAAAAGATTGTACATTTTACCGCATTGATTAATTATTATACAACAGAAAAAGAAGGATTGGTTACTCCTGTCTCATCGGGTTTCCGCGCCTCTTTCAAGTTTCCTTTTGAATTAGTAGCATATATAGGAGTTCAGGAATTTACCCATACGGAACTCATTTTTCCGGGCGATTCTGAAAAGGTTGATGTTACATTAATTAACGCAGATGTAATCTTGGAAAAATTATATACAGGAATGGATTTTGTAATTTCAGATAATTCAGGAATAATAGGCGATGGAACCATTACTACCCTTTTCTAAAAAGATGAATTACCATAAGATACTAAATACTAATGTTTGAGCATTTATTTAGAAATTCTGTCCTTATTAGAATAACTTCTGATAAAATTAAAAGCCCTGCAATACAGGGCTTATAATTTATATTAAGACAAAAATTTTCTTCATAAATAATTCTTACTCTTAAAAAAGTTAATTGGAATATCTTAAAAGAGATTATTAGGATTTAAATTACCTGATGCTCCCTTCGCAAGAAACACCACCTTCCTATTTAAAGACTTGGCTTTTTCTAATGCCTTCAGAGCTTTCTGACGCTCTATTTCTTTATTAATACCTGGTTTACAAGTGGGATTGCAGCCGGAATTAGGGCTATTGTTCTTCCTCAAAAAATGGGGCTAAATGATGAGCCTGTTGCAGAAAACAATAAAAAGAAGTTGATCACCGTCGGATATTATATTTTTGGTGCTCTTGTTACTAAATTAATCTATGATAAAATAAAGTAAAAAAATTAACCCCTTATATGAAGGGGTTAATTTTTGTAACAACAGATAATTCCTGATAGCGTTTATAGATATATTCTACCTTCCGAAATTCTTACTAAGTCTTCCTGCTCCAGTTTTTTAACATTTCTGATCACAGTCTCCACACGAAGCCCTGTTAAATTGGCAATTTGCTGTCTAGAGAAAGGAACCAAAAATTTAAATGGTTCTATTATCTGGTGATAATCTTTTAAAAACTGAAGAACCTTATAGATGCGATGCGAAGGATTGTTAATAGATAATGTAGCCAACATTTTATGTCTATAAAACATTCTTTCAGCATTATGCTTAAGAAGATTTTGCAACATATCTTTATTGTGATAAATCATATCCATAAAATCATCTTTCAAAACCTTAATAATAATTGTATCATTCACTGCTTCTGCATTGATACAGTAAGGCATATCAGACCAAAGAAAAGTTTCTGCAAAACAATGTCCTTTTGATGGTAAACTATGGATAAATTCGGAACCGTCTTCTCGGTATGTATTCAATTTTACGAGTCCGGACTTAATCTGAAAATAATATTTAGGCAATGAATTCTCTGAAAAAATTATTTGTCCTGCTTTATATTCCTTAATTACTGCAGTATTTTTAAGAAGAATTTCTTCATCAATAACCATAAAGTATGAAATTTATAAAAATGATATTAATAATTTTTTAATAATAAACTACCCGGGGCAGAGCCCTGAAGTATTAGAAGTCAAAAAGTGTAAGTTGAGCCTCATGCACTTTTTGATATTCTTATTCTTTTCCTTGATTTTCTATATACTTTTTAATGACATCTGTATTTCCATATTGACCTACTGTGTTTGCATAATAACCACTTGTCCAAAAATTCCAACCCCAAAGCTTAGCTTTAACTTCAGGAAAACGTTTGAAAATTTCTTTAACAGTGATACTTTTTACTTTCATACAAATTTCAC
>NZ_JAPDKN010000086.1 GCF_026163565.1 Chryseobacterium sp. YIM B08800
CTCTTTTTATTTGTATTATTATGATATTTTTTGATATAACATAAATACAAAAAAGCCTTTAAATACTAGTATTTAAAGGCTTTTGATGTTTTTTAGTTTCTCAACTTGCGGAGAGAGAGGTAACACCACCTGCTCTTTAAATATCTTTGTTTATGAAGCTTTACAGAGATTGATTTTCAGCTACTCACCGAATTACTCACTTTTGAAATGTAGGTTTTTGATTCAATTTGTTGTATCGAATTTACTAAAATTATTTTAACTTAGAACATCATTATCTAAAATATTATTAATTTCATGATAGTTTTGTGTAGCCTATATTAGACCTAATTTGAAGGTATTAATTAAAAGAATATTTGACTAAAAAATAGAAATGCTAAAAACAATTGTTGAATATTTGTTCGGACGGGATTTGTTCTTATTTGAAAAACGCCCTATCCATAAGCTTTATAACGCTCTCTTATTTTTAGGTCACCGATTAGGTCACTTTTTTAAACAAGATTAAGATTGTTTGTTTTTACTAGTGCATATATATGCTTTTTTTTATTTTTCGCAAATTGTTTTACAAAATCTCACGAAAAATCATTGTAAATACCAGAGTATAAAATATAAAATTCTTAATAAAATTTACTACTAAAATAAACTACCCCGGGGCAGAGCCCCGAAGTATTAGAAGTCAAGTGTAAGTTGAGCCTCATGCACTTTTTGATATTCTTTTTCTTTTCCTTGATTTTCTATATACTTTTTATTGACATCTGTATTTCCATATTGACCTACTGTGTTTGCATAATAACTACTTGTCAAAAATGCCCACCCCAAAGCTTAGCTTTAACTTCAGGAAAACGTTTGGAAATTTCTTTAACAGTGATACTTTTTACTTTCATACAAATTTCACTAATTGATAAGTTTGGAACACTTTGTATCAAAAAATGAACATGATTATCTTCATAACCAATCTCTAAAAAATGAGTCTCATAGCGTCGAGACAATTCAATACATATTTCTTTAAAGCCTGCTCCAACTTCTTCATTAATAACCGAATTTCTATATTTCACAGGAAAAACAATATGGTAAAGAAGTAAAGTTTTATTATGCCGTTTGAAAATATGATCATCCATAAATCAAAGCTACATATTTTTATTTTTTTGAAAAACCATCCGTTTTTCAAGCTTTTCCTCTTTTTACCCCGAGGCAGAGCCTCGAGGAATTCTTTAGATTAAAACAAAGGTTAAATTACCATTATACCCCAGGATCCAAAATAACTTTTACGCAACCTTCTTCCTTTTTATCAAAAATCTTATATCCTTTTGCCTATTCTATTTACATTCTAGGGCTTTCATAAACCTTTATCAAAGCTAATACGAGCTATTGCTCTTTCAAGAAAAGAATACTCCGAATTAAAATCTGATAGCATAGATATAAGTTTACCTACTTCATGAAAAACGGCTGCTTTCATATTACATATTTGTTTACGTATATTTTATGGTCTAAGCAGGATTATTTCTCTCTTTTTCAAGTTCCCAAACTCTATGATTAGCTACAGCTTTAATAAATGCAGTAACAGGATCTTTCGTTTCAGTAGTTATAATTGCTGGATCATCATGTTTTTTATCATTCACATGACTTGCTTTATAGATTGCATCTGTTTCTTTCCCAAAATAGATTGTTTTGCAATGTTTATAGGCTTCGTTGACAAATAATAAGGTTCCGGGTCTGTTATCTTCATTCATTAAATGATCTGAAGACTGTTTTCCACTGCAGAGGTAAAGTGCATCAAAGCAAACACTTGCCGTACTCGTTAAAGAATGTTTTGGTTCAAAAATAGTTCCGTCATCAGCTTTTACAGATGCTAAACTTCCTGCAATAATCTGTACTACAGCTCCTTCTTTTTCCAGCTTAGATTGTAGGGAATTTACATCGGCAGCTTTTACTCCGTTTTCCATAATAAAACCAATAATGCGGCTCTCAATAGTATTTTTAACGGTATTGGCCATGCTTAAGGCTTCTGAACTCTTCGTCATAGGCTCTTTTTCCGGACTTTGTAATGTCGCAGGATCAGCATCTGCAGGAATACTTCCATTGGGTTGCTTTAACTGAATCACTTTTACTCCTACTTTTTTTGCAACTTTTGAAGCCAAATCTTTATTAATGAATGCAAGCTGTCCTACAACTCTTTCTCTGATAGCAGGAATTGTTACCTTAGAAAGTTCAAAAATTAGCGCATTCTCTATATGTTGTTTTTCAGGAGCAGACTGGCTATTAAAGAACAATTTTGCCTGTGAATAATGATCTACAAAACTTTCACTTCTTGCACGGATTTTTTTACTGTCAACTCTTTCATTGTGAGAAGTAAAACCACCCTCTTTCATCATCGCCTGAAAAGGACATCCGCCGCCGATAGAATTGGGTTCATAGCTAACTTTTCCTTTTACAATTTGCTGACGCATGTGTCCGTCGCGCTGATTATTATGAACTTCATTTAAAGAACGGTTAATAGGAATCTCATGGAAATTAGGAGACCCTAAACGTGACAATTGAGTGTCGGTATAAGAAAATAATCTTCCCTGTAACAAAGGATCATTGGTAAAATCAATACCAGGAACCAAATGTCCAGGGTGAAATGCAATTTGCTCTGTTTCAGCAAAAAAATTATCCGGATTTCTATTCAATGTTAAAGTGCCTACAATCTGAACAGGAACTTCCTCTTCCGGAATTAGCTTGGTTGGATCAAGCAGATCAAAATCAAATTTATATTCATCTTCTTCAGGTATGATCTGCACTCCGAAATCCCATTCCGGGAATGCGCCGTTTTCTATGGCTTCCCAAAGATCTCTTCTGTGAAAATCTGAGTCTTTACCCGAAATTTTTGTTGCTTCATCCCAAGCTACGGAATGTACACCGAGTTTTGGTTTAAAATGGAATTTTACAAAATGAACAGTTCCTTCACTATTAATGAATTTAAAAGTATGAACTCCAAATCCTTCCATCATTCTAAGACTTCTAGGAATGGCTCTGTCACTCATTGCCCACATAATCATGTGCATACTTTCGGGCATTAAAGAAATAAAATCCCAAAAAGTATCATGCGCAGATGCAGCTTGTGGAATCGCATTATCCTGTTCAGGTTTTACCGCATGAATCAAATCAGGGAATTTCATAGCATCCTGAATGAAGAAGACAGGAATGTTATTACCTACAAGATCATAATTTCCTTCTTCTGTATAAAATTTAATCGCAAAACCTCGTACATCACGAGCAAGATCAGTACTTCCTGCGCTTCCGGCAACTGTAGAAAAACGTACGAAAACAGGCGTTTCTTTCCCTTCTTCTGTTAAAAATTTTGCTTTTGTATATTTTTGTAAACTTTTATTAAGTTTAAAAACACCGTGAGCTCCCGAACCTCTTGCATGAACAATACGTTCCGGTATTCTTTCGTGATCAAAATGGGTTATTTTTTCGCGAAGAATAAAATCTTCCAATAATGTGCCACCCCGTTCCCCGTCTTTTAAAGAATCCTGATTATTGTTAATTTTTAATCCTTGATTGGTTGTGAGTTTTTCATTTAAATTATCTGTTGTGTGGTCTTTTAGTTGATCTAATTTTTCACTTTTTTGGTTGTTCTTTTCCATAGTTATATTGTAATTATAGTGGTTAAATTATGTATAGCAAGCGTAAATTTGAACTTCTATATTTTAAAATTTTAATTAAAAAATTATACCATTTATTTCAGTTTACTACACTTTTGTAAATTATAGTATGTTATTTAAAATCAACGAGTCCATCTGTAAGACATTTCCATTGGATCTTAGAAAACCCCAACATCCCTCCTACTGCAATTGCAATATTTCTGATACAATCTAAAAATCCTGATTTCAAGTTAGGATATTCATTTCGTCCATAAATTCCTGCTTTTAAAATGTTTCCTTGTTTCGAAATCACAAATGTAGATGTCGCTGCATTAGAGTAAAAATGAGCAATCTTTCGGATTTTTTCTTTTACAGGATTTTTTGATGGTCTACACTGAATCATTAGTCTATCAGGAATATTTGTATCTATCAACACAATTTGAACCCAATCATAAGATCTTCCCTCCTTTCCACCCGGACCGGGAATATCAATTCTTATATAATCTCCAATTTGTGGTAAACGTTCTACTATTATTCCCGAAGAATTACATAATGTAAAATCTGCAGAACTTTCGTTACAATATTTTCGCCAATGATTAATAGAAAAAAAACGTTGTTTCAAAGCATCAAATTTAAGATCTAATTCTTTGGAATTTCTCACTTCAACGAAGCTTTCAGTATCATGAAAACTTCCTTTAAAATGTTGAGGAACTCCGGGTATGTTTTTGGGTTTCATTGTAATTAGTTTAAAATGGATTAAGAAGTTTGTCATGAGCCATATCTACAGGTTTAAATCTCTATTTTTGGCAAAAATTTATTGGCAAATTCCTCTTTGGAGAAATGCTGTTCGCTCATTATTAATTTCTAAACAAAAAATTCGCTGATGATTGGGGATATTTATATGATCAACCCAATAGCTTAATATTTAAACTAATAGTTTTTTAATACTTTCTCATTAGGATCTGATAAACTTTTCAACTTTTCTTTCGAGGTTTTCAAGTTCGAATGGTTTTGCAATATAATCGTCTGCTTGTGCTTTTTTAGCTAAAAAGTTTATATCACTGTTTGCACTGATATAAATGACGGGTATATCTTTAAATTTATCGTGATTTCGTAATAATTTTACAGCTTCAATTCCACCGATATCAGGAATCCAGTTATCCATTAAAATCAAATGAGGTCTGAATTTGTTAACCCTTTCGATGATATCGTGCGATGTTTCAGAAACTTCTACACAATATCCATTTTCGCCAAAAACGATGGTGAAAACATCTAAAATAGATTTATCATCATCAAAAATTAAGATTCTCTTGGTATCCATAGTTTTTTTTATGATTGATCATTCATCAAATATAAGAGTAAAAAATAGTGAGTTCTTATGACTACAGTTATAATATCTTTACATTGTAAATATTACTGCCAAAAGATCCTAAAAAGATTATTTTTTAGGATCTGATGAGATGGATATTGTTCACTATTTTTATTTTTGATCAATTTAAAATAATGAACATCTACAACTAATTTTTTAGCTCGTTTAAATTATTAAACTTATTGTAGGATGATTTTAAATGATGAAGCTGATCACTTACAACTCTTGAACTCTCAGGGCAAAGATCCCCACTATCCAAAGCATCTTGATATGCATCAATTGCTGCTTCTTCGCCAAAAACTACATTCTCTAAAGTTGACTCTGTTTTGTCTCCGGAAAAAGAATTTTTCACATCAATCCATCCCCTGTGAATTGCTCCTGCAGCTGTTCCTGTATTGTCAGGATTTCCGCCTCTTTCTGTAATTAAATTCATCAACTCTGATTTCATTACCTGTGATTGTGCAACCATCTGATCATAATCTCCTTTTAATGGAGAATAGGTATCCCAAACTTTATCTTCAACCTTAGCGAATCCCTGAATTCTGTCGTTGGTAATGTTGAGCAAATCATTCAATGTTGCTACTGTTCTTTCGTTGTGCATAATAATATTTTTTATGGTGAGCCTAGTTTCTTACAACCACCGTACCATTGATGACTTTTAAAACAACATATTGTGTTTGTGTGGTACATTTTTGTTTCTGTAACAATTCTATCTCAATATGATCTATGTTTTTATATATTATCACAATTAACTTTTCTGTATCTCTAAATTCTGAGGAACGTTTTTTGAATACCCAAATCGAGAAGAGTATCTAAAGAAATCAGCAACCAATGAAAAAAATAATAACGGGATTTACTGTCGGAATTTCAGCAACAATTGCACTTATTTACCTTTCAGGTTATGGGTATATTTTTAAAGCTATCGGAATCAATTTGAAAAAAGGATCTTTTGCTCCATCTATTGATGATGAAAAGAAGTTTCCTTCTCGCATGATAGCAAACTCAAAACCCAATATTTGGACAAAAAGTATTGACTACAATAAACATCATTTATCAAAACGGCTTACTGATGAACTTAAGAAGACCCGCACATCGTCACTCCTTGTAATTAAAGATAATCAACTGGTTTATGAAAAATATTGGAAAGATCATAATTCCTCATCACTGATGAATTCTTTTTCAATGGCTAAAGGATTCTTGGCCATTTTAACTGGTTGTGCAATTGATGATGGTTATCTCGAATCAGAAGATCAATTAATTTCTACAGTATTTCCTGAATATAAAAAGAGTCCTTACGGGAAGCATCTTACATTTCGGCATCTCATGACCATGCAAGCAGGGTTTGATTGGGATGAAGAATACCGTCATCCTTTTGCAGAAAACTCTAAACAATATTTTGTAGAAGATCTTGCAAAACAAACTTTCAGTATTGAGATAAAAGATATGCCCGGACAAAAATACGAGTATCAAAGTGTCTCTGCCCAGCTTTTAGGAATGGCTTTAATAAAAATAACGGGAAAACATTTATCAGATTATATTTCAGAAAAGATCTGGAAACCATTAGGAATGGAATTTTCTGCTAAATGGAGCACAGACGAGAAAGGAATGGAAAAGGCATTCTGTTGTGTACATGCTACAGCAAGAGATTTTGCAAAAATAGGACAATTGATCATGCAAAACGGAATGTGGGAAGGAAAGCAATTGCTCAACGCTGAGTATTGCAAAAGAATGCTCAAACCTACTGAACAAAATGACGCTTTCTGCTACACTATTTGGGCAGGAGAAACCGATAATAAAGAAAAACAATGTTGGTTTTTTTATGGTTTTTTAGGTCAATTCATTATTATGATCCCTGAAAAAAAGATGGTAATCGTAAAAACAGGATTGTACAACAAACTGGAAGTTGATCAAAAGAAAAGACCTTTACAGGTGCAAATTTTACTAGATGAATTAACATCAATGTGTTAAAAGTTTTAGTAAAATAAATGATAACAATTTTCACCTTTCCATCTGATCAATGCTTTTAGATCATTAAAAATGAAGTAAAAATTATTTTGTCAACAACGAATTGATTATTAAAAAGGATCCAACAGCTATAAGTCCCCAATAAACATATTTAAAAAAAGATTTATCCTTAATCTTATGGTTCAGGTATCTTCCTAAAAATATTGCCGGAAAAACAGCTGGTAACGAGAGTAAAAAATATTTTAATACCTCCAAGGTAATTAGACCTTTTGTAAAATATCCTATCGCAGCTATAAAGCTTGCCGGTAAAAAATAAGCCTGAAGCGTTGCCCTAAAATGTTTAGCACTCCAATTCCGCAAGTTACCATAGACGACAAGAGGCGGACCGTTTACTCCATAAGCACCACCAAGAATTCCGGATGTAAATCCGCAAATAAATAGCCATAACATACTATCTGTTTTCAGTGAGAACTGTTTTTTTCCAAAAATAGCATACAATGAGTTGAATATAATAAGTAAGCCTAAGCCTATTTTTACCCAAAACTCGTTACCGTATAGTAAGATTAACAAACCTATCGGAATTCCTAAGACAGCAAATAAAATAAGCCACTTTGCGCTGTTAAAATGAATTTGCTGATGATCTTGTACAACAACAACCAATGCAACTAAAATTGAAATTAAAACAGAAAGAGGCACAGCAATTTCGAGTGGAATAAAAAGTATAAATAAAGGAACTGCAACTAAAGATTCTCCAAAACCGAACGTTGAACGGACTAGTGTCGCAATAAAACTGACAACGAAAATGTATATATAAATAAATTCCATATTTATGTTAAATATACGTTTTTCTAATGAGATAAAAAACCATTTAAGACAGAATCAGAGGCCTTTTTCAATAAAATAAGAGCAAAAAAAGAGAGTCTTAAAGCTCTCTTTTATCTATAATTTATAACAGCATTTTTTTATTTCAGTTACTGTATGCTGCTCTGTTTTGATAAATATTTAATCCCTCAACTTTGTTTTTAGCAATGTGATAAATCAGTTCCACAGAAAAAGATGATATTTCATAAAGAGCATACCTGAATGAACTCATAATTTGTTCATTCATTAACCGTCCTTCTGATAATACAATTTCGGATTGGTTTTGTAAAGGTAAGTTTTTAAAGTCGTAAAGAGAAATTTCCATAGC
>NZ_JAPDKN010000087.1 GCF_026163565.1 Chryseobacterium sp. YIM B08800
TTTGTTCATTCATTAACCGTCCTTCTGATAATACAATTTCGGATTGGTTTTGTAAAGGTAAGTTTTTAAAGTCGTAAAGAGAAATTTCCATAGCTGTTAATTGTATTAGTCTATAAACTTTTTATACAATTTCTTTACCAATTGTATTATTAAATTTAACTAAAGCGGAATAATTTATAAATTAAAAAGTAAAACTCATTGTTCATGGTAATTAACTGATTTAATTCTATAGTATGTAAATTCTCTTAATGAAAGTTTCTAAGATTACAACTTTTAAAATTTAATCCAAATTTAAATAGAAATCAGAACGGTAAGGAATTCGAATTTGGACGTAAATATTATTTTATCATTGAGATTCGATAAAAAACAAAATTTTATTTTTCACTAAGAACACACCCTTAAAACCTTCAAAATTGCTTTAATTGGCGTACAATTTGCAAAGTACTTTTCACCAATCACAAATAATAAAGCATGGATATCACCAACGATTTTAAAGAAGAAATCTTAAACTCTCCTACATCAATTGAAAATATCGAGGTCGTTTATAAAAAAAATAAATACAATGGAAAACTTGTAAAAGTAAATCAATTGCCATTTGAGATGACAATCTTTGATAATGATATCAAAGATGATCCAGAGCACGCCATTGATTTTACACTTGCAGAAGAAATAACTATTAAATTTTTTGATGGTGCAATAAAAACATTTAAAGATCCTATTTCGTAAAATAATATATATTCCACTCATTTATATAGCAGGATTAAGAAAGATTATGCTATATATTTTCATTATTCACCTTAATGAATTTAACTAATAACCAATCATACACTAAAAAATGCTAATTGAACCTACTTGAATATGGTGCAACAATGGAGAATTATGAAGCTTCAGAAATTATTTCACCGAAGGAAGCAGCTCGCTTCATTAAGCGGGCTTAGAGTTGAAACGATATTCGGGCGGTAAAAAAATGGAAGAAAAAAATATTTTACAAATTAAGAACCGGAAGATCCACTTTTAGCTTTCTTATTTGGAAGAATTTTCACTTTTTTATTATGTGGCTTTCTAATCAAAAGTTGTAATTCCGCAGTACTAAATTTTAAAAAATTTAGTCTAAAAACCTTATTATAATTATAGATTTCCGAATTAATCCTATTCTTTTTTACAATAGAATAAATATCTAAATTCTTATCAGATAAATCGAAAACTATCATTATTTTCTAAATTATTCTAAAAAGTATTTCGATCCTGAAAGTACCTGATAACCTAAGTAAAAAAGAAGATGCAGAGAGTTTTTAGGAATTTGGAGCTGTAGATTATTGGAATTAAGCATTTCATATTTCCAACTGTGTTTTGTACAATGCAACATCATTTCCTGCAAATCCTTATCTAAAAGAGCGAGCATCACTATTACTTCATCATTAGAGTTAAACTCTTTATCTATCGCTGAATTCATATGTTTTTTGATTGGTGTATTCGTTTTTGCAATCAGTGTGCCACGTTTTTCCTGTAAGGAAAAATCTATTTAGTGAATAAATAAAAGTATATGTTTACAATCATATTCTTATAATTAATTTATGTATATATACAATATTGAGAGGAATAGTTTTTGAATATCCGTCATCATAATACAGTTAAAAATGAACCAAATTAAAAATATAGATATTGCACTTATTGGAGGTGGGCCTGCAGCATTACTATTATTAAAGCATATACTAAACAGCAATCTTAAGATAAACACTATTGTAATATTTGAAAAAAATGACAGGCTTGGAGTCGGTATGCCGTATGGAATAAAGGGATCCTGCAAGGAACATATAGCCAATGTATCCGCCAACGAACTCCCTGATCTTGTCGATACTTTCGGAGATTATTTAAAAAAGTTTCCTAACGATCAGTATCCTGATTTTGCAGATGCAGAAAAATTAAATCCTTATCTTGTCATTCCTCGGCTTCTTCTTGGTGATTATTTAGAGAATCAGTTTGAACAGCTTATTAATATTGCAATAGAAAAGGATATTGATATAACAGTCGAAAAAAGTACAACTGTTGAAGATATTCTGCCTGAGAATGACAGAATCAAGAAATTTCGAATATTGTCGGACAAAAATAAAGAATATACAGCCCAGAAAGTAATCATCTGTACTGGTCATGTATGGCCAATAAAGTATGAAGGTAAAGTTGATAATTGGTACGATTCTCCCTATCCCCCATCAAAATTTAAAAATCCTACCAATCATCCCGTAGCCATTAGAGGCACTTCGTTAACCGCCATAGATGCAGTAAAAACCTTAGCTCGTCTGAACGGCTCTTTCATAGAAATCGACAGTAAAATAAGTTATCAACTTGACAAATCATCTGAAAATTTCAGATTGGACTTATTTTCAACGGGAGGTTTTCTTCCTGCCTTACGGTTTCATTCTGAAGATGATGCTTATTCATCTGAATGGATAATGTCAACTAAAGAAATCACCATGTACAAAGAGAAAAACGGCGGTTTTATTGAATTGGATTATGTTTACAATCGCAATTTCAAACTTCCGCTGAAGAAGAAAGATCCTGATTTTTATAATGTAATTAAAGACTTGGAGATAGAAGATTTTGTCGAGAAAATGATGGATTTACGTGAAAACAAGGATAGTTTCGATCTCTTTAAGGCTGAATATGAAGAAGCGGAAAGATCTATTGAAAGAAAATCTTCAATAACATGGAAAGAAAAACTTTCAGCATTCAGTTATGCCATGAACTATCCGGCAAAGCACTTTTCAGCTGAAGATATGCTTAGACTAAAATCAACATTACTTCCTCTCATTTCGATTATAATTGCTTCGCTTCCACAGTCGTCTTATAAAGAGATAATGGCTCTACATGATGCAGGTCTTATTTCCTTAACAGAAGTAAATAAAGAAAGCACAGTAGAACCTAATTTAGAGGGTGGCGGAGATTATTTTTATACGGATGAAGACGGCAAAACAGTAAAAAAAAGTTATAAAATGTTTATTGATGCCATTGGTCAGCAAGCTATGAATCCCGAAGATTTTCCTTTTAAAGGTTTGCTTAATCAAAATGCAATAAGTCCGGCTTATTTAAGTTTTAAAAATCAGAACAAAGGAGAAGATCTGTATTCAAAGAAGAAAGAAAATATTGTAAAAATGTCAGAAAATCGGTTCTGTCTAAACGTTCCGGGGTTAAGTATTAACGACTTTTTTCAATCGATTAATAAAGAAAATAAAAATGAAGAAGGGCTTTACATTATGGCTGTGCCATTTATAGGTGGATTGAACCCTGATTATTCAGGTCTTGATTTTTGTGATACTGCCGCTGAAAGAATCGTTGAATCAATTTCAAACTCTCAAACTCCAGTGTTGGAGATTGATGTTCAAGACAAATTGGAAGAAACAAAAAAGATTTTATAATACTTTAAGAGCCTGTTTAAAAAAGAATAATAAAAAAGAGTAAGGGCTA
>NZ_JAPDKN010000088.1 GCF_026163565.1 Chryseobacterium sp. YIM B08800
TTAGTTGCTGTAAATTTGAACCATACATCATCATTAGTACCTGTAGCACCACAAGTAGGAGCTAAATCTGAGGAAGCTGAAGCTCCATTAGTAGCCCCTGAAGAAGTAACTCCGCATAATAAATCACTATTAACCGTTAAAACTTTAGCATTAGAACACTCATCATTATCTGGTTTAGTATAAAAATTATATGCAGCCCATGCACTATGTTCTGTACTTGTACAGTTCGACCTCACCCATACATAATAAAATGTTGAAGAAGATAAAGAAGATAATGATTGAGAAAGCCCAGTAATATTACTATAACTTGGCATAGTAGTAGAAGTAGGTGCAGCTCCGGTACTATTATAATACAAATCATATCCATTTGTAGGATTAGATGTCGAAGCCGTCCATGAAATAAGAGCTGAATTAGCTGTGATATTATCAGCCATGATAGGTGATGGTGACAAACAAGACGGCGTAGCTCCCTGTGACACAGAAACATCATCAATATACACATAATTATCTGCAGTTGTTGAGCCCGATTGTGCTTCAAATCTTAGATAAATATTACCAGAAGCAGGTAAACCTGAAATCACTGCAGACTTTGTTGCGCAAGAAGCAGATACCACATGATTAGAAGAATCTAATGTATAGGCAGTAATCCAAGGTCCCCCAACTGCTGTTGCCCATTGAAGTTTCAACGTTCCAAAATCTGCCGAAGATGCTCCAGTACTAGTACTTGAAAATGTGGTTACTTTATACGCAAAATTTACCGTGAGATCTCCTCCATTAGTTCCCGTTAAGGCGGGAGATACCAGATAAGAGATTTTGTTGTAAAAATTATTTGCCCTCGCGCTCCCTGTTCCAGCGCAAGGGCTTGAAGCAGTGTTACTAAATGTTCCTGATGTACCACTAGTCGTCCAAGAGTCAAGATCAATTGAATTCCAACCAGTGGAATAAGTAATTTGTGAAGATACGCCGACACCTAGTGTCAGCATACAAGCTAGTAGAAGTTTTTTCATATTCAGTTTAAATTAAAATTTTCTAAATAAAATTACCTATTTCAAGTACTCGATTTACTGCAATACCAATTGGAACTGATCCAATTAACACTAATAATTTATTTTTAAACCAATTTTCAAACATTGATTTAATTTTTAAAGAGTGAAAGAAACGAATTTAAAATGATTCAAAGCGTTGTAAAATAGATGGTTAGTGTGAGTTGTTTAAAGTGTATTTTTAGATGTATTTATGTTAAATCTATAGCGTTTAACATAATGTGTAATTAACATTAAAAATGTATTTTTTTTACAAAAACATTATTGTAAAGCAATGGAAATAATTAAAATGATAGATAAAAAAGAGAGTTCTTGAATGAAAGAAAACTTTATTGTTGTAAAATCGAGCAGATTAATAATTTTTTTAACTCTAGAAATATAAAGAATCATATACTCATCAAAGAAGTAATAAACATCACAATTCAGATCAAATTTAACATTAAAACCCTCCAAAAAATCTCTCTGAGAATAATTAAAAGTCAACGTTTTTGTAGCATCTGTAATAGCCGCAACAGATTTTATGAATTATTGATGAAAGCCTTTGATTATAAAATGCCCCTTTAAATCAGGCCAAATTAGAATTGTAGAGATTTCTACTGAACAACAAAACATTTTTTGTGAGATTAGTTTCTTCGTAAGAATCGGATTATAATTTGAAATTCCCTTTCTTTGATGTCTTTAGGTAGTTCTAGATAATGATGATAAAAAAATAATAAAGAAATTATCTATTCACAATTCTCATCACTTCATCCTTATAAGTTTCGCCAATCGGAATAATAAAATCTCCTATATGAATATTGCGGTTGACAATTGTTTTAATATTTTGAATAGGGACGATATACGAACGGTGAACACGAATGAAATCTTTTTCAGAAAGCTTTTCTAGAATGTTTTTCATAGAAGATCTTGCGGTAATTTTCGTAAAATCTTTCAGATGAATTTGAATATAATCATCCAAACCTTCTATGAGAAGAATATCATTAAAGTTGATTTTGTGAAGTTTATAATCTGCACGAATTGAGAGATGTTTCACATCATTATTTTCAGTATTGTTTTTTACTTTTTCTACTGCGGCTTTAAATCTTTCAAACGAAAAAGGTTTAAGCAAATAATCTATTGCATTAACATTGAATGCATCAACTGCATACTCAGAATAAGCGGTTGTGAAGATGACCTTGGTATGTTGAGAAATATTTTTGTAAAAATCTAATCCGTTTTTGGAAGGCATTTCAATATCTAAAAAAATAAGGTCTACAGGAAATTTGTTCAGATGTTTTTGAGCATCACTTTGTTTATTAAAAACTTTTTCTAAAGTCAGGTTTTCAATTTTATCAGCATAATTTTCAATAATTCTAAGGGCAAGAATTTCGTCATCGAGGGCAATGGCTCTAATCATATTTTCGCTGATTTTTAGATTAAACTGATTTTTAAATCTACTTCATAAGTCTCATCATTTTCATTGATTTTGATAGTATGTTTTTCAGGATAAACCTGATTCAAATGTTCGAAAGTATTTTTTAAACCCACTTTAAGACTGTTTTCTTCATTAACGTGGGTGTTGACAATTTTATTAAAAACCACAAAATTTAAAACACCTTCCTGAACAATTACTTTTATTGATATTTTTGAATTTTCTTCAGCATTAAAACCATATTTGAAAGCATTTTCAATGAAATTGACCAAAATAAACGGTGCGATTTTTAGGTTTTTCAAATCTCCAATCTCGGTGTATTTAAAGTCAAGACTGCTATCTGTTCGTATCAATTGAAGAGCAATATAATCTTTAATATATTCAATTTCTTTCGATAAATCCACAAAATCTTTACTGCTTTCCTGAACGACGTAACGCATCACGTTGGAAAGTTTTAAAATTCCATTCGGTGCATCATCAGATTTTAATAATGCCAAAGAATAGATAGAATTTAGAATATTAAACAGAAAATGCGGTTGTAGCTGATATTTTAAGTTTAATAATTCGGCTTTGGCTTTTGAACGCTCAAGTTCCTTTTTTTCGTTATTTCTAAAGATGAAAAGCGAGGATAAAAACGAAAATAAAAATGGTAAAACCGAAGAAAAGATCATTTGATGATAGGAGGCGTCATTTTGTGGACCAAATTGTGGAAAATGTTGTTTCCCGTCCATCGGCGGTGGCATATTTCCTGAAGGCATCGGATTTTTCATTTCCATCGGTGGTGGATTTTGTGAGAAAAAATTTCCCGAAGTCAAAAGATAGGGAAGTGCAACCATCAATCCGAAACTTATGAAGATACAAATTGTAAATGCTAAAAATCTTTTTTTGCCATAAAATCTAGGAAGAAAAATATTAAGATTCAGATAAAAGAAAAAAATAACGAGTACAAATCGTATAAATTCTCTTTGGAACGGCGAAACTCTGAACACCGATAATGTTCCGTCAAAATCCGGTGATGAAACTATCGGAATCGAGAGCAACAACGGAATTAAAATAATATGAGGAACTAATTTTTTCATTGAATTTAAAGAGTCGGAAATTGAGACTTATATTCATTTAGAAGGTTAGCAAGATTTTTTGCAGACATTCCGTACGTATCCGGAAAAGCTCCGGATTTTCCTTTCATTTTAGAGTTTTCCAGAAGTTTTTCATCGATGGTAAAAGTGACCAATTTATTAACAAAAATAAATTTAGTTTTAAAACCACTCACGGACTGCCAAGGAATGAAGGTTATTTTGAAAAGATTTTTCATTTCAATTCCTCTTTCATCGATTTTCAGGTAAGATGCATTGGGAATCATATTGATTACAAAAATAATAAGACAGATCCCGAAAAAGAAAATATTTAAAACTGCAATCAGCATATTTTTTTCTAAAAGTGAAATTCCTAAAACTATAAAAGCAGTACTAACGAGAATAAGAATGGTATTTTTTATTTTTCCGGGTTTTAAAGTAAGTGGTAAATTTTGCATGATAATTTTTAATGATTCAAATGTAAACAAAAATTGAAAATCTTTGATTTTCAACTCATGTGTTCTAAAAATATTAAATCTAATGTGATTTAAGTTCTAAAAAATAATTAATGATATATTTTCAAATTAATACAGCTTGATTGTAAGTCTTTTATCTTTGTTCTATTCTCTTTTATCTTCTTAATTGTCAAAAAACTAAACAATCTCAATCAAACTTCCGCGTTCTTCATCTTTCGTAATATTCAGCGAAACCGGAATTTTTTCTTTCAGTTCTTCAACGTGCGAAATAATTCCCACAATTCTGTTCTCTTTCTGAAGATTCATCAGTGTTTCAAATACGATATTCACAGATTCCAGATCCTGAGTTCCGAAGCCTTCATCGATGAAAAAGAAATTTTTCTCAGATTGCGCATTCGTTTGTACACTTTCTGCCAAAGCCAAAGCCAAACTCAACGAAACCTGAAAAGCCTGTCCTCCGGAAAGTGTTTTCACACTTCGGCTGCGTCCTTCATTCAGATAATCGATAATTTCAAAATCATTGCTTTCATTCAACTGTAAACTCAGCTGATTTCTCGTCATTCGATGAAAACGTACATTCGCATGATCACACAATTGACGAAGATAAATTGATGAAACATATTGTACAAAACCTGCTCCCTTAAAGAGATTGGTCATGATTTTTAGATTTTCTGCACGCTTTTGAAGTTGAGATAGATCTTTCAGTAAATCTTCTTTTTTCCTGAATTCTTTTTCAAGTCTTTCAATTTCACTCGTGATTTTTACTACAGAATCGTTTGCTGTTTTTAAATCATTTTCAAAAGTTTTGAATTGATTTTCGGTTTCTGTAAATTGATTTTCGTCAAATGAAAAGTCTTTGAGTTTGGTTTCCAGATTAAGAATGTCGTTTTTTACAATTTCAAATTGAATTCTGAATTGCTGAATCTGGTTTCTCGTTTCCTGAACATTGATTTCCTGTGCAAGAATTTGCTGGATTTGGTCTAAAGTGTTGAATTTCTGTTCTGATAAAGAATTTTCAATCAGGATTTTATTATCAGAAATTTCTTTTTCCAATTCTGAAATCCGTTTTTCTAACTGGTCAACAATTGTTTTTTGCTCAGCTAATTTTGGCGAAATTTCTTCTTTTTCCTTATTTAGTTTTTGATAATTTTCTTCAGTCTCACGATTTGACTGTGATAATTTATTGTAAACTTCTACGGTTTCATCGATTGGTTTTTTCTCGTAATCAAGCCAGCTTAAAAGTTTTAAATGAGCTTGATTCGTTTTGATCTGTTCTTCTTTTTTTGCCTCATCAATCCTGAATTTTTCTAAAGCTTTATTGTAATTATTAAGATTTTCTCGCTCTTTTTCAAGATTTTTTTGTTCCAACCCGATTTGTTGGTTTAGCTCATCAATTTGTTTTTCAATAGCAAAAGATTGTTGTCTTTTTTCTTCAAAATCATTTTGATTTTCTGCATTAAATTCCGTCCAGTTAAAGTTTTTTAAATGTTCTTCAATTTGAGTTTGAATTAGTTTTAAATTTTCTTCTTCTGATTTCATTTGTTCCTCAAAAATCTTTTTTCGGTCAAGAATTTTTTCAATTTCTAAAGATTGTTTTTGAATCTGATCTTTTTGAATTTCAATCTGCTCAATTTTTTTCTGAATTTCATTGAGTTCAGTATTCACATCATCAAATTCTACAATATTTGGATGTTCCAAAGCGCCACAAAGCGGACAAGATTCTCCGTCGTGCAATTCGTTGGCAAAATGAGCCAGCTTTTGCTGCACTTCAAGATGATTTCGCTTTTCAGAAAGTGTTTTTTTCTGATTTTCTAAACTGTCAATCTGAATTTTAAAATCATTTCTAAAAGTCACAGGATTAATCTCGAAAGGTTTTAATGTTTCTGAAATATTTTCTATTTCAGCTTTTTTATCTTTAAATTTTTTAGTTTGATTTTCTAAAGATTCATCTAATTTTTTCTTTTCAGAAAACCAATTTCCAACATTTAATAATAAGCTGGGATCTAATTTTTTAGGTTTTAAAAGTTCTGTGTTTTTTGAAAATTCTTCAATTTTTTGTTGAATTATTTTTTGATTTTCTTCAACTTCTTTTACTTTTTCCGAACCATTTTTTGTTCGTTCCTTTAAGGTTTCAATTTCTCCCGAAAATTTCTGCATTTGTAAAATCAAGCTCAGATCATTTTCCTGAATTTTAGATTGATTTAATGCTTCATATTTTGGCTGAATTGCAGAAAGTTTATTTTTTACATTTTCAAACCGAATTTCAGTTTCCTGTACAATTTTAAACTGATTTTCTTTATTTTTTTGCTGTTCTGAAATCTCTTTTTGAAGCTTATTTTTTTCAGAAATAATCGGTGTGAAAATTCTGAAAACCTTGTCAAATACTTCAGTTTTTGTTTCTAAAATATCGATTTCTGTTTTCTGTTGATTCAGTTTCTCAAACTCAGATTTTTTCTGATTTAAAATTTCAAAATCCTCTTTTAGACTTTTTAGTTTACTATATTTTTCTTCAATTTTTTTAAACTGAATTTTTACATCTTCAAATTTTTGCTGTTCAATTTTTAAATTGTCTTTCTGAATCAAAATTTGCTCTTCGTTAACTTCTTCAAAACCCTTCAATTGACCTTCCAGCTGATCAAGTTCTGATCTGTTTTTTGAGTTTAAAACTGAAACATTATTCTGCAGATCAAAACGCTGAAGACTGAAAATTTCCTTCATCATATTCGTTCGGTCAGTTGCTCCCAATTCCAGGAATTCTTTAAACTGACCTTGAGGAATAATAATGGTTCGCTTAAAATTGGCATAACTCAAACCAATAAGTTTTTCAGCATTGGAATGTTCCAGCGGAATCCAGTTTTCATTTTTCCATTCATAGAAAGTGACGGTCGGAGTTTTTACATCTTCAAAGTTTTTAGAATTACGTTTAAATTCTCTTGTAGCACGGAATTTTTTGTTTTCAAAATTGATGAAATCAAATTCAATGTAAGATTTATTCGACTTCAGATTCATCATATTATAAGCACGCTTGTCTCTTGAATTGAGACGTTCCGTTTCGCCGTACAACGCAAACGAAATGGCTTCCAAAATAGAAGATTTCCCGGAGCCAACAGAACCGAAAATTCCGAAAAGACCAGCTTCCGTAAGATTTTCAAAATTGATTTTCTGACGTTCCTGATAAGAATAAAGACCTTCTAAAGTCAGTTGAATTGGAATCATAATAATAAATTAAGAACTAAAAAAGATTGTAATTTGAACCATTAAGAACATTTAAGAAGTTGAGAATAATTAAGTTTTTGCAAGCAAAGTAAGATTTGTCTTAAGAAATTTATTTTTCTTAAAAAACTTAACTTCTTAAATCCATCTTAATGGTTTAATAAAATTAGATTATTTATCAGAACTAACAATTTCGTTAAACAAATTAATAAGTTCTTCATTGGCTTCCTGGCCGCCGTTTTTAGATTTAAAATAATTGTTAAATAAGGTTTGAATATCCTGACTCAGGTTGATTTCACTTAATTGATTTTCATTAAAATCCTGATTTTTAACTTTCGGAATGAGATGTACAATTCCGTTATGAGACTGATAGATGAGTTTTCTTTCTTCGGCTTTTAAAAAAGTTTCACTTTCTAAGGTTAATTCAACTAAAGTTTTTGGATTTTCTTTCAGCCATTCAATTGTATTTTCAATGGAGTCAAACGTTTTTCTGACAAGTTTTTTACCATTTTGTAAAGCAATTTTTTCGAATGAAACTGTCTTATTTGGTTCTGCTTCAATAATGGAAACGTACTTTGTTTGTCCGGCTTCGCTAAAGCTGTAGCACAAAGGTGAAGATGAATAGACAACAGGCTTTTCGTCGGTTCCTATATTTTGAAAACCATGCAAATGTCCTAAAGCCGTATATTGAATCTGATGCGGAATAATATCTGAAAAAACTAGGTCTGCATTTCCGATTTTAATTGGTTTTTCACCTTCCGGTTCTTCCAAAATCGGAGCGCCTTTTTTGTTCATATACAAATGCGTTATCAAAAGATTAATACCATTTTGATCGCAAAATTCATCAGCCGTTTTTTTCCAGTTTTCGGCCAAAACTCTATTGAGTTCCTCTTCTTTATTCTCTCCGAAATATTCTTTTAAACGAATTTCGTTTGCATAAGGCGTGTGCAAAACTCTGACAGGAAAATCTTGATTTTTAAATTCCAATTCAATAAAACCTTCTGCTGATTTTAAAATTTTAAAATGTTCAAGCTCAAATGGATTGATTGTCGCTTTCGGATGTCCGATTAAAATAATTCCGCATTCGCGCGCTAAAGGATCGGGTGCATCAATCAAACTTGGCGAATCATGATTCCCGGAAATAGCAATAACAGGGCGTTTTCCATTTAATGATAAACGTTTTAAAGTTTTATAAAAAAGTTCCGTCGCCTCAACACTCGGATTAAAATTGTCAAACAAATCTCCGGCAATTAAAACCAGATCAACATTTTGTTCATCGGCAATTTCAACGATTTCGTTCATCACCAAAACTTGTTCTTCAAGTCTTGAAAAACGGTCGATACGTTTACCCAAATGCCAATCGGCGGTGTGGAGGATTTTCATAATGTAAATGTAAGAAACTAAAAAGGCAAAGTAAAATTTCTAAATAAAAATGTTATTCCCTATTTTTGGAAAAACTAATTGTATGAAAAATATTATTGCTGTACTTTTTATTTTGCTTGCAGTTTCTTTTCAAGCTCAAAATCTGGAAAAACTTTCGAAAGAGATTAATGAAGAAGGAATTGCTTTGTACCGCAGCGAAATGGCAAGTTGGTATGGAACAGATGTTTTCAGAGCTAATTATGAACAAATGGAAAATGTTGGAGGATACTTTTCTTATATAGATGAATCTGTTCCCAAATGTATTTTCTTTTCAAAAGAAAACAAAGTTATTGGAACCATCGCTTTTCCCACGAATTATAATCCGCAAAATGCAAAGCTAGATTTGAAAGAAAGAGATTTTACACCTACAGAGACAGAATATTTTACCATAAGACAAAATGCTTTAGCGAGAATTAAAACAGATACGATATTCAAGTCTTATAAGAATACAAGCTTTAACATTGTTCCTCTCATTAAAAAGAATATAAAAAAGGTCTATGTTTTAACGGGACCATCTGTAGATAACGTTGTTATTTTTGGAAATGATTATTTGATCACTTTTAATAATAAAAATGAAGTTAAAAATGTTGAAAAACTTCATAACAGCATGATCGCTCAAAATATTAATGATGAAAAAATAGGAAAAACAATAAGTGGAATCCATTCTCATGTTATTGAGAATTGGCAGGCAATTACACCTACAGACATTTGCACATTAATGCTCTATCAGAATCTTACAGATTGGGGAAGTTATATTACTATTTCTAAAAAGTTTACAAGTATTTGGAATTCAAATAACAATATTGTTATTATGAAAACTGAAGATTATAAAAAAATGACAGAAAATATTCTGGAAAAAAATAAAGGGAAGACTGACTCGAAAGAAAATGCAGAGCATGCAAATTAATAAAGTCTAAACGGATTTATTGTTTAGAATCGGCTTCTCTTGCTTTAAAGTCTTCTCGAATTTGTTTTAAACGTGCTTTTCTTTCTGCTTCCGCATTTTGTATTCTACGCTTTTTCTGGTCGATTTTCTTTTTATTTTTTTTCCTGTTCGCTTCGTTATTTTTGCTCATATTGATTTTTGGAATGAGTAATTTTTATAGGTAAGAAATATCTTCAAAAATACTAAAGTTTAAGAGTTTAAACAATTTTAGTAGATAAGTCGGATAAAATATTTTAATTTTACTGCGTTATGGAACAAAAATCAAAAGATCCTTTACACGGAAAAAGACTTGATGCCATTCTTGAAGAGTTGGTAGAATATTATCAGGGATTTGAGGAATTAGGAAAACAAATTAATATCAAATGTTTTACAGATAATCCGAGTATTAATTCGTCATTGAAGTTTTTACGAAAAACAGACTGGGCGAGAGCGAAAGTTGAAAGTCTGTATCTGTATGTTTTAAGACAGAAAAAAAGAGAAGAATCAAAAAATAGGAAGTAATATGTTGAAGATTATTCTTTACATGTATTTCCTTAATCAATTCTCTTAAAAAGAGTATATTTGTGCCGTTAATCGTGATAGGAATTCACGAAAAAAAGAAAAAATATGACAATCGAAAACAATCATGTGGTAGCTGTAAAGTATATTCTTCACACTATCGAAGAGGATGGAACCAAAACTCTTGTAGAAGAAACAACTGAAGAAAATCCACTTACATTTTTATATGGTTTGGGAATGATGATTCCTAAATTTGAGCAAAATATCCACGGTTTGAAAGCTGGTGATAAAGCTGCTTTTGTGATTCAGCCGGAAGAAGCTTACGGTGAAAAGCAAGATGATGCTATCGCACAATTGCCAATCGATATGTTTGCAGAATCTGGAGTTCCGCCAATCGGAGCTATTTTGCCTTTATCTGATAACCAAGGAAATAATTTCCAGGCTTTTGTAGTAGAAGTTACTCCGGAAGTTGTTGTAGCAGATCTTAACCATCCAATGGCTGGGAAAGTTTTAGATTTCCAGGTGGAAATTTTAAATACTCGTCCTGCAACAGAAGAGGAGTTGTCTCACGGTCATGCGCACGGAATCGATGGAAACAAAGGTCACTAAGAGTTTCCTATACAATATTAAAAATGTCCTGCAGAAATGTGGGATATTTTTTTAACACATTAGTCACATTAGTTTTAGTTTAAAAACTTTGAAAATATTTTAGAACAAATGAGAGCCTGTTTAAAAAAGAATAATAAAAAAGAGTAAGGGCTAAAA
>NZ_JAPDKN010000089.1 GCF_026163565.1 Chryseobacterium sp. YIM B08800
AACAGCAAGTATTGTTGTAACGGGAGGAACAGCACCTTACACTTATTCATGGTCTCCAACAGGAGGAACTGCAACAACAGCTTCAGGTTTAGCAGCAGGAACTTACACAGTAACAGTAACAGATGCAAATGCATGTACAATTACGAGAACGATAACAATCACTCAGCCAACAGCGATGAGTGCAACGACTTCTCAAACAAATATTTCTTGTAACGGAGGATCTAACGGAACAGCAAGTATTGTTGTAACAGGCGGAACAGCACCTTACACTTACTCATGGTCTCCAAGCGGTGGAACTGCGGCGACAGCTTCAGGATTAGCAGCAGGAACTTACACAGTAACAGTAACAGATGCTAATGCATGTACAATTACGAGAACGATAACAATCACTCAGCCAACAGCGATGAGTGCAACGACTTCTCAAACAAATATTTCATGTAACGGAGGATCTAACGGAACAGCAAGTATTGTTGTAACAGGTGGAACAGCTCCATACACTTACTCATGGTCTCCGAGCGGTGGAACTGCGGCAACAGCTTCAGGTTTAGCAGCAGGAACTTACACAGTAACAGTAACAGATGCTACTGCATGTACAATCACAAGAACAGTAGCAATTACTCAGCCTGCCTCAGCGGTTTCTGGAACAACAGTTGTTACAAACATTGTATGTAATGGAGGTTCTACAGGAGCTATTAATTTAACTCCAACAGGAGGAACAGCACCTTATACTTTCAACTGGGGAGGAGGAATCACTACGGAAGATCGTACTAATTTGGCAGCAGGAACTTACACAGTAACAGTAACAGATGCTAATGCATGTACAATCACAAGAACAGTAGCAATTACTCAGCCTGCATCAGCGGTTTCAGGAACAACAGTTGTTACAAACATTGTATGTAATGGAGGTTCTACAGGAGCTATTAATTTAACTCCAACAGGAGGAACAGCACCTTATACTTTCAACTGGGGAGGAGGAATCACTACGGAAGATCGTACTAATTTGGCAGCAGGAACTTACACCGTAACGATTACTGATGCAAACGGATGTACAGGAACTGTAAGTGCGACAGTAACTCAATCAAGTGCAGTAGCAGCTCCGACTGGAGCAGCAACACAAAGCTTTAGCTTAGGAAATACTTTAAGTGCTTTAGTAGTTGTCGGGCAAAATAT
>NZ_JAPDKN010000009.1 GCF_026163565.1 Chryseobacterium sp. YIM B08800
AAAATTTCAAAGAAATTTTTGTCGGGGTGGTTTGGATAATGTGAGTTTTAAAATAATTCTCTAATTTAAATGCTGTATTTTAACTGTTTACAGCCCTATTTTTTAGCCCAGATTGCGCAATTGTTTGAGCTCGTTTTTTTGATTTTGGTTGCGACGGCAAAGCCGCCGCAACCAAAATCAAAAAAACAGCGAGTGCGGAAAGCGGGAATAGCTCCTGAAAAAATAAAAACTATTCTCCAAAAAATGTTTGATACAAAAGATAAAGATTCAGAACAATGATAACAGCAGAAATAAACCAGACACAGATTTTTAGGAATGGTTTATTCACAAATTCGCCCATTTTTGCTTTATCATTGGTAAAAATCACTAAAGGAACCACAGCAAAACTCAGTTGCATCGACAAAATGACCTGACTTAAAACCAAAAGATCTGTTGTTCCGTGTTCTCCATAAATAATGGTTACAATTAATGCTGGAATTACCGCGATCAGTCGTGTAATTAATCTTCTCAACCAAGGTTTTAATCTGATATTTAAAAATCCTTCCATTACAATTTGTCCCGCAAGAGTTCCTGTTAATGTAGAATTTTGCCCGGAAGCTAAAAGTGCAATTGCAAAAGCGATACTTGCCATAGAAACACCTAAAATTGGAGTCAGCATTTTATAGGCATCATGGATATCGGCAACGTGCTCATTTCCTGTGGTATGAAAAGTGGCTGCAGCTAAAATTAAAATAGCAGCGTTTATGAAAAAAGCGAGCAGTAAAGAAACCGTACTGTCTAAAGTTGCAAATTTTATGGCCTCTTTTTTTCCTTCTCTATCTCTTGTATAATCGCGGGTTTGTACAATACTGCTGTGTAAATACAAATTGTGGGGCATTACGGTTGCGCCCAAAATTCCTATTCCGATGTAGAGCATTGCCGGATTGGTGATGATTTCTTTTTGCGGAATTAATCCTCCTAAAATGGCATTTATTTCTGGTTTCGAAATGATAATTTCGTACCCAAAACAGACCAAAATTATAAACATTAAACCTGCAACAATACTTTCTATCCAACGAAAACCCTTTGCCTGAAGCAATAAGATAATTAATACATCAATCGTAGTAATCACAATCCCCCAAGTCAATGGAATTCCAAAAAGTAGATTTAAAGCAATTGCTGAACCGATAACTTCTGCCAAATCACAGGCGGCGATAGCAATTTCACAAAATACCCAAAGAATAAAATTGGTAGTCGGTTTAAAATGATCTCTACAAGCCTGCGCTAAATCTCTTTCGGCAACAACCCCTAGTTTTACCGACAAGTGCTGCAAAACCATTGCGAAAATATTAGAAATAAGAATTACCGAAAGTAAAGTGTAGCCAAATTGTGATCCACCTGCAATATCGGTTGCCCAGTTTCCCGGATCCATATAACCTACTGCAACCATCAATCCAGGACCTGCAAATGCAAGATATTTCCTCCAAAATCCTGATTTTTTAGGAATAGAAATAGAAGAGAATACCTCTGGTAATGAATGGGATGTTTTATCTTTTCGCCAAGCGTTTTTCATATTGAATCGAGTCATTGTTAGAAATGACTAACAAATTTAATTAAATAAATGAAATGAACATAAAATTCTCATAAAAAAATCCCGAAAAAAACTTTCGGGATTCATTTTGTATTTTAAAAAGAAATTATTTTGCGAATCTTACAGACATTTTTCTGTCAACTGCTCTTTCTTCATTTGAAGCTGCTGCATCAACTTTAGCAAATTCACTTCCGTACCCATCGGCAGCAATAACTTGTGTTCCAACACCTTGTTTTCCTAACCAATCTTTAATGAAATGAGCTCTGTCTGAAGATAGCTTTTTATTTTTAGCTTCATCACCTGTTTTGTCAGTATAACCTCCAATTTTAATTTTTGCATCAGGATATGCTTTTAAAATCGCTACTAAATTTTGTAATTGTCCTTCAGATCCTGCTTCTAAAGCATTCGCACTTCCTATTTTAAAATTTACATGGTCAAAATCATACCATTTATCTTTTAAAGCATCATCGTTTGCAGCGTTTTTGTAGCCATCAGATTTTAGAAAAGTAATCATTTGATCTTCCAGTCCACCTTTATAACCTTTCAATGCTGTTCCATTAAGATCGATATCTTCATCAACTTTGGTGGTCGTCATTGTGGTTGTGTCGTTTTGTGTCGACATCGTATCATTTACAGTATTTAAGCTGTCACCAGAAACAGTTGTTGTAGACGTAGTTTCCTTTTTCTCACACTGTTTCCATAAGAAATATGATGCTGCAATTAAAAGTAACAATGGGAGAAGCCATTTCCATATAGATCCACCTTCGGAAGGAGTCGGGTTGTTTGGGAAAGTACCGCCATCTGCAACGCTTCGGGTAACTTCTACTTTTGGTTCTTCGTGTGGAGTTGATGCAATGGTATCGTTGTCATTGTCAAACTTATAACCTTTTACCCAATCGCCCACATTTAAAGATGCTAACGAAAGTCCGGCTGGTAAAAGTGTAGAAACAATTCCTTTCTGATCATTTAATAATGATGAAATTCCAGATTTGTCTAGATTATTTTCTGCAGCATATTTTCCTACAGAACCTACTGTTGCACCGGTTACCAAATTTAATAACGAAGATGAAGAATTGTTGCTGATACCTGCATAAGTTGCAATGGTATTGATAATTCCGCTGAGCTTATCGCCAAAAATTGATGATAGCAGTCCTGAAACCATAGAATTGTTAGATGCGGTGTCTAATAAATTCCCCAAAATACCTTGCGAAGAAGCATTTGAAATAGAATCTAATACTGTAGGATTGTCAGAATTGTTGGCTAATCCGCCTACAATCACCGGAAGTAAACCAGAAATGGCTTTAGAAACTCCAGCTTCACTTTCTCCAAGTTGCGATGCAGCCTGAGAAACAAATGCAGAACCTAGCTGCCCTTTGATAAGGTCAATGATGTTTAATGACATATTAATTTATTTTGAAGTTAATGTGAGATAAATTTAATCAAAAATCTATCCAAATTATTTGTTTCAAAAAAAATCTGCAAAAATTCTTAAAATTTTTGCAGATTTAATAATTATTATGTTAAGATTTTAATAAGCTTTGGCAAACAAAACTCGTCTTTTTGATGGCTTTCCAGAAATCAAAGAAACACCTTCTTCAATATCATCATCTAAAGGAATACATCTGATAGTAGCTTTGGTTTCTTCTTTAATCTGCTCTTCTTCTTCAGCAGTTCCGTCCCAATGTGCGTAGATAAATCCTGGCTTTTCTTCTAAAACTTTTTTAAATTCTTCGTAAGAATCTACTTTCGTCAGATTGTCTTTTCTGAAGTTTAAAGCTTTTGTATATAAATCCTGCTGAATGGTTTTCAATAAATCTTCGATGTAAGAATCTAAACCTTCCAATGGACGCGTTTCTTTCGTAAGGTTATCTCTTCTTGCGATTTCTACAGATTTGTTTTCTAAATCTCTAGGTCCCATTGCAATTCTCAATGGAACACCTTTTAATTCATATTCTGCAAATTTCCAGCCTGGTTTGTTTTGAGTATCATTATCAAATTTCACCGAAATTCCTTTCAGCTTCAATTTATTTTGAATATCCAATGCTACTTCACTTATTTGATTTAATTGCTCTTCTCCTTTGAAAATAGGAACAATTACCACCTGAATTGGTGCCAAAGTTGGAGGAAGTACTAATCCAAGATCATCAGAGTGCGTCATAATTAAAGCACCCATTAAACGGGTGGAAGTTCCCCAAGAAGTCGCCCATGCGTGTTCTATTTTACCTTCTTTATTGGTAAATTTCACGTCGAATGCTTTCGCGAAATTTTGTCCAAGGAAGTGAGAAGTTCCTGCCTGAAGCGCTTTTCCGTCCTGCATTAATGCCTCGATACAATAGGTTTCGTCTGCACCCGCAAATCTTTCTGAAGGTGTTTTTAAACCTTGCACAACCGGCATTGCCATAAAGTTTTCAGCAAAATCTGCATATACTTTATTCATTTTTTCTGCTTCTTCTACCGCTTCGTCTTTGGTAGCATGAGCCGTGTGACCTTCCTGCCATAAAAATTCTGAAGTTCTTAAGAATAGACGGGTTCTCATTTCCCAACGTACAACATTTGCCCATTGGTTGATAAGAATTGGTAAATCTCTGTATGACTGAATCCAGCCTTTATAGGTATTCCAGATGATTGCCTCAGAAGTAGGTCTTACAATAAGCTCTTCTTCTAATTTAGCTTCAGGATCTACAATTAATTTTCCCGGATTATCTGGATCATTTTTTAGTCTGTAATGCGTTACTACAGCGCATTCTTTAGCAAAACCTTCAGCGTTTTTTTCTTCAGCTTCAAACAAGCTTTTGGGCACAAAAAGCGGGAAGTAAGCATTAACGTGACCGGTTTCTTTGAACTTTTTGTCCATCTCATCACGCATTTTTTCCCAGATTGCATATCCGTATGGTTTTATAACCATAGAGCCTCTCACGCCTGAGTTTTCAGCCAAATCAGCTTTCACAACCAATTCATTATACCATTTGCTGTAGTCTTCGCTTCTTGAAGTTAATTTTGCCATTAATTTTTTTTTAATATTTTAACTTTTCTAAAATTATGTAATCTAAAAATAAAAATCTATTTTTGATAGATTTTTGTTACCAATAAGTTGGTATATTTTTGGTACAGAATGCAAATATAATTTAAATTAAAAATTTTTACATTATCATGAAAAGAAATATACATAAAAATTTACTTGGAATGCTAAAATCGAAAGGTGTTTTGGCAGTTGCAGGTGGATTACTGTTAATGTCTTGTGGCGCACAGATGGGTGGATATAGCGAGACCGATGGGGTGTATTACGACCCAAATAAAGATACGTTGCCGGAAGGTGTGATCATCAATGGTAATGACGGAAACAGAGTAGGAGAATATTATGATTATTATCAGGATGACTCTAACTTGGTTCAAAACGCTCAAATAAACGCTGCTCAACAAGATAATCGTTACAGCAACTGGAACAATTCTAATTGGAATGGTAATGCTACCGATTCTGACTGGGGTAATTTTGCAGGAAATGAAACCAACTACTACGACAATTCGTGGGGAATGATGGGTTGGGGTTATCCTTGGGGTTGGGGTGGCTATTACGGAAGTCCTTATTGGGGATCTGGTTGGGGAATGGGAATTTCTTTCGGCTGGGGTAACTCTTGGGGATGGGGAGGCTACAATCCTTATTGGGGAATGGGCTGGAACTATGGCTGGAATAATTATTGGGGATATAACCCTTACTGGGGTGGTTACTACGGAAATCCTTATTGGGGATGGGGTGGCTATTATAACAGAATTCCTTATGCAAGAAGCGGAGCAAACGGAAGATTTGGTACTTCTGGACCGGGAGCTTACAGAACGAATGATTCTGCTTTAAAAAGCTCATATAATAACGGAGCTGGTTTCAGAAATAATAATTCAAGTATGAGAGCTGGTTCTTACAGACAGCCTAACAATATGAATTATGGAGGGTATAGAACAAACAACGGAGGTTATCGTAACCCTAATAATGGGATGAGACCTAATATGAATAATGGTGTAAGACCTACAAGACCAAACTATAACTACAATCAGCAACAATCTCAACCAAGATACAGAAATGAAAGTACAAGACCGAGTGATAACGGAGGTTTCAGATCAGGAGGTTTTAATTCTGGAAGTAGCAGTGGCGGCTTCAGAGGAGGTTCTTCCGGAGGCGGAGGAGGTATGAGATCCGGCGGAGGCGGCGGTTTCAGATCTGGTGGTAGATAATATTCAACTTAATAACTATTAAAAAAAATAATGTTAAAAAAATCTCTAGTATTAATAGGTGTGACTGCAGCATTCTATTTGCAAGCTCAGGATATATCGACGATAAGAAATTCAATTGATGTTTATTCTAACACACCAATGGTTGGATCATCAAAGTTTAATGCGATGGTAGGATCTAACGGAGCTTTGGGAGGTGATGCTACATCACTTCTTACCAACCCGGCAGGTTTGGGTGTTGCAATTGCAGGTGATGTTTCCGCAACGTTATCTGTTACGGGTAATAAAAACACAAGCACTTTAGCTGGATCTTCAGTAAATTATAATATTACTAAAGCAAATATCGGAAATGCGAGCGGTGTTGCAGCTTTTCAGTTGATGACAGAAACTCCTTGGAAGTTTATTAATTTGGGAGCAAGTATTTCTACACAGTCGCTTGAAAACTATGTAGAAACTGCGGGGAATACCAATATTTCAATTCCCAAAAATCTTGTTGACGGTTCAGGAAATGCTGTGGTAGGTAATCTTGCTTATTTAGGGCATGCTTATAACAGATACGGAACTCAAACTAAATTTAATCTTGGGGTAGGTGCCAATTACAACAACTCTTTATATCTTGGAGCAAGTATTAATATGCATTATGCAGATTTAGAGCAATATGACAGCGCCAATTTTGGGTTAGATTTAGACAATACAATCTATTCATTTGATAAACAATACACTCCTTTTTCTGAAAAATCAAACGGTTTTTCTGCAACTTTGGGGGTAATTGGTAAGATTACTAATCAGTTTAGATTGGGAGCTTCAATTGAAACCCCAACATGGTGGAACATAGATAGAATCTACTCAGATTATTATACAGGATCTGACGGATTGATTTATTATGATAACTTTACCGAAGACAGATCTTTCAGATCACCGATGAAAGCTACTTTAAGTGGTGCTTTTGTTCCTTCAAAGAACTTTGCGATTAACGTAGATTATACTTTAGGATTAACGAAACCTAAATATAAAGTTCAGGGAGCTGCAGAAACCGAATTGAATTCTTTCTTTAGCGATTCATACAAAAATTTATCAGAAGTAAAAGTTGGGGCAGAATACAGAATCAAAGCTTTCAGATTGAGAGGAGGTTATTCTTACGCTTCAAGTCCGTTTGATGCAATGACGATCAGTGCGTATTCTAATAATGGTCAAGCTGGAGATACTAATTATAGCGACTTAATCTTAGGAGCAAGAAACACGATTGGTGCAGGTATCGGATATGATTTTGGTAAATTCTATGTTGATGCAGCGTATCAAAACATCAGTTCTAAATATAAAAATCCTTTCTTAAGCGGAAACGAAAGCTTCGGAACAGGATATTATTCAGGTGATTTTGATGTAGCTACGCCAAATTCAGTAGTTTCAGATGTTAAGAATATCAGAAATAATTTCTTCCTAACTATTGGTTGGAAATTCTAAGATATTATTTCTAAAATATAAAAAAGGCTTCGGGAAAATTTCTCGAAGCCTTTTTACTTTTTTCTATATTTTTTATTGTACTTCAAATTAATCAGCTTTGGAAATTTATTAGCCACGAATGCACAAATTATTAATATGCTTAAGAAATATTCGTGCATTCGTGGCAAATTTAAATTTAATGATGATGTCCTACATGAGAATGATCATGAAATAAATGCATCATTAAAGCTAACGAAACTCCCAAGATAACCAATCCTATTTTAGACCAATCAATATTGTGATTTTTATTACTTTCAAATATAATAACAGAAGAAATATGCAGGAAGATTCCACCTACAATGGCTAAAAAGTAAGGTTGCCAAGCTGGATTGAAATAATTTCCTAAAAGCATCCCGAAAGGTGATGCTAAAGCAAATAAACCAACAATTAATATTGAGGGATAAGATATTTTTGAATTTGTTCTGTTAAACAAAAATGCTCCCAAAATAAAAGAAATAGGCAAGTTATGAAACAAAATTCCCAACAGATAAGGTGAAAACGGATTGGTCTCATTCGCCAAAGGAATTCCTTCAATAAAAGCATGAATAAAAAGCCCGACCATTAATGCTATCGGAAGAATATTGCTTTCTCCGTGATGATGAAAATGGCCATGCTCAAAACCTTTCGTTAAAGCTTCAAGAATCATCTGCAGCAAAACTCCGCCAATAACGAAAATTCCGAGATTACCGATGTCTGAAGTGTAAACCTGCGGGAAAACTTCATTTAAGCAAATGGTAATTAAAAATCCGGCACTTAAGATCAATAGATTTTTGGAAAATTTTTCTTTTTGCCCAAAATATTTACCGAGTAAAACTCCGGCAACAACACTTAAAATAAGAAGAATGAAAATCATTATTTTTTCTTAAATAAATTGATACAACGTGGCGAAACATCTTTGTTGAAATTATTCAACTGATAATCTCCCCAGATTTTAACTCTCTCAAAACCGCTTTCTTCAGCGTAGTTTTTAATGGTTTCTAAAGTATGAAGCTTTACTTTTTCAAAAAAATGATGAGATTTTCCGTCTGCTTCAAATCTTATATTTTTAATAATATGTCTGTCTTCGATTTTTTTAGAAATTTTAAAATCAATTCCTTCCTTGCTGATAACCGTTTCCGGAACCAAAGTATTTCTTACGAACTCTTCATTCAGATAGTCCAAAACAAAATAGCCGTCTTTTTTCAAGGCATTGCAAACCGATTGAAAAACTTTTTTATCATCTTCTTCATTATCAAAATATCCGAAGCTTGTAAAAAGATTAAAAACCGCATCTACAGGATCGTAATCAATAGGATTTCGCATATCGTGAACATCAAAAATCAACGTTTGATTTTCAAACTGTTTATTATGTTCAATACTTTGGCGGGAAAGATCTAATCCCAATACATCGTAACCCAATTTATTAAGAAAAACCGAGTGTCTTCCCTTTCCACAAGCAAGATCAATGATTTTTGCCGACTGAGGAAGCTTCAACTCTGAAGTAAGCTTAGTGATAAAATTTTCAGCTTCTGTGTAATCTCTGTTGCTGTATAATAAGTGATAATAAGGGGTATCAAACCAAGATTCAAACCATTCCATGATGCAAAAATAGTGTTTTTGATTGATGGTACATCGTTGTTGGTTGATGGTTTTTATAAGATAGAGCGATTTCTATCAACTATAAACTGACAACCAACAACTAAAATGACTATTTTTGCAAAATGGATACAGAAAATCTAAAAATTCAGATAAAAACATTCTTCGGATTAGAACCTATTCTTGCTGAGGAAGTTAAGAAACTTGGTGGAAGAAATGTAGAACTTAAGAATCGTGCAGTAAACTGTGAAGGTGATTTAGGTTTTTTATATAAAATCAATTATGCTGCAAGAACTGCATTAAAAGTTTTGGTTCCGATTGAAGAGTTTAAAGCTTATAACGAAAGCAAATACTACGATAAACTTTTCAAATTTGAATGGGACGAATTTATGGATGTCAATCAGACTTTTGCCATCGATTCTACCGTAAACTCGGAAAGATTCAGTCATTCTCAGTTTATGACTTTCAAAATGAAAGATGCCATCGTAGATTATTTCCAAAATAAATACGGGAAAAGACCAAGTATTGAAACAAAATCTCCGGATATCAAATTTCATTTGCACATCGACAGAGAATTGGTGACCATTTCATTAGATTCTTCAGGAGATGCTTTGTTTAAAAGAGGTTACAGAAAAGAGCAGGGTGAAGCGCCAATCAACGAAGTTTTAGCAAGCGGAATGCTTCAATTGGCAGGTTGGGACGGAAAAGGAAATTTCCTTGATCCAATGTGTGGTTCTGGAACGCTTTTAATTGAAGCGGCAATGATCGCTTTGGATCTTCCGGCGCAGACTTTCAGAAAAAGGTTTGGTTTCCAAAACTGGAAAAACTATGATGCCGATTTATTTTCAAAAATAAAAGAAGTAAGAATTAATCGTGTGAAAGAATTTACAGGTAAAATTGTAGGATACGATATCGACGGCAGAATGTTGAATGCAGCGGAGACAAACATAGAATCTGCAGAAATGGAAGATATCATCGAAGTAAGAAGACAAAATTTCTTTGATTCTAAAAAAGATTTATTCCCGTTATTGATGGTTTTCAATCCGCCTTATGATGAGCGAATTTCTATCAATGATGACGATTTTTACAAAAAAATAGGAGATACTTTCAAAACGCATTATCCAAATACTTTGGCTTGGCTGATTTCTTCAGACCTAGAAGCGGTAAAGAAAATCGGACTTCGACCTTCAAGAAAAATAAAACTTTTCAACGGAAAACTGGAAACCCGATTTTTACAGTATGAAATGTATGAAGGAACGAAAAAACTTCATAAATTAGAAGAAAATAAAAAATAAATATGCCTTTTGATTTGTTTGATGGTTTGGAAGTTCTTGTAGAATTTTTAAGTTTTGGATCTTCTTCAAAATCGTCTTCGGGTTCTGAAAAAAATGCAACGAATTCTAAAAAATCAAAATACACAACAGAATTATGGAGTGGAAGCTTTCTTGTGATCGCTTCCATTCTTTATTTTATTGTTTTCAAAGATCCTTTTCCGGAAGAAAACTATATACAAAGTGCACTAATTTGTATTCTTATTGGTTTTGCTATTTCTTTCATTCTATTTTTCTCGCTTTACCATCTTGGGCCTTTTTATTTTAAAAGTCCTTTTAAACTTATTCTTTTTAGCAGTTCGGTAATTTTGCTGTTGATTTCTTTTGTGCTTTTTATGTATTATCAATCAGGGATTTTCTTGTAGAAAATACTTTTATTTCTTTTACAAAACAGTTAAATTTCTTCTTTTTTTTGCCAGGGAAATTTACCTTCCACTTCAACCTGAATAGAAATGCTCAGAAAAGTACGGATGAGCACAATTAATCCTAAAGCTAAAAGGCGATCAATTGTCGGTTCAGTAACTACTGTTGCGATAATATCTCCGGCAACAAGAATCTCAAGACCTAATAAAATTGCTTTTCCTAATTCTTGCTTTAGTATTTTATAAGATCTGGGATTGGTACTTTGAATAGAAAATAAATACTTTACCAAAGCAATGACCGCTCCTGCGAAAATTGTAAGTACCCCGATGATTTCAATAATTCTGGCAACATAATCTATATAAATTTTAATTTCTTCCATTGCAGTATAAATGTTTTAAGAGAAAATTAAGATACTAATTTTAATTAATTTTTGAGCTCCAATACGTTTTAAAGATTTGAAAATGGAAAAATAAATCTGCGTAATCAGCAAAATCAGCGTGACAAATTTTATAAATCAAATTACTAATTTAGAATGTTCTTTAAAAGAAGTTTAAATAAGAAATTATTATTGCGCACTTTTTGTCATATTAGAAAAGTCTTTGTATGCTTAGTTAAGTGAAACGCCTTTGCGAGCTTAAAAACAGTGAATTGTTTAAAAGAAATCTTTGCGCTCTTTGCGTCAAAATTTTTATTATGATCAAAAATGATAGACATATAAGAAATATTTAGATCCACAAAATAACCAACAAACTTCCCACAGAAATAAGCGCCCAAAGCAAAACACCCTGAATCAAAGGCTTTATTCCAACTGCTTTCAGTGCAGTGATGCTCATGTTTGAACCAATAAGAAATAAAGTAAGGGTTAAACCTTTTTTAGCAAGAAAAACGATGTGTCCTGAAATAGCTTCCACAGCTGGAATATAAGAGCTTGCTACAATTGCTAACACAAACAGAAAAATGAAATAGGGAATTTTTATTTTACCAGTTTCATTCTTTTTATTGATAAATGCAAAAAGCAAACTTATAGGAATAATCCAAAGTGCACGTTCTAATTTTACCGTCGTTGCAATTTTAAGAGCTTCATTACCAAATTTTGAAGATGCACCAACAACCGAACTTGTATCATGTATTGCAACAGCGCACCAAAGCCCAAATTGATGCTGATCCATGCTTAAAAGATGTCCTAAAACAGGAAAGAGAAATAACGCAATAGAATTGAGTGCAAAAATGGTCGCCAAAGAAACTGAAGTTTCATTTTCATCAGCGTTTATAACCGGAGCAATAGCAGCAATTGCACTTCCGCCACAAATTGCAGTACCTGCAGAAATTAAGGTAGAGGTATTTTTTCGTATTTTCAAAAACTTTCCGATAAGAATTCCTGCACTTAATGTGAGAAATATGGATGCCACTGTAAATACAAATCCTTCTTTCCCGGCTTTCATTGCTTCGTGGATATTCATTCCGAATCCTAAACCAACCACAGAAAATTGTAACAGAAAATGAGTGAGTTTCCCTTGATATTTTTTAAACGAATCAGGAACAATTGATGAAACCAAAAATCCTAAGACCAATGCTAAAGGCGCATCTATAAATGGAAGTAAGCAAATAAATAAAGCAAAAAAGAAAATAAATTTTCTGAGCGAAGGTGAAATATTTTGTAGCATAACGATGAATTTCTTTTTACAAAATTCAGAAACCAAAATCACATTCACTTATGATAAAATATTATATATTATTACTTTATGTTATTATTTAAAAAGTTTAAGAACAGTTTTGGAATATCTTTTAATGAACCATGAAGTTCTACAGAATAGAAAGATCGCAACATTTCCAGATTATCGATATCTAAAATTTTAAGTTTTCCGGCAAGAATTTCGTCTGTTATAGAATAAACAGAAACAAAACCAATACACTCAGATACTTTCAAATACGATTTTATGCTTTCAGTACTTCCAAGATAAGCTTCTGTTTGAATGTCTTTTCTGTGAATTCCGATTTGTTTTAAATAAACGTTCAAAATATCCAAACTTCCGGAACCTTGCTCTCGAAACACCCATGGAAACTGCAAAATATCATGAACAGAACAACTGTTTCTTTTGGCCAAAGGATGATTTGCATTTACAGTACACACCAATTCGTCTTTTCCAATTTCGGCATATTTCAGCTGAGATTTTCCGGAAATACCTTCAATAAATCCTAAATCAATTTTTTTCTGAATCAGTAAATTTTCAATTTCTTCTGTATTATTGTTGAATAAAGTAATCTCGATTCCTTTGTGTTGCGAAGCAAATTGTGCAAGAATTTTTGGAAGAATATATTGTGCAATGGTTGTACTCGCGCCAATCTTAAGAGTTCCTTCATATTTATTTTTAACCTGATTCATGACGAACTTTCCTTCTTCGTAAAGATTCATAATCTCTTCTGCAAAAGCCGAATATTTTTCGCCTTCCAAAGTTAATTTCACGCCTTGTTTTGTTCGTTCAAAAAGCTGAACTCCTAACTCATCTTCTAAAGTTTTGATGTGTTTACTCACCGCAGGTTGGGTGATGAATAAAGCTTCGGAAGCTTTAGAGAAATTCAGATGCTTTTTTACTTCCAGAAAAACTTTTAGTCGGAAATCGGACATGAGATTTTTTTATAAAAGTAACTATTTTTTGTTTTTAACAAACAATTCAATTCTACATTTGCAAACTGTCTCGCAAAATGGTTAATTTTGAAAAATTTTCAATTTGAAACCTACTATTTCCATCGTTGTTGCTATTTTTAACCGAAAAGATGAACTTTTCGAGCTATTAAATTCACTTAATTCTCAGACTGATAAAGACTTTGAAGTGATTATTGTAGATGATGGTTCTTTGATTGATTTAAAACCGACAATCCATCAATTCGAAGAAATTTTAAATATAAAATATTTCAAAAAAACCAATTCAGGACCTGGTTTATCAAGAAATTACGGTGCAAAAAGAGCTTCAAATGATTGGTTGGTTTTTGTAGACAGTGATGTGATTGTGGAGAAAGATTATATTGAAAATATTAAAAAAGATATTCTTACCATTCCTTGTGATGCTTTTGGTGGAGCCGATAAAGCGCATAAAGGTTTTAATCTGATGCAGAAAGCGATTTCCTATTCTATGACCTCTGTTTTTACAACAGGCGGAATCAGAGGAAATAAAAAAGCCGTTTCAAAATTTCAGCCAAGAAGTTTCAATATGGGCGTGAAGAAAGAGGTTTTTGAAAAAGTAGGTGGTTTTTCGGAGATGAGAATTGGTGAAGATCCGGATCTTTCGATGACGCTTTGGGAAAATGGCTTTACCACTGCTTTTTTTGATACTATTGCAGTGTATCACAAACGAAGAGTAGACTTCGGAAAATTTTCAAAACAGGTCTATCAGTTTGGTTGTGCAAGACCGATTCTTAATCAAAGACATCCTAATTACGTGAAAATTTCTTTCGCATTTCCGAGCTTATTTTTGCTGGGTTATGTTTTAGGATTTATTGAATATTTTATTTTGGGAAAAGGTTTTATCCTTTCTCTTTTCGGGTTGTACACTTTCATGGTTTTGATTCATGCTACCATTGTTACTAGAAACATTGCCATTGCAGGAATGGCAGTCATTTCAACCTATATTCAAATGTTTTCTTACGGATATGGTTTCTTAAAATCATGGATTTTATTAAATGTTTTAAAGATGAAACCTGAGGATGCATTTCCTAAACATTTTCATAAAGTTTAAATTTGCTTAGTTTTTTTAACGCAAAGGTTTATTTGGGTGGCATATGATTTTAAGAGGAAAAGGCAAATAAATTTGCTTCGCGAAGCTTGAAACGTGGCTCTTTATCAAATCAATAAAAAATTAAACCTGAGGAAGCTTTCCCGAAACATTTTCATAAAGTTTAAATTATAGTTTGTCATTGGCTACGCCGAATCTTTGATTTCTGACGAAGGAAGAATCTCAACTTATAAAAAGATTCTTCACTTCACTTCGTTACGTTCAGAATGACAATTAGAATCCAAAATTTTTTTTGAAAAATAATAAAAGCTGCCAAAATTTTGACAGCCTTTATACAATAATTAAAATATGGATGAAGTGATTTCATGGTTTAGAACGCCTGTTTTGAGCATGCATTCTTTCATCTTTTCGTAGGTACGTTCGATATCGTGATCGAGACCGATTGAGAATCTTATTAATCCGTCAGAAATCCCCATTTCTTCACGTTCTTCTTCAGGAATTTCTGATGAAGTTGAGCTTCCGGAGCATGAGAATAATGTTTTGTAAAAGCCTAAACTTACCGCTAAATAACCCAGATTTTCCTGCTGCATCATTTCCATCAATTCGTTGGCTTTGTCTGTAGTTCCGGCATCTAAAGTCAGCAATCCACCAAATCCGTATTCTTCATGCATCATGCTTTTCATTAATTCATGATTTTTATGAGATTTTAAACCCGGATATGAAACTTTTAAACCGTCTTCCTCAAATCTTTCAGCTAAAAATAAAGCGTTGTGACTGTGCTGTTTCATTCTGATATGAAGCGTTCTTAAATTTTTAAGAATACTTGCCGAACGGAAACTATCCATTGTAGGACCTAAAAGCATACACGCTCCGTTGTTTACATTTTTGGTGTCATTAATAAATTCCTGACTTCCACAATAAACTCCACCCACAGTATCACTGCTTCCGTTGATGAATTTTGTTAAACTGTGGATCACAATATCCGCTCCCAAAAGAGTAGGAGAGATGGTAAGTGGAGAGAAAGTATTATCTACAATAAGTTTTAGGTTATGTCTTTTGCAGATCTCTGAAAGTTTTCTAAGGTCGGCAACTTCCAAAAGAGGGTTGCTTACACTTTCGCAATATATAATCTTTGTGTTTTCGTTAATTGCATTTTCTATAGATTCAAAATTATTGATATCTACAAATGAAGTTTCAATTTGGAAAGGCGGCAGAAAATTTTTCATAAAAGCATACGTTCCGCCGTAAATTGTTCTGCTTGAAATAATATGGTCGCCCGATTTGCAAACCTGCATCAAAACAGAAGTAATCGCACCCATTCCCGAAGCGGTAACATTAGCTGCTTCAGTATTTTCCATTTTTGCTAAAGCCTCAGAAAGGTAAAGGTTCATCGGAGATGAATGTCTTGAATACAGATAGCAACCTTCTGCATTACCTTCGAAAGTATCAAACATTGTTTTCGCTGAAAGAAAAGTATAGGTTGAGCTGTCAGAAATTGAAGGATTTACGCCTCCGAATTCTCCAAAATACTGAAGATCCTGTATTTCATTTGCCGCATTGAAATGGTTCATATTTTTTTGTTTTAAAAATGAATATTTCCAATGTATATAACAACTAAAATTTAATTATTTAGAAAATAAAACTATTAGATTTAATTTTATTAGATTTAAAGTTGGTTATATTTGTCTTATTCTAAATTTTAGTAAAATATTATCTATGACTTTTGATGATACTGATAAAAAACTGCTTCAATATTTACAGGAAGACTGTAAGCAAACCACCAAAGAACTGTCTTACAAGCTTGGTCTTTCTGTAACTGCGGTGTATGAACGCATCAGAAAGCTCGAAAATTCAGGTGTCATTTCCAAATATGTAGCTTTGGTAGACAAGACAAAAATTGACAGAAAGTTTTTGATTTTATGCCATGTGAAATTAACACAGCACAAAAAAGAATATGTGATGCAGTTTGAAAAAGAAGTAATGAATCTACAGGAGGTTACCGAATGTTTTCATGTAAGCGGCGATTACGATTATATTTTGAAAATCTGCCTGAAAGATATGGATGATTACAGGAACTTTATGGTGACCAAACTCACAACTTTGCAGCATATTGCAAGTACACACAGCTCTTTTACAATCTCTGAAGTGAAAAATACAACCAAAATTATTTTGTAGTATACCATCGAACGTGGTTATTATGTTTTTTGCAGCTTTTTCCGCCTTCCGCTCCCAATCTTTTTTGTTGGTTTCGACAAGCTCAACCAACAAAAAAGGATTTCCGCTCAAGTCGGGCTGCAAAGTGGTTCGTATTTTAGAATTTAGCTTTAAAATTAAACTAAAACTCCGTTTTTAGAAGTTATTGCATCTGGTAAATCGTTTTCTCCTGCAATCTGTAAAAGATCAATCTCTATATTTCTGCAAATCGAAAGCATTGGAATATCAAACATCAATCCTTCGAAAGGGTTTTCAGAATAATCACCCACCAATTCCATAATAATATAGATCCAGCCAATTGTAATACAAAAAGGAATAGATGCCCAAATTCCCCAATCTCCAAGCTTGGCAAATTCGCTCACCAAACCTAAAGGAAGCAGCATAATAAAAATGACGTTAAAAACAAAAGCGGTACTCGCAAACTGTCTGGGTAAAGGGAATTTTTTAATTCTCTCAGCTTGTCCCTGCAAAGTATAAAATTCATTAAGACAGTCTTGCAACTGTATCTGATTGAATTCTGAAATGGCTTCCATATTTTTCAGCTCGTTCACATCTTTCGATTGTTGAGCAATAAGGTAAGTTGCAAAGTTTTTGTAATGGGATTGTAGTTCGGATTCTTCTTCAGATAAATATTTATTGAGGAAAATAGGAGTTCTTCCGTAATCGGGAAAACCTGCCTTTATCAGACGATTTCGTTTGTGATCTATATTTTTGAAATGTTCTTCTTCTACTTTAATGTGCTCCCATTCAGCTGGAACCAAAAGCTGTTCACGAAAAGCATACAACCATGCAATATGACGATGAACAATCTTTTTCTTGCGGTCTTCAATATCAAACTTTCCCAAATTTTCATTGTTGGTATCAAAAGCATAAACCATAGACGCAAACGAGCGGCTTGAATTGACAATTCCGCCCCAAATTTTTCTGGCTTCCCACAATCTGTCGTACGCCTGATTATTTTTAAAACCGACCAAAAACGCCTCTGCGGTACCGATCAAAGCAACCGGAACCCAGGGAATAATCATCCAGTCCCAATGAAAAACGTGAAAAAGTACAGCAATCAAAGTACACCAAACAGCAATTAAAATTAAATGGAATCCTGATAAGTTAAGAACCTGCCTGTAATTGACGTATTTTGTAGTAATCATTTAAATGTAAAATTTTTGTATAACCAAGTTAGCAAAAAGTGTACAAAAAAACCTCTAAAAATTTTAGAGGTCTTATTATTTATTTTTTGTCTGAATTAATATTTCAGCATTTCACCAATTTTCTTCGTAAGCTTTTCAGCATTTGGAAGCATTTCTTTTTCCAGAACTAAATTGATTGGAACTGCAGGTGTATCAAGCGATCCCATAGTTTCTACAGGAGCATCAAGATATTTGAAGCAGTTTTTAGAAATACGGTGTGCAAAAGCTTCAGCGAAAGAATTATTAAGTTGTTCTTCTGTTAAAACGATACATTTTCCGTGTGCTTTTACTCTTTCAAAAACCAATTCTTCATCCAATGGAATAAGGGTTCTTAAATCAATTACTTCCACTTTTCCACCAAAGTTCTTTACGGCTTCTTTAGCCCAATAAACTCCCATTCCGTAAGTGATTACCACTACAGTATTTCCTTTTTTGATTTGATTATCATCAGCTTCGATTACGATTTTTCCTTTTCCAAAAGGTAAAATATAGTCTTCAGCAGGCTCAATCGTTTTTGCATCTTCAGTTCCGGGAACTTTGCTCCAGTATAAACCTTTATGCTCTAACATAATAACAGGATTCGGGTCGTAATAAGCTGCTTTTAATAAACCTTTGAAATCAGCTGCGTTGCTTGGATAAGCGATTTTAATCCCTTTAATATTTGCTAAAATACTTTCAACACTTCCACTGTGGTAAGGTCCACCACCTCCGTAAGCTCCGATTGGAACACGGATGATGTTGCTTACAGGGAATTTACCCTGACTTAAATAACTTGATTTTGAAATTTCCGTGATTAACTGATTGATCCCCGGATAAATATAGTCTGCAAACTGTACTTCAACAATCGGTTTTAAACCAACTGCGCTCATTCCGGTTGTAGAACCAATGATATAAGCTTCTTGGATTGCTGTATTGAAAACTCTTTTACTTCCGAATTTCTTCCCTAAAGTTACGGTCTCACGGAAAACACCACCAATTCTTTCACCAACATCCTGTCCGTACAACAGTGCTTCAGGATGTTTCCACATGATTTCCTGAATAGCGTGAATGGCAGCATCTACCATTACAATTTTTTCACCGCCTGCAGGTTCACGAGTTCCTACTTCTTCTATGATAGGAGTCGGAGCGAAAATATGTTGCATCACTGTTTCAGGCTTCGGGTCTTCAGCTTTTTGAGCTTTTTCGAATGCTTCTTCAGCTTCTAGACGAGCTTTTTTAGTGATTTGTTTTAATAATTCTTCATCAACACCAGATTCAAGCAATTGATTTCTTAAGATCTCTCCTGGGTCTTTTGCTCTGTGCTTCGTTAAATCTTCTTCATCTCTATAGAATTCTCTTCTCACTCCGGAAGTATGGTGACCGATCAAAACTGTTTTTGCACAAACAACCAAAGGTTTTCTTTCTGCTCTTACGAAATCTACAGCCTTTTTCATCACCTCGAAGCTTTCAACGAAATTAGTTCCGTCAACTCGCATTCTTCCCAAGCCTTCAAACCCTGCTACGAAATCATAGGCATCACAAGTTCTCGCTTCTTCTTTGGTAACTGAAATTCCCCATTCATTATCCTGAACCAAGAAAATAATAGGAAGTTGGTGTAAAGCTGCAAATTGCAATGCTTCACTTACTTCACCTTCAGTCACAGAATTATCTCCAAGACTACAAACAACAACTGGGTTGTTTTCAAATTGCTGTAAATTAAAATCCTGAATATATTTTATTCCTTGAGCAACTCCAGCAGTTGGAATAGTCTGCATTCCGGTTGCTGAACTTTGGTGAATAATTTTTGGTTTGTCTTCATCTCTGCTAGAAGGGTGAGAATAATATGATCTACCTCCTGAAAAAGGATCATCTGCTTTTGCTAATAATTGTAACATTAATTGGTAAGGCTGAAAACCTATTCCTAAAAGAATGCTTTCGTCTCTGTAATAAGGAGAAACCCAGTCTTCTTTTTTTAATTGGTAAGCCGTTGCCAACTGAATAGCCTCATGACCTCTTGATGTGCTATGAACATATTTGGTAACATTTCTGTTCTCTTCATAAATATCTGCCATTGCTTTTGCAAGCATTATGTGATTGTACGCTTTAAGCAAAATATCTTTTGAAACTTTCTCGTGAAGTGTATTTTCCATAGGAAGCAAATATACATAAAAAAACAAAACACTAACAAGTGTTAGTGTTTTGTAAGGATATTTATGAAATGATTGTTATTCTTTAATTACTTTCTTGGTAATTACATCTTTGGCTGTTTTTATTTGAATAATATAAATTCCTTTGGCGTAAGACGATAAATTTACATTTTCTTGCTCATTATTAATAGTTCCTGACTGTATTTTTTTACCAGACATATCAAATACACTGAAAGTAGATTTTTTAGGAGCTTTGATTATTTTTACAAAATCTTTTGTAATAGAAGGTGCTACTACGATGCCACTTAAAGTATTTGTAGTCTCATTTGTTCCTAAAACTTCTTGATTGTAACCACTTACTATTATTGAGTAATTTTGAGGAGTTGTATTTCCGGATTCGTTAATTAAAGTTCCTTTATTAGAAATTTCAATTCTATAATTTCTTCCAGCCACGGGATTGTCTAAAACGATTTGTTCTACATTATCGACCGTATTATCACCTTTTGTTGCTGGAGACATAGGGTTATTTGCATCTAATTTCCAAGGATAATAAACTGTATTGTTGGTTGTGTCAATAATTCTAATATCTAAATCATTAACCAATCTTGAAATTCTATTATTGTATGCTGCAGCCCAAGTAAGAGGATCTGGCAAGGCATATTCAGGATCAATCCACGAAATAGTTACTTTTAAAGGTTCAGTACCTGAAGCAGTTACTGTTTTTTGATTAACTGCTCCTGTGTTTAAAGTTTCATCTGCAAAGATTATTGAATTATTTGCTTTTCCTACTAATAATTCTGCACCTTTTTGAGCGTTAATGTACCCCCACCCAAACCAAGGATCTGGACCTACATTTCCAGCCTCGGAAGCTGAATGTACCATTAATGTTTTTGCACTTGCAGCATTTAAATTCTGATTCAAAAATAAATCTTTGTAAATCTGCATCCATAATCCTATAACACCAGTTACTACGGGAGCAGAATAAGATGTTCCGCTTCCATAATCATACGAAACGCTTCCTGTGGTATTCTCAGCTGTAGCTGCAGAAAATACATCTGTTCCTGTCGTAGAAATGTCGGGTTTTATACCACCATCATCTCTTGGTCCTGCACTGCTGTACTCAGAATGTACTACGTCTGAAGGTGAAGAATATCTGAAATTGTTAGAAGAAATAACATCGGTAGCTCCTACAATAATGATGTTTTTTGCTAAAGAGCCATTGCTAATACAGTCATATCCCTGAGCGCAATTTACTTGTGGTAAAGTATCTGTTGCTGTAAATTGTACTGCGTTTCCATTATCGTCTCCGTAATATTTAGGAGCAGTCGAGTCAATGGTTGGTCCCATTCCATAAGAATTTCCTGCAGATTTTACAATGATATAAGAAGGGTTGTTGTATACAATCTGATCATATGCTACATCACTACTAAAATAAGTACCTTGTAAGTCCATTGAAACATTCGGACTTTCATAGACTCCATTCCAAACCCAGGCATTTGCACCATTTACATATCCAATATCCCAACCAAGATTTGAACCATAAGAGTGATTAGAAATACTTGGCTGAGCAAGTAAAATTTTCTGAAAAACATTACTTGTAGAAGTATTTCCTGGCAATGTTGTAGTAGCAAACCTATAAGAATCCATAGTAGAGCCTGTCGCAACACCTTTGGTATCTCCAGAAATTGTAGTTGTTCCGTTTGATCCTGAAACTTGTATACTTCTACCTCCTATAAAACTTGCCACTCCTGTTGAATGAGCACTATAAACATTAGATGCCGCTTCTTTATTAGTAATTCTGTTTTGTGCATTATCAAATGCTGGATGAGCTGCGTAAATTCTTCCACCGTCGAAAATAGTAAACTTAATGCCTTCTCCGTTGTATGCATTATTTAGACCAGCAATTAAACCAGCAGTGTTTAATTTATCAGAATTTGCATTGTATCCTTGTCTAATGTCTTGTTGTTTGTAAAAAAAAGGTCTTCCGTCAGGTAAAAATCCTGCAAGGTTACTTCTTTGTTCCTCAATTTCTTTTTCCACTGTGGCGCTTTTATTATCACCGTAATGTTTAGCAACATAAGCATTAAACTTTGTGTTGTTTTCTACTTTCTGCTGTTCAAATTCTCTCTGTAATTTTTCATTGTTTTGGGCACTTATCAGGACGATTGGTAAAGTGCTGACTTTTATGGGTGTGTATGAGGTGTTGTTTTTAATTAAATAATAAATAAAATGAGGTAATCTTTAATAAATAAAATATTATGATAATATTTTGATAATGATATTGCGTTTTTTTTAATTTAAACAAAATTGAATAGTTGTAATCAGGTAAAAAATAATTTTTCTGTTTTTTGATTAAACTAAATCGTACTTTTTTTTGAGAAAGTAATTAATCTATTTTATTGTTTTTAAATTTTTAAGAAATTGAAAAATCCCAATCGTAAATTAGAAGTTTTATTTGGAAAATTGAAGTAACTTTACATTCTCTTTTTTTTAATAAAAGCTAGAAAAAATACATGTATTTAGTTTTTGACACAGAAACCACAGGTTTACCGAAAAATTTTAATGCCCCATTATCAGATTCAGACAACTGGCCAAGAATGGTGCAGATTGCTTGGCAATTGCATGATGATGAAGGTAATTTGCTTGAGAATCAAGATTATATAATAAAGCCGGAAGGGTATGATATTCCCTTTAATGCTGCTAGAATTCACGGAATTACTACCAAAATTGCTAATGAAGAAGGTCGAGATTTACAGGAGATTTTAGAGGAGTTTTCTAAAGTTTTAGAAAGAGTAAGAGTGGTTTCCGGACATAATGTTGAGTTTGATTACAATATTGTAGGTGCCGAATTTTTCAGAAAAAATATTCAAGATAATCTTCAGGAAAAACCAAAAGCCGATACCATGATTTTAGGGACAAATTATTGTCAACTAGGTGGTGGAAGAGGTGGCAAGTATAAATCTCCAAAATTGGAAGAGTTATACGAGAAATTATATGGTCATAAATTTGATGAAGCGCATAATGCAGCAGCCGATGTAAATGCTACAGCTCAGGTTTTCTTCGAAATGATGCGTATCGGGATTATTCCTGCTGAGGTTTTAAAAACTTCGGAAGATCAGCTGGCTTATTTCAAGACTTTGCATCCCAATCCGATTAAGCCTTTTGGAATAATTATCAGAAGGCAGGTTGCGGATTTTAATAATAAGAAAAAGCAGTCCGATGTCGGAAGCATCGATGATATCGATTTAGGAAGATATTTCAACTTCGATAACAAAAGTGTTTTTTCAACATTAACGGCGACTTCAGGAATTAATGATTTAATAAAGAAAGCTTCAGAAGAAAATTTTCCTGCGGTCGGAATGGTCGATTTAGGGAACATGATGGGTGCTTTCAAGTTTGTTTCAGCAGTCGAATCTACTAATTCAGATCGTTCAAAAAAACATAAAGAATATTTAGCAAAAAAGCAGGAAGCTGAAGAAAACGGAACAGAATTTAATGAAGAAGAACCTGTTTCTGAACCTTTGATTCCTGTTATAGGTTGTGAATTTTATATTTCAGACCGTTACGAGCAAAAGCAATTTACAAAAGACGATCCCGACAGAAGAACGCAAGTGGTTTTATTGGCGAAAGATTTTAATGGATATAAAAATTTAGCAAAACTTTCGAGTATTGGTTTTCTTAAAGGGTTTTATTTCGGAGTTCCAAGGATTAGCAGAGAATTAATTGCTGAATATAAGGATGGGCTAATTGCTTTAACTTCTGGAATTCACGGTGATATTCCTGATGCAATTCTAAATACGGGAGAGCAAAAAGGGGAGGAGCTTTTCAAGTGGTGGAAAGATACTTTTGAAGAAGATTTTTATGTTCAGATTCAAAATCATAAATTGCCTGAAGAAGAGCATTTGAATGATGTGTTGTTGCATTTTGCAGATAAGTATAATGTTAAAATATTAGCACAGAATCAAACTTATTACACCGATAAGGATGATTCTAATATTCAGGATATTGTAAGCTGTATTAAAGATGGTGAGAAGCTGACAACGCCTGTTGGAAAAGGTTTTGGGAAAAGAAGAGGTTTGGCAACCGGAGAATATTACATTAAAAATTCTCATGAAATAAAAGAAGCTTTTCTAAATTATCCTGACGCATTTGATGCGTATGAGGAATTTACGGCAAAATTCAGTCCTTATACTTTAAAAAGAGACGTACTTCTTCCAAAATTTGATATTCCTGAGCAATTTATTCACGCAGAAGATGAGATTGATGGAGGTAAACGTGGGGAAATGGCTTATTTAACGCATTTAACTTATGAAGGCGCAAAAATTAGATATAAAGATACCGGAATTACGCCTGAAATCAAGGAGCGTCTCGACTTTGAGCTGGAAGTTGTTGCAAACACAGGTTATCCCGGTTACTTTTTGATTGTACAGGATTTCTGTAACGAAGCCCGAAAAATGGGAGTTTGGGTTGGTCCTGGTCGTGGTTCTGCAGCAGGTTCTGCAGTTGCCTATTGTACAGGAATTACCAACGTAGACCCGATAAAATATGATTTGCTATTTGAGAGATTCCTTAATCCGGAAAGGATTTCAATGCCCGATATTGATATCGATTTTGATGATGAAGGTCGAGATAAAATCATTAAATGGGTTGTAGAAAAATATGGTAAAAATCAGGTGGCGCAGATTATTACATACTCGGTTTTGGGTGGGAAATCTGCGATTAAAGATGCGGGAAGAGTTTTAGATTTACCAATTCCTGATACTAATAATATTGCAAAGCTTATTCCTCCAAGTCCGGGAATGAATATTGCAAAAGCTTTATCTAAATACGATAAACTAAAGCCTGAAGAACAAATGCTTGTCGATGAGATGAAGTATGTTCTAAATACTCCGGGAGATGCACGTCATGATGTTTTATCGAGTGCAAAAAAGATGGAAGGCTGTATCCGAAATACCGGAATTCACGCTTGTGGAGTTATCATTACACCGGAAGATGTGAGTAATCTGGTTCCGGTGACAATTGCGGCGAAAGATGCCGATATTTTGGTTTCGCAGTTTGATAACTCGGTGGCGGAAAGTGCAGGACTTTTGAAGATGGACTTTTTGGGACTGCGAACTTTGACGATTATTAAAGACGCTTTAAAAATAATTAAAACAAGGCATGGAATTGATATTGATCCGGATTTGATTCCTTTGGATGATACTAAAACTTATCAATTATTTAAGGAAGGAAGAACGGTTGGGATTTTTCAATATGAAAGTCCGGGGATGCAAAAATACATGCGTGAACTGAAACCAACAGTTTTTGCCGATCTGATTGCCATGAATGCTCTTTACCGACCGGGTCCTATTAAATATATTCCAAATTTCATCAACAGAAAACACGGAATAGAAGAGATTGTTTACGATTTACCTGAAACAGAAGAATATTTAAAAGAAACTTACGGAATTACGGTCTATCAGGAGCAGGTAATGCTTTTATCCCAAAAATTGGCCAATTTTACAAAAGGTGAAGCCGATACTTTGAGAAAAGCGATGGGTAAAAAGCAGATTGAGGTTCTTAATAAAATGTACCCGAAATTCATTGAAGGCGGAAGAAAAAACAACTTAGATGAAGGTCCTTTAGAAAAAATATGGAATGACTGGAAAGCCTTTGCAGAGTATGCTTTCAACAAATCTCACTCTACTTGCTATGCATTTATTGCTTATCAAACAGCTTATTTAAAAGCCAATTATCCGGCAGAATATATGGCGAGTGTAATGAGTAATAACATTAACAATACCGAATCGATTACCATGTTTATGGAAGATTGCAAAAGTATGGGGGTTGATGTTTTGGGACCTGATGTAAATGAATCGCAGTATAAGTTTTCTGTAAACGAAAAAGGGCAGATTCGTTTTGGTTTGGGTGCGATCAAAGGAATTGGGGAAGGTCCGAGTGAAGGAATTACCAGAGAAAGAGCCAACGGAAGATTTAAAAATATTTATGATTTTTTTGAAAGAATTTTGCCTTCTCAGATGAATAAAAGAGTGGCAGAAAGTTTGGTGGTTGCAGGGGCTTTTGATGAATTAGATTCTTTCCACAGAGGTCAGTATTTTGATATTGATATGTCGGGGAAAACAAATTTGGAACGTTTGATAAGGTATGGGCAAAGTTTTCAGGAGAGTAAAAATGAGATGGAGTATTCTCTTTTTGCTGATTTTGCTGATGAAGTTCAGATTGAACAGCCAAAATTAGCGCCTTGTCCGGAATGGCCAAATATGCATAAATTAAATAAAGAAAAAGAAACGATTGGTTTCTATCTTTCCGCGCATCCGCTCGATGAGTTTAAATTTCAGTATCAGTTTATGCAGGGAAGTCTTTCCAAAAAATCTGTTTTGGAAAAAGATGAAGAAGCGAAAGTAGTAAATGATGAAGTTCCGATTCTTGAAAAAGATTCTGTGGATGAGGTTGCAGATTTAATTGAAATTGTATCTGATGAACTGTCAACCGGTGAAGAAGAGATTATAGAAGAAGTAACCAAAAAAGCTGAACCGAAGGGTGTTTTTGGGTTTTTAAATCTTGACGAGGTGGATGCTTATAAAGAGCAGGCTTTTGCAAATAAGCAAGAGGAATTATTTGAAGAAAAGAAAAAAGACTGGAAAACACTACAAAAAGAAAGAGAAAACAGTGGCGGCGGAAAAGAGTACACAGTTGCCGGTTTGATTACAGAATATGTGGTGAAAGATGGTTTCAGAAGTGGTGAAAAAGTGGCTTTTGTAACTTTGGAGGATTATTCTGGCTCATATTCTTTCAGGTTGGGAGACCGTGATTATATGAAGCTGAAAGAGAAATTGGAGGTGCAACGTTTTGTAATTTTAAAAATAAAATTTGCCCAGGTAAAAGATGGGAGAGTATTCGTAAATGTAAATGAAGTGATTGAATTGCAAGAAGCTTTTGAAAAATTTGCAAAAAGTATCTCTTTAGTAATGGATGTGATGGATTTCAGACCGGAAGATCTTAGTTTCTTCAGAAATGTTCTGAATGAAAACCAAGGGAATCAAAAATTTAAATTTTACATTAAGAATGTTGAAGATGATTCTCATATTGAAGTTCAGTCAATGAAACATTCGATAAATCTTAATGGAGATTTGATTAAAAATATACAACTCCTTAATAAATATGAATTTTATCTGAATTAATCTTTATTAAGAAATTAATGAAAAATCGCAATCAAAAATCAGATTGCGATTTTTTTTATGTTTTAAAATTAATGAAATTTTAAAATATTTATTGTTAAATAGATTGAATACTCTATTAGTTTAATAGGTTAATAATTAGTTGTTTACACTTGATTATGATTGTAGCAGTTGGGATTGCAATTAAATGTTTGTTTAGTTATTTTTTGGCAATATTTCAATTATATGGTTTTATTGTTGTTATTTTTTTAAAATATTAACATTTTTTTTGATTTGTAATATTAATATTTATTAATTTAGCCCTCTAATTTTAATTTAACTGAGTATGAAAAAATTTTTACTAACGTGCATGTTGGCTCTAAGCGCTGGAACTTATGCACAGGTAGGACCTCCTTCAGGTGCGAATCCCAATCCCAATAATGGTTATGGTTTTGCACAATCTTCAGGAACCTACACATCACTTTCTGCCAGCCGAACTATTTGGCAATCTGGATCAACCCTTTCAACTGATGGTATTTCCAGCTCGGTGACGATACCATCCTTTAAGTATAATGGGAGGACGTATAATTCTGTTTTTATTAGTAATAATGGATTTATCACATTTGGTACAACGCCTAGCTTAGCAACCACCACTACAGGTCTATCAACTGATTCGTCTGCGCCAAATACTATAGAAGGCGCAATTGCTGGTTTTTCGTCCAATTTAGTGAATGCTAATACAACAACTTCTGAAATTGCTTATGAAACGGTAGGTTCTAAATTCGTAGTACAATTTACAGATCTCAAATTGAGCGGAGGTTCTGCTAATCAATTACTTAATTTTCAAATTCAATTGGATTCATCAAATAATTCAATTGCTATCGTTTATGGAACTTGTGCTTCGGGAAGCGCAAACGCAACAGGGCAGATTGGATTAAAAGGTGCAGAAGCTTCTGATGTTAACAATAGACTAGGAACTGATTGGACCGCAACAGCAGTTGGTACATCAGCTACATCAAATGTAACATTAGGAACTACTGGCGGAACAACAATACCAGCATCTGGATTAACATTTACCTATAGTCCGGGAACTTGGATTGCCGCTCCAACCACATATGCAACAATTCCTTTTACTGAAAATTTTTCTACTTGGGCAAACGGAAATTCAACACTAGATTTACCCAATGCTTCATATTGGAGAACTTGGCCATCTAGAGGCGATAATTCTTGGAGACAAAGCGATATTTCTTCAAGTGGGTTTACATCAGCTTCGGGTTGGAACTCAGTAGGTGGAACTGCAACAGTAGCTGCTCCGGCTACAGCGCCCACAGCAAGATTTCATTCTTATAATTGTTTATACGTTTCTGGATCCATGGATTTATACGTAAATCTTTCTGGAAGTTCTGGTGATAGGCTTTTAACATTTAATTATATTAATCCTTCAGGTACTGATGTTTTAAAAATTCAGTTATCTACGGATGGAGGAAACACTTTTACTAACATTGGCTCTTCGTTAGGAGTTCAGGCTGCGTGGTCTACAAAAGATTTTGTTTTACCTTCATCAAGTAGTACAGCAATTTTAAGATTTTTAGCAACCGGAGATAATGGTAGTGATGATATCTATGTAGATAACGTAAATATAGCAATTAACACCACAGCTCCTGCATGCACAACCATTACAGCTCCTCTTAATAATGCTACCGGAGTTGTTATTAATCCCACAATAACCTGGGCTTCGTCTTTGGGAGCATCTTCATATAAAATAAATTTAGGAACGATTCCTGGAGGTACTGATATTCTTAATAGTTTTGATGTAGGAAATGTGCTTACTTATACATTACCTGCTGCAACTCCATTATTGTATGGTAAAATATACTATGTAACAATTTTGCCTATAAATGGAAATGGCATAGCTACAGGATGTACAGAATTTTCCTTTACAACCAAAAACTTAAGTTGTCCTTCTGTGACTGCTCCTTCATCAGCTGCGACGGGGGTGTCTACTACTCCTACATTTACATGGGGTGCTGTAACAGATGCTACTGGATATAAGCTTACGATAGGCACTACTGCAGGCGGTAATAATATTTTGAATGCTTTTGATCTTGGAAATGTTACAACCTATACATTACCAACACCATTAATGATTGGAACAAAATATTTTTATACGATAAATGCTTATAATTCTTACAACTCTTCCTTAAGTTGTACTGAAAGAAACTTTACTACTGCTGGCTGTGCAACTGTGACTGCACCTACTGCCGGTGCTACTGGTGTTTCTGTTACACCTACATTTACTTGGACTGCCGCTGCAGGAGTCGCTGGTTATAAATTAACCATTGGATCAACTGTGGGTGGTAATAATATTTTAAATGCATTTGATGTAGGTAATGTGACTACTTATACATTACCAACACCTTTAACATTGGGAACAAAGTATTATTATACATTAAATAGTTATGATGCATCAAGTACTACTACAGGATGTACAGAGAGAAACTTTACTACCGTTACTGCATGCCCTAGTGTAAGTGCACCAGCATCAGCAGCCACGGGAGTTTCTGTGACACCTACCTTCACTTGGACGGCTAATACAAATGCAATAGGATATAAGATTACAATTGGAACTACTTCGGGTGGAAATGATGTGCTAAATGCTTTTGATGTAGGTAATGTTCTTACTTATACTTTACCTACTCCTCTAAATAATGGTATAAAGTATTTTTATACTATCAGCGGATATAATGCAACAAGTACATCTTTAGGATGTTCCGAAAGAAATTTTACAACTGTAGTTACTTGTTTTGCACCTACTGCTTTGGCAATAACTGGTTCAAGTATTACAACTTCTGGAGCTACAGCAACTTGGACTGCTCCTACTACAGTTCCATCTAATGGATATGAAGTGTATTATAGCACATCTAATACAGTACCTACATTTACTACACCTTTAAATTCTACAAACTCAGTTACTTCTATTACTACTTCTGCTTCTATAAGTGGATTATTATCTTCTACTGTATATTATGTTTGGGTAAGATCGGTGTGTAATGGTCCTGATAGAAGCTCATGGTCTTCAGTGGTGTCTTTTGTTACATTGTGTCAGCCTCCTACGCTTATTTCTACTACAGGTGCAACAGTTTGTCCAGGAAATTCAGCAAATATTTCAGCGACTGCATCTACAGGAGCTATTATCAGTTGGTATGATGCTCCGACAGGGGGTGCATTGTTAACAACGGGTGGTTCATATACTACTCCGGCTGTTACAACTACTACTAGTTACTATGTGTCAGCGAGAACTTCTGGAACTAATGGTACAGTTGGCCCTATTAATCCATCTGCTTTAGGAGGAATCAGTTCAAGCAATTATACTGTTGGAACTTATTATCAAAGTTTTGACGTAATTGCACCTACAATACTTACCAGTATAGATGTTTTTCCTGTTTCAAGTGTTGCAATAGGAACAGCTTCAGCAATAGAAATTAGAAATAGCGCAGGTACAACATTAATGTCTGTGCCATATACTGTTTCTGTTAATGATGGTGTAACACCACAAACAATAATGCTTAATTTCCCTTTAAATGTAGGGACTGGATATAGAATTGGACAAGGAGAAACATTAGGTATAAACTTAAATCGTAATACTTCTGGAACAACTTATCCAATTACTTCTAGTGCGATAACAGTTACAGGGAATAATTTTGATCAAAATTATTGGTACTATATTTATAATTGGAAATTCTCTAACACATGTGAAGGTGCAAGACAAGAGGTTGTAGTTACAGTTGACTCTACTGGATGTCCTAATTTAGCTATCGGTGAGGTTATTGCAGATAAAAACAATATCAAAGCTTATCCAAATCCATTTACTGATGTATTGAATATTTCAGACGTAAGCAATGTGAAATCTATTTCTGTAGTAGATATCTCTGGTAAATTGGTTAAAACTTTTGATAAGCCAGAATCTACACTTCATTTAGGAGGATTAAATTCAGGAATGTATTTAGTTATTCTGAATATGAAAGATGGTTCTAAACAAACCATTAAAGCAATTAAAAAATAAAAATTTTTAATTAATACTATTTAGATAGCGGCTTCAATAGCTGCTATTTTTTTTAATAAACTGATTGATGATACATTAAAAATAATAGCAAAAAAAATATTTGATTTGATTGTATTCGTAATTATGAATGCGAAATATTGAAGTAAATTATGTTTTTTTTAAACTAATACAATGTTTTAATTCAATAAAACATGTTGATTGATGCTTGTTTTTAAATAAAATAGGTGAATAATTGCTGATTTGCTATTTTTAAATTGTAATTTTATGTGTAATTAATAAATAAGTATGTTATGAGAAAAATTTTACTTACATGTATGATGGCGTTGGCAGCAATGTCATCAGCGCAAATCTCTTATAGTTATGGATGGGAACCTGCCGGAGACGGATCTTGGACTTCTAGTGGTGGTTCAGGGTGGTATAGCAGATCAGAAACTGCACCATGTACAGGAATTGGAAGTATGCGAGCTAATAATTATTACAATAGCTCTTCTTACTTAATTTCTCCTGCGTTAACAGGAACAAATGGTGGAATTTTAAATGTTAGTTTCGCTTATAAGGTTACAGAATATGCTGACATTACTACAGGTGCTTCATTGGCAGATTTTGGTGTAATAAAATTAGATTGGGCAACTTCTGAAAATGGACCGTGGACGACAGCTTATACAATAGATAATACAAGTCATGTAGTATCTGCATCTTGTGCTACTAAATCGGCTACTATTTCTGGTGTACCATCTTCCGGAAATTTATTCATTAGATTTGAAGCAAAATCTGCACTCGATACATCAGATAATTATGTTTATTTTGATGATATTAATATAACTCAGGGTGCCGTACCATCGTGTCTTGAACCGAGTTCTGTAACTTCATCAAATATAACATCTGCTACTGCAGATATTTCCTGGACAGCACCTGCATCAGCTCCGGCAAATGGGTATGAACTCTACTACAATGCAAATGGAATTCCTCCAACAGCTACAACAACTCCAGTCTATACGAATATTGTTGGGACTTCTAAAGCATTATCCGGACTTTCTCCTGGTCTTCAACATTATGTTTGGGTAAGGTCTAGCTGTACAACGACTTCTAAAAGTGCATGGTCTGCGGTGAATACTTTTGATACATTATGTGGAGTAATTACACCTAATTTTACGTTTGATTTTATGAATGGTATCAATGACTGTTGGGAAGAAGCAGATACGGGAACGCCGGCAACTACTCCTTCAGGAACTTCTTCAAATTGGTATGATACTGGGTTTTTAAATAACGGATCTGATGGTGCTTTAGGTGTTAATATTTACACAAGTTCATGGTTTCCGGAAACATTTAATTCTTGGGCAATTACTCCTGTATTTAATCTTTCGGCAGGAGGGTATCGTGTAAAATTTGATTATGGATTGACCGAATATGGAGATACAACTTCTGGTTCTTTAGGTTCAGATGATGTAGTGCAGTTTGTTATTTCTCAGGATGGTGGTACAACATGGACAGTCCTTCAAACATGGAATAGTTCAAGTACAATTTCTAATACTTCAACAACTTATTCATTAGATTTAACCGCTTATAATAGTGCAAATACAAAATTTGGATTTTATGCAACTAATGGTACTGTAGAAGATTCGGAAGATGTAGAATTCTTTATCGATAATCTTGTTGTTGAGCAAATTTCATTATCGACCAATGAATCTAATGTTGTTAAAGATAGAATAAAATCTTACCCCAACCCATTTGCTGATGTTTTGAATATTTCAGACGTAAGCAATGTGAAATCTATTTCTGTAATGGATGTTGCAGGTAGAGTTGTGAAAATTTTTGATAAGCCAGAATCTACACTTCATTTAGGAGGATTAAATTCAGGAATGTATTTAGTTGTTCTCAATATGAAAGATGGTTCTAAACAAACGATTAAAGCGATTAAAAAATAATTTATTTTAAATTTCTTTATAACAAGAGACCTGTCAATTGGCAGGTCTTTTTTTTGTGACAAATAATTTTAAAGATTAAAAAAGGCTTCCCGTATTTTGGAAAGCCTAATTTTTTTTTGAAATTTTATTTATCCGGTGATACCGGTTTAATGTCCCCCGTATTCATAAGATCAAAAACTGTCGGGAAAAACAAAACAAGAATAAAATAAATAATAATCATTAATATAACTAAAGCAAATAGAATAAGAACTAAACTATTGGGTCTGTTTTTCTTTTGTGGTTCCATGATTTTGTCGATTTTTGGTTGATAGATTAATTTGTATATAATCTCTTAAGCCAATTTCTTGCCACACTGTTTACAATACCTTGCATCGTCATCAATATCTTCATTTCCACAACGTTCACAAATCAATTCTAAATTTTGTCTTTTGTTTCTCATTTCTGCAGTTACAATACCTGTAGGAACAGCAATAATAGAATAGCCGGCAAGCATCAGAATAACCGCAAAAAATTTTCCCATTGGAGTAATTGGCGAAACATCACCATAACCGACAGTTGTTACTGTTACTACAGCCCAATAAATAGATTGAGGGATTGTTTCAAAGCCAGGTCTTCCGCCTTCTACCATAAACATCAGAGAACCTACGATTACCGAAAAAATAATTAAAAATAAAAGGAAAATGTAGATTTTTCTTGAACTGTTCTTCATAGCTCGAAGAATAACAGAGCCGTCATTCATAAAGTCTAACAGGTTGAAAACCCTGAAAACACGCAACATTCTCAGCATTCTGAAGATCAGGAAATATTTGGTAACAGGAAAAAAGAAGCTCAGGTAAAACGGAACCAGCGAAAGAAAATCTATAATTCCGAAAAAACTGAAAATGTAATGTCTCTTGTTTTTTAAAACGGCAATTCTAGCCCAATATTCTGCGGTGAAAAATACGGAAATAATCCATTCAGAAATAATAAAATAGACATGATATTTTTTATCAAGTTTAGGCACACTTTCCATCATAATAATGAAAGTACTCACCAAAATAAGCGATAAAAGCGTAATATCAAACAGCTTTCCGAGCTTTGTGTCTGCCCGGTAAATGATCCTAAACAAGAATCTTTTCCAAAGTTTATCTCCCGGAACAAGATTGTGCTCTCTTTCCATGTGTGTTTTTTATTTTAACTAAATTATAACTAATTTCGTAACAAACTTACAGAATAAAATGACAATAAAAGAAGTAATTTCTATTATAGAAAAACAGATAGCAATGCCGCAAGCGGAAGATTTTGATAATGTGGGGCTTTTGTGCGGAATTCCGAGTCGTAATGTAAGTGGGGTTTTGGTTTGTCATGATGCTTTAGAAAACGTTATTGATGAAGCGATTGTCAAAAATTGCAATCTTGTGGTGTGTTTTCATCCTATTATTTTTTCAGGTTTAAAATCTCTTACCGGAAAAAACTATGTTGAAAGAGCTGTTTTAAAAGCAATTGAAAACAAAGTTGCCATTTATGCCATTCACACTGCTTTTGATAATGATTATTCTGGAGTAAATGCAGGGATTTGCAACGCTTTAGGTTTGAAAAATTTAAAAATACTTCAGCCTAAGAAAAATAATTTAAAACAATTAAATGTTTACGTTCCAAATGACTATTCAGAACAGTTAAAAGAAACTCTTTTTTCTGCCGGAGCCGGAAATATCGGTTTTTATGACGAATGTAGTTTTAAAACTGAAGGAAACGGAACTTTCAGACCAATTGAAGGCTCAAACCCTTTTTCAGGACAACAGAATGTGAGAGAAAATGCAGATGAAAATATGATTTCTGTAATTTTTGAAGCGTATAAACAACACCAGATTATTACAGCAATGAAAGAAGCGCATCCTTATGAAGAAGTTGCCTATCAGATTTATTCTTTAGATAATGAAAATCAATATTCGGGATTAGGAATGTATGGTGAGTTTGATCAGGAGATGGATGAAAAAGATTTTCTGAGATTTATTAAAGATAAATTTAATGTTGAGGTGATTAAACATTCAAATTTTATAAATAAAAAAATAAAAAGAGTAGGGGTTTTAGGTGGTTCCGGAGCAAGCGGAATAAAGTCTGCTCTTGCCAAAAAGTGTGATGCATATATCACCGGTGATCTCAAATATCACGATTATTTTCAGGCAGAATCTAAAATATTGCTTTGTGATGTAGGGCATTATGAATCAGAACAATGGGTTGCCCAACAATTATTTGAAATTTTATCACAAAAAATTAGTACATTTGCAATCTTAAATTCTAGCGAAAAAACAAACCCAGTAAATTATTTCCTTTAGATATGGCAAATTTAACAGATATTTCAGTTGAAGAAAAATTAAGAGCTTTATATGATTTACAAATCATAGATTCAAGACTAGACGAGATTCGTAACACAAGAGGAGAATTGCCAATCGAAGTTGAAGATCTTGAAATTGAAATTGAGGGTCTTGAAACAAGAGCTGAAAAATTTCATGCAGATATTAAAGAGCAAAATGATCAGATCAATACCAAAAATGAGGTGATCAACCATGCAAAAACACTTATTGAAAAATACAAATCTCAACAGGATAACGTAAGAAACAATAAAGAGTTTGAAGCTTTAGGAAAAGAGATGGAATATCAGGAACTTGAAATTCAGCTTTCTGAAAAAAGAATCAAAGAATTTGGAGCTAAAATCGCTCATAAAGAAGAAACTTTGAATGAGTTGACTACAAAGATCAACGATTTGAAGAATCACCTTAAATTCAAAAAAGAAGAATTGGAAGGTCTTGTTTCTGAAACTCAGAAAGAAGAAGAATATCTTCTTGAAAAGTCTAAAGAATTTGCTTCTAAAATCGACGAAAGATTGTTGGCTTCTTATAACAGAATCAGATCGAGCTCTTCTACAGGTTTAGCAGTTGTAGGTCTTGAAAGAGGTGCTCCTAAAGGATCATTCTTTACAATCCCTCCTCAAAAGCAAATGGAAATTGCTCAGAGAAAGAAAATTATTATTGATGAGCATTCAGGGAAAATCCTTGTAGATGACGAATTGGTAATGGAAGAAACTGAAAAAATGAAATCTGTAATTAAATTCTAATTACTCGTTTTTCAAAAATATTAATAAGACCGAAATTTTTTCGGTCTTATTTTTTTTTGATTTGTAGTCATTGCGAAAAACATAGCGACGAAGCAATCCCATAAATCCACCCATTTGATTTTAAATTCCCCTCCTTTGGAGGGGTGGCGAAAATTTCAAAGAAATTTTTGACGGGGTGGTTTAAACGGATAAAATAATTTTACAATAAAACTTAGATTCCACGCTTCACTTCGTTCCGCTCTGAATGACAAAATTTATATAAAAGAATTTAGGTCAAAAATTGTTTAGGTTTAAAATAAA
>NZ_JAPDKN010000090.1 GCF_026163565.1 Chryseobacterium sp. YIM B08800
AAACGGATGTACAGGAACTGTAAGTGCGACAGTAACTCAATCAAGTGCAGTAGCAGCTCCGACTGGAGCAGCAACACAAAGCTTTAGCTTAGGAAATACTTTAAGTGCTTTAGTAGTTGTCGGGCAAAATATCAAATGGTATGCTTCTGCTACGGACGCAGCAAACCATACAGGAAGCTTACCAACAAGCACAGTGATTGTAAATAATACAACGTATTATGCAACTCAAACAGTGGGAGTTTGTGAGTCTACAACTTCATTGGCAGTTCTTGCTTTCAATGCGAGTTTAAGTGTAGGTAACGCTATAAAACCAAACTCAGATATGCAAATTTATCCTAACCCGGTAATAGATATCCTTAACATAAGTGGAGAGGAGAAAATTATAAAATTAGCGATTTACGCAGCTGACGGTAGAAAAGTTACCGAGAAAACATTATCTAAAAATGAAAGAAGCATTAATGTTCATTCATTAGTTCAGGGAGTTTACTTGATTCAGGTATTCACTAAAGATGATGTTAAAACATTTAAGTTTATAAAAAGATAAAATATTTAGGTATTAATCGAAATCATAACTTAATGATCAGCCAGTAGCAATTTATAGCTGCTGGCTTTTTTTATTGCCTAAAAGATGGAAAGAAATATAATAATCCTTTCAAAAACTATTTTCAAAAAAGAGCTTTTTTAAACATGAAAATCATTTTGATACTTTCGAATTATTATCAATTAATCACAAAAAAAACATTACCATTTTTGATAGTAATGTTAGTTTAGGTTAATTAAAAAAGAAGATTATTTAGACGATTTATCTTTTACAGTTGCCTTTATTTTTCCGCTGTTATTGATGATCTTGATCTTAAATAAATTTTGTTGAGACGAATTGTTTACGATGTATAATTCATTTGTAAAATTGATTTTTGTTACTGCAGAATCGTTTTTCGGAAGTACTTTTGTCTGATTTTTATCGGTAATATATTTTAAATCTTCTGTTTTCGAAGTGTTATATAAAACTACACTTAAACTTTCCTTTGATGAATTTTTAATCTGAAGTTGTTTCTGTGAAGGAATTATCCATTCATTTCTATAAAGATGTCTTCCTCTTGATATTTGGAAAGATGAAAGAATTAAAATTAAAGCAGAAGTTGCAGTTAGCGAATAAATCGTTGTCTTTTTCATTGTTTTAAAGATGTTTATGTTTTAATAATTCAATTTGTGATGAATTATAAGCAAATATATAATTTATTGTATAAATGAAAGATGATTTTTGTAAATTTAATCAAGACTTGTAGAATTAAAAGTCCTTTATTTTTATGATTTAGGTCTGATATTTGTAAGTCTATACCAAACTGAGATGAACATTAATATTTATGAAAAACCTAACTTTGAAAAAATCAATATTTTACACTTTATTTCTCGCATTGTTTTTTACTTCCTGTAAAAAAGAAGAAGCTGTAGATCAAAACCAGCAACAGACTTCGACTTCAGAAGAAATTGCAAAAAATACCGCCGATCCAGATTCTATCAAAACAAAACCGGTAGAAGAATCTGCACCGCCAATGATTCAGGAGAACGGGTTTTATAATGCCTTTGCAATTCCAAAAGATAAAAAACTGAGAGATTCTCTGTATGCGATTTTCAGTAAAAAATATACCGAAAGAGAACGATATGCAATTTTAGCTTTAAACAGATTAGATTCCAAAAGCAAATGGAATTCTGATACGTTGGTGGTTCCGGCAAAAATAGACACCACTTTAATGGCATATTCACCTTTCCCGATGCAGCTTGATGTGTTGAGTGATGTGAAAAAGTTTGTCATATTTTCTTATCCTATTCAGGCTTATGGTGTTTATTCAAATGGTACTTTAGTAAAATGGGGACCTACGAGTATGGGTAAAAAAGCAGCTCAGACCGACAGAGGTTTGATGTTTGCCAACTGGAAAAAGAAACTCGCCATTTCCACGGTAAAAAGTGAATGGAAACTTCCTTATAATTTTAATATTCATAATACCCACGGAATAGGATGGCATCAGTATGACCTTCCGGGTTATCCTGCATCTCACTCTTGTTTAAGATTATTAATGAAAGATGCGATTTGGTTATACAATTATGCAGATACATGGATTTTAAATCCGGGTGGAGCCACTACAAAAGCAAAAGGTACACCGGTAATGGTTTTTGGAGATTATCCTTGGGGAAAAAGAAAACCTTGGAGAAATCTTCTGAATGATCCCAATGCCAATAATATTTCTGTTGAAGAAATGACCAAATTGATTCAGCCTAATGTTGAAAAAATGGTTTTCGAACAGACCAATCGTGAAAAAATAGCAGATTCTATAAAAGCTGCAAAAGCTTCGCAAGCTGTTATTCAGGAAACTGAAACTTCAGAAAACTAAACTGTTTTTTCAAATTTTAAAGTAGATTCCTCCGCAAATTTGCGGAGTTTTTTCATTTCTTCTTTAGCTTTACTTTGCCCGAATCTTGCCGCAGCATAAGTGGCAGCAATGAAAATAAGCATTACAAATGAAGCGTGTAAAGCCCAAGGAAATTCATGGCTGTTGATTTGATTTTCTACATAATACATGGTGAAAAAAGTCATCCACGAAATGGTAAACAAGAAATAGAGAAACATAAAAAATGTCCAGACTGCAGAACTTGGTCCAAAAACTCCTCTTATTACGGTAATTTCTTCATCGTCAAGTTCTGTTCTGAGCGCCAAACACGGTTTCCAATAATTATCATCTTTAGTTAAAACAGAAATTGTTGCAACTTCGGTATTTACGTTTCCTGTAAATTCGTCTTTATGCTCAATCAAATATTTTTTCAGATTTTCCGCGTACGTTTCTTTGCTAAGATGCGTGTACATTTTAAATCTTGGTCTGTTCCTTATTTTATCTAAAGTGGTTTCTTTTGTTTCCATATTATTCTTGATAGGGAATTGGGTCTTCTAATGTAAACGAAAATTTTAGCTCTACGCCTTTTCTGTCTACGGTCATATTGATTGTTTTTCCTTCATCAGACTTCATTATTTCCATAATTTTGTTTAATGTCATTTCTGAAGTTTTCTTTCCGTTAATCGTTATTAATTGATCATTTTTTTTTAGGCCTGCTTTATCTGCAGGAGAATCTTTTCGTACACCCGCAAGTGAAAATAGAGGTTTTAAAACGAATTTATATTGAATATTACTATTGTACGTTTGAATATCACCTGATGTCGATTTTTCTGTTAATGTTTTAAAAGTTAAATAGTCTTTTTCCCATTGAAGACCATCTTGTTTAAAATCGAGTCCGCTCATATTAAAATGAAAAGGATCATCGTAATTTCTATTTTTTCTAAGATATATTTTTTCATTAGGATAATCAAAAGCGACAGTAAATCGACGCATGATTTCTCCACCAACTGAGCCTTTTCTGTCTTGTGCCAAATTGAGATGCTGAATAGAAAATTCGTCAGGCATTGCAGTTAGAGGTTTTTCAAATTTAAATTGTCCAAGACTAAGCTGATGGATTCTGCTTCTTTTACCATAAATATCTCCATTAAAACCTCTGCCCAAAAAATCATCAATATTGGGTCTGTTATAAACGAAATCTTTTATAAGAGTGGGGAATAACCAAATTGCATCACTATTTCCAATATCGATGAGCAATTTTGAAGCCTTTCTTTCGTTTGTCATTTCTACATCGGCGAAAATATAAGGCTTGCTTTTCTCAATAGAAATAGGGAACTCATCAAATTTTTTAATTTTCTTTTCAAAAAGTGCGCGGTCTTTATAAACAGTAATTTTTTTTGAACTGTAATCTATAATAATTGGATAGTCTTTAAAGAAATGATACCCAATAAATCCGTTAACGGGAATTCCGATGTGCGAAGAAATATTGAATTCCTCATCCTGAATAATGTAAACCATCAAAGAATCATTTACAAAGTTTTTTCCGATTTTTCCGGTATTTAGATCAGATTTAAATCCTTCGATACTTCTATTGCCACCAAGCCCGGAAAATTTCATTTTTTCCATTGCGCTTAGTTTTATTTCTTTGTCTTCAAGGCTGAAAATAGTGTTTTCCGTAACTCCGCTATCAAGCATAAAGGTAAGTTCTGCGCCATTGATGTTAATAGGAATGAAGATTAAATTATTAATCAACTTAAAAGGAATCACGACTTTATTTACATTTTTAATCTCAAATTTATTCTGAGCATTAACGAAAATGCTTAAAAGTAAAATTGATATTAAAAACCGATATTTCATAAATTGAAATTAGTGAATTATATGATATGATACAAAAAAAACATTCATGAGTATGAATGTTTAGTATTTTATAAATCGATAATGATTTTTAATATATTATTTTGAGAAAAATTCCATCAGATCGATATAATTTTTTTGGTTGACACCATGACCGCTCATATATTCTCTGAATGTGAAGTAGCAGCTCAAATCATACAGAAGATCTGCAGCTTTTCTTCCCCATTCCATAGGAATAATGGCGTCGTCTGTACCATGAGAAACAAAGAAACGAAGATTTTCTAATTTCTTTTTATCTTTCACAATATTAGTAAGCAATTTTTCTTCAGGATATGTACTTAAACAAGCAACATAATTAAAAAGATCAGGATATTGTAAAGCTAAACTGTAACACAAAATTCCGCCTTGGCTGAATCCGCAAAGATGTGTTTTATTTCTGGTAAGACCATATTTGTTGGTAATCGCCATGATGTTTTGCAGAACGCTTTCAAGAGCTTCTTTTGCCTGATCGATGTCTATAAATTGTTCAGGATTGTTGAAGTCGATATCAAACCAAGAATATCCTTCAAACTGAGTAGGTTTCGGAGCTCTGAAACTCACAATAATCCAGTCTGCCGGAAGACTTTCTCTGAAACTGAAAAGATCCTGCTCATTGCTGCCATAACCGTGAAGCATGAAAAGAATGGGGGTAATCGAACTGATATTTTCTGGTTCTCTTACGATATAATCTAAATTCATTTGGCAAAGATAATAATATTGAGATTTTAATTTAATAATTTCATTGGTCAATAGTAAAATTTCATAAAGAATTTACCTCATAAAAAACACGCTGAGTCTTTTATTGATTTGATATTATTTGGAAATCTTTGTTGGAAAATTTTCATAAAAGTTATTTTTATATTGATAAAAAACCTATATTTGAAACATTAAAAAATCTATTTGGAGAAATGAAGCAATTTTACAAATCAAAAAATTTACTTAGACTTTCATTTTTAGCAGTGATATTATTTTCAGCAGCTTCTGTTTTTAATTCTTGTAAAGATGATGACGAAGACGAGTTTCAGGATCACTTGGTGCAGTTTGAAGCAAAAATAGTTAACGGTGGTACAGCTCCTACTCCTCCTGTAAGTACATTCAAAACGATTATTACTCAGGTAGGAACAAAACAGGAAACATTGTTTGATTCTCCTGGTTTACTTTGGACGAGCGGTGAGTTTTTTGTAAATTCTAGCCAGTCTCAATTAAATTTTGCAGCGAATGCTAATCTTTTGAATGCAGATTCTAAACTTATTGTATCAATTTATATTGACGGTGAAGTTGCAGAAACAGATACAATCGAAGGAAGCGGAACTAAAGAAGTTGCAGTAGCACACAGTTTCTTAGAATTATAATTAATATAAATTTATTATATAAAAACCACCTCTGTTTTTCAGAGGTGGTTTTGTTTTTTATGATTGCTTTAAAATTTGTTTCAATAAAAATTATCTCAAACTTCTTACACTTACCTCAGGTTTTTCACCCTGTGGAACAATAAAAATAGCATCATCATTAATTGTATCTCCTGTATCAAAATAATAACTTCCGATAACAGGCAAAATGTTGGTAACAAACTTTCCGGATTTGTCGTAAGCAGAATACGAAACATTGATCATCTGAGTTTTCATTTTTAGCTGAATCTTTTTCGAGGTCAGTTTTGCTCCTGTAGCATTTACACAATCTAGTTCTACAATTCCGGTGTCCATTACAATTTGTGGATAAGAGGTAAGTCTGATATTGTAAGATTTATCTGACGTATTTTTTACCGAAGCCGATACTTTGTAACGGTCGAAGTTTTTTCCGCCAACTTGTATGCTTTCTTTATTAAGGATGTTAAAGCTTACTTTCATTCCGTTAACGTCTGCAGTTTCGCCGTCGGATATTTTCTGGGCTTTTGCAAAGTTTCCGAAACTTAAGAATGTAAGCATGAGAATTAGAAGAATTGAGTTTTTCATAGGTTAATTTTTGAATTTGTTATTAATTTAAATTTACAAAATAAAACCTTTTGCAGATATTAATATTTTATCATATTCAGAAAATCAGTGAATATGATAAAATATTAAGTTAAATTTATTTGATTTTCGCAATCCATTCTGCACCGCTGATGTCAGTCAATTTTATCACTGATATTTTTTCGGACGAAGAAGGATGATCTTTCAAATCAATCGTTAAATCTGCTTTTGAACCTAAAGGAATAATTAAACTATGCTTCCCGGGCTTTACTTTTGCCACATAATGATTGTGAATTTTTTCTTTAGAAAATTTTGAAAGTTCAGTTCCATTCATAGATTGAATGACTTCTCCTTTTTCATTTAATAAATCGATTCCGATAAGAAAAGAGCCATAAACATCAACACCTTCCGTTCTGTAAACTTCAAATTTTATCTGTGACGGATTGATTTTTATATTGGAAATTTCAACTTTTGGCTTCACCGATTTATTATGCAGAGTTCCAAAAACACCACCATGAAAATATTGATTGGTGTATAAAGTCAATCCAAAAATAAGCAATGAACCTACAAGTACAAAACGTTTTGGATTTCTAATCGGTAAAATCCCAGAACCTAAATAATGAAACCATTTTTTCTGAGTAAAACGGTATTTTTTATTTTTAAAATATTGATCTAAAGAATAAGTTCCGCTGCCTGTAAGAAAAAGGGTAAATCCACAAGCGATTCCTAAAACACCTATTTGCCATTCGTCTAAGCAGGTCGTTCCTATCCATCCAGAACCCAATAAAATTCCCATTGCCAAAGCAAAAACTCCTGCAGCCATCAATCTTGTGAACATTCCCAAAATAATAAATAGTCCTACAATAGCTTCAATGATGGTAAAGCTGACCATTGAGGTTTGCAGCGCATCGGGATGAGTGACGAGATATTCGATAATGGGTTTTATTCCTAAAGCATTCGGTAAAAAATGATTGAATTTTTCGCCGATATATCCGGCTTCATCGGGAACGAGTTTGTTTTCGAGAATAAGTCTGCGCCAGAAAGCTGAAAAGTAGGTCCAGCCAATTACAAGGCGGATAGATAATGTATATAAACCAGCCATATCAGTAGGCTGATTGGTCATATTTTTTGTCATTAAAGTTTATTTTAAAAGTTGATAGTGAAAAATGATCTAGAAATGATCCTAAGCCATATCCAGTTTCAATCTTTTAAATAAAATATACTTTGGAGGACTGTTTCCTGAAGTGTTTCCGGAATAATTTGTTTGAGAAAAAGTTGGCTTTTCGAAATTTAAATTATCCGATTGTAAAAAATTTGAAAATGCAATTCCTTTAAATTTAAAATCAGATCTTGAAACGGAAACTTTTGAAGAAGAATTAAAACTTTCACAACTGAAAAATGAAGGTGCCGTTGTTTTTACTTTGTTGAGAGTACCGATGTGCTGAATGTTGAAAACTTCCAAAACCTCTCTCTTCAATGAACAGGGAGATAACGAAAATGCTACAACAAGCATCATTACGATTGCTCTGTAGAATTTTATGTGAAGTTTTATATTTGACATCTCTACAAAACTACGGTTTTCAAAATTAAAGCGCTACAAATATTTCCATTATAAATGAATTTAATAGTACTCATTGCGCATTTTAAATTAAAATAAATGAAACGGCTTTGTTTACCTTTATTTAAAACTATTTTTAACATTAAGAAGTTTAGATTTTCGAAGAATTACGCTTAATAAAGCTTTGATCAAAATCAATTTATTGATTTCTTAAAATTGTCCATTCATTATGATAAGATTTCTTAATTACTTAATGTTTAATAAAAAGAATAAACAAGGTTTATTTAAGTTAAGAAAATTAAGCACATGAATTTTAAACAAGTTCTGAGAATAATATTTTAAAACCTGATATTGAAGGAGTATTCGCAGCTTCCTTATTCTTATCTTTGTCTCTCTTTAAAGCAATAAAAATACCTTTACTTCAATTGAAGAATTTTAAATATTATTTAGCCGCCATTTTCGCCTTCGCAACTTGGGGAACATTCAGTTTGGTTTTAAAACCGCTGCATTCGTATGCTTCTTTAGATATTCTTTTTTACAGGGTTTTCAGCTGTGCATTGATTATGTCTGTGGTAACGGTACTTTTCAGGAGAGCTAAGCTTAAAGACAATTTAAACTATTTTAAAAGCATTTCCCAGAAAAGTAAATATAAAATAGTAGGTCTAAATGTTTTAAGCAGTATTTTACTTACCGCAAACTGGTTTTCGTTTATCTATGTGATGAATCATATCAGTGTGAGAGCAACGTCTGTCGCCTATCTTGTATGTCCGATCATTACAACAATTTTAGCATTTTTTATTCTTCGGGAAAAACTTACAAAATTACAATGGATTTCGGTAGTTTTAAGTGGAGTAGGATGTGTTTTGCTTTCGTATTCCAATCTTATAGATATGGTTTACAGTAGTTTAATTGGGTCTACTTATGCAAGTTATCTTATTATTCAGAGTGTAAATTCTAAATTTGATAAATTTCTGGTTCTTAATTTCCATATAATCTTGGCGGCATTGATCTTATTGCCGTTTTTTCCGTCGTATTCAGGAACGGTTCCTACAGAATTTAAATTCTATTTCTATATTGAAATCATTGCAGTAATGTACACGATTGTTCCATTATTGCTGAATTTATATGCGTTATCAGGAATTGCCTCATCAAAAGTCGGAATGATTCTCAATATCAACCCGATCATAGCCTTTGTTTTGGCGGGAGCGGTTTATCATGAAGCTCTTGGAGGGTTGCAGATTTTGTCTTATTCTATTATATTTTTAGCAGTTATTATTTTTAATGCTAAAGAAATTTTCCGGTTAAAGACAGAAAAAGCAGTTTAAATAATAAGTGTAAGAGCCTGTTTAAATTTTATTGAGTAATAATTTTATGGCAG
>NZ_JAPDKN010000091.1 GCF_026163565.1 Chryseobacterium sp. YIM B08800
TTTAGTCTTTTTTATAGAATCCAAAGTAAAGGCAAAGTCTCCCGATTTTAAGGCAGTAAAACAAATTCCAAAACATGAATAAACTCCAAATTATAACAACCTTATTCGTATTTATTTTCCTAACTAACTGCAAAAATTCAGAACCCATGAAATACAAAGTCGGTCAAGAGTGGAATTACAAAACCCGAAAAGAAGAAGAAAGTTCTACTCTGAAAATTTTAAAAATAGAAGAATATCCAAAACACGGAAAGATTATTCATATTTCAATAGGTGGATTGAAAGTAGGAAATCCTGATGTGGAAAAAGGTTTTGCAAATGAATTTACGCACATTCCAATTTCTGAAATAGCATTAGATAAAAGTGTTACTAAATTAAAAAATGAAAAAGTCAAACTGCCCGACTCTATTGATGGATATTCTTATTGGAAAAAAGAATTTGACCAGGGAATTGCCGGTATATTTTCAATCTCAGTTTATGAAATTGTAGATTTAATGGAAGAATCAATCATCACTGGAAATGGTGTTATTGAATAGATTACATTATTGTAATGTCCTCGATGTCGCAGATTTCCAATCCGTGACTTTTCCCTATATTTAAACCATACTTTTTTACACAAAAAATCAATCAAACCAAACCTCAACGTCATTGAAAACAAAATTATTACTCTTATCACTTTTCGGTTTATGCTTAGTCAATGCACAAACCCTAAATTTTAAACATCTTTCAGATATGTCAATGAGAAGAGGAGCGATAAGCAGTACCATTGCAGGTGACAATATCTACGTGAGCAATGGGTATAAAGATACAGATGGTAATGCCACAATTATTGAAAAATACAGTATTAAAGATAACCGCTGGAGTGTGATCAATTCTAGTTTGGTTCCTAAAAGATTCGCCAATTCGGAGACTTACAATAATAAAATCTATATTTTTAACGGTTGGGGAAACAGCAATCTTGAAATTATAGACCTTGAAACTCATAAAAAAACGAAGGGAGCTGTTAATCATTCCTACACAGGAAATGCAGGTTCTGCCATTCATAACGGAAAAATATATACGTTCGGAGGAAGTGGGCTCAACAATGCCGCCACCACAGTATTTTCTGATAGATTCCAATATTACGACATCGCTTCAGACACATGGCATCCATTACCGAATATGCCAACAGCCAGAGAAGCAAGGGGCAAAATTGTGAATGATAAACTCTATGTTATTGGTGGCTTTAACGGGACCTCATCACGTCTTGTGAATGTGTATGATTTCAACAAGAACATGTGGACAGAGCAATACACGATGCCTGCTGCAATATCCGGTCATTCATTAGCGGTGTCCGGTAATAAAATCTTTATCGCAGGCGGTTATAACAATCAAAATTTTCTGGCTTATTTTGATACAGAAACCAATAAGTTACATAAGTTATCTTCCAATATGATCCCCAGAAGACATGCTGCTGCGGAAATATATAACAATAAATTATACATCATAGGTGGAAGTACAGCATCCTCAACCAAATCATCGATTAAAAGCATTCAGGTTGCGGATATTAGCGAAGAAGCACTTTCCGCTAAATAAACGAATGAAGATGTATATGCTGTTGCAGATTTGCAATCCGTGACTTTTAAATAAAGCTCAGATTATAAATCTACGCTCTCCAAAATATTATAAACCGTTCCCATTTCCAGAACGGTTTTTTATTAATTTTACAGTCAACAATAAATTATGAGTTATATAGAAACGAAAATTGATGAAGCATTTATTACTACTTTCCTGCGTCCGAGAGAAAAGGTAGTGACAGATTTTTTAATGAATGTTTTGAGTTCGCAATATCAATTCAGAGAAGATGACAGAAAAATAGAAGTAATCAGTTTGTATTATTATGCTGCCAATCCTTTGGCTTTTCTATTTGCTTTGCCCAATTATGAATATTACGCTCCGGATAAAACCACGCAAATCGCAGAATTGCATTTGAAAGACCATTCTTTGGAAGACTACTCCTATTTTGATGTTCAGGAATTATGTAAAACGGTTTTGAATGAAAACAATATCGATTATTCAGCCTATCTCAATCATGAAAATCTCTTGGATTTTGCCAATTATTGGGAAAATCAAAACGGATTGGAAATTGATTTCATTAAAAACTGTTGGAAAAATGCAAAAGAAAATACCCGCTCAAAAATGATTGGTTTTTTAGAATCATCAGACAATTCCGCCGGAATATTTGATTTAGATCATGGTTTTGAACTTCCATTTGAAATAGAAATTGACGAGTATTTACAATCCAGAGGCTTTTTCATTAATAAAGAAATTTAACTTGATAAAATAATTAATGCTTATTCACAATTTCTCATATTTTACAACTTTTTGTATTTCTTTGCTAAGTTTACGCCTTTGTATAACTTTAAAACGGTCGAATTTTAAGATTCCTTGTTTGCCTTTGCGTTAAATCATGAATCATTAGTAAAAACGGATGTACATCAATAATTTCATATTGATACGATGTAATTTTATATTATAAC
>NZ_JAPDKN010000092.1 GCF_026163565.1 Chryseobacterium sp. YIM B08800
GAATTTTAAGATTCCTTGTTTGCCTTTGCGTTAAATCATGAATCATTAGTAAAAACGGATGTACATCAATAATTTCATATTGATACGATGTAATTTTATATTATAACAGCTTAGAGTAATATTCTTCCGTTATAAAACAATATTCTTGTGACCTAAAGTAATATTCTTGCAACATCATTTTAGATTGGCACGATGTAATTTTATATTATAACAACTTAGAGTAATATTCTTCCGTTATAAAACAATATTCTCGTCACTTAAATTAATATTTTTCTGTTGTTACATTCACTTTTCTCACGATTGTATCGTGTAGTTTATCTAAAAAATCAATATCGCTCAATTCCCAGAGCGGTTTTTTCATTTCAAAACAAATTCTTAAGTTTACAGGTTCTGCAAACCTCAAAATCCTTCGTAATGGAAAACAAAAAAGATGAACAAATTCTGGATAACGGTCCGTTCTACCACGGTACAAAAGCCGATTTACAAATTGGTGATCTGCTCAATCCTGGATTCGAATCAAATTACTATCCCGAAATTATCATGAACCATATTTATTTTACAGCATTACAAAACGGCGCCGGATTAGCTGCTGCACTCGCAAAAGGTGATGGCCATGAAAGGATTTATATCGTAGAACCAACAGGAACCTTTGAAAATGATCCCAATGTAACCGATAAAAAATTTCCAGGAAACCCTACCCGATCTTATCGAAGTACAAAACCGTTAAAAATTGTTGGCGAGATCACCGAATGGATTAAACTAACCGATGAAGAACTTCAAAACTGGAAAGAAAGAATTGCAAAGCTTCGGGAAAATCCGGATGCTGAGATTATTAATTAGAATTGATCCATCAAAAATATGATCTGAAAACACCATTATTAAGTAATTTTACAAAACCACAAAAAATTAATATGAATTTAAAAACATTAATCACTCACACCGTTCAGTACAACAATTGGGTTGTTAACAAGTACATCGACTGGCTTTCTGCAAAATCTGACGAACAGCTTAATCAGGAAGTTATTTCAAGTTTTCCAACCATCTTAAAAACATTACATCACATTTGGCAAACACAGGAATATTGGTGGAGCCATATTGCAGAAAATGATGATTTCGATTTTGCAGCAACTTCAACAACGACCGATAAAGAAGAAATTTTCAACGCCATCAAAAACAATTCTCAAAAACTGATGAAATATGTAGAAAGTTTATCTGAAGAAGATCTTATAAAAAACGTAAAAATTGATTCACAATGGTTTCAGTGTGATTTTTCAAAATATGAATACATTCAACATATTGTTTTACACGGCACTTATCACAGAGGGCAAATTGTAACGATGGGACGAAACGTAGGAATCACCGACGCACCAATGACTGATTATAATTTCTGGAATATTTATAAAGATACAGACATACAAAGTATAAACTAAGTAAAAATAAACGGAGTAATTTATTACAAGAAAAACATCGTATACAACAATTTATGCACTAATTTAAATCTACCAAAAAGGATTTTTCTTGCCTCATTAAACCAATGTATGTATTATTGTAAAAAAATACTTATGCATATTCAGGTTTCCCAGGATTTTAAAAAGAAAACCAAGGCGGCGGTTTCAGCAATCGTCATTTTTATTTTCGTTTATATTCTTATTTTTCTTTTCACTATTGCGTTGGCTTTAGCCTGTATTGGTGGTGGAATTTGGCTCATTATTGCAAAACCGATGTTTCTTACCCTTATGGTGGGTGCTGGTTTGGCAGGAACAGGAATTTTTGTATTCTTTTTTATCATTAAATTTTTATTCAAAAAACATATCAACGATAGAAGTTATCTCTCCGAAATCAAAAGATCAGACGAGCCTGAACTCTTTAAAATGATTGACGACATTGTAAAAGAAGCAGAAACCAACTTCCCGAAAAAAGTCTATTTATCTTACGATGTAAATGCAAGTGTATTCTACGATTCAAGTTTTTGGAGCATGTTTTTTCCTATTCAGAAAAATCTTACGATTGGGGTCGGGCTTATCAATACCACCACAAAGCAGGAGCTCAAAGCAATTTTATCTCATGAATTTGGGCATTTCTCACAACGTTCGATGAAGGTTGGAAGTTATGTATATAATGTGAATCAGATTATTTTTAATTTGGTGAATGACGATGCATCTTACCGTAATTCTATCGAAAAGTTTGCGAGTTTCAGCAGCTATTTTTCAATTTTCGCATCGCTTGCCATTTTTTTCACTTCAAAAATACAGTGGATTCTTACCAAAATGTATTCTTATGTCAACATCCGTCACATGGCGCTTTCCAGAGAAATGGAATTTCATGCAGATGAAGTTGCTGCTAATATTTCGGGCTCTATTTCTTTGGAAGAATCGCTTTTGAGATTAGAACTTGCCAGCAATTCTTACAATAACGTGATCAATTTTTATGAAGCAAGAATTTCGAAAAATCAGTCGAGTAAAAATATTTACAGAGAACAGTTTTTTGTGATGAATTTTCTTGCAGAGCAAAGCGAGCTGGAAACTAAATACAATCTTCCGTATGTGAAACTTACAGAATCTGGATTGTTTAATAAGTCTAAATTGAATATCGAAAATCAGTGGGCATCGCATCCTTCCACCGAAGATCGTGTTGCAAAACTCAGACAGCTGAATATTGTAAAGGAAACCGATAATCGACCTGCAAAAGATTTATTTAAAGACTTTGAAAAAACCGAAGAAAAACTGACTGCCAAACTTTTTTCAAACGTAAAATATAAGCGTGGCAGAACAGATCTAGAGTTTGAAACTTTTAAAACCGAATTTGAAACGCAGTATCAAAACGATTCTTTCGATAAGATCTTTAATAATTATTACGATAACAAAAACCCAGATCCTGAAGCTAAAGAAAATGTTTTGTCTGAAGATATTCAGTTTGAAAATCTTTACGACAACGAAAAAGTAGAACTTGTCTACACATTGATGGCTTTAGAAAATGATAAAAAAACCATAGAAGCCATTGCCAATAAAGAATTTGTTTTAAAAACATTCGATTACGACGGAAGAAAATATAAAGCATCAGAAGCCAAGAAACTCATCCCGGAAATTGACAAATCTATCATAGAAAATAAAAACCTGATTGCTAAAAATGATTCTGATATTTACAATTATTTTCTAAAAATCTCAGAAAACCTGAATAAAAAATCAATATTTATAACTCTTTATCAAGCTTTTGCAGATTATGATAAGCAATACGAAGATAAATATAAGCTGTATATAGATCTTGTAAACGCAACTGCTTTCATTAGCACAAGAACTCCATTTGAGCAAATAAAACAGAATTTTATTACTCTTAAAACTCTTGAAGAAAAATTAAAATATGAATTAAGGTTTCATCTTCAAAATTCACTTTTAACTAAAGATCTGAGCGAACAGGATGTAAAAGATTTAGAATATTATGTAGAAAAAGAACACGTATATTTCAATAACGAAGAGTATTTTGACCACAATTTACAAATGCTTATGAATGCCGTCAACATGTTGCCGTATTTCCTTCACCGAAAGTATTTTTTGAAGAAAAAAGAATTATTGGCTTTAATGAAAGACCTAGAAGAAAGTAAGCGTGTAGAAAAAGTTTCTTAAGAATTTTCATCAACCGTTCAGATTTTTGGACGGTTTTTTTGTGTAATTTAATTTAATATCATTTTAAAACTTGAAAAAGATATCCGGAAGTATTTACATAAGCTTTAAATTAAATAGAACTATTTTCTCAAGACAATATTCTTCTATTTCTCATTTTTGTTTAATTTAGTTTGATTGAAAAAACATCTGCTCATATTGAGAATTGATTCTACAATTGTAAAAAACTATCATACAAAATGAAATTCAGATTATTACTTTTAATTGTACTCGTTTCTCAAATTTGCTTTTCTCAAATTGAAAAACTCGACGAAAGTAAAATAGCCAATATTAAAAATGTTATTGATTTATTTAAACAGAAAAATATTGAAGACATTTCACAAAATGTGAATTTTCCACTAAGAAGAGAATATCCGATTCAGGAAATTAAAAATAGAGAACAGTTTAAGCAACGTTTCAATGAGGTTTTTGATAAAAAACTAATCGATAAAATAGCTCATTCAAAAACCGAGCAATGGTCGGAAGTTGGCTGGAGAGGAATTATGCTCGACAATGGCGATATCTGGATCGATAGTGATGAGGGAAAAATAATTGCGGTAAACCATCAAAGTGATTTTGAAAAAAAGCTGAGAAAAAAACTGATTAATAAAGAAAAAGAAAATCTACATTCTTCGTTAAAAACTTTCGAAAGCCCAACTTACAAAATAAAAACTAAGAACTATCTAATTAGAATTGACGAATTAGAAAATAAAAATACAGATATGCTTCCTGGAAAATAAGTAAAAAAGAATCATCAAAACCCGATATCATTCTAAACAATGGAGAATTAGAGTTTCAGGGAAGTGGCGGAAATCACGTTATTACTTTTACCAATGGGAATTATATCTATAAAGTTTACAGAAATATTATTGGTGAAAAAAAATACACCCGACATCACCCTTGAAATCGAAGAAAATGAAAAAATAATTCTGCATCAAGACGGAACTTTAATCTTAAAATAAAAAACATGAAAACCACACCTCAACATAATGAGAGAATTGCAAAAATGACCTTTTCATCGGTTTATCCACACTACATCACAAAGGTAGAAAGCAAAGGCAGAACCATTGAAGAATTGCATCAGGTGATAGAATGGTTAACCGGTTTTGATGCTCAAAAACTGCAGGAACTCATTGACGAAAAAGTAACATTTGAAACGTTTTTTAAGAATGCAAAACTAAATTCTAATGCTCATCTTATAACAGGAGTAATCTGTGGCTATCGAATTGAAGAAATTGAAAATGAGCTGACAAAACAGGCTAGATATTTAGATAAATTAGTCGATGAATTGGCAAAAGGCAGAAAAATGGAAAAGATTTTAAGACAGTAATTTCATAGAAATCATGGCAAAAACAAAGACAAACTACACCGAGATAGACGTAAAAGATTTTTTAGATTCTTATGTTGATAATGAGCAGAAAAAAACCGACAGTTTGCAATTGATAAAGCTGATGCAGGAATGGTCTGATTCTGAACCCAAAATGTGGGGACCATCGATTATAGGATTTGGAAATTATCATTATAAATATGCAAGCGGGCACGAAGGTGATGCGCCGGTTATTGGGTTTTCGCCCAGAAAAGCAGCGTTTTCGCTGTATGTTTATTCCGACACAGAAAAAAGCAAGCTATTGTTGCCCAATCTTGGAAAATTTAAAATGAGCAAAGCCTGTATTTATATAAAAAAACTTTCAGATATTGATGTTTCTATTTTGAAAGAGCTCTGTATGGAATCAATTCAATACATCAGTGAAAATCATGAATGTTCTTGCAGAGCCAAATAACAGGATTAAAAATAATTTATAAATTTTTCTGAATCAATCTATGATCTCTGCTAAAAATTACACCCTCTTACCCGATGCCAAAAAATTAAAATCTATCTGTAAAGCGATTTCGATTTTAGATGCTATACTTTCTCAAGAATGGGAATACCGTTACTACTCTTACAACAATAAATGGTCAGACCACGAAGAGTTTTTTGAAATGCGTGACGGATCGGGAAATCAAATGCTTGTTTTATTTTCACAAAACGATTGCGTTATCAATGGTTTTGTTCACGAATATAAGCAGCAAAACAAACAAAAACTAACCGAAAATCTGCCTTCTATTTTTAATGAATTTATTTTTGGCGAACCTGTTAATTCCATTGGAACAACTTTTTGCCTGTGGACTACCGGACAAATAAACTGGCACACGAGACAGATTGAAAACTTCGAAGATAATTCTGAAGAAATGTTGAATATTTTTGATGGAAATCCTCAAACTTACATCGATTGGGCGACAGAATATTTTGAAGAAAGCTATAAAGAGTCTGGAATTCCTTTAGAAACGGTGGAAAAAATTTACGCTGGTCAAGCTTTGACAAAAAATATGGTTTTATCAATCGTTGATGAACTTGAAGATTGGGAACAATTGGAAGCCGACCTTAAAGAAATTGGTTATTCTTATAATTTTGATTAGTAAAATAACTTTAAATTTCCGCTTTTAAAATGACCATTCAAGAACAAATCAACGACTATATCTCCAACCAAAAAGAACCAAAACGCAGTGATTTAGAAAACCTTCATCAGATTATTCTTGAGCTTATGCCGCAATGTAAATTATGGTTTTTAGACGGCAAAAATGATGAAAACAAAATCGTTTCCAACCCGAATATCGGCTATGGACTTCATCTTATGAAATATGCTGACGGAAAAACCAGAGACTTTTACAAGATTGGATTGAGCGCCAATACAACAGGAATTTCTGTTTATATTATGGGTATTGATGATAAAAAATATTTAGCCAATACATTTGGAGAAAAAATAGGTAAAGCCAGTGTCACGAGCTACTGCATAAAATTCAAAAAGCTGAATGATGTTAATCTGGAAGTTTTGAAAGAAGCAATACAGTCTGTGCTTTGAAATCAATAATTCTTAGCAAAATCAAAGAATTAAAAACAATCATAGAATATTCTCATCATTCAAAATACTTGTATTTCTTTGTTAAGTAACACGCCTTTGTATAAATTAAAAAGGTCAATATTTAAAATTCTCTGTTTGCCTTTGCGTGAAATTAAGAATTATATAAAATAAAATTCGTGCATTCGTGGCAAAAAAAGTTGAATGTAAAACTCCCAACAACCACACATTATTGAAAATAAAATCTGTGCAAATCTGTGCAATCCGTGGGCTAAAATACATAGCCACGAATACACGAAATTAAATCTTCAATGCAGTTAATCTGAATTCTCATTAAAACCTCTTCCCTATTTCAAAAAACTTCCCGAAATTTACGGTCTGTGCGTTAAACAAAAAAATTAATGAATTAAAGAACAATTAAAACAAACATACAGTAAAACTTAGCATAAGTTTTCTTCGGGGCAGGGTGCAATTCCCTACCGGCGGTTACAGTCCGCGACTCCTTTTTTACGAAAGGACTGATTTGGTGAAATTCCAAAACCGACAGTTACAGTCTGGATGGGAGAAGAAAATGAAACAATCAATAAGACTATTTTGATAGACTTGTTGTGTTGTATTTCATTTCCATGTACCGAAGTGTATTTTAACTTAAAATTAAGAGCCTGTTTAAAAAAGAATAATAAAAAAGAGTAAGGGCT
>NZ_JAPDKN010000093.1 GCF_026163565.1 Chryseobacterium sp. YIM B08800
TAAATATATTAATAAAGCTGTTCCCCTTTCTCCTACAGAAGAAGAATACCGCTACAACGTAGAACAGTATTTAACTTATGTAATGTCTAAAGAAGAGTTTAAAAAGCGTTTTAAATAATGAACATTAAAATAGAAACTAAAATAGAAAATCAGAATTAAAATATTTAATTCTGATTTTCCTTTAATATTGTAAAAAGTAATTGATTTATTTAGATTCTAAATCAACGGTATAGCTTTTAGGGCTGTATTTTGTAAGCGATCCGGTTGCAGCGTCAATTCCGATACCGATTGCTCCACCAAGAAGAATATTTAATAATGTTACCGGATTAAAAGTTTTTGTCAATTTCACTTCTTTGGTCTGGAAACCTTCCTTTTCAAACATTACCATCTGTTTACCCAAACCTCTCGGGATTTCTGCCGTACACGGTGTTGTACATTTTTCTTTTCCTTTATGGATTACTTTTGCACCTTCCGGCGTTGAGGTAAATGCAATTGAATCTTTAGTTCCTGTAAAAATACTTGCGCAAGAGGTTGTAGAAAGCACAATGCTTAAACCTAAAATAAGTGATAATTTTTTTTTCATTTTTTGATTAATTTTCAAGTTGCGAAAATATATTTTTTAAATTGAATAAAAAAATATTCACTTCAATCAGAATTAAATTATTTGTTTAAAAACAAAATATTATCAACTTCTTTTTCACTTTTATCAGGGTAGTACATCTCTTTAAATCGATTATACCAAATTGATTTTTCAAATTTTGATTCGTTGATTGATGCTACGATAGAGTTTGAATAATAAATTTTTTTGCCGATTAATAGTTTAAACCTTATTTTAGTTTTAAAGTTTCCTTTATATTTTTTTGAGCTTACATCAATAATTTCGCCAGATTTTACATTAATCTTTTTTAGATAAGACATTCCACAATCAGAGTTAACCCAAAACTCGATCGGTTTCCATTTTTTATCTTGATTGAGAGCTTCCTGAATAAGAGTTAGTTTATTATCTTGAGGAATAAGTAGTACATCTTTTTGCCCATTGTTTTTCACATATATAGAAAATAAAGAGTCATTTTTAATCTCAGTAACTACCAAAATAGAATCTTTACTGTTTTGAGAAAATAGCTTTTCAATTCTTGAATCTGATTTAAATGATTCTTCTATTTGATTTTCATTTAAAAAAAGCTCAGTCTGTATATTTTGAGAATATATGACCGAAGATAATACGATGGAAAAAAGAGTAAATAGCTTTTTCATTATTTGTGAATCTATCAGTTTTTACCATAAAAGAAATGATTGAAAAAAAGAAAACTTTAAAGAATATAAAGGGTTAAAACTTAATTTTAATCGTTTTGCAAGCTTTTGAATAACTTATATCATCATAAAATCTTTTTGTCTCTTTTGCGGTTAAAAAAAATCTCTTAAACCTTAATTTTAAAAATCAAACCCTTTTTCCTTGAGTTTTGTAATATTAAAATAAACTCCCGGTAATTTATACTTGTCTTTTTCTAAACTTAAATAATCACAATCACCCGATAAACCTTGCGAAGCAGTTTCTAACTGCAAAATATTCATCACAACATATTCGTGACTTACAGCAATTACATGAAATCCGGTTTTACAATCTCTTCCGTCTCCAGAACTGAAAATAGCGCCGAATAAACCATAAAAATTATGAGAAACTTTTTTAGCCATCGCTTCATTTCCATCTAAATGATAAATGTAGGCGAGAAAATTCATCACCCGCAGATTGAGCGGAAACTCTTTTAATGAAGCATTCGATATTTTTATAATTTCTGCGTAATCTGATTTTTTTAAGTCCTTACTTTGAAAATAGGGGATAAGTTTTTTTTCATTTTCAGAGATTTTATACGGATGATACTCTTTCTGAAAAGTATATCCAAAATACAAATGTCTGTATTGATCATTGGTAATAAGCGTATCATTGGCTTTCAGCTTATCCATCAATTTTGGATAATAAAATTCTGAATCTTTATTCTCAATATTTTTCTGAATGACTTTATAATTGGGAGCTTCGTATTCTTTTTGTTGAGAAAAAGAAAAAGTTGATATAAAAATCAGTGAGAAGAAAAGAAAAGGTTTTAGCATTTGAGTGTTTTTTGAAATGCTAACTTACGCAAAAACGAGAAATTGTAAAACTCAATTATGATTTTTAAAAGACTAATCCGTAAGATCTTCTATTTCAATAAGGCGATATGTTTTTTAAATTTTTCTATGAAAACGTTGAAATCGGAGTCGCAAGTTTTATTAATATTTAAAACCAGCGATTTCATTTATTTCGGGTTTGAAAACAGTTTGCCGAACGGCGTCAATAATTGCTCTTCTAGCCACAGATAAAGGATGTTCAGGGAATTCTGTGTCATATTTTTCCTGTTCAGATTTATTCATAAGAGTTCCATTTTTGAAATTAGGATTGTAGGGATCTTCAAACCAATTTTCCAAACGATCTTCACCCACTGTAACTTCACCATTCATTAACATTTTATTTAAGACTACTGCATCTCTGATTCCTGTCGTTCCAACTTCTGCAGCTTGAATTTTAATTACGAAACTGCAATTTTCAAAAGGAATTGTTACAGAAGCAATATAAGTCATTCCGCGTTCTGGCTGAGGAATTTTAAAAATAGTTTTTACACTAGGAACATTATTTACCGTAAGAAGAGAAACTTCTACAACTCCGCCATTTGCTTCGGAAATCGAGTTCCTGTAAAAATCTTTCAGAAAATCTAAATTTTTTATTGTTGGAAGGTCGGGTTGAATATCGAAAAAGTTTAATGAAATTAATGTACTTTCTTCAGGATTTACCCAAACAATTCTGGAATCATTTTCCTCAACCTTGTTCCATCCAAAATCCGGAACAGAAACAGAATTGATCGTAACTTGAGGTTCTTTCTTATTAAATAAATTTGACATATTAGTATGTAGTTTTATTTTGATTAAAGATAGCTTTTATAATAAGTTAGGTGTTGATTTTAATTTTTATTTTCACGCATAGCACGAATCAATTTTTCATTTCGCTTTTCAGCTCTCTCATTTTGTAACGATAAAGCCGCCCAAATCGCTGCAGGAATCCAACCCAAAATGGTAATTTGCAAAATAAAACATATAATTCCCGTGATGATTTTTCCTCTCACAATGAATGATAAAAATGGTAGTAAAATGGCTAGTAACATAATTTTTATGATTATAATTTTAAATTAAAGTTAGAAAAATAATTGTGTTGCTTATTCTTTCTCTAAAATCTCAGAACAAGTGTTTCTATCTTCATTACAAGAATAGTCCATAATTATATAGTTTTTTCCAGTTTCAACAATTTCATACACTGTCTTTTTTCCGATATAAATAAAGTCATCAGTCATTTTATATTTTGTTTTAATATTTTTTATCTCGGTTTCAAACTTACATTTGGTCAACATTCTTAAGCTACTTTCCACAATAACTGTTTTTTTGCCTATAATTTCTATCATTTTGTTTTTACGAAATTTTACTTTCAATGAATTTTTCTCATTTCGAGTAAAGTTTCCGTTATTAATTAAACTGCAATCAGGAATTTTATCTGATTCTACAAAGTCATTCCTTCTTTGAGAATAAATTATAATGGAAGATAATAATGAAAAGAATAACAAAATTTTCATAGTCATGGTTTTGTCAAAAATAATGATGTTTATAATATATTAATGATAAAATTAAAAATTTAAAAAAATTATATGTTATTTTTTCAGTCGAATAGATTTCTTCAAATGTTCTAATGTGTTAAAAAAATCACAAAAAAACTCCAAAAAAGCTTTCACCTTTCTGGAGTTTTATAATTATTTTAAAAATTCTATCCAAACGCTCTCTTCAGCAAACTTTCTACTTTTGGCTCGCTACCTCTGAAGCTTTTGTACAATTCCATCGGATCTTTTGTTCCACCGGAAGAAAGAAGAATTTTATATTTTGCAGCAATTTCAGGATTGAAAATTCCGTTTTCTTTAAAATATTGGAAAGCATCGGCATCCAAAACTTCTGCCCATTTGTAAGAATAATATCCCGCAGAATATCCACCTTGGAAAATATGCGAAAAACTTGGGCTCATCGCAGTTTCAGGATTTACAGGATAAAGCTGTGTTGCTTTTGTATAATTATCCTCAAACTCTTTCACACTTTTATTCTCCAACTCTTCAACTTTTGTGTGGTAATTCATATCCAACAATCCAAAACCAATTTGTCTCAACGTCTGATAACCTTCCATAAAGTTTTTCGATTGCTCGATTTTTTCGATTTTTTCGTCAGGAAGAACTTCTCCGGTTTTATAATGTTTGGCAAACGTTTTCAAGAATTCCGGTTCGTAGCAGAAATTTTCCAAAAACTGAGAAGGTAATTCCACAAAATCCCATTTCACAGAAGTTCCTGAAAGATTCGGATATTGTGTATTCGCCAACATTCCGTGAAGGGCATGACCAAATTCATGAAACAAGGTTGTCACCTCTTGGAACGTTAATAAACTCGGTGTATCTTTCGTTGGTTTGCTAAAATTACAGACAATAGAAATGTGTGGACGAGAATTTTCACCCTCTTTTTTGTACTGATTTTTATAACTCGTCATCCAAGCTCCGGCTCTTTTACCTTTTCTTGGAAAGTAATCAACATATAATAAAGATTTAAAAGTTTTTTCAGGATTGTGACTTCCATCTTCCGATTTCCCGCTTCCCATCTCAAAAACTTCATACACTTTTACATCTTCATGATACTTCGGAATGTCATTTCTTTCCACGAAAGTTAGCCCGAAAAGTTGTTTTGATAATCCAAAAACAGCTTCCTGAACCTGATCTAAAGGAAAATAAGGTTTTAATTCCTCATCGTTTAGGTCATATTTTGCTTTACGAAGTTTTTCAGCATAAAAAGCATGGTCGTAGCCTTGCATTTCCTCAATTCCATCAGCTTTTGCTAAAGATTTTAATTCTTCGATTTCTTTTTCTGCGTAAGGTTTTGCTTTGGTTAAAAGTTTATTCAGAAAGTCAATAACTTTTGTCGGAGATTTTGCCATTCTTTCCTCCAAAACGTAATCAGCATAAGTTGTATAGCCTAAAAGTTCTGCTTTTTGCTGTTTTAAATTAAGCAATTCTTTAATTAAATTCTGATTGTCAAATTCTCCACCGTCAAAAGATTTTTTACCATTTGCCAAGGCAATTTCTCTTCTCAGTTCACGGTTTTCAGCATAGGTCATCAACGGAATGTAGCTTGGATATTGCAATGTCAAAATATAGCCATCCAAATTTCTTTCTTTAGCTTCTTCTGCATATTGCTCTAAAATAGCTTCCGGAATTCCAGCCAAATCTTCTTTGTTGGGAATGTGTTTAAAATAATTATTCGTTGAAGCCAGCACATTTTGCCCGAACTGAAGCGATTTTAAAGATAAATCCATGCTGATTTTCTTTAATTTTTCTTTGTCTTCTTCATTTAATAAAGCGCCACTTCTTACAAAACCTTTATATGTTTCATTCAAAAGCATTTGCTGTTCTTCATTCAGATTATATTTCTCTTTTTCGTCGTAAACTTTTTTGATTTTATTGAAAAGAGCTTCGTTTTGAGAAATTTTTGAAGAATATTCAGTTAAAATAGGAGAGGCTTCCTGAGCGATTTGTTGTAACTCATCACTTGTTTCTGCAGAATTTAAATTAAAAAATATATTGGAAGCTACATCAAGCTGTTCACCCGAAAAAGCCAATGCTTCAATGGTATTTTCAAAAGTTGGTTCTTCAGTATTGTTAACAATTGCGTTGATTTCCTCTTCCGAATTTTGAATTAATTCTTTGAAAGCAGGAAGATAATCTTCGTTTTTTATTTGATTAAAAGGTGCTGAATGATATGGTGTGTTGAATTTTTCTGTTAAAATATTCATTGATGTATTTTTAATTAATGTAAATTTAATTATTTGATTTGAATTGTCTATGTGGTACACAAAAACGATGCCTTGATTAAGATATATGACAAAAATACTGAATGAAGAATATTCTTGTCATAGGAAAAGAGAGTGTTGTAGTGAAATGTTTAATTTTGATTTTAGATATAAATACAATAAACCATGTCTCAAAACAAAAAGACCGTACAGAAATACATGGATTCTTTTCAGGAAACAAATCATGAAAAGATTCTGAGTTGCCTCACCGAAGATGTAATCTGGGAAATGCCCGGAGTTTATCTTCATCACGGAAAAGAAGCGTTTGACAAAGAAATTGAGAACGAAAACTTTACAGGAAAACCTAAAATCACTATTTTCAGAATGACGGAAGAAAATGATGTAGTGATTGCTGAAGGAAATGTGGTTGCCAGTTTTAAAAATGGCGATATCCTGAATGCTGATTTCTGTGATGTCTTCGAAATGGAAAACGGACTGATCAGAAGACTGGTTTCTTATTTAATGCAGAAAAACTAACTTTAATATTTATAAACTATGCGAACAATTTTAAAAATTATTGGTGGAATTATCCTTCTGGTTGTGGTGTATGCAATCGTTGCAGTATTGGCTTTTGGTAAAAATTACCATTATGAAAAATCGATGGTGATGAATGCACCGAAAGAAAAAGTATGGCAGCAAATTGCTTCGATGAAATCTTTTAACCAATGGAATCCCTGGATGAAATTAGACAAAAACATGACCATTAATTACAGCGGAACTTCAGGTGAAGTAGGAGATAAGTATTGCTGGGACAGTAAAAATGATGATGCAGGAGCCGGATGTCAGGAAATTAAAGAACTCATTCCAGGAGAAAAACAAAAAACAGAAATGCTTTTCAAAAGACCTTTCGAAGGACAGGCAATTTCTGATATTGTTTTAACATCCGAAGGAAATTCTACAAAAGTTACCTGGAGCATGGATACCGAACAGGAAACCTGGATGAAAATTATGAGACCGATGATGGATTACCAAATGGGAAAATCTTACGAAGAAGGTCTTAACAAACTCAAAGCTTTGGTTGAAAAGTAGATATAATTTAGAATTACCCCATTGTACATTTTAAATTTTGTCTTTCGGAAATAAGTGAAACGGCTTTGTTTATCTTTATTACAGTAATTTTTTTTAATTCCTTGTCTATCCTTGCGTTTTTAATCGCTAAGAAAGACAAAGTTCACTCAGATAAATTTCTTTTTTAAGACAAACAAGGGCATTTGACTTCGTCGAATCTTCGATTTCATTTAATAAAGAAATACAAGAGTTTGGATACAAAGTGTTTAAAAATGTCTTCAAATTGCACAACGGGTTAGAATTAATTTCTTACAAACTGTTTTCAGATTTTTGAAAACAGT
>NZ_JAPDKN010000094.1 GCF_026163565.1 Chryseobacterium sp. YIM B08800
CTCAGATAAATTTCTTTTTTAAGACAAACAAGGGCATTTGACTTCGTCGAATCTTCGATTTCATTTAATAAAGAAATACAAGAGTTTGGATACAAAGTGTTTAAAAATGTCTTCAAATTGCACAACGGGTTAGAATTAATTTCTTACAAACTGTTTTCAGATTTTTGAAAACAGTTTTTTTATTTAATAATTTTTTTTGCCAATTTCGTCGATCGTATAGTAATTTCCGATGCCTTTAGGATTGTCTCCGTATCGGTTGCTGCCACGATTGCTATCTACAAAAATCATTGCGATAACAAAAAACGGAATAAACTGAAACCAGCCACTTACTCCGATATCGTGACATCTTTTTGCTCCCTGAATCACTCTGAAAATGATACCGGCAAGCCAAACAACAACTGCAATGACGATAAAAAAATCAATCTTGGTAAGAGCAAACAAAAAAACCGTGAAAAAGACGGCAGCTACATGTATTAAAATAGATAAGGCAAATTCTGTTCTTCTGATTCTTCCTTCAGTTGAAAATACGTTTTGAAACATGGTTTTATTTTTGAAGAGTAAAAGTATCATTTATTTTCAAAAAATATTATCTTTAACTAAAGATTACGATGTATGCAGAAGGCGATTTACAATAAAAATGATTTGCGGATTTTTGTGAGAGACATGATCTCTGGAAAAGTAAAAACGTTAGAGTTTTATTTAAATTTTACGCTGGAAGCAAGTCGCGAAGTGAAAAAAACTTCAAAATACGATTCTATTCGTGAAGAAATGCAGGACGAAATTTACCATTTAGACAAACAGATGGCTAACTTAAAAAGCATGCAGCAACAAATGAAGAAAGTTTTAAATTCTGATTCTGAACGTGCTAAGTTAGGCTCACTGGTTATTACCAATAAAGCAAGGTTTTATATTTCAGTTTCTTTGGGTGAATTTTTCTTTGAAGGTGACCGATTCTATGCTATTTCTCCCGAAAGTCCGATGGCTCAAAAAATAATGGGTATGAAAGCGGGTGAAGAATTCACGTTGAATAAAATTCATCAGAAGATTGAAGCGATTCTTTAGAAGTTATAAGTTATAAGTTATGAATGATGAGTTTTGCAACTTATCATTTTTACGCAGAAATTATCTAAATTTTTAATAACAAAAAACTATCACCCATCAACAACCATCCATCAACTTTTCCGTAATTTTGTCTGCATGAATAAAGCAGAAGTCTTAAAAGATATTATAGAACAAAGAAGAAGCATCTTCCCAAAAGATTATAACGAAACAGAAATCTCTCAGGAAATCATCGATGAAATTCTTCATTCGGCAACATTGGCTCCCAATCATAAGCGTACAAAACCTTGGCGTTTTAAAGTTTTTAAAGGGGAAGAAAAAGCAAATTTGGCTGTAGAAATGCAGGGAATTTACAAATCAGTTACCGCTCCGCAAGTTTTTTTAGAAAAGAAATATCAGGATATTGGTTTTAAAATCAATAAAGCAGATGCTGTGGTTTCCATTATTGTTAATTTCAGCGGAATGGTTCCTGAATGGGAAGAAATTGCTGCAGTTTCTATGGCTGTACAAAACATGTACCTTACCTGTACTGCAAATGGAGTGGGATGCTACTGGAGTTCCCCAAAAATTGTTGATAACCTGAAAGATTCTTTAACTATTGAAGAAAATCAGAAGTGTCTTGGGGTGTTTTACATGGGAAATATTGATTAGTTCAATGTAACAATATAGCGATGTAACAGTTTACCGATTTTGATGATAGGAGAAGCAGTGAACTACAAACAAATTTTCTAGCCCTGATGTTCTATGTTAATATGCAAATTCTTTAGGTTAAAA
>NZ_JAPDKN010000095.1 GCF_026163565.1 Chryseobacterium sp. YIM B08800
CTGGCCAATGGTAAGAAAAGGAGCATGGACTGCTTTGGAATCTAAGACCAAAGGCTTTGTTCCAAATAGGATAGCTTTCGATGGAACAGGTAATCCTGTGGGTATTCCCGTTGCAGCTTTTGTAGAAGGTATGATGGTGTATGATACCACGAATAACTGTCTGAAGATATATACATCAACCAATGGAGGAAGTACATTCAGCTGGCAATGTTTAAACACACAAGCCTGCCCAGACTAAATAATAAAAAAAAGCTTAAAGCACAAGTTGTAGGTGTTTTTGCTATTGCTTGTGCTCAGCTTTTTTAATTTTAAAATTTATAAGATGAAAAAATTAACTCTAACCATAGCATTCTTTTGTATAATCACTTCCCATGCTCAGGTAGCGGTAGGAAAAGATCTTGTGACCAACTCTTCAGTTTCCTTAGAGTTTGGAAGTACTGAAAATAGAGGTATGATCCTTCCTTATGTAGAAAATAAAAGCGGGATTTCGGAGAATGGAACAATGATTTACGATACTACCGATAATAAAGTAAAATATCTCAAAGGAGGGAGCTGGTTTGATTTAAGTGTTAACAATACGCCTACCGGATCGGTAGATTTGTCAATACAAACAACAAAGATAGAAAAACCGGAAGCAAAAGTGAGCATTGGTCAGCCCAGCTCAGTAGATGGTATATTGGTTTTAGAAGATGCTAATAAAGCTATGATTCTTCCAAAAGTCGCAAGCCCCCATCTTAATATCATTAATCCCGCACCGGGAATGATGGTGTATGATACTACAGCAAGGCAACTTGCTATTTTCAACGGTACGATGTGGAGCTTCTGGAAACCGTAACTAATTAAGGTATAAAAATAAATTAAATAAAAAAATACTCCTGATTTCAGGGTATTTTTTTTGTGATTCATTCATTATTGATTAATATTTAATGTGGTGTTATTTTTATATTAAAAAGAATTAATTTTAAATATTATTAAGATTAATTCTTTTTTTGTATGAAAATTTAACTAATTTTAAAACATTGAAAATGAGATGTATTTTTCGTATAAATTGTTTATGAAAGCTAATCCTAATACCCATAAAACATGATAAAAAACTCGACTCTCTGGCGACTTCTAAGTTGCCAAGTTTTAATGTTTTCTTTAGCATCATTTAGTTTCTTGTCTGCTCGGACGGGAATAAGTGATAATTTTGAAAAAGATGGAATTATAAATTCCGTAGATATTGATGATAGTAATCATTGCGCTACTAATACGTTAGAAAGTTCTTTGCAGTATTATATTGCAAAACCGACTATGGAAACTAGCAATTCGAAAGTAGACAAAAGGGAATCTATCACTACAAACTCTCAACTACAAATTGTTTCTAAAAGAAATCTCAAAGAGACGAAATTTCTAAATAACATATTTATAGATGCCAGTATTGATTCTTCACCACTGCTTACTACATCAAAAAATATAGTTTCTAAGGATGTTTTTCAGCTCTTTACACATGGGCGAAGTGGAGAATTGTTCATCAATGGACAATGGAGAAATGTTTTCGAGATAGAAAAATGGATCTCCACGCAAGTAAACCTCTCAAAAATAAATCAAATTAACATTTATGGGTGTGAATTTGCAAGGGGCGAAAAAGGAATAGCTGCTGTACGCTATCTTAAAAAGAAATTAGGAAAACAAATTTCGGCATCCAATAATATCACAGGAAAAGGTGGAGATTGGGATCTAGAAGTAGGAATACCTTTTTCATTAAAAGGTTTGGAAAACTATCAAGGAACTCTACAGAGTATTTCTGGTGTAATCAATAACTATGCGGCGGTTTCAGGAATTTCTGGAACTACATTTACGGTAGATGCAACTGCGGGTTTCGTGGTCGGACAAAAAATATTGGTAATCCAAATGCAGGGTGCTACAATCAATACGAGTAATACATCTCGCTATGGCGAATTGATTGCTTTGAATGGGGCAGGAAATTATGAGTTTGCAACAATTTCAAATGTGACTTCCACAACAGTTACTATCTCGGCTCCACTTACAAAAACTTATGATGTAACTGGTTCGTTACAGTTGGTTACAGTACCTGTATATACAGGTACAACAACAGTAAGTGCTTCGCTGACGGGCACAGCCTGGAATGGTACCAAAGGAGGTGTGTTAGTGTTTGAGGCCGATCAATTGGTGTTAAACAGCGATATTACCATGACCGGAAAAGGGTTTCTCGGTGGTGCGATAAAAGCAACTTCCAACAATACTACTGCTTATGTTTCCTCAACTGGAGCTGCTAAAGGTCAGGGGATTGCAAAATTTACGGTTGGAGACAGACTAAGCGGAGCGCAGTACAATGGCGGTGGTGGAGGAAATGCCGTAAACACTGGTGGTGGTGGTGGCGCTAACTATGGGGTAGGCGGTAAAGGTGGTACATATTCTCTTAATGCTCAGTTGTCTGGTAGAGGTGGTTACGCAGTTTCGTGTGGATTAAGGAATTTGGTAATGGGCGGTGGCGGCGGTGCCGGAGACGACAACGACAATCAAGGATCTCTAGGTGCTAATGGAGGTGGTATTATTATGTTTAAAGCCAATTCTATAACCGGTAATTCACGAACGATCGAATCTAACGGTAATACTGCTGCCAATTCGCAAGCCGATGGTGCAGGCGGCGGTGGCGGTGGCGGAACACTGGCATTACTGGGTACACCCTCTATTTCAGGCAATCTTACAATTAATCTAAAAGGCGGAAATGGCGGTACTGTGGTTTACGTTGGCGCTCATGGCGGCGGCGGCGGCGGCGGCGGTGGCTATTTGTTAAGAGACAACACCTTACCTTCAACAGTAACACTTGATGTAAGTGGAGGAATTGGCGGTAGTTATACTGCAGCTACACCGCCCCCAATTCTAGCAACTAACGGACAGCCCGGAGGAGTGTCAACATTGGCACCGGTAGTACCGGTAATTGTGGCATCGCAGGTTTTCCAATATATGAACGGAACTTTAAGCGGTATTTCTGATCCGGGAAATACAGTGGTTGATCTTGTTAACCCTGGAACAGCAAGCTCTTTTAATATAGATGCCAATGATTATGTAACGATTAGCAACAGTGGGCAGCTTTCCTGGATTGGAAATTCTGTACCTCCTGGTGATCTGATACTATATGTTTATCCTAATGGGGATATTAGCGGCTGCCCGGTTTCGATTACTATACAGTATAATAATGATAACGATGGTGATGGTATAAGAGATATTGATGATATTGATGATGACAATGATGGTGTACCTGATGCCACGGAAAGCCCGGCATGTTTTTATACAGAACTGGAAACGCTAAATGGAGTAAAAATCAGCTCACAATTTACAAATCCGGATGATAGCCAGGGCGATGGTGACTTACAGGTACTACATGACGGGAGCGCTGCTTTAACATTTAACTTCAATGCCTTGTCTGCGGCTCAGAATCCTACAGGCAGTAATTTGTTTACGATTGAATACCCTACACCGGTAAGGCTTTCTGCTATATCGGTTTCACATGATATCAGTAGTACCGCCAATGCGAATGCAGTTATTGTAGGCTCAAATGATGGAATCACATGGTCGGCAGCACTAAGCCCGGCTACCTTAATTACGACTACTCCTATTGATTTTACGGTCACCGTTTCGCAGGCATACAAGTATTACCGTATCCAGACGGGTTCTGTACCCGGTGATTTGGCAGTAGCCAATACCATAGGTGAAATTACAGCTACTTTCAGCAATAATAACTATATAGCGTCTTATCATCCAAAACCGAACTGTATTACCGATACTGATGGCGATGGAACCAGAAATGAATACGACCTTGATAGTGATAACGACGGCTGTAGTGATGCCTTTGAAGCCGGTGCAACTACAGATGCTACCCCTGGTTTTACATTTGTAAGTGCTGTTGGTACCAACGGGCTTGCTGATGTAAAGGAAACTACTACTGATTCGGGCAACATAAATTACGTTTCCACATATTCACAATACGCAACCACTAATATACTAAGCTTATGCGCAGATACGGATGGCGATGGAGTAAAAGATGTGGTAGATATAGATGACGATAATGATGGTATACTGGATGCGGTGGAAAGCCCCGCTTGTTTTTACAGTACGTCTGAAGTTATTGTTCCTGTAAAAATTTCTACAGGTATAACTACCTCAACTGTCAATTCGGTAGCAGTAACACCGGGTAATGATATACCCACCATGCATGATGGCGTAACTACCGCTGTTACCGCGTCCAATCATGTTGTTCCGGCAAACCAACTGGGCAATACCTCAAAAATTATTTATAAAGTAGAGTATCCGGTTGCTGTCGGTCTTACGCAAATGGATCTTTATACTAACACGCAAAATTGGGGTACTGGTTCGTTCGCTATATTGGAGGCATCTAACGATGATGCAAATTACGAGGCTGTTTCTGTTCCTGTTTCTACGGGAGTCGCTTCAGGCCTTATTAAATCATGGCCGGTAACATTAAACACTACTAATCTCTATCGTTACTATAGAATACGTGTTTCAACTGCCGCCACCTCGCCGCTTACTTTTACTAACTATGAAGTAGTGGGCATTATTAATCTGGCTAATTATATTCCTTCTGCTCATCCAAAACCAACTTGTACAAATGATACTGATGGTGATGGTATACCTAATCACAGAGATTTGGATAGTGACGGCGATGGATGTCCCGATGCAAGAGAAGCGGGAGTGTCCTCCAATGCAGGTGCTTCAGCATCTATGTCAGCAAGTGGAGGAAGCATTTATTCCGGAGGAATAGCGCCGGGAACGGCTAATGCGTATGTAGGAAACGGTACTCCTTCTCAATATTGGGCAAACGGTTATTTTAACGGCATTGAAACAAGTGCGGAAAGTGGAGTTTATAACGGAACACTTACTTATTCCGAATATGCTTTGGCTAATAACCTCAATCTTTGTGCTGATACGGATGGTGACGGGATCAATGACATTACAGATATCGATGACGATAATGACGGAGTGCTGGATGCGGTAGAAAGTCCTGCATGTTTCTACACTGCGGTGGAAGCCAATGTTATCTCAAAAATTAGCTCACAGTTTGTATCTCCTGATGATGATCAAAGTGACGGTGATATACAGCTTTTACATGATGGCAGTACTGCACTCACTTTTAACTTTAATGCGTATGCGGCTACGGCAAATCCTACAGGAAGTAACCTTTTCACAATTGAATACCCTACAGCGGTGAGATTGGCAACTTTATCGGTGTCTCAAAGAATAAGTGCAACAGCTAATGCCAATGCTGTTATAGTAGGTTCTAACGATGGTATTGCCTGGTCTTCGGCACTCAGTCCTGCAACACTTATTACAACGACTCCTGTTAATTTTACTGTAACGACTTCCACGGCTTATAAATATTACAGAATCCAGACGGGATCTGTACCAGGAGCATTAGCTTTAGCAAATACCATTGGTGAAATTACCTCTACAATTGTTACTGCAGATTATGTTCCTTCGGCTCATCCAAAGCCAACATGTAATAATGATACTGATGGTGATGGTTTACCTAATCATAGAGATTTAGACTCTGATGGTGATGGTTGTAGCGATGCTGTAGAAGCAGGTGTTTATGAATATGTCAACAGCAATGCAGGGGTAATGTCAAAAGGAAGCTTGTTAACCAATGTTCTTGATCCAAATGGAGTTATAAATGCAATTGCTGGTAGCGGAGCTTCAGCAGATTATGGAGCAAATGGCTATTACAATGTATTGGAAACGTCGGAAAATGGTATTGCCAAATATGTGTCAACCTATGATATGGCTTTAGATGTGGGGGTTTCAAATTGTGCGAACGCAGATAACGATGAAGTGCCGGATTTTGTAGATATAGATGATGATAATGACGGTGTATTAGATCTTGTGGAAGCATGTTCTTTTAGACAATATTCTGTTCCGGGAGATATCATTGATGGTACTACCACAACAGTGCAAAGTTCTGTGACATCAGCGGGGTTTACAGAATCTCCATCGACAGGTTGTACTGGTAGTACAGTCATTGATAACCAATACCCATATGCTAACCCGGCAGCTTGTAGTTTTATTACAAGAACGGGTACTCAATCTAGCGGTACATGGACGATTACTTTCTCTTCTCCAGTTCCGGCAGACAAAATAATAATAGGTTTTGGTACATCGGCAGTAGCTACAACAAATGTTACTTATACTTATGCTGTTAATCCGGGTGCTGATGCCTTATTAGGTACGGCAAAGAATGTGGAATTCAGTAATATTATAGACCAGGTTAACTTAACTAAAAATGGTGTTGCAACTTACGGTCAAACGACGATAGGTGCTAATGCAAGCTTAACATTAAAAGGATTCGGAAATCGCACTGTAAAGAGTTTGCAATTTTCGATTGCGGGTATGTCAACTAGTGGAGCTATTTCTTTTTATACATATATCCAGTCTAACAATTGTGATCCTGACGGAGATGGTATTCCTAATCATTTAGATAATGACAGTGATAATGACGGATGTTCTGATGCATGGGAAGCAGGAGT
>NZ_JAPDKN010000096.1 GCF_026163565.1 Chryseobacterium sp. YIM B08800
AATTTACTGCTTTTTAGCAGTTTGCACAACTTTTATTCAATCTAAGCCAAATGCACTACGGGTTGTATATAATAATCTACTATCATTTTACAGGTCGCTCCTTTGGAGCTTAATCTGGTGATTTTATAATGTTCTATTAACAGAGCGCCACGATGTGGCTTTTAGACATCTTTGCTTTTAACGATATTGGTGTTATCTACCAAATGGAACAATTACTAAAATAGCCCGGATTGAACGGCTTGTTTGAGCTCTTTTTGCTGCAAAGAAAAAGCAAAGCGCAAAAAAGCGAGGAGTGAAAGCCGGATTTAGCTCCTGAAAAAAAGTTCGAGGGTTGGAGAATGAGAGAGTTTGATAGTTGGAGGTATGCTTATATATATAT
>NZ_JAPDKN010000097.1 GCF_026163565.1 Chryseobacterium sp. YIM B08800
GGCTTGTTTGAGCTCTTTTTGCTGCAAAGAAAAAGCAAAGCGCAAAAAAGCGAGGAGTGAAAGCCGGATTTAGCTCCTGAAAAAAAGTTCGAGGGTTGGAGAATGAGAGAGTTTGATAGTTGGAGGTATGCTTATATATATATGATAAAAATGTCCCTGAAAATTTCAGAGACATTCTTAATATATAGTGTTGATTAAAATTCTGCGTTCTTTGGAGTTCTTGGAAAAGGAATCACATCACGGATGTTGGTCATTCCTGTTACGAAGAGTACTAACCTTTCCAAGCCTAAACCAAAACCTGCGTGAGGAACTGACCCGAATCTTCTGGTATCTAAATACCACCAAAGCTCGTGTTCGTCAACATGCATTTCTGTCATTTTTGTTTTCAGAACATCTAATCTTGCTTCTCTTTCAGATCCACCGATGATTTCACCAATTCCAGGGAAAAGTACATCCATCGCAGCAACTGTTTTGTTGTCGTCGTTCAGCTTCATGTAGAATGCTTTGATTTCTTTTGGATAATCGAAAAGAACAACAGGACATTCGAAATGCTTTTCTACCAAGAATCTTTCGTGCTCAGACTGAAGGTCTGCCCCCCACTCTTCGATTGGATAAACAAATTTTCCTTTCTTATTTTCTTTTGAATTTAATAAAATCTCAATTGCTTCAGTATAAGAAACTCTCTTGAAACGCTTAGCAATTACATTTTCAAGCTTTTCTATTAAGCCCTCTTTTGCTCTTTCTTTTTCCGGTTTTGATTTTTGTTCTTCAGCAAAACGTTTGTCTAAGAAATCTAAATCGTCTTTACAGTTATCTAAAACATATTTTATTACATATTTTAGGAAATCTTCTGCCAAATCGATATTATCTTCCAGATTATTGAAAGCAACTTCAGGCTCAATCATCCAGAATTCTGCTAAGTGACGCGTTGTATTTGAGTTTTCTGCACGGAAAGTTGGTCCGAAAGTATAAATTCTTCCCAATCCCATTGCTGCAGTTTCCCCTTCAAGCTGTCCGGAAACCGTTAAGTTGGTTTTCTTCCCAAAGAAATCCTGAGCAAAATCGATATCACCTTGCTCATCTCTTGGAATATTATTTAAATCAAAGTTGGTTACACCGAACATTTCACCTGCTCCTTCTGCATCAGCTCCCGTTACAATTGGAGTATTGATGTAGAAAAATTGGTTTTGGTTAAAAAATGAGTGAATTGCAAAACTCACGGCGTGACGTACTCTGAAAACTGCTCCAAATAAATTGGTTCTGAATCTTAAATGCGCCTGTTCTCTTAAAACTTCTAAAGAGTGTTTTTTGGGTTGAAGAATCGTTTTATCTCTTTCTTCGGTAAAGTTATCTCCTAAAATAATGATTTTTTTAGCGATAATTTCCACTGCTTGACCTGCTCCTTGGCTTTCTATCACCTCTCCTATTACCTTTAGAGAAGAAGCTGTGCTGATTTTACTGATTAACTCTTGGTCGAAATTTTCAAAATCAACTACAATTTGCAAATTATTAATCGTAGAACCATCATTTAGCGCAATAAAGCGATTTGCACGGAATGTTCTTACCCAACCGTAAACTGTAATGTCATGATGTAATACTTTCTTGTAGCCCTCAAGGACTTCTTTAATCGTCTGCTTTTTCATTTGTTGATTAATAAATTTTTGTATAAAAATTAATGACTGCAAAGTTACAAAAAAACAACGCAACTTAAAGTTTACGCTGTCTTTTAAAAAAAATAATCAATTATTAAATCTAAAAATGAGTTTTACAATCAATATCAATTAAAAAATACAGACTTCTTTCTCTGCTTTCCTTTTCTTATTTTCCATGCATGGAAAGCACTTGGAACGTCGTATTGCCATTTTGGAAGAATTAAAATAATCAAAATTACATCTACATGAGCAATAAATCCCAGAATTACGGTTGTGTAAAATGGCCAACCCGCCTGTTGAAAGCCTATTAAATACGTAAAAGCAATCAATAAACTCAATCCCCACAATTTTGAAAGCCAGGCATGTGTACAGGTTTCTTTGCCGAATTTTGACCAACTTATAATGTAACAAAGTGCTTCCATAATGAAAATAACAGCAATTCCTATCCATTCTTTTTTAATTAGTTCCGTGTTTAAAAAATAAGCTGCAAAACCAAGCGAAAGCCAAAAAATCAAATCAACCTGACTGTCGAATCTCCGTAATTTTTCTGATGAAACTCCAACTTTTCGAGCGATGATTCCATCAAAAATATCGGTAAGCAATCCTATAAACATTAAAGCTAAGATTAAAAATCGAGACTCTTCGCCTTTTACATAAGCTAAAAAGAAAATAATCGGCGCGAAAAGAAAACGAATTGCTATTAATATATAAGGTACACTTCTCATAACTTTTCTTTTTTAGATTTAAAATTCCAGTTGAGAAGAGGTAATTTTCTTTTTTCATTTTCATTCCAAAAGCCTATCTGAAGACCTTTCATTTCTTTAGATTTATTGACTAAACCGATTTGCATTCCTTTCATTTTTTTAGATTCGTTAAAAGCCGCTACTTGCATTCCTGCAAAATCTTCAGAATAATTTCCTAAAAACGCCATGCTTAAACCATTTCCTTTTATTGAATTATTAGCGAACCCAGAAATATGAACTCCATTTAAAGTAGCTGAAGTATTATTATAAAAATTCACAGAAACACCATTGGTAATCCTACAATGATGATAAATAGAAATTCCAAGTCCATTCAATTTTTCTCCGTCTACCATGCCGCCTGTAGAAAAGTGTAATCCACTTACAGTTACTGTTGATGATTCTTTAGAAGGAACCGGTAAAGCTTTAGGAATTAAAGGATATATCAAGCTTATCGGATTTGCCTGAAGATTTATTCCGTAAATATTTTGCTTCAGATAATCATCCATAATCCCAACATTGATTCCTGTTGTATTTTTTGCTGTAAATTTTTGAGGATTTACCGTAAACAAAGCTGATTTTATTTTCAGACTGTCTTGTCCGAAATACAATGAGCTCATCACTAATGCTATTGCTAATAAGTTCGTTTTCATAACATTTATTTTAAAATTATACTTCAAAGCTAATTTTGAAAACCCTTTTTCTGAATGCGAAAAAAAATTAAAATAAATTTCTACATTTGTGAAAATCGCAAAAGAAATGAATCAGGAAATATTACTGAAGCAGATCAGAAAGAAAATTGGTGACAAATCTTTGAATGACGAGATTGCCAACATCCTCAATATCAGTTATGATGCTGCTCACAGACGCACTTCTATGAAAGCAAAGTTTAGTTTTGAAGAAGCTTTGGAATTAGCAAAGTACTATCAGATTTCCCTTGATCAGTTTTTGGGAACGGAAAATCAATTGGTGGTAAAAAGAACACGCCCGGTAAAAACTCAGGAAGATCTACTCCACTTTTTTGAAAGTTCATTGAAGATTTTGGATGTTTTTCAAAGTGTCAATCAGTCGAAAGTCTATTATTCCGCGAAAGACATTCCGTTTTTTTATACGATCTCAGATACTATTCTTTCTCGTTTTAAATTTTATGTTTGGATGAATCTGCTGAACGAAGACAAATTCCTCTGTTCCTTTGAAGACTTTGACCTTCCCTATCATTCGCCAAAAAATGAAATGCTAAAAGACCTATATGAAAATCAAAATGTAACCGAAGTTTGGAACGACACCACAATTATGAGTATTCTGATGCAGATCTCGTTCTATTCAGAAATGGGGCTTTTAAAATATAAAGATATTATACTTATTTTGGAAGAAGTAAGAACTGTAATTCAAAATATTGAGCATAAAATACAGCACAATCCTGATTTTAATTTCTACGTCAACGATTTAGTAATTTTAAGCAATAATATTTTGTTTAAAAATGAATATCAATCGTCATTTTTTATTCCTTTTAATATGTTTGGATACATGATGACCAATGACGATAGCACCTGCAGCGATACTTTAGTGTATTTTGAGCATGAAATTAAAAACTCAAAGTCGCTGAATACTTCGGGAAACCGGGAACGAAAAATGTTTTTTAATAAAATGTATGACCAGATCGAAAATTTAAAACAAAAACTAAAACCTTAATCATACAAAAATTAAGGTTAATAATAAGTTTGTTTTAAACCACAATTCAAAGTTCTCAAGAGAATAAAAAATCAAGGATTTTTAAAGGTTTTGTGTACTTTTTTCTTTGTAATCATTAACTTTACATAGAAATATCTAAATCTTTTGTGGTTAAATAAAAAGTTTAAGCAATTTTAATAAAAAAACATCTTCATTTAGAAAATAAAGATGTCATATATAAAGATTTTGTATTTAAATTTACTCATCCTTTTTAGAAGGCACCAAAAATACATCAATCAAACCTTCAGGAAGCTGCATTTTTATAAATCTCTCATCACGATTTACCTCAAGAATCCAGTCTTTGATCAACGGAATTACCACTTCTTTTCCATCTAAATTGGTTATAAAGTAATTCTGAGCCGTCTGATCATTCACCGATCTGATGATCCCACAACTATTATCCTGCTCATCAAAAATTTCATATCCGATGATTTCGTGATAATAGAATTGTTTTCCGGTAAGTTGAGGCAAACTCGCCAAAGGAAGATAGACACTTTTACCTAAAGACTGGTCTACCAAAGCCTCATTAGAATTTTTAAAAGCAATATTCAGAGCATCCAGTTTACTCCAAGAAGATTTTTCAATAAAAAAAGGCACCAACAAACCGTTGATTTCTACAAAAATAGAATCTAGTTTTTTATAAAGCTCGGGTTGGTCTGTATCCAGTTTAAGGATTACGTTTCCGGCAAGCCCATGTCTGCGTGTAATTTTTCCTAATAAATAGCAATCTTCTTTTTTCATAATGATGTTAGAATTTTAAAAATCAGTTTTTAAACAACAAAGACACGAAAAAATCGTGCCTTTGCTTTGTATCTTTTTAGAAGAATTAAGCCTGAGTTTCTTCAGTTCCTTCTGCTTCAGCAGTTGGTTCTTCTGTAGCTTCTGTAACTTCTTCAGCAGGAGCGTTTGCAGCTTCTTCAGCAGCTTTCGCATCAGCTTCAGCTTGTGCAGCAGCAGCAAGTCTAGCTTCTTTTACTTTAGTTTCAGCATCAAGAGCAGCTTTTTTAGCGTCAGCTTTAGCAGTTGCCAAACCTTCTACTTTACCTTGTACTTTAGATTCTTTAGCTTCAACCCAAGCGTTGAATCTTTTTTCAGCTTCAGCCTCATCAAAAGCACCTTTAGCAACACCACCTTGTAAGTGTTTTTTGTAAAGAACTCCTTTGTAAGAAAGAATAGCTTTAGCCGTATCAGTTGGCTGAGCTCCGTTGTTTAACCACTTTACAGCAGAATCAACATTTAAATCTATTGTAGCAGGGTTAGTAATTGGGTTGTAAGTACCTAATTTTTCGATGAATCTACCATCTCTTCTAGCTCTTGCATCTGCAACTACGATGTGAAAAAAAGGTCTACCTTTTGATCCGTGTCTTTGTAATCTGATTTTTACTGACATAATGTTTGAATTTTAAGGGAACTCGTCCCGATTTAATATTTAAGTGTGCAAAGATAGTAAAAAAGTTCTAAGTAAAAAGATCCCAATAAAAAGTTTTCTAAAATTCCTGTCTCAATTTCTTTATATACTTTTTTTAGGAGCCGGGAACCTGCTTTTGCTACTCGCTATTTTCTGTGATTTTTCGCGGCGGTTTCGCCGCCGCGAAAAATCACAGAAAATGAGCTCAAACATACCGCTCAATGGTAAGTTTGTATTAAGAAAGACAGATTTATAAATTAGTT
>NZ_JAPDKN010000098.1 GCF_026163565.1 Chryseobacterium sp. YIM B08800
TTCACAATACTTCTATTTCTCTGCCTGATTTTTAAAACTTCAGCTTAAACTCATACTGATCTTTATCAAAAAATTATCTATTCGGATTATGAAAAAAATCCTGAAATAATTGGGGTTTTGATACACATCGAATCTCCCAAAATTTCCTGGAGCTATGCTAAAGGATTCGACGGAAAAAATTCCAAACAAAATCTGAATGTACAGCAGCTTTTACTAATTGCGAGTACCACCAAAACATTTATGGCTGCAACGATACTTCGCCTGGCAGAAAAAGGTAAGTTAAATATTAATCAAAATATAAAAAACCTAATTACTGAGACATCAAGAATTCAATTGATGAAGGCAGGATACAACTTAGATTCTATCACCATCCGTCATTTGCTTTCTCATACTTCGGGAATCAGAGATTATGTTGATGAGGGGTATTTCACCTTAATCAATGAAAATAAAAAGCATCAATGGACAAGAACTGAGCAGGTTGAAAGAGCTTCAAAATTGGGACAACCTTTAGGAAAACCAGGAACCTTATTTCGTTATGTAGACATGAATTATGTTTTGCTTTCGGAAGTTATTGAACATTTTACAGATGAGCCTTTTTATACTTCGGTACGGAAATTATTGAAATTTAAACAGAACCATTTAAACAATACGTGGTTTATTCAATTGGAAAAAGAGCCTGAAAATGCTTTGCCGTTGGTCAATCAATATTGGAGTCATTTTAACTGGAATATTAAGAGCCTGTTTAAAAAAGAATAATAAAAAAGAGTAAGGGCTAAAATGCTGAATAAAAATTGTCATTTTAGAGTTGCAAAACAAAAAACGTCAATGTATCCAACAGATTTAACCCAAACTCAATGTCTTTTTTTAATATAGACATTAGATTTTGATGACTGAAAGCGAAAATATTATTTAATTGTCTTTTGGAATGCGATCATTTTTTTGGTGAAAACTGGTTGTCAATGGCGGTTGTTACCTCATGATTTTCCAAAATGGCAATTGGTTTATTACTATTATTCAAAATGGTCAAATCTGGAGGTTTTCGATTTATTATTGTCAAAATTGCGAGAAAAAGTACGACAAAACAGAAGTCAGAAAGCCGAGGCAAGTTTGGGAATTATGGACAGTCAGAGCGTTCGCTGGGGAAATAACCGTTCGCTTAATGGTTATGACGGAGGTAAAAAAGTAAAAGGCATCAAGCGACACGTTGTGGTAGATAAAAATGGTTTTTTGTTAGCTGTAATGGTAAGTGTTGCCAATATTCACGACAGCAAAGCCGCATTATTATTGATGAAAACACTGCGATATTTATTGATTCCACTTGATGTAATCATAGCGGATGGAGGTTACAGAGGTGAGATTATTGAGGAAATAAGAATCAAGTTCAATTATATCATTCAAATCGTTATGCGGAGTGACAGAAAAGTAAAAGAATTTGAGCCCATTGATAAACGATGGATTATAGAACGTACTTTTTCCTGGTTTGATAATGATAGAAGATTATGCAGGAATTATGAACTTCTAATGGAAAGTTCTGAAAACATGGTCAAATTATCTGCCATAAAATTATTACTCAATAAAATTTAAACAGGCTCTTAGATTAATCAAAATTTCCTAAAAAATATTTTTCATAAAAATGCAGACCAACTAG
>NZ_JAPDKN010000099.1 GCF_026163565.1 Chryseobacterium sp. YIM B08800
CAATAAAATTTAAACAGGCTCTTAGATTAATCAAAATTTCCTAAAAAATATTTTTCATAAAAATGCAGACCAACTAGATCTGCACGTAAATTTTAGAATTATCGAAAGCAAAAGTATATACTTAAAGATTTAGCTTTTAAATGTTTCAAGTGCCCAATTCTCAAAGAGTACCTTACCCGCGGAGTACTGACCAGCAGGCACTAGAAGTGAAGTAGGAACAACAAAATGCATATACTTACTTTCATTGTCTGTAATCACTTTTTTATCCTGATCTGTAATTTCAATATACTCAGAGACAAAATCCTCCATTTTACCACGTCTTGGTCCTGCAATTTCCATAGTACCATTTTTAGGTTCTTCCAAGGAAAATTTTACGATGAAATCGGTAACATCTTCAAGTGCAATCGGCTGATAGTCTAAGTTCGAAACAAAAACTTTATCTCCTTCTCCCTGAACCTGGATGATTGCTTCCACATGGTCGTAAAATTGTGTAGACCTAATTATAGTGTAAGGTATACCCGAGTTTTTAATAGTATCCTCCTGAAGTTTCTTTGCTCTAAGATAACCGATTTCCAATGCATCATCTGTTCCTACAATTGATAGAACGATATGGTGCTTTACACTAGTATTCAATTCTGCTTTGACAAGATTCTTTCCCGCAGTCTCAAAAAATCGAAGCGCATTTTCTCCTTCGGGAGAAGATGAATTTGACAGGTCAATTACTATTTCAGTTCCGGTCAATGCGTCCTGAAGTCCTTCACCAGTAAGGATATCTACACCTTGTGATGGCGAACCAGTTACCACTTTATGACCAAGTTTTTCTAATTTTTTAGTTACAAGTCTCCCTGTTAGACCTGTACCTCCTACTACTAAAATTTTCATATCTGATTTATTTTATAATATAATTTTTTTTAAAATAAGCTGCGTACGTGAACACCAAAGGGATTTTCAAACCAATATCTCCAATATCCGTCTGCTCCCCTTTTAGCATAATCATTAGACGTTCCTCGTAAACATACTTTTTCACCATTGCTCGCGATACCTGCTATACTCCAATCCAAGATTAAAGATGCTAAATTACCTGCTACATTAATATTTCTTGTGGTAACTTTAAGTGGTAATCCGAATTTAAAGAAGCAGTCCAATTCGCTCGCAATCTCTAATCTTCCTCTCCGAGGGTCACCATTATTATTAATAAAGATTGCGTCTTCCTCATAGAAGCTGAGCATAGTCTCCTTGTTAAATGAATTCATATGAGAAATAAAAGAATCGACAATTCCCTCGGGAGTTTTTGACAATGAGAATACTGAGCGTTCAACAAAATTCTGTGCAATCATAAGACTTAAATTTTCTTTAGAAGTAAATTTTTTGTCTTACAAAATTGAGCAATTGAATAATATTGCACCACTCACGGATTAAGGTAAAAGGTGGACAAAAGAAGGAATAGTATTAATGTTCTTAAGTTGGGCTTGATTTTTTAGCATACTGGTGGCGATATCCACTTGGCGAGCAACCTGCTTTTTTAGTGAACAGCCTAATGAAATATTTTGTATCCTGATATCCGAGCTGATAAGAAATTTCTTTGACGCTTAGTTCCGTATAATAAAGCAATCTTAGCGCTTCGTTCATCACTTCCTTTTGAATCAGTTCAGAAGCTGATGATCCAGTCACTTTTTTTACTGTATCGCTTAGATGTGCAACAGTAATATTAAGCTTTTCTGCATATTCAAATGGACGCTTTATAATTCGAAAATATTCTTTAACAAGATTCCTGAATTCCTTTGTGAGACTAATAGAGCGCAGACTTATAATTTCAGAACCAATTAATGATTGACGTTCGTAGCATAAAACAGCCTGTTCAATCAGAGCTGAAAGCAATGGTTCTTCAACTTGTCTGTAAGCACTATCATTAAGATGCTGTACTTTTATCATTGAGTCAAAAATTGTTCTAAACCAATTGTGCTCATTTAGAGATAAAGATATTTGCAATGTTCCCTCTAAGAAATTATCTAAATTTATCTGCGTAGCTTCTCCAATATGACGACTCTCAAAAGACAGATAATAACCATTTGTACCACAAGTCTCAAGAATCTGATGAACCTGTCCAGGAGCAGAGACAAATAATGTGCCTGCAGGTATTGTTAAATGCTTAAAATCAAATACAACTTGAAGCTGACCATTTTCAATTAGCATACAAGTAAAATGGTCGTGCCTGTGGGGATCAAGTGCTTTTATAATACCTGGTGTAGATTCATCCCAAATACCAACAGCAATCCCACTGCTGTAATCCATTGTGTTTAATATTATTGAATCGTTTTTAGGCATACAATTTCTTTGCAAGACTAATTTAGTTTTTCTTTACTTAACAAGACCTATTATTAGGAATAAAATTAAACTAACAAACAAAGTAAATCATAAAAAACATCCATTATTAAAGCAAAAACATCCATTTTTATCAATAATCTAAAACTCCAACTTTGCAACAGACAAAAATTGATATGTTAAACCAAAAAAATTATACAAATGTCTGTTTCTGATTTATTTAAACCAATCACTTTACTGCACGGTTCTCCGATGAGAAACCGTTTTATGATGGCACCGTTGACCAGCCAGCAAAGTGATTTTGATGGTACAGCTTCAAAATACGACCAATTCTGGATGGAACAACTGGCACAAAGTGGTTATGGACTAATTCAAACTAGTGCATCTACGGTAGAAGCCGGAGCTATTGCTTTTGAACGACAGTTGGGAATCCATAGTGATAAACATTTGCCAGGATTGACGAAAATGGCAACGACAATTCGTGAAGGCGGTGCATTATCTGCTGTACAATTGCATCACGCAGGTCACAGAGCCGTTCCTTCTTTAGGAGGAATTCCTGCTCCTGCATCAAGTAAGACATTAAAGGATATCAAAGCAATATCAACTGAAGAAGTGGAAAGAATTCGTGACAGTTTTATTGAAGCAGCGAAAAGAGCACAATTGGCAGGATTTGATGGAGTTTCTGTTCACGGAGCTTTCGGTTGGATTTTATCTGAATTTCTTTCACCAAATCTAAATGACAGAACTGATAAATATGGAGGAAGTGTAGAAAATAGAGCTCGTTTTACGATAGAAGTGATTGAAGGAATTCGAAAAGCTTGTGGAAATGATTTTCAAATTGGATGGCGTCTATCGATTGAGCGATATGGATTACGTTTGGAAGAATTATGTGAAATAACCGCTGAAATTTTTGATAAAGAACTCATTGATTATCTGGATTTGGCACTTTGGGATTCGGCGCAGCTTGTAAGGGAAGGAAGTTTTCAGGGGAAAACTATGTTGAGCGTTTTTACAGAGCTTCCCCGAAAAGGTGTTCGTTTAGGAGCAGCAGGAAAAATAATGAGCGCCCAAAGAGCCGGAGAATTGCTTGATGAAGGTTGCGATTTTGTTTTGATAGCACGAGCAGGAATTTTACAAAGAGATTTTCCTCTTCAGGTAAAAGCAAATCCGTTTTATGACAGTCCACCATTGCCTGTGACGGCTGATTTTCTTCGTGAAGGTGGACTGAGTGAAAGATTTATCGAAACGATGAAAGGTTGGCAAACTTTTGTAAAGCCTGGTTCATAATGAACTTGAACTTTTTATTTGGTAACCAAATAAGCGAACTTTTTAATTACAGTTCGCTTTTTCTATTGGATAAGCTTTGTCAAAACCAATTCAAAAAATCTCCATTACAAAGTGAAAATCATCCATTCTTTAGCGACTGTTATTCCCACATCTTTGCAGTGTAAATTAAATTTTTATACCATGAAAAAAACAGCAATTATTATTCTTTCTGATCCAAAATCTGGTTCGGAGGAAGCTTTGGGAAGAGTGTTCAATGCTTTGGCTTCGGCTTACGAATTCAAGCACGCAGGTGAAGATGTGAAAATTATTTTTCAGGGAACGGGAATCAGATGGCCGGAATATTTGGAAAAGGCAGATCACCCAGTTCACGGACTTTACAACGAGGTAAAGGATTATGTTCACGGTCTTTCTAAAGGTTGTGTGGCGGTATTTGGAACGGAAGTTTCAGGGTATGAGTTATTGAACGATAATGAGGTTCCGGGAACGCCTGGTTTGCCGAGTCACCTAAATTTGAGAAATGAAGGTTACGATCTTTTAATTTTCTAATCTTGTTTTGAAACTGCTCTTTGAAATTTTCGGAGAGCAGTTTTGTTTAGAAGTAAACTAACTATAATAGAATTTGAACACTAAGCTCACAGAGATTTTATAATAAATACTGCTTTTGAGTTTCACAAAGCCGTTAACTTATAAAAGTACGTATAGTTTTAGCTCAAAAAAAATTGGAGATATTTTTTAAAAATAATAATTAAATTGCAGAGACAATGTTATCACAATCT